>JAJDBX010000046.1 GCA_029261135.1 Nitrospirota bacterium
TTGAATAAGTAAGGCTTTTTGAGCGTGTGGCGGTTTTAAAATCAGAAAAGCGGATTTTGATTTCGACAGTGCGTGCAGAAAGGGTATGGCGGCGCAAACGCCAGGCCACTTTCTCAGTGAGTGCAACCATATAAGATTGAATCAGATCAAAATCGCAAAGATCCTTTTCAAAGGTTATTTCATTCGAAATAGATTTTATTTCATGGTCGGGGACGACCGCTCGTTCGTCCCGGCCATGCGAGAAAGCCCAGAGCTGATCCCCCCATTTACCAAATAATATTTGAAGCATCGAAAGAGATTGTTGTCGAAGCTGATAAATGTTTCGGATGCCTTTTTTGGCAAGGATTTGATCATTGGCCTTTCCAAGACCCCAGAGACGACGGACAGGAAGCGGATCAAGAAAGGATTGGAGCTTTTCAGGTGTAACAACCAGAAAACCGTCTGGTTTTCCTAAATCGCTTGCGACCTTGGCCACAAACTTATTGGGTGCAATACCGACCGAAGCACATAAGCCAATCTCATTCTTAATTTCTGCTTTGATCCGCCTTCCAATGACTTCAGCGTCGCCGAAGAGTTGTTCGCATCCGCTGACATCAAGAAAAGCCTCATCCAAAGAAAGAGGTTCCACCAAGGGCGTGTATCGTTTAAAAATGGCATGGATCTCTTCGGAGACCTTTGCATAATGATCAATCCGTGGTGATAAGAAGACGGCTTCAGGGCAAAGCCTCTGTGCCTTTGATATGGGCATTGCGCTTTTAATTCCAAAAGCACGGGCTTTATAACTTGCCGCGGCCACAACACCCCGTCCTCCCGGTTTTCCTCCGACAATGACCGACTTCCCGCGAAGCTCCGGTCGATCTCGCTCTTCGACCGAGGCATAAAAAGCATCCATATCAATATGAAGAATCACCCCCACATTTTATGCCTTCACCAAGTAAAGCGTCAACGAACCGAAAAGAACCCCATCCCCCAAAACGCAAAAAAAAACCACTCCCCTCGCTATTTAACTGAACATTCAGTTAGCTTGTGGGGGGAAGCAAAGTCATCGGAACACCAAAGTCGTAATATTACGTAGTAATCACTCGGGAATTAATTTTTGGCTCGTGAGGGAATAGCTAGAGAATCATGCTCCAGAACTCATTTTCTACGGCACCTATAGGGATAGTGAGTCGGTAGCTGAGATTCCGCCAATATTTTAGCCCTGTTCTTGGTCATTGCAATTTATCCCGCGTGGTAATTAGATAAAATTCTTCCTGAAACTTTCAGTCGGATTTTTTCTTAAAACATCCAAGGTTTCTGCTCGTAATCTTCAGATCGAGAAATATTTTGTCTTTCAAAAACATCTTAATATTTAATGAAAATCTAAACTTCGAAGTTTATTGAATGCACCTACAAAGCATCAGCTACACGAAAACTTATCAATTTGAAAGTGAGGAGGGGTTTCTTTCCTCATAAACCTCAAGAAAAATATCAACGGCTGATTTCTCTTTTTCATCAAAATAACTGCCTGAATAATTAGCCTTTATCTTGCTATACAACCAGTTTTCATTATAAAGGTTTACTAAACTAGTATATTCAATCTGGTCAGAAAATCGTATGTAACTATTAACAATTGTTCCAATGTACTTATGGTTCTCTCCTATCAGATTCATAACATAGTCATTTACTTTTCTTTTATCTTCTTGGCTATATCCTCCCCAGATCGAAAGGATAGAACCATATGAGACAGGTTCTTCTTCAAAAATATTTCGGTTTTCTATAATGAAATGCTGGTTAAGCCTCACAGAGAGTTTTTGCTGTAACCGGTCGATAGCTATGTTTTCATAAATTTTATACCAAGACCCACTTCCTGTATTTCCACAAGACCTAACTACGCTAACAGCCAATACAAAAGAAGGAGTTTCTTCGATAACTTTTGTAAGAAATTCCTCGATCTGAGGAGGAGAAATCTTTTCATTAACCAAGGCTAACAATAAACCGCGTGCTTTATGAAATTTGGAATGAAGGGAAAGCTCTCTTCTTTCTCCTGAAATAAAAGCGATGTTCTTGTAAATTGCCGACACAACAGCAGTAGCAGAATTTTGATTAAAATTAGATACATACGTTATCAGCTTTAAAAAAAAATGTATTCCCTTTTTCTCTTCCTGGAATTTCTTAAAAGCATCAAAAAAACTTTTCTCACAATCGGGAACTTTCAATTCGTTCCAAGTAGAAATCAGCGTTTCAATTGTTTCATCCGGCAGGTCGCCGATCGGCGTCTTCAATAAAAAATATTTTGGAAACACATCAGGATGAGTAAGTCGTTTTCCTTTTAAGGCATCCTCATTGGTAATATTTGCACTAAAGAGGCTAAAATTTCCCCCAACGACTTCCCCAACTTTAAAAAAAACTGCACTAATGAGATTACGTAATGAGTCTTTGTGTGGCAAACCTTCTAAAAGCGTGTCAACGTGCGCTTTTATCATTTCCTTTTTTATTTTCTCGTCTAGGTATGCAAGTGGGGAAGCACCCGTTTTTTCACCCCAGAGAGGAAGATAATACCAAGAGTTGATCCATATATCGTCGTAAACTTCCGGATAAAAACCCCCAATGAGTTCAAGGATGAAGAAATCAGCTAAACGAACTTCACTCTTGACTGCGGGAAGGGTTTGATAAAGCCTATTTAGATATCGCTTAGCATCACGTAGGTTTCGGATGAACCGCTTAATATCTGTATCGTAAAGATCAGAAAACTCTTTCTCAAATATTCTGATCTTTTCTTGATTAAATTCTAGTTGTTGCAATAATTGATCAATCGCTGATGTATGATTCTCATCTGGATTCGAATAGTAAAGAAACTTATCTATAAGGCTCCGATCGGCAGGAGGTAAGTGGATCGGTGCTTGAATAATTTTTGCTAAAAATTCCCGATCCGTTGCACCCTCTTTTTCAAAAAATCGTTGAACCACATCTGGATCAAAACTCAAGATAAAAATGGTTTTTTTAAATTCTGCGGATAATTTTGTCAATTTAAAAACTTGGTGAATCTCCTCCTTACTTTGAAGGCGATCAATATCATCAATCAGAATAATAAGTCGCTTTCCGGTCGTTTCGATTAAGTTTTCAATCTCGATCTTTAGTTTTTCACCAGAATAATCACGCCAAAAAATATCAATATTTACACCCGAAAGTTTAAGTCCAGAGGTAAATACATCTTGATACTTACTTAGAAGTTTTTTAAAATTAGGGAGAAAAAACTTTTCGTTAAATGCTTGGTAGAGTCCCCGGTAAAATCCTTTTACAAGGGCTTCTTCTGATGAAAAATTCCAGGGATCAAAATTAAAGACAATATATTTATCATTACGTTCGAGCCTTCTATTGAGCAAGTTAAGTACAGAGGTTTTCCCTTCACCCCACTTTCCATATAGTCCGAACACAAAAGAGGTAAGAAACGGATATTCGATCACTTGATTGTATAGACCATCAACGAAATCTAAGCGACCTAATCTATCCTCACCGTCATCAGAAATCGGATCATCAGGAAAATGGCTATTATTTGATACAGTTTTTTCTTCAGGCTCGCCACTAATGTTATTGGAGGTAGCCTTATAAATTATGACCAGAAACCATGCAATCGGATAAATGGAGACGATTGATAATAAATACTTCATGTTAGAAGAGGGGTTAATATCTTTTAAAATCGTTTTTCTAAAAACTAGAGTCATCGAGACCAACGATATCATCCAAACGCAAATACCTTCGAAATAAGTAAAAGGGATTTTAGTCAGGGCGAAATTATTCTTCCACCTGATAAAGAAGCTTAGAAAAAATCCGTAAGAGCAACTTAATAGAAGGACAACAATAAAACCAATGAGGAACAATGTTGGAGCATAATCCAGCAATAAAAAACTCTGTATTATTTTTTTGCTAAGAATAAACGGTATAAGCCAAAGAGCAGCCGCTCCCCCCAGAACAAAGGAAAACGCTATTTTTTTCCAGTGAGACTTGAAGTAGGGTTTTATCTTTTTCAACGGACTAGTGGAGCTCATGTTATTAACAGGATGTTTTTTGTCTCAGGTCTTACTTTTAGAGTAGTTCTAAAAAAAGTACACTTTGAAACATACATATTATAGGAATTACTTTCAAAGATCGATCTCAGACAAATAATGAATTCGATGAAAGGTTGTATTTCTTAGCTTGGAGTAGAAATCACTGTTACGGGAAGAGCTTGCGAAAATAAAGGAATAGGGGGGTGAAGGTTTCTACTGGAATTTAATAATTCCAAGACTCACGCAAAAGCGAGGGTTTGTCGATGGCTCTGAGAGAAACGAGACACCACCGATTTTGAGGGTTTCGAGCAGAAACCTTCAGTCGTTGAAGCAAATTGCAATGTGAGTGTTTCAGTCAACTATCATCAGCAGACCCTTAAATTGAAGAACATTTTGGTCGATAACATGGCAAAAATGACCCTGATTAGCTTATGAGCGGTTGCAAGAATTGCCTTTTTGTAAGGCAAGCCATCTTGCTTTCGTTTTGTGTAATATGCCTTGAAATAGTCATCAAATATGATGACCTTTGTTGTCATTAGCCAAATGACTCTTCTTAAATGTCGATTCCCTCTTTTGGAGATCTTACTTGCACCTTCATATTTTCCAGATTGACCTACAGATGGGTCAAGACAAGACATGGCCATCAATTTTTTATGGTTTGGATAGACGTCTATCTCTTCGCCAATTTCTGTGAGAAAGTTCATTGCCGTTTTATCTCTGATCCCCCTGATTGATTTTAATATTGCCATATCCTCGGGCATAGCCGACTGACATCTCTCAATCAGGAAGTGAGTAACCTCACCTAAATGTTCGCCCCGGTGAATCAAAATAGAGATTTTTTGTTTGATGATCATTTCCTTGCTAAATCGACTTGTCCCAACAGACATCTCCGCCGCCTTCTTGATGGACTCTACCGTCGCGACATTTGAAATACGTTTTAAATAGACAGGAAATGCCTCCCAAGCAATCCTCCGCAATGACAAGTCTTTCATTAAAGACCCAATCAACTTATTATGGTTTTAGGAGGCAGGGAACACACTGAAATAAGGACTCATTGGCCCAGGAAGAAATTAAGTCCTCCTGCCATTAACTCGTCTCATTTTACATTAACTGATGGTAGGAGGAAGAACTTGAGCATGTGATTGCTAATTTTGAATTTCGTCTTGGCCTTCTGCGCTTTCCGAGATGGCGACACATTTTTGATACACGGTATTGGTCATGGTGACGGGATAAAAGAGACTGGCTTGCCTTTATTTTAGAACGCAGCACATAGACCTCGCTCCAAGAATCGATTATACTTTTGAGATGCAAAAATATTGGACCGTTTTTCAGGTCAACTGGCAAAATGCACTGCAATATCGTGGACCAACCTTTGTTTCAATCCTCGGGAACTTACTCCATATCTCGGTGCTGCTCTACCTATGGAATGCCATTTATTCCGGGGGACAGCAATTAGGAAACTACAAACTTTCCGATCTGATTACCTATTATGTCCTTCAACTTATGATCAACAGCATGGTGCTTTCTTACATCAGTTGGGATCTTGGCAACCAAATCAATGACGGAACTTTTTCAAATTTTTTGGTCAAACCCCTGAACCCTCTGTATTACTGGTTTGTCATCAACCTCTCAGGGAAGTTGTTTGAAGGTTTGATGATTTTGGTTGTCGGGGGGATTCTGTCATCTCTCTTAATCAACCACATTTCCATTCCGAGCAATGGGACGACGCTCTTGTATTTTATGCTCTCTCTGATTTTAGGGGGCATACTGGCCTTTGAGTTTGATTTTGCGGTTGGCATTCTAGCCTTTTGGCTCGTAAAGATCCATTCATTCAAATACATGCTGCAGTATGGGATGTTTTTCTTGGCGGGCGCGCTGCTTCCACTGGATCTTTTTCCTGAAGGCTTTCAGAAACTCGCAAATATGCTGCCCTTTCGTTTTTTGATCTATTTCCCCATTCAGGTTTTTTTAGAAAAAGAGGCTCAACCGATTGAAGGATTCCTCATTGCAACGGTTTGGATTGTTGTGATTTATATCCTTCTTCAATTTGGTTTGCGACGTGGTATTAAGCATTACGAGGCCGTCGGCACATAAGATGAAACAAACGGTATTCCGATATTTCGCCTTGTATCTTTCTTTTTTAAGTCACAACCTGAAAAATGAGATGATTTACCGTGCCAACTTCCTCATCGATATATGCATCGATATTTTTTTTATGGGGGTTAATGTCATTTTTTTTAAAATTCTCTACGGCAATATTGAGACAGTTGGCGGTTGGAACTTTCACCAAACATTAATCTTGGTCGGAAGCGTCGGGATCGTTCGAGAGATGGCCTATCTCACATTCCGAAAAGGTTTTCTCGAACTGGGAGAATATGTCCGCACCGGAAACTTTGATGTCATGCTCACTTCTCCGGTGGCAACTTCTGCACATCTTGCCTTTCGGCACGTTTCACTAACCGAAAGCTTCGGAGAAGGGGTGATGGGAATCATCCTCGTCGGATATGGCTTTGCACATCTGGACGCGGCAAGCTGGATTGGGATTCCTTTTTATATTTTGATGCTGCTGAACTCACTTGTGATTTATTACGGGTTTTGTCTGCTGGTCAACAGTCTGGTTTTCTGGCTGGTTAAATCACAGGAACTGAATACGGTCGTCTACTATTTTATGAACACCGCACGCTTTCCGCGCGAAATCTATCACGGTCTCGGGAAAGGATTATTCACATTCATCATCCCAAGCAGCCTCATCGCTACGACTCCAGCAGCCATTTTGGTGGGGCGTGCTGAGACAGATATTATCTTTCTTTCGATTGGGGTTGCCATTTCATTTCTGACTATCGGTCTTTTATTTTGGAATTGGAGTATTCATTTTTATAGTTCGGCAAGCAGTTAAGAACTGTCCCCCTCTTTTTCAAACCTGGGATTTAAGGGATTTCAAAAATGCGATCATGTATGCCTGCAATTGATGTCAAAAACTTAACAAAAACATTCAAAATTCATCAAAAAGAGACAGGATTGAAAGGTTCACTCAAGGCTCTTTTTTGGCGTGAAACGATCTTTAAGGAGGCGGTCAAATCCGCCTCCTTTTCGATTTTAGAAGGCGAGCTTGTGGGCTTCCTCGGCCCAAACGGTGCGGGTAAAACAACCCTGCTCAAAATGCTCTCAGGCATTCTTTATCCCACTTCGGGTCAAGTGAGTGTATTGGGCTATACCCCCTGGGATCGAAACCGGGACTACCAACGACAATTTGCTATTGTCATGGGTCAGAAAAACCAACTCTGGTGGGATCTGCCGCCTTCAGAGTCCTTCCTCTTGAATCGCGATATTTACGGCATTAATCCGAACGTTTTCCAGCGTACTATTGATGAAATGGTCGACTTACTCGATTTGAAAGAACTTCTGAATATTCCTGTTCGCCAGCTTTCTCTGGGTCAACGGATGAAATGCGAATTGGTTGCGTCCCTGCTTCATCAACCCCGCGTTCTTTTCTTGGATGAACCGACCATCGGGCTGGATGTGATTTCACAGGAAAAGATTCGCTCTTTTATACAAGAATACAATCGACTTAAAAAAACAACCGTTCTCCTCACCAGTCACTACATGCAGGATGTGGAACAACTTTGTAAACGGGTCTTGGTGATCAACCACGGCGGCATTGTTTACGACGGTGCGCTTTCAGCGCTTTCCGAGCGTTACGTGGATCATAAGGTGATCAAAATTCGTTTTTCCTCAGCCCAGGATGCCAATCCGCCATCGACATTAGAGAGCGTGGTGGAATGGGATGCCAGTCATGCGGTCCTAAAAGTACAAAAAAAAGAGGTAGCGCGTATTACCCATCAACTGCTTGGGCAGTATGCGATTGATGATCTTTCAGTCGAAGAGGTTGAAATCGAAGAAGTGATTCGTAGGATTTTTGAGGAGCAGCCTCCCCAGACCTAAGAGACCGAAAAGAATTCCTTCACTTGTGGGGGTGGTCTGCCTGATCCGTTTGTAGAATTCAAGATGATTCCTGCCCAAACAGTTCATGCGATGCGGGTTATTTTTAGATTCGGGTTTTGGTTTTCAATGCTTTTGATGTTCCCCTCTTCATCATGGTGGATCACCAAGTATTTCGATTTCTGAAATTTTTTGACTTGCCTCTCATCAATTTTAAAATAATGGGCTAAATCAATTGTCCCCACCACTTTGGCTTCTTTGCGGCGATCTTTTTTGCGAAAACGAAATAGATTGTATACTGCCCATGCGATAAAAATAACGGCTGTCGTGGAAATCGCGATTATATACCAAAACATCATCTTGAGAATAGTTTTGTATCCGCTTTCTGCAATGAGTTCTTGGTAGAAAAGATCAACCCCGACCCCCCAGGCCAACAAACTAACCAAGGGTAGCCAGAGATAAATCCAAAATACCCAAAATAAAAATGTGAGGAACGAAGAGGTAAAACGTTGCCGGAGGGTCTGTAAAGAAGGGTTTTCGATGATGGGTGATTTCATGGGCGTAAGCCTCGATCAGGGCTTTCCCATATCCCTCTTGTCGCCTGTTTTTTGAAGATTGCTTTGGGGACTGCAATGACTGTCGTAAAGACACTCAATAACCAGTAGGCGAAGGGATACCAAATCATCCAGTAATAGATCTTGCCAATGCCCTTCTCATAGCGGGAATCGACCATTAAACTGATCGCAAATTGGATCAGACAAGTTGTTCCTAAAATAATGCCGTTCCACCCAGGAATAACAGAGGGGGCTTGAATGTATTCAGGGATGGAGAAGAATTGTTTGAAAAGCAAGACAAAAATAACAAAGGCCATGCTGTAGGCCCATAAAACACTTATAAAATATTCAATAAAGACGCCCCACATCCGACGCTGCCGCCAGGAAAACATACTGCGACAATATCTTGCAAATGCTTCCATCCCACCTTGGCTCCAGCGCAGTCGTTGTTTCCATAATCCCCTGATCGTTTCCGGCATTAATATCCAACACAGGGCATTCGGTTCAAAACGGATGTCCCAATGTTTCATTTGGAGTTTCCAACTAATATCAATGTCTTCGGTCACCGTATTGATTTCCCAATACCCCACCTGATGAAGGGCTGTTTTCCGAAAGCCTGCGACGACGCCTGAAATGGTAAATACACGCCCGTAGACCCTTTGGGCGCGTTTGATCATGCCGATAATGGCTGAAAATTCGCCCACCTGGATTTTGCCCAGCAAGGTAGAACGCGTTCGGACACGTGGATTTCCTGTGACTGCGCCGACACGCGGCCCTTCGTAGAAATGACTCATGATCCATGCGGTAGCATGTTGATCCAACAATGCGTCGCCATCGATACAAATGAGAAATTCATGGGCAGACAGGAGGGTTCCCATGCGGAGCGCCATGGCCTTGCCTTGATTTTTGGCCAAATGAATCACCCGAAGTGGTCGGATACGATTTGCCAAGTCATCCAGTCGTTCTGCCGTACCGTCTGTGCTGCCATCATTTACGGCAATGATTTCAAAATCGGGATATTGCTGATCGGCAAGAAATTTGATCGTTTCTTCGATATTTTTTGCTTCGTTATAACAAGGGACAATAATAGAAACAGGGGGATGTTCCGGCATCTCGGGCATATTTTCTACGCGATGTTCCTTGCCTGTCTCCCAATGTTTGAAATAAAACAGCGTACCCACCATCCAAAGATAGGCCATGAACAAGGGATAATAAAAAATAAACTGATTCATCCCGTAAAAAAATTGTTTAAAATAGTGATCCATCTCGCGACCTATTGGTAAGGGTTTGTGTTCAAGGAAATCTCTGGCCTTATCTCGCCCATCTCCGGGTAGCCCTGAATAAAGTCATCCGGATAGTACCCAAAGTTTAACACCCCTTTACTTTTTAGCAATTTCATGTGACTGGCCAAAGTGCTTCCTCCGATGGGTAAATGGGTGTTCCAGTCCATACTTTGCAGCTCAAGCACGCTTTTACTCAAGCCTTTTGGGAATTCAGCAATCCGTCTTACTATTTGTTCAAGCCATCGTTTTGGATTTTTTGCCTTTTCCATATAGGGCATTGCCATCACCGCTGTGTAGTCATAGTGCTCAAGAAACGCATCCAGGGATTGGGCAAACCAGTGTTCTGCTTCCGGGTTTAAAATGACATTTGCATAAAGATTACGTGCTGTTTTTATTTCAGGGCGATATTCTCGCACAAGGGTTTCAAGGGTAAGCGTCCACTTGATTAAATAATGGATTTTATGTTGGGCCCATGTGTCGGCCCATTCAGGTGAATTTCGGATTTCATGAATGGCCCCCGGGAGCTGCCATTCTTTTTGATAAAAATCCAATGCCCAAGGGCTGGCATCTTCAAAATCGGATAGGTAGGCGTCATCGTGAAATAATAGGCCTGAAAACGCGGCATGCTTGGCGAGATCTTCATAGATTTCACCCACAATTTGTCTCACAGTCGGATGAAAAGGGGACAATCGTGCGTAGTCTTCCCCAGCCGAAGAGGGGGTAGCCGATTTTTCTTTTTGAACATACAGTGGAGCAAGCAGATGGTCTTTTTCGAATTCAAAGGCCAGTACGGGCATCCAGGCATAAACCTTGACACCGGCCCGCGTTCTTAATTTCCAGGCCACATGATTAAACAAATCCGCCCGCATCGGAAGGTGCCGGTTGGGGAAGTAGAGCGCGTCGGCACTGCCATTGCCATCCGGGTCGGCATAGGCCTGCAAAAAAACCGTATTGATGGCGAGTTTTTTCATCCGGTCGAGCAAAAGGTCGATGTTGTGCGCCTGTCGCGCAGGATCTTCATCAAACAAGTAATCCAGATCAAGATGTGCGACGCGAATTTGAGTCTGTGGATCAGGATGACGCAAAGTCCAAACCAAGTCGGACAATGGCGCGTTATGTCCGATTAAAATCCGGCGCAGCGCTGAAATGTCACGGGCATCATTCCCCCCATCGTTCAAACCCATTGTAATCGTCATACCCAGTGAATGGGCGATTTGAAGTGTTTCTTCATTGTAGCTGCCATAAGGCCAGATGATGGAGCGCGGCTTCTTACCTATTTTTTCTTCGATGAGTTGGACACTTTTTGATAAATCTGTGTAAAGGCGATGGGAGTAGGCCTCGTCTGTTTCATAACGGCCTTGCACAGGGTCAAAGCTTCGGTTCATCGCTGCAGGCAGCTTATCGCCTTGTGGGTTTGCGATAATGCCTTGATGCAGGTCATCACTGTGCGAGGCCACTTCCACAAGACCGGAATCGACCATTTCTTTGATCTGATCCCAAGTGAGGAAAAAATCACGAGGCGTCTGATGATCGCCGTATGAAACCATCGTTCCGGGCTCAGCCTCCATCCATTTTCCAACGGGCCCAATCACAGCGGGGTAGTTAAATAATTTAAGTAAGGGGTAAACCCGTGTGTAGACACTTTGATAGCCATCATCGAAGGTAAGCAAAATGGCCTTATCAGGTAGGGGCTTCCGGTCTTCATTTGCCGCAAGAAGGTCATCCAGACTGATGACCTGATAGCCATGCTCCCGGAACCATGCAAAGTGGCCAATGAGGGTATGACTTGAAATGGTCAAGATGTCTTTTTTCTCAGGGACGGTATCTTGAACGTCGTGATAAGAAAGCACGGTAAATCGATTGCCAGAAAAGGCTGTTCGCGGAAGAGTCGCAACGATAAACGTGAAAACAATGACAAGCAACGCCCGTTTCATTTTTAAAACCTCCAATCCAAGGTGAGGTAAACACGAAGCAACGTTTCTGAAGTACCATCATACGCGGGGCGAAAACGGCCGATCCCATAGGAAAAGTTGAGGCGATCATTGAAACCCCACTGATGTTCGTAGTTGACGCCCCAAAAAACCTTTGAGCCGAAACCGCTTTGATGATAATTTCCTAAAGAGATGCCGAGTCGATGAATAAAAGAGCGAGAATAATGCCGAAAAACCAGCCATTCATTCGTCAAATCGGCTTCGATAGAGAGGTCTTCGCTCGGATTGTAATATGCGCCATTCTCCAGGGTGTTATTGGAACTGTAGAGTCCCAGGCGGCTATCTAATTTGTAGACCGGGCGTGTCACTAAACGCTGGGAAAACGCTGCGGATGAGACAATGCGGCGGTTGCCGTCACTGAAATCAAGCCGTTGTAAGCTCAGGCCCACGGCACGTGATTCATGAAAACGGTAGTCTGCACTTAATTCAACAGACCAGCCTTTTACATCTTCATTCAAACGACCACGAAGCGGAACATCATTTTCATAGGTATCGATCCGAGTACCAAAATTCCAATAATCATCCGGCATCCAATTTCCGTGGAGATTCAATCCGATGCCCTCATCTCGTTTGATCCCGCTTGAGAGTACCCCGACCAGCTCAAAATCTCGCATTCGATGCTCAAGCCCTACACCATAACGCCGATAAATCCCGTCTCCTTCTGGAAATTCAGAAACGCTATAACGGTTTTGAATAAAGGCGCGGGTATTAAAATCGATGGGCCTTGAGTAGAGGGTCACGTCAAATGTAAGGTCACGACTGCCTTCCTGAACCCCACTGCTTTTCCCACGCGACATCTCCACAATGATTTGCCGCATATTGTGAATTTCCCAATCACGTGCCAAGCTTAAGACCTGTTTATTTTCAGCAGACCTTTCTTTTAAATGCTCGATCTTGTTTTCTGCATGACGAAATTCATAGAGGTCTCGCGCTGCGTGTATGCCGCCAAGATGCCCATGAAGGACTTCAGCTTCGATGGCACGACTTAAGTGAAAGGTCTGCTTGGCACGCCGTGGCCAGCCACGCCATAAATAGATATACCCGAGACTGCTTTGGAGATCAGGATTGTTCGGGGCACGCTTCACCAAGGGGGTCAGTCGGTTCTGGGCTTTCTCCAATTGATCCGACCAGGCATAAGCCATAATGGCAACCGATTCCGCATCCAGTTTCCGTGAGGGGTTCTTTTGTTCGGCAGCTAAGGTGTCGATCCGTTGAATCGCAGCATCGTATTCTTCTGCATCGAACAAGGCATAAAAGAGGGCAATTTGGGTCTCAAAATCATCGGGTGTTTCCTTCAGCACCTGAGCATAAAGATCTCTGGCCATTTTCGGTTTTTGCACATGCATATATGCATGTGCTGTGGCCAACAACGCATGTTTTGGTATGGGGACTTTTTCGGAAATCATTTCGTCATGCAGAGCGATGACTTCTTGGAAGCGTTGCCGGTCTTTAAGCGCCGGCATTAAATCAAATTGGGCCCGTCGATGTGCTCCTGTCCCTTCCTCGCCACGAAGCTCTAAACGCTTGATCTGTTTCTGCAGCAGGGCAATTGCGGAATCAATATCATCAAAATAATCCCCGGAAGAAGGATTATTAAACCGGCTCCACCGGATTAAATAGGCGGCCTGATCTGTGATCATAGCCTCTTTTTCCTCAATACTGAGCAAATCGGGAGATTCCTCCGACATGGAAACCGCAAGATGCGGTGCACCCATTTGGGCCATCATCAGGATGCGTTTCCGGCGGGATTCGCGATGATTCGGATCAAGACGCAGAATATGGTCATATACTGCCAAGGCCTCAAAACGTTTTCCTTGCTTCGTATAAGCAAGGGCCTGTAATTCAAGAATATCAATGCGTGCGGGGTGGGTTTTATGTTGTGCTTTTAACAATGCCAGAGCTTTTTCAGGCGCGCCCTTGTCTAGATAGGATTGTGCGAGACCCAAGGTGCTGTTCGGTCTTTCCGGCATCGCTTGTATTGCCAATTGGTAAAACTGTATAGCCAAAGGATAATCTTTAAGGTTTCTCGCTGACTTCCCAAATGTTTCAAGGACATAAACAGGCGCCTTCTTAAGATCAATTTGTGTTTGAAAAGACAGTACTTTTGTATCTCGCTCCGCCCAGCCCAATACAGCAATGTAATCGTAAAGATAGCGGAGTTCTTCCGGAAACGTTTCTGTGAGTTGTTTTAAGTCGGAAAGCGCGAGGTCATGTTGACCCTCGCGAGCCAGCTCTAGCGCTTTTTCATATTGAAGCTCGCGTTGGGCTTCGGCCTGAACCGAAGCGGGCAAGCTTATACTCCAAAGCATAGCGAAGACCAGCCAACCGGAAATCGTAAAATATCTATGAAAATCACACCGCAATAGAGAAGAGTCCCCTTTAGTTTTCAATCTATTGGCCGAACACCGCATTGCTGCTATATTGTACCAGCACTTGCCAGACTTCGCTGTTGGATCGGCCAAGCGATCTATTTGAAACTCTGACGTAAGAGAATTGTTCGAGAGTTTAGATCCCTGGGCAGGAAAACCAAGGGGAAAGATGCCTTACCTCAAAATTTTTCTATTTCTATTCACCGCCTTCATCCTCTCAAGCCAGGTCTTGGCGGCAGAACCATTAAGCGTCGACAAGCGCTATTTAAGTCGAGACTTGGTTTTGTCGCCTTCAACGGGTTTCTCATTTTTTATCCCGCGGCATTTCCGGGGCGCTTACGATAAAAAAGCCGGAATTTTTTTATGAAACACCGGAACAACCTATTCATAGGAGTTTATGGTCTTTCCGAAGCTTCATGGGATGAAATTGAAAATGCGCTCGCCGTGGTCGCGTTTGGCCAAGCGGAGCGGGAAGAAGAAATCACAAAAAAAGTGAAACGGGTGATGGCCACAGTTGAATGGCATAAACCGGAAGCAGGAATGCGTCGGAAAATACTTGCAGGAAATATATTCAATGATATTAAAGCGAAGACCGAAATAGAATTCTGTGCTGATGGTCTTTATGTTTTTCAATCGAAGAATACGTCTTCCCACGAGAGTCGCAGGACCTCCCACAATGGGAAATGGCGGTTCCTTGCAAATTTAGTGGGGGAATCCATTATTAAGATGGATTCGACCAAAGGCCGATCATTGCAGTGGTCATTTCAAGAAATTAAATCTGGTGTAAAAATCAATGGCATTGAATCCCTGAGGAGTCAGAGTCAAGACTGCACTTGAGCTTTCGTCCAGATACCCGAAGATCAAATAAAACATCAACCTTTCGATCTTTCGATCAGAACTCCTTTAAATATGAAGCATCTCCTATTTTTTAACCCAGGCACTTCCTCCTTGACTCATTTTACTGATCGGAATCATCTATTGATGAAAGGAAAAAATCATGACAGGACTCACAAGTAATTCATCCCATGTCTCCATTATTCTATTGCAATATTTTATGCCAATTCAGTACTATCCAGAATCGTGATCTCAATGCACTCATAACAAGAACAATCAACATTTTTTGAATAAAGGAGGAAATTGATATGGCAAAGTTTGATGAAGCCTATCAGGCGACAATGACCGCAGAGGGGGGGTATGCGAATGACCCACAGGATCCTGGAGGCGAGACTTACAAAGGGGTTTCTAGAAAGAGCCATGCCAAGTGGGCAGGATGGGTGATGATTGATTTGTTGAAACAGAAGCCCAATTTCCCAGAAAACTTGAGGAACAGTGGAGAACTTGAATTAGAGGTTAAAAAATTATATGAAGTGAATTATTGGCATAAGGTTCAAGGTGATGATATTAAAGATCAGGATATTGCCGACTCCATTTTTGATTTCGCCGTCAATGTCGGGCCTCGAACCAGCGCAAAACTGGCGCAAATTTCTGTAGGGGCCGAACCCGATGGTGTTATTGGCCCCCTCACATTAAAAAAACTGAACGCGGACAACCCCAGAGCATTCTTGTCTGTTTTTGCCATTAGCAAGATTAGTCGATATGTACGGATATGTGAGCAACGAAAAGAAAGTCGGAAATACTTTTTTGGTTGGGTCAGACGTACTTTGGAGGGACTCTAAAAATGGCTAATTTCTTATCTAAATTATTTAGTGCAGGTGCAAGTACCTTGGTCGAAGCCGTGGGTGATGCCATTGATAAAAATGTGACCTCCGACGAAGAACGCTTGGAAAAAGAAAATGAAATGGCGAAAGCCTCGATGAACTACGACATCGAAATGGGGAAACTCGGACTTGAGGAAACACAAGCCTTTTTGGCAGATACGGCAAGTGCTCGATTAGAACAAAGTCGGGTGCAGGAAAGTGAACATGCCAGTTGGCTCTCAAAAAACGTCCACCCCATTTTGGCCTTGGTAATTATATCTTTAACCTTTATTTTATTTTATTGGGTGGTCGTTGGAAACCTGGAAATTGAAGGTAAGAATAAAGATATCATCATTTACATCTTGGGGGCGCTCAGTACGATTGCAACACAAGTTGTCGCTTACTTTTTCGGATCGAGCCACGGCAGCGCCGAAAAAAACAAAACCCTGGCGGGATTCAAAAAATAGGGCCTGTCCCAGAATTGTCGGGGGTTTATGGTTGACAGAGAGGGCGTAGAATTATTGGCAATTATTTCAACGGTGTGACTGCGGTTTTTCTATCAGACTTTCTTATGAATTGGCTTTAATACGTATTTTGAGTTCAGAAACAAGTGCTTCTGGCCTATTTCCTCTATTGAGGGACGAATTCTAGGGACAGCATACTTCATTTTGTGTCTTTCGTTTTGGTGCTGGTTTTTGACGATGGAGCATTCGGCCCGATGCTTTTTCAAACTTGGCCATAAATGCTTCGCCTCCAAGGGGAGGTTCTGTCCGCTCATGATGGCGAAGTGCTTCCATCTGATTTTGTGGGGCCACTTGTGATAGGAAGGCTCCCCAATTTTATGCAGAAGATTCTTGAGAAATATCCCAAGCAGGAAACACAAGAACTGCCGGATGGCATTTCAGCGCACGGGCAAAAACTTTTGACCTTTCCACCCCCAAGCGAACCCGATCATTTTCTATGGCAGAAATAGTTGACTGAGGAATCCCCGTTAGATCTGAGAGCTCATTTTGGCTCAGCTCCTGTAACTCTCGAATAACCCGAACTGATTCTCCAACCGACACTTCCACCTTCTTTTGGGCTTTACGATAATTTTTCATATTACTTCTTCCGATCGTCATGCCGAATGACATTAACAACCTGGAGTAAAACAAGATCCTTTTCTAATTTGAAAATTACACGATATTGAAAATTCAGACGTGATGAATGATCCCCCAGCCACTCTCCCTGAAGTGCCTCATCTCTGAACCCTTTCATTTGCCTTAGCCCATCTTGCCCACGAATTGATACGACATCTTTCCATTTTTCATATTTTTTGAGAACATCAATGGGTAATACTTTTAGTTGTTTGGCTACTTTTTCATGTTCATAAATTTTCCACACGGCGTAAAAAATCACATAATATTTATAATATGTCAATCCTTTAAGATTCGCAGCCCTAATGTAAAAGCAACCCTGCCGCCCCACGACAACAAGCAAAAACAAACCAAGCTTTAGCGGTCAGATTGAGCGACGGGTTATCCCAATATTTGGTAAAAGATAAAAACATTACAAATCAGTTTCTGAGACATCTATATTAAATGAACTGAGGATTAGATTGAATTGAAATACTTATTCTGACGTTTATTGAATCCCTTCAACTTTCGTTATTTTTACTTTATCCGGACAACTCCCTACAGGTGTATTCCTTATAAATACTGCTTCTTCTTGAATCATTTTTTTGCTGATATCAAAACAGTAGCAAACCCAAACCGGATCTTCGGTTTCTTTCAGCCCGACATGGATAGTCAGATCAATTTTTTCAAAGGTTTGACCGCTTTCAGGATGGTAGTAAAGCGTTTCGCAGTCTGGTTCTTTGCAGAAATAATAGCCCGCATCCTTTATTTCTGAACGTCTTGTTTCCTTGACGAGATGCCGAAGGGTTTCAGAATCGGTGTAAAACAACAAATGACGGCAAAGAGTGAACCTATAGTGCCGGTCATCAACAGTTTTTTTGAGGGTTGTTTTTGCATTTATTCAAGCTCAGCATTCAGGGATTCTAAAATCGGACATTCTTCACTTGAGGCATTGGGCATCTTACATTCCGTCTTCAACTTCATAAGCGTCTTTTTCATTTGAACAAGGGTTATAATCTTACTTTTGATGTCATTCAGCTTGTCATTAATGCGTTTAGTAACATCGCCACAAGTGGCCTCAGTCTCAACTTTTAAAGAAAGGAGTTCCGCGATTTCATTGAGTGTAAACCCAATGGATTGGGCATGCTTGATAAACCGTATCCGCTCAACATCCTTTTGGGAGACCTGCCGGTAGCCTGATTCACGCCGTGGAGGATTTGGACAGTCCTCGCCGTTCGTAATATCGAACAGTTTCAACTTTCACATGAGACATTTTGGCCAACTGAGCTATCTTTAAAGGTTTCATTTTTTCTTCTGACTTGAGATATAACCCTATATCTAGGTGTAGGGTTATATCTTTTTTTTTTAGTCACCAAAATTCGGGCTCGATTAATAATTTAATCCTTGACTCTGTACAATAGTACGGAGTTTATATTTATGACAGAGGTGAATTTTGAAGACAATGACGATAGGCAAAGTTGCAAAAAAATCCGGTGTCGGCGTGGAAACGGTTCGTTTTTACGAAAGAAAAGACCTGGTCGCTCAGCCACCCAAACCACCCTTTGGTGGTTTCAGGATTTACCCGGAAGAAACGGTGGAACGTATCCGTTTTATTCGTCAAGCACAGAAACTGGGTTTCTCCCTTCTTGAAATCAAAGAATTGTTGTCATTACGGCTGGATCCTGCAAGCAATTGCGCCGATATACGGGATCGGGCTCAGGTCAAACTCAACGAGATAACCCGAAAGATTGTAGGCATGAAGAGAATACAAACGGCGCTTGAGAAACTAATCACGGCCTGTCCTGGCCAGGGAGCAATACAGGTGTGCTCAATCATTGACGCCATTGAAGCTCCTGAAAAAACGAAGGAAGGAGAAAAATCATGAATAATAAACGCAAAGTAGAAATCTTTAGTGCAGGATGTGCGGTTTGCAAAGAAGCGGTTTCCGTTGTAAACCATTTGGCCTGTTCATCCTGTGAGGTCACCGTGCTGGACATGAAGAACCTAGATGTCGCTAAAAGAGCAAAGAATATCGGAATCTCTTCAGTTCCAGCCATAGTGATAGATGGTCAACTTGCAGATTGTTGCGGTCAGGAGATCAAGGAAGAAACCCTTAAGGCCGCTGGCCTGGGGCAAGCTCTGGGTCATTGAGAAACAATCAAAACATTATGGAGACCTGAAAATGTCTTACACCCCTAAAATTACGTTGATTATGAAAACCCTGGGTACCACTCTTTTTATTTTGTTTCTCAGGGTAGCGGTTGTTGGGGCGCAAGATGTGAAGCCAGTCTACAAGGTATACGTTGATGGTCTTTCCTGTCCCTTCTGTACCTATGGCATAGAAAAAAAGTTTAGCAAGGTCCAAGGTGTTGAAGAAATTGATATTGACCTTAAGACGGGGACGACCATCATCACAATGGCCACCGGAAAAACTTTGGATAAAACAACCGCCAGAAAAACCGTAGAAGCCGCTGGGTTTACTCTCCGAGATTTTGAAAAAGTCCTGGTGATTCCGAACACCAAAGGGAAGGAATGAACCACATGGTTTTTCAAATTATTGGCCGATTAAAAAATATTATCTGGGCAATTGGGGTAAGTGCACCGTCTTTCTTGTTTATTGGGGTCGGAGCCGCCTGGAGTGCGCCGATTACTTTCAATACGGCATTGCCCGTTGCAGAAGATGAATTTATATACCGGGAGCAATTTGTCCTTGGTCAGTCTGACAACGACCCCAGTGGCGCGAACCGTAATCATGAGATATTTTCCGCTGTATCCGTCCTTGGATACGGGGTAACAAGCAACTTGAGTCTTTTCGGAGTGCTACCCTATGTGGATAAAAGTCTGGAGTTTACTGGGAATGGCGTAGATCAAACTCGCGACACAAGTGGTATCGGTGATCTGATCCTGTTCGGTCGATATACGGTTTTTAAAGATGACATCCCAGGGCGCACCTTTCGTATTGCGCCATTTGCGGGTCTAGAGCTTCCTAGCGGGGAGGACGACGAAACCGACGGGTTTGGTCGCCTTCCCGCTAGCGTCCAGGCCGGATCAGGGTCCGCAGACCCTTTCGGCGGCCTTGTGGCAACCTACCAAACACTTGACTTTGAAATGGATGCCCAGGCCAGTTACAAAATGAACACCGAGGCCAATCATTTTGAGTTCGGTGATGTCGGACGCCTTGATGCTTCTCTTCAGTATCGCCTTTGGCCCCGCAGTTTGCAGAATGGTGTTCCTGGTTTCCTTTATGGTGTTTTTGAAGGGAATTTCATCCACCAGAATAAAAATTGGAGTAAGGGTGCCAAAGACCCTAATTCCGGTGGGACAACGCTGTTTCTCGTCCCTGGACTGCAATATGTGACCAAACGCTGGATTGTGGAAGGAGGAGTGCAAATCCCTGTGGTTCAGGACCTCAATGGTACGGCCCTGGAGAGGGACTACATTGCCCGCTTCGGCTTTCGTTTCAACTTCTGATAAGGATGAGACTGATATGAAACTTAAAAACATCATATCTCCGGGAATCCCGTTACTAATTGCGGCAGGTTTTCTTGTTTTTGGATGTGCGACCTTTATGGCTTCAGAAAAGGAGCCTGGATACAGGTTTGTTGCCACATGGGGTGTAAAGGGGAGCGGCCCCGGAGAATTCAATGATCCGACAGGGATTGCCGTCACCGATCATGAAGTCTTTATTTCAGATGCTCGTAATGCCCGAATTCAAGTATTCGACCATGATGGAAATTTTAAGCGTCAATTCAGTAAACGCGGAAGCGGAAAAGGTTCCGACCAATTGGGCCGCCCCATGAATCTGACGATTGCTCGCAACGAGCTTTATGTGGCGGATTACTGGAATGATCATATCGAGGTCTTTGCCCTCGATGGGACACCCAAAAGAACAATCGGCCATTCAGGTTCCGGGCCGGGTGAATTGGATTCGCCCGGAGGCGTCGCCATTGCTCCCAACGGTGATTTGTTCGTCGCCGATTTCTATAACCAAAGAATCCAGCAACTTCGGGCCGATGGGCGTTTTGTTCGGCAATGGGGAGAAACCCGTGAGACAGGTGTTTGGGCGGGGAAATTTAATTATCCTACGGATGTGGCACTAGGGCCGGATGGTTCTGTTTATGTTGCTGACGGCTATAATGACCGTGTACAGGTCTTTTCACCAGATGGGAACTTTTCCCATAAATGGGGTGGTCCATTCGCTATGAATATTTATGGCCCCTTTAAGGGATGGTTTGCCACCGTGACCAGCATTATTGTGGATAAAGCTGGGAATGTATTTGTTGCGGATTTTTACAACAATCGTATCCAGAAGTTTTCGCCGGATGGGATCTTTCTGACGACATTTGGAAAAGAAGGCACAGAACCCGGCCAACTTGAACATCCGATAGCCGTGGCGATAACGGATGACGGTAGCGTTTTCGTTGCAGACTATGGGAATAACCGCATTCAGAAGTGGCAGTTAAAAAAATAGGGGTAATTGAGTTTAACTCCTGATCTTTTTTGCTAGAATTCCAACATCATTAATCAGTCATTGCAGACCCTTGGATCCTTCAAGGCTGTCAGAAGATAAAACAAAAACGATTTCGATTTAAAAAGATTTGTATGAATAAGTGCGATTCGAAACCACGACTTGTAGTCAACATATGCCATTTTAAACCAAACTAAAGCAAATGAAGCTTGTTTTCGAGTGTTTCATGAAGAAGCTTAGGTAAATGGCAGCATTACCAAGATGAAGCTTTCTACCGCAATTCAATAACTTTCAGCCCTACCCCAAAGTAAAGATTCTAAGATGCTATACGTAACATATCCTGCTTTTTGTTCAGTTGTTTATTGCAGTCGGGATGAAATCGTTCAATCCTAATCCATCTTCTGCGGTTTCTTGGCTCCTCCTGAGAACGGCCTCAATGGCCTTATAATAGTCTCTCTGGACTTTGAGATTTGACACTCTGCAATAGCGCTGGGTGGTGGTCACCCTGCTGTGACCCAAAAGATCTTGAATCGTCACAAGATCGGCATCCGCATTTAAAAGCTGAGTGGCCATAGTATGCCTGAGGTGATGACAGGAGACCGGGATGGCGGTTTTTTTCGCATAATATTCAATCCGCTTTTGAATCCCCCGAACGGATATCGGCCGGCCTGTCAGAGGTCCCTTCTGCACCAGGAACACCCTCTTTGTTTTCGATCCTTCCCGTTTTTTCAGATAGTCCTGCAACGCAGATCGGGCATCCTCACTCATATAAACAATACGATCCTTGCTGCCTTTTCCATTGGATACAAAGATCTGTCTGTTTTGGAACTCTATCCCATCCATCGTCAGTTGAGCAATCTCATCGACTCGAAGCCCACATCTGAGCATCAGCATGAAGATGGCCCGATCTCTTAACTCTTTGATTTCTCTGAAGAGAGCGCTGACCTGGTCGTCTTTGAGGTGCTTTGGCAGCGGGCGGGGCAGCCGAAGCACCTGCTTTTTTCTCACCGGGTTGGTCAAAGCGATGCCCTCATCATCAATCAAATAGTCAAAGAAGGCTCGGATTGCTCCGAGATGGCAGTTGATGGTTTTGGGTTTTCTTGTTTTCAAGAGATGCTCCACATAGCAGCCCATCTCTTTGTGAGTCACAGTCAGGAGGGGTGTTTGTTGCCAGACAATAAAGTGATGAAGGATGCTCATGTAGTTCTTCACGGTATGGCCTGAACAGTTTCTTCGCTTTAGAAATCTTCGATACCGGACAAGCCATTCAGTGCTTTGCATCGATCCCTCCTTGCTCAATTCGCGCCATGGCCCGGAAGTACTCCGATTCACGGGTCTTGTCGGCTAAGCGGGCATAGCGGCGTGTCATTTCGATGTTGTGGTGGCCGAGAAGCTGCTGTAAGCATTCCAGCCGCATGCCGGCATTGAGTAACTCGGTTGCGCAGGTGTGCCGCAAACAATGCAGCGTGTAGCCCTTGTTCGTAAGGCCCGCCTTTTTCAAATACTGGACGAAGATGAATCGGGAGGCACTGTACCCTAAAGGTTTTTCTTTCCAGCCGTAAAAGAGAAAGGGGTCTCTTCGCTTTCTCTTAGAGAGCCAGAGCCTTACTGCAAAGAGGGCATCGTCGCTCAGATACACCACACGGCCCAGGCTGTTTTTCTTGCCTTCATAAATATGAATCTTTTTGTCCCGAAGATCCAGATCCGAGACTTTCGTATTTAAGAGCTCACCGATTCTCATCCCCGTCCTCAAAAGCACCAGGATGAGGGCGCGATCCCGGGGTTTCTGAATGATAGAAAGGAGCTGTCTCACATCATCCGGATTGATCGCCCGGGGCAGAAAATCCGGGAGTCTTAATTTGATCTTCCAGATGAGAATCCGTTCAAAGAGACAGTCCTCTTCCACCAGAAACCGGAGAAAACCAAAGACATGCCCAAGCCTTGTCCTGGCCGATGTGATCTTTGTCCCCCGGTCCTGAACATATTCTACAAACCCTTCCAGGTCTTCTTTTAAAATCTCTTTAAGGCAACTTTTCCCCAGGCCTGCAAAAAAAGTCAGAAAGAGTTCTACTGATTTAAAGCTGCCCAAAATACTCAGCGGTTTGTGGTTCATCCGCCGCTTCCAACGGATGTAACGTGTAAAATACGCCTTCTCGGGAATCTCCATTTGGGACAATTTCTGAAGACGTTGATCGATTAAAGAAGGACCATCTTGATGCGGAGTTGCTTCTTTTTTATTGCCCGGTGTGTTGCTGGTATTTAGCCTTGCTTGGATCATTTCTCCTCCTTTTTCTTTGAAAAAAGCAGGAGTGATCATGACCCTCACAAATCTTAGGAATCAATCACTTTTGTTACGTATAGTCGGATGAATTCAAGTTTCCTATCTTCGCATTTCTGGTCCCAATTCCACATCATCAATAAAAGAGAACCCTTCCCTTTAAAACAATGTGCCAAAATAGACTCGGTTTCCAAAATTACAATTTCAGGACAGCTGCCTTAATCTCCCATCTCGGCGAAGGGATCAATACCACGATTTTCTTTCATCCATGACCAAAATGGCGAGAGAGGCGGTCGCTCACCTGACTTTCCTTTTTGATTTTTTAGAAATTGCGTCATTTCTTTTGCGACCAACTTTCGTGCCTCTTGGGTTCGTCCGGCACTCGTGAGCGCATACACTTTGTAATTAAAGGCATCTCCCTGAAGTTTCGAATCTGCCTCTGCGCGGGTAAAAGATGCAATGGCGTCGTTATAGTCTCGGTTCGACAATTGCTTCATCCCGAGATGAATCTGCATCATCGGGTCTTTTAATTCTTCAGCACTGGCAGCACTTAAAATCCTCTGGTAATCGGCATTACTGCCCATCAGCCAAAGTGGCATTGTATTTAATGACGAACCTGTTAAAAGACGATCGATATCAGCGATGACTTGCGTGCCGCCCGCAGCGAAGCCAAACCAATTCCGATTAAGGATGTCTTGAAATGAAAAATAAGCGAGGGAGTCTTGCCGAAGGCGCTCGGGCCAAAGTCCTTTGATGAATGGACTTTGAATAAAACGCTTTTGTGCTGCGGTAATATCCATCCATTGGTCAATCAGTTTCACGAGCCCCATTCTCGGGCCAGACGAGCCGTGTACCCTTTTGGGGAAATTATCCACCAGAGGCGGGGCCCCTTGCGTGATTTGATTCAGATAGTCTGCATCCCCGATAAAAAGCGGGCCGAGCTGCTCGGGGCGCTCTAAACCCAAATCGGTGAGTTCTTTGGAGACGACCGGGTCTTGCCATTGTTTCATAAAAGTGGCATCCGAAACAGGGCCTTTGGCATTGCGTGTGCCAAACACCATCAAATCAAGCCATTGCCCATGCCATAAAGAACAATCCTTGAAAACATCGCAAAAAGCACGCAGAATAGCTTTGATACTCATGGCATCGAGGGCATGTAAGGGAAGCCAATAGCTAACCATTCCGCCTTCATTCAATCGATCGTAAAGGAGTTGAAAGTATTCTCGCGTATAAAGATTCACCACACCGGAAATTTCAGGCGGGGGCGGTTCTGCGGTAATCAAGTCATAGTGTTGCTCAGTGGTTTGGAGGAAGTAACGGCCGTCTTCGATGTGGACTTTAACTCGGGGATCATTCAGCGGGTGTGTGAGCGGGTCGGGATAAACATTGTGATTCATCTCCAGAATATCTCGAGAAATATCCACTACATCAATTTGGCGCAAACCTTTGGAATCGGTCAATGCCTTTGCCGTACTACCGACCCCGTATGAAATCAATAGCGCATCTTTAGGATCTGGATGCACGGCAAGAGGTAAATAGACAAACAGTTTCATGTAACGGCGCGAGCGGAAATCTGAGCTGGACATCGAATAAGAATTGGTGATAAGCCGATAGGCGAGCGGCTTTTTCTGCCATTGCTGCTCTAAATAGGTGATGGTCTCAATTAGACCTTCACGCACCTCTGTGATTTTACCGACCTCTTTGGGTGAAACCAGGCGCTGGCTGGGCACAAGGATATGGTGTTTTTCCATATCCCCGATCGGGAAAATCATGATGCCCACACCAAAAAGTCCTGCACTCACGTAGGTTGTACGGGGAACATTTGATCGCCCAATCATTAGAAGTAAACCGATGATTCCGTAAAGGGCTGCAATTAAAAAGAGAGCGCGTTCAATACCCAGGGTGGGCAAAAAGAAAAACCCTGCGCTGAACGCGCCCAATGCGGCTCCGATTGTATTTGCAAGGGTCAGTGCGCCAGTGGTCGCTGTTTCAGACTGAAGATGACCACGAAGCGCCGTCCCAATCAGTGTAAAAAAAATCCCCGATAAAAAAGATACCGGAAACATGAGAGGGAAACCGACATTAAAAATCCCAGAGGCCTTTGAGATCACCGCTTGCGTGTACGGTTTGACGATGTTCGGAAAAATCGCATAAGTCAGGATACAAAAGACACTCAAAAGAAAAGCCATGGATGCCCCTTCTTGGGCAAAGGCAGGTTTTTTCTTCAAGAGACCGGAGGCGGTAAAACCACCAAAGGCGATCCCGGCCAAGATAATTGCCAGCATCAACGAAAAAGATGCCGAAAGCCCTGAAATAAAAAGCATCAAAAAACGGAACCAAATGATTTCCAGAGCCAAGAGACAAAAACCCGAGAGAAATGCTGCGGACAGAAAACGAAGCACGGTGCTTGTTTGCTCAATAGGCTCACTTGTTTCTGTTTTAAGCTTTGCCTGATTTTCTGTATTTTCGATATTGCGACCGATTTTCCATGCAATCGCGGCAACACCAAAGTTCAACACCCCCGCAAACCAGGCGGTGGCGTGGACTCCAGCGGCCTCAACCAACACAAATTCAGTTAACAGGACACCGATCAAAGCGCCGAGTGTATTCCAGCCATAAAGCCGCCCCAAGACCCTCCCAAAAATTGGATCATGCTCAGACAAGGCTTTTGTAAGTAAAGGGAGTGTAATCCCCATTGCCGTTGATGGAATCAGCAAAAGCAAAAAGACAATCAGAAGGCGTAAGACATTTAAAACCCAGGGCTGGTCAATGACCGAAGAAAATAAAGGCCCAAGTAGCACACCCAGTTTTGGCAGCAAATAAACTAACGATACGCCTGTGACACCAATCACAAGTTCAGCAATCGCATAGAGTCGAATCGGATTTTTAAATCGCCCCCGTTCTCTGGCGGCCAATCCATTGCCCAAGGCAAGACCGGCCATAAATCCGGAGAGGACGAGGCTTGAGGCCCAGATACTATTGCCAAAAGCAAGCCCCGCTTGTCGAAACCAGAGGGTTTCAAACATTAAGGCGGATGATCCAGAGATCAAAAAAATCGTGCAGAGCAAGCGTGTCATCAGTAAGCGCTTGGCACTTGGAATGTCCTGAGGTGAATTGTCATCGTCGGAGAAAATCCTAGTAATAAACTTTAATCCGTCTGTTCTGTACTGCAAACAACGACAGCCGTAGAATACTAAGATATGCCAAAAAAAATATCAACAGCCATTCTAAAGAAGGTCATCTACGATAGATCGCGTTTGCCTTTCACTTAGAAAAATCGTTATTATCCATAGTTAATCGTAACGTTCTGAGAAAGTCAGGGGATAAGCTGTTTTGTCCTTAATGATTTCTCTAAAAGAACAAGAGGGTGTTTTTACTTTTTTGTACAGAGGCTGCAATGAGTAAAGTAAAACGATCCATCTCCGATGGCGAGGCTCTGGTCAAAGAAAATGCCCTTTTAACCGCAATCAACCGGGCGCATGAACATCTGATCACAGAAGCAAAACCCCAACAATTATTCGATTCCCTCTTGAGTGACTTTCTCGAATTAACGGATAGCGAATATGGTTTTATCGCGCAAATTCTTTACAAACTCGATGGGACGCCTTATATCAAAACCCATGCTTTTACAAACCTGACCTGGGATGATGTAAGCTGGAAGTTTTATGAAGAAAACATGCCTGAGGGTCTTGAATTTACAAATTTGAATAATTTATTTGGTCAGGTTGTAACGACAGGCGAAGCAGTCCTTTCCAACAACCCCGCCAATGATCCCCGAAGCGGTGGCATGCTAAAAGGGCAACCCCCCTTAACAAAATTTCTTGGCCTCCCTGTCTATTTTGGTGAAAAACTCATCGGTGAGATTTGCCTTGCCAATTGCTCAAATGGCTATGATCAATCCACTGTTGAATTTTTACAGCCACTTTTAAAAACAGTTGCCCAAATTATTGAAGTGTATAAATCAAATCAACATCGCCAGGAATCGGAACAGCTTCTAAGGGAAAGCCACGCCCAATTCAAAGAAATTTCAGAAAATATTCAAGATGTCTTGTGGATGTTTTCTCCAGATTTCTCGGAAACGCTTTATGTGAGTTCGGCCTATGAAACCGTTTGGGGTCGGCGTTGTGAAGAGTTGTATCAAAACCCGATGGATTGGCAGAATACCATTCACCCGGATGATGTCGCCCGGGTTATTAAAAAATTAGAACAAGTCACGGACAAAATCGTCATTGAATACCGCATCATTCACCCCGATAAATCGATACATTGGATACGGAATCGCGCCTTTCCGATTAAAGATGACAGCGGTCAAATTTATCGTATCGGAGGCATTGCTCAGGACATCACGAATCAAAAAACAACGGAAGTCGCCTTACTCAAAACACGCGATGACCTTAAGGAACGCGTAAAGGAAAGGACACAAAACCTTGCAGAAGTGAATAAGTTACTTGAAGGCACCTTTTCGAGCATGGGAGAGGCGATACTTGTGATTAATCCAAAAACACGAGACATCCTCTCCTGCAATCCGGTCGTGGAAAAAATATTTGGGTATTCAAGGGATGAAGTCATTGGGGAAAATGCCGAACTATTTCATGTAAATCATGAATCATACCGTTTGTTTGGGAAAAAAATGTTTTCGGCATTAGAGCAAAGTGGTGTTTTCAAAATGGAATTTGATCTCAAAAGAAAAAATGGAGCAATTTTCCCCGTTGAAAATACGATTACTCAAGTCAAAAATGAATTGGGAGAAGTCATCGCTCTGGTCAATGTTGCACGTGATATCAGTGATCGGAAAGAGTCGGAAAAGACCATCAAAAAACAGATGCGTCATCTGGATGCAATTGATCGCATCAGCAGATTATCTCTGCAAAGCGATTTCGATGTCATGTTAGAGAGTGTTCTTGAGGAGATGTTGTACATCTTCCCCTGTGACCGGGCTTGGGTGCTTTTTCCATGTGACCCGAAAGCCGAGGTCTGCCGTATTCCTATGGAACGGACACGGACAAAATGGCCGGGGCCTTTTGAATTAAAGGTCGATCTCCCCATTCTTCCAGGGATGGCAGAAATGTTTGAAACAGCCTTAGATGATGGGGGGGTGATTTGCTACGATCCAAATTCCCCTTTGAAATTGCAGGAAGCTTCAGAAGAATTTTCGATTCGCTCGCAGTTGGTGATCGCCCTCCATGTGAAAGGAAGCCCTCCCTGGCTATTGGGGATTCACCATTGTGAGGAAGCCCATATTTATACAGAGGAAGAACAGAGTATTTTTTATGATATTTCCCAAAGAGTGCGCGATGGTTTGATCAATTTACTTGCGATGCAGGATTTAAAAAAAAGCAGAACCAGTTTAGCCGAAGCCCAGCATATAGCCAAACTCGGAACCTGTCGAATAGATATGCTTAGTAATGTGATGACTTGGTCAAACGAGGTCTACAGGATTTTGGGCTTTGAGCCCCAATCATGTGAGGCGACTATTGAGCGCTTTTTAGAAACTGTGCACCCTGAAGACAGAGATTTTTTTAAAGAAGCACATGAGGAGGCGTTTCAAAGTAAAAGCCCTTCTGATATTGTCCACCGTCTCCAATTGAAGGACGGGACCATAAAATATATTCATGAAATCTTCGAGATACAGTTTGATGATGAAGGAAGCCCGATACGCACTGTCGGGACAATACAAGATATTACAGACCGTGTTCGCGCAGAAGAAGCACTAAAGCTCTACAAGTTTTCATTAGAACAGGCGCCGGAAAGTATTTTTTTTATGACACCCGACGCGGGATTTTCATATGTGAATATCAAGGCCTGTGAATCACTTGGTTATACATCGGGAGAACTCTTAGCAATGAAATTATGGGACATCGACCCCACTTTCCCGAAAAAACGGGGGGAAGAAATTATTACGGGACAAGAAGAAACAATACACACCGAAACATTCCATCGTCGAAAAGATGGCGTCACTTTTCCCGTAGAGGTTTGGGCAAAACACCTCTGGATTGGAGATACTGAATTTCACGTTGCATTTGTGCGGGATATCAGTACTCGAAAAAAATCAGAAAAAGAATTGCGACTCATGGCGGCGGTCTTTGAAAATACGGCAGAGGCCGTCATGGTGACAAATCCCGATAATAAAATTATAGCGATCAATCAGGCCTTTACAGACATTACGGGTTACACAGAAACTGATGTGTTCGGGAAAGATCCAAAAATCCTAAAATCAGAAAAACATGACCGAGGATTTTATCAATCCTTGTGGGCTGGGATTGAGACCGCCGATCTTTGGCAAGGGGAACTTTGGGATCGGCGTAAAAATGGAGAGATATTCCCGGCGTGGTCAACGATTACGGCTGTAAGGGATCAAGATCAAAAGCTGACGAACTATGTTTCAGTTTTTTCGGATATCTCAACAATCAAACGCTCACAAGAGCAGTTGAATTTCTTAGCGCACCATGACCCTTTGACCGAATTACCCAATCGTATTTTGTTCAATGACCGTCTAGAGCATGCCCTTATCCGGGCACAACGCGAAAAAAAATGCGCGGCCATTTTATTTCTGGATCTGGATCGATTTAAAAATATCAACGACAGCCTGGGGCACCCAGTGGGTGATGTTTTGTTAAAAAAAGCTGCAAGCCGTATCTCAGAAATGGTAAGGAAAGAAGATACGGTCGCACGCTTGGGAGGGGACGAATTCATTGTGCTCATTGAAGAAATAGAGGGCGCGAAAGAAGCCGCATTTTTGGCTGAAAAAGTCCTCTCAGCATTCAACAAGCCCTTTGTCATTAAAGAACGCGAATTACACCTTACCGTCAGCGTGGGAATCAGTCTCTATCCTCAAGACGGGGTAGACAGCGCGACCCTGGTGAAAAATGCAGATGCAGCCATGTACAGGGCAAAAGAGGAAGGGCGAAATGACTACGAATTCTACACCACAGCACTCACCACGGCAGTTTTCGAACGATTGACCATGGAAAATGCCCTCCGCCACGCTCTGGATAATAATGAACTCGTCCTCTACTATCAACCCCAGCATTCCCTGAAAACAGGAAAAATCATCGGCGCTGAAGCCCTTATTCGCTGGAGACATCCTGAAATGGGCTTGATTGCACCCACCAAATTTATCCCTTTAGCTGAAGAATCCGGGCTGATCGTATCAATTGGGAAATGGGTTATGCGGGTCGCAAGCAGACAAATGCAGGATTGGCTTGATGTGGGTTTTACCCTACGACACATGGCTGTGAATGTGTCTGGTGTGCAAGTACAACGTGGGGAATTTGTCGACACCGTTCGGGACGTACTTGAAGAAACCGGTCTTGATCCGAAACGGCTCGAGCTCGAAATTACAGAAACCTTTGTCATGCAGAAAACCGACTGGGCCATCAGCGTGCTCGACAAGCTCAAGTTGTTGGGTGTGCGTATGGCAATTGATGATTTTGGGACGGGCTACTCTTCTTTGAGTTACCTAAAACGACTTCCCATTGACAAGTTAAAAATCGATGGCTCTTTTGTTCGGGATATCGCGCAAGATACGGACGATGAGGCCATCGTCCGTACCATTATTGTATTAGGCCAGACCCTTCAACTCAACGTGAATGCGGAAGGTGTCGAAACAGAAGAACAAAAAATATTTTTGAAATCTTTGGGCTGCGATGAAGTGCAAGGTTATCTTTACAGTAAACCATTGCCTTCTAAAGAATTTGAAAAACTGCTTGAGGCACAATATCCTGTGCATTAAAAGGGCCGAGTCAGTAGAAACTTTTCTGAAGAGAATATTTTCAACTTGAACATCATTGTGACCTTTGGAGTGAGATCAGAAACAGATCAGGCTTACTCATCGTTTACCCAAGTATCACTCTCCTCGCGAAGGATATTGAGCATATCCATCTGATAATTAAAGATCAATATGCCTCTTAACGAAATTCAGCGATTGAATCGGCTTATGGATCAAACAGGCATTGAGCAGACGATAAGGGAGCTCGTTTTCCCAGAATCTACGATTAAAACGATAGCAGAATTCATCCAGGTATTCTTGCAAGTAGCCACTGGAAACACCATGAAATGTGCCGTTCAAAAATGTCTTCAAGTTACCGATGACGTTGTGTCCCCAAGGCAGCCATTTCCCGGCTTCCTTGCCGGACGTTACACGGCTTTCATGAAACTGCGTCGTATGAATTATATTCATAGACCAAAAAGCGTCTGCCCGGACGGTTTGACCGGGGCTGATGCACTCATCAACAAAGTGTTTCACTGTTTCTTTTGAGATCGAGTCCACAACTTGTGCCGAAATCCCTCCTTTGTCTGCCCCGGCGAAGTAGATGGCCCAAAACCACTTTACCAGCGGCAGCTTGGTCGAATGAAAGAGGGTTCCAGGCGTTGCGGAAACCTGATGAAAATACCGACTGCAGGGATGAAGGCGACGAGTAGAAATGAGGGACGCGATATGATGTCCACATTTCGGACACTGAAACCCTTCGGGACACCGGATCGCGCGCAAGGCGTCAATACACGCAGATTCCTCACCATAACGCTCTTGCCATTCAAGAAAACTAACTTGTTCCATTTTCATCAAAAAGATCCTAATAAATTGAATTTATTGAATTAAACTCCAATGACTGAGTCTTGTTAAGAGGCATAAAGAATTATTCTTTGAGTTTAGAAAAGAATAGGAGATGAACAGCATGGAAAAAGGAGAAAAATTAAAAAGTTTGGCCAGAGATCTGGCGAAAGATATAAAAACCGAGAAAGATTTGTCAGATTTAAGCCAAACCTTGCTAAAACTCTCTGTTGAGACGGCGCTTGGTGTTGAAATCGATGAAGATCTTGGCTATGAGCGGCATGCTCCTGCCAGCCGAAATTCGGGTAATAACCGAAATGGACATTCCAGAAAAAGGCTCAAGGGAGATTTTGTCGAAATAGAAATCAAGCCACCTCGGGATCGGAACGGCTCTTTTGAACCTCAACTTATTAAAAAAGGTCAAACGCGATTCACGGCGTTTGAAGATCAGATTCTAGCCCTTTACGCTCGGGCGATGACCCACGGGATATTGGCTCAGCCTTTCACGAAATGTATGACGCAGAGGGTCCCATCCCCTCATCTCCCTCCCGTGTAACCAACGCCGTCATTGATGAAGTACAGGCCAGGTAAGAGCGTCCCTTGGATGCACTTTACCCTATCCTGTATTTGGATGGGACCGTGATCAAAGCCCTTCAAGACGAGCGAGTCATCAATAAAACGGTCTATCTTGCTCCGGGCATCAATACAGAGGGTCAGAAATAGTCTGCGATATGTTGCCGCGAAACACATGAAAGAAGTGGCATCGGATCTCAAGGCAACTTATCGGTCATTTACCGTTGATGAGGCCGAGCGAGCCCTTTTGTCTTTTTGTAAAAAGTGGGATCATCACTATCCCAAGATCGGAAAGGAGAGTGATCTACACGACCAATGCCATTGAATCGCTCAATAGCGTGATCAGCTTAGCCATTAGAAATTGGAAACCCGCACTAAATCGGTTTGCGATTGAATTCGAAGGGCGTTTCCAATTGAATTGAAAATTACAGTTACACAAAACACTTTACAGGGCCGCCATAAAACCTTTCCGGCCTACATAAGCTTCGGTGGGGATGCTTTCAGGATAATCGATGGCTTTTTCAATCACAGATTCTACTCGTTTCGGCATCTCAATCGGCTTGATCTTCGTATTTCGGGTATAAGGATTTTGAACTGCTTTGGCAATGCTCAGATCATCCGAAATATTCTCGCCACCCTGAGAAGGCCTTTTGTCCTTAAAGGACTGAATAAGAAATCGCACAAGGAAGCTGATAAATCGGGGTGTTCAAGCCGAATATCCACAAGAATCGCACTATTTTGGTGAATATTATTTGTGATAGAAGAAGGGATCGTTGTGTCTGAGATAAAGAGAATGGTCCCGTTTCGGTTTTTAGCGCGGAAGGAGGTCAGCAGGTTCTCATATTTTGGAATATAGGGCATAATACAAAAATTGTTTTCATTCCATTCTTCTATGAAAGACCGGATCATGTCCTTCAATTCCAAAGCAACGATTTTTGCGTTCAAATGAGAAAGTGAGAGTATTGGAGGTAAAACAAGGTGGAAGGTAAAGTAAAACAATTTGCCGTATTTCTTTTTATTTTAATGATAGGAGCATTTCATTCCTCTCTTTCTCATGCGGAGGAGAATAAGATAATTGCACAGTTTTCAGGGAAAGAAAAGGTGAAGACCTCTCTCTTTACAACACCCGGCCCCTGGATCATTCTTTATCTCGCTGAAAGTCCGATTGATATTGTTGTCAGAAAAAAAAATGGCGGGTTTGAGAGTACGGCAATCCAAAACGTTGAGACCGGAAGCAAGGGAAGTGCAGTGCAAGAAAAAGCGGGGACATATTACTTAGACATCGATGCCTATCGACCTTGGCACATCCAAATCAGAACTGTGGAATAAATTGATTGCTCGCTTCTTTTATTCCCAATTTTTTCTATCATTTTTTAGGAGATGCATTGGGACATGCTTTCTGTTATAATTCATTTCGATCTTGACGCACTCTGGTCTGCGTCGAAAGTCCTCGCGGTCAATCCCTAGTCATATTTCTATTGGTTCACCTCGAATACAAATCATTTTAAAAATACCCAGAACCAGGTCATAAAGCACCTTGCTTTGTGTGGGTCATATTAGGAGTAACACAATTGATATCATTTGAATCATTCGGTCTATCGACCGAACTACTACGTGCAGTCTCGGAACAAGGCTATACAGAACCAACACCCGTGCAACAACAGGCCATTCCTCACATCCTTGAAGGGGCAGATCTTATGGCCCGTGCACAAACCGGAACCGGAAAAACTGCCGGATTTACCTTGCCCCTGCTGCAGAGGTTGAGCGTATCACAAAAAAACACAGGTCATCGGCGCGCTGTACGTGCCCTCATTTTAACCCCCACACGTGAGCTCGCCGCTCAAGTGGAAGAAAGTGTCACGACCTATGGGAAGCATCTTCCCTTAAAATCAACCGTCATTTTTGGCGGCGTGAAGATCAATCCGCAAATCATGAAGTTGCGCATGGGGGTCGATATCTTGGTCGCAACACCTGGTCGACTTCTGGATCACGCCGGACAAAAAACAGTGGATCTTTCCAAGGTCGAATTTTTTGTATTGGATGAAGCGGATCGTATGTTGGACATGGGGTTTATCCACGATATAAAAAGAATCAATGCACTCTTGCCAAAACAACGGCAGACCCTGCTTTTTTCTGCGACATTTTCTGACGAGATCAAAAAACTGGCCACTGGGTTTTTAAAAACACCGAAACTCATTGAGATCGCCCGTCACAACACCCCGTCTGAACTCGTGTCTCAGGTCATTCATCCAGTGGATCGAAATCGTAAACGGGCCCTTCTTTCCTGGATGATCGGCTCTAAAAATTGGAAACAAGTACTGGTCTTTACCCGAACGAAACACGCAGCCAATCGACTTTCAAAACAGCTTTCACAAGACGGGATTACCGCCTCTGCCATTCACGGCAATAAAAGTCAGGCCGCACGCACCCGCGCCTTGGCCGAATTTAAAACAGGCAAGGTTCGGGTTTTGGTGGCCACTGATATCGCTGCCCGAGGACTCGATATCGATCAATTGCCTCATGTGGTAAATTTTGAGCTACCAAACGTGCCCGAAGATTATGTTCACCGGATCGGGCGTACCGGACGCGCTGGAAACGAGGGTGAAGCGGTCTCTCTGGTCTGTGTCGATGAACTTCAACACCTCAAAAATATCGAAAGCTTGGTCAAACGTGATCTGCCGAAAATTGTGATCCCGGGTTATGAAGTTGATCCCACAATTAAGGCAGAAATCATCCCAAATGGACGCAACGGGAATAATAAAAAGACCCTCTCAAAACATTCAAATTATCGCTGGGGCAACAATCGTCCAGGCACGAGCAATAACAGAAGTACCTCAAAAAATTCGAGCCGACGTCAACAATTCCGGTAACACTTGAATCCAATTTAGCTCAAAAAAGGCCAAGACCCTCATCAAGTCTTGGCCTTTTTTGATTGTTTTTTTCATTTATTCGCATACCCCCCCGCAGATTAAGACAAAAGAAGTTTCCTCGGAGGCTAGAATGAGTCCTGAAGGACTTATTTTACAAGACTTAAGGCTTTTCTGCCCCTAAAACACGACAAGAGTGCCTTATTTCACCCTCAGGGTTAGAGCATTATAGATAATTGTCCCTCTCACCTTGCCGGACGACACTTTATGAGCTAACATTAAATAGTAAGATCATCGATATGTTGGTAAATAGGTTAGAATATAACGTATTTCGGTCTTAAACAAACATAATTTGGTGGCATATATGTTGAGAGATCTTATTTCAATCATTCAAAAACAGGACTTCCTTCACCACCGTTGTAGCTTTACTTCTATTGCCTTTTTTTCATTCCTTTTCCTATTTTTTTCTTCAACTGCTGAAGCCCAATTTGGAGGGGGTGGAGGCGCGGGGGGCAACATTTCAAGAACCCTTCCTTCCTCAACTGTCGCACCTCTCACGTCAGAGGCCCCTGCACCTTGGGGTGTCGATCCAGCCTCCGTTGCAGGCATTACCGTGGATGAAGTCATGCAGAGTCCAGGTTTTTTGCAGGAAAAAGTAACGACAGACACCGGAGACACCTTCTTCTTCCAAAGTTTCAGCTCATCCGACTTTACGATGTCGAGCTATTCGAAATTTGGGAGTGCCACTCCAAACGATCCTGAGGGAAACCTGATTTTCAGTCAAGAAATTACAGACCCTGCATTTGGCTTGAATGAAAAAACAGTCATGGATGGTTTCCGCCAGCCCATCAGCATCCATTCAGATATTACCGAAAAAAATGTGGCCGCATTAACCAACGGGCTTAATCAGATGGATATGCATTTTCGCCAGGTGCCTTTCTTTGACAGCGCGCAAGGAAAAGTGTTGGTTCGTCAAGATATCGGTATTTGGATGACCAGTTTCTCCGGTCTCATGTCCGATGATATCACCGAGAGTGAAAGCTTTACCTTAGGCTCCGGAGACCTGAGCCATACAGTGGCTACAAGTATTCCATCGGACGGAGGAGGCAGTACCAGTAGCAACGGAACAATCGATTGGTGGAATGATTTGGAAGCCGTTAAAATCATCGATCCCTCCAATAATCAATTGCTCAATTTCAGCCGTTGCAACGATTTTGGAGATCCGACCGGGCGAATGGGCTTTAATAGTGACCAAGGTTCTAATGGGGGTTGTTCAGATGGTTCCGCTGCGAGTTCTGAAAGACCCTCTATTTCGACTCACAGCGGCGACGACTTTCAGCTGACGCCGATCAATTGGGAGCGATGGGGGGGAAGTGGGAGCGATTCATTTAGCAGCGGGATCAGCACAAGTTTTCCGGATGAGAGTAGTACTGGCGGCGGGTTTGGCCGCTAGATCATCACAATAATACCCTTAATCTTATATTTGTTCCTGCAAAAAAAACTGAAAATAAAATCCAAGGCTATAATTTTCCTGACTACTTTTCTTTTTCAAATATTTACATTGACAATTATTCCCACATAGACTTCAATTGACAATCAGAGGTTCAGTGGTACCTTATGTTCTGTATAATTGGACTCAGTCGGGATACATTCCACTGGGCACTTTTAGGAAAACACCTCATTCATTAAACAAGTCATTCAACTCAACGAGGAATTAGGAGAAACATCATGCCAGATCAACTTCAAAAAGGCGTATTTGCAGGATGGGTCGTTATTGCGATTTTCTTTTTCAGCATTTCAATGAGTTATGGGAGTGAATGGCAGATTGTCGGACCGCGTGCCCTGGGAATGGGCGGCGCCAATGTCGCGGTCGCCAATGATTCGACCGCGAGTTACTGGAACCCCGGCGCATATGGGTTTTTTAAAGGTGAGGAAGAGGATCATTACGGAAAAAGGGGCTGGAGTACAACACTAGCAGGTGTGGGTGTCGGGGCGCAGCTTCACGGGAACATTGGAGATTCACTTTCTAAAGTGACCGACATTAATTTTGATGGTATTGACAATGACAACCTCACGGCAGACAAGGTTACTGATTTTATCGCCTTATTAAATGGAATTGAAGAATTTAGAGGCCAGGCCAATCAGGTTCTGACGATAACCGCAAATGGGCGATTTAATATCCAGGCAGGTCATTTTGGAATTGGCAGTCACATCTTGCTAGATGTCACTGCGAATCCTAATTTTGATTTTGATAATCTTGGTCCGGATAATACGACTGGTTTTACAGTAGCTGATTTTACAGATCCAACGAACCTCGGTTGTCCCACTTGTGGTACCGCAAGCATTAGTGTCACAACCCTGACGACTCAACAAGCCAACGATATCAATGCGGGACTTCCAACGACATGGACTGCAGCCGAAAGAAATGGTTTTATCAATTCCATTGATAACGGTCTCGGACAAGCAGGGGTCACTGTGCCCTCTGATATTGTCACGCAAGCAACTAGTGCCGCAACCCTTGCTGATGTTGCCACAGCAGCAGCTTCGAGTGGCCCTCTTTCGCAAAACACCTCTACACTTCGATTTGTAGGAATTGGTCTCATCGAAGTCCCACTCAGCTATGGACGCGCTTTTTCAGAAAAGCTCTCTATTGGTGGCAACTTGAAATACATGAAAGCGCGTGTCTACGATGTTACGATCGATATTCTCAAGCAAGACATGGGTGACGCGCTCGATGAGGCACTTGATGCCTATCAAGATAAAAGCAACGTCGGTCTTGATCTTGGGGCGCTTTATCGTTTGAGTGATTCGTTTCGAGTCGGCATTGTGGGTAGAAACCTCAATGCCCCCAAATTTGGCAGCGTCAAACAAGAAGCGCAAATTCGCACGGGTTTGGCTTATCAACCGCGTTCTTTTCTCACCTTTGCCGCAGATATCGATCTAACCGAAAATAATGCCAGTGTCGGAAGCAGCCTCAAGTCCCGAAATATTGGTGCGGGTTTAGAAATTGATGTGTTCAAATTCTTACAGCTTCGCTTTGGAACCTATAAAAACCTTTCGGAGAATGATATCGGAATTGTCTACACCGCTGGCTTCGGTTTAAACCTTTGGCTGGTAAACTTAGATATCGGAGCGGCTAAATCAAAGGATGAGTCCAGAATTGATGGCGAGGATGTCCCAGAAGAAGCGCGCTTAGAATTTGCCCTCTCAATGCTCTTTTGACTCTAGGGTTTATTTTCGATATGATCCGCCTTTTTGGAGCCGGTGATGTCGTCAAAAATAGGTCAAGACAGATCAAAACAAATTGCCATCGTTCTCTCAGCACTTTTCCCCGGTGCAGGGCAGCTTTACAATCGAGAAACGGGAAAAGCCGCAGCCTTTTTCATCGGCAATATTCTTTTAGAGATTTATCTCCTGCCAGAGGGTTATTGGGACATCATTACTGGCGTGACGAGCGGCGAAACTTCACTCACACTGAATCTCTACCTCCGGGTTCTCGTCCTCTTGGTGATCCGTGGCGCAGCCGTGTTGGATGCAGAACGATCTGCCCGACCTAGGAGTGATCAATTGATAAAAAAGTCCAATTCAAAATCGGACTGACTGATCTTGCTCGAAAAATAAACGGAAGTCGGGTCAAAAAATGGAAGACATCCAACAATTGATCGGCCAAGAAGTTGAACTGACCTATCTTGGGATCAACTACAAAGGAAAGCTCATCGGTGCCGGGGCATCAGAAGTCTATTTACAAACCCTGACGAACCAAGTCGAGTTACCTTTATCTGGTGTGACAAAAATTCAGGCACTGCCGGAGCGAAAGACTTAACCGTGTCCCTCAATCAACAAGATCCAACACAAGATGATGACCTGCAACCCCCGCCTGTTTCAGTAGAACCCCCTCAAAGACCGTTTATCCCGGACGATTTTCTATTAGAAGAAGTAGACGTCAAAGAAAATAAAAAAGGTCGGAATCCCTTAATCATCCCTGCGATCCTTTTTGTCCTGACTTCTTTTACAACCTTGTTAACCGGGGCCTTTCTAGAAGGGGCCAATCCTTTTCGAAATCCTCTTGAATTTCGCCTGGGTATCCCTTTTGCCGGAACCTTACTTTTAATCCTCTTCTGCCATGAAATGGGTCACTACATCGCATCAAAACGTTATGGTGTCATTGTGACCCCCCCATTCTTTATCCCAGGGCCTTGGTTTCCATTTGGGATCGGAACCTTTGGAGCGTTTATCCGAATCAAATCGCCGATATTTCAAAGGAGGGCTTTGCTGGATATTGGCGCGGCAGGACCCATTGCCGGTTTTGTGGTCTCTATTTTTGCGGCGGCCATTGGTATTTACTCTTCCCAAATTGTAATAGCTACAAATCCTCTTGCCTCAATTCACCTCGGAGACCCTTTGATTTTTACGTTTATTGCAAATCTTGTCGGGAAAGTGCCTCCCGAGGGTTACGATATTCAATTGAATTCTATTGCATTTGCTGCTTGGATCGGTTTTTTCGTGACGACATTGAACTTACTTCCCATCGGGCAACTTGACGGTGGCCATATTATCTATGCCTTACTTGGCAAAAAACACCGATATATTTCAATGGCGGTCATCGTGATACTGGTTATGCTTGGGATCAATGGCTGGAAGGGTTGGTATTTCTGGGCAATCTTAACAGCGGTATTTGGGGTGAATCATCCTCCAGTGATGGACGGACCTGTTCCGCTCGATTTTAAACACCGCATGGTTGTCCTTGCTTCTGTCGTCATCTTTATCCTTACCTTCATGCCTAACCCTTTTCCTAATCCCTTGATGGTCGGCTGAGGGTTCATTTTCAATGACAGACTATTTTGATTTTTCGATGATTTGCGCTAAACGGTCACCGGCTAAAAAAGCAGTACCCCAGCCAATATCCTCTGAACGTTCTGAATTGACTAAATAAACATTTTTTTTATCTTTCGGTTGAAGATAATTGAAAACACCTTTGAGGACTTCTTTTTGTGTGCTGTCCGATTCTCCCTGCGAAAAGAAGGGGTTTTGCAAAGCTTGTGTATTTTCTATCGGAAGATCAATAGACCTGATCTTGGATTGTGAAAAGGGCATCAAAGCATAAAGTCGGTCTAGCACCTTTTTTTTAATCTGTTCACCCATCATTGCCGATACAGGTACATCATCACGCAATAAAACCGTTGTTGCAATGAGTCGGATTTTCCTCGAAACCTCTGGCACTTCTTTGTGTGTCTTGAGCCGGATCACGATGATATCTTCACAGCCTAAGGGAATATCACCTCCCCATGTCATGATCAAGGTTTCTTTCATGGGTGGTGGAACCAGTGTTTGAGGGATTTCAAAAAAAAGGGATAATGAGTTCTTTTCTGAAGGGCGGGTGACTATAAAGTGAGGACTCTTAAATGTACTACCCTCAGAAAGACTGAGTCTCTCAACGCGTTTTTTTTCGATATCCACGCTTGAGATCTTCTGTCCCTTCAAAATAGTCCCACCCCATTTTTCGATATTTTGATGAAAAAATTGGGTGATGGTCTGGTCGCCCTCTCGAAAGCATACCCCCCCTTCTTGTAAGGATGAAAAAAGCTGGATCATTTCATAAGCAGAAACATCTTCCAGTGTCTTTTTGAAAGCCCAGAGAAAAAGAAGGTTAAAATATGCCGTGATCTCGGGAGGAAAGTTATAGGGGTCAAGAAGTTCAAGTGCAGTTCTTTTTTGCAGCTGCTGAATGGCTTGAGAAAAGTCGAGTTTTTTTTTCCACTCATTAACCCGTTCGGTCATGCGGCCAGTTTCTATCTGTTGAAATTGGCCAATATAGGGGTAGTAAAAAGACGCTTCTCTCTCAATTTGATTAAAAAGCGTTTTTAATTTTTCAGCTTCCGCCCCAAACTCTCTTTTAAGCTCATCAAAATAAGACGATTCATCGCTATAGAGATTGATGCGATGTGAAGGCAAAATGACCTGAAGCATGACCTGCGGTTTTTGATATAAAAACCCTTTGTTCTGGAGGCTCGGGAGAGGCACAGCCAGTTTTAGAAAGAAACCTTCCATGGCACCCCATTTTTCGTATCCAAAATAAAGGGAGGGGCCTAATGCAAAACGAAAGACCGCGCTTGGAATTTTTCTATCAACAGACTCCCCGTCATCGAGAAGAAGCACCGATTTCCCTTTTTTAGCAAGGGTCGCCGCGCTGACAAGAGAGGTGAGGCCATTCCCAACAAAAATAGCATCATAGCGCTGTTCAGCCATCGGAAGAAAAAGCCTCTCATTTTTTAGGGGGAAAAGACTTGGACTTATTTAACCGAAGAAATAGTCAATTTCTATTGCTGCGTTCTCTTGAGAATCAGAACCATGTACTGCATTGGCATCGATACTGTCTGCAAAATCAGCTCGGATGGTACCTTTGATGGCTTCTTTTGGATTGGTTGCCCCCATAAGCTCCCGATTTTTAAGCACCGCATTCTCTCCTTCAAGTACCATCGGAAGGATCGGACCCGAGGACATGAAGGTGATGAGATCATCAAAGAAAGGCATTTTCTGATGAACCACGTAAAAATCACCTGCGGCTTTTTTTGTTAATGTTTGCATCCTTGCTTCAACAATCCTAAGTCCGGATTTTTCAAATCTGGAGATGATCTCTCCAATCACATTTTTTGCCACTGCATCAGGTTTAATAATCGATAATGTTCGTTCCAATTTTATTCTCCTCTATAAGAAAAACCGTAATAAATTGGCCGTAACGATAGACGAATCATGAAATGATGTCAATGGAATGAAACAATTCACGCCCATTTGAGAAGTTTATTGAATTTCTGGAAGTACTGATCAGAGTCAGAAAAAGGAAGGAAATTATTTACCCAACAACAGCTATGAGTTGAATCAGATAAGCGTCTCAATGCCAACCATAAGTATTCAGCATAGAGACGAGGAATCTTTGCATCAGAATATAAAATACCCTTAGCTTTCCATTTCTAAACATTTCTTGGCGGTCTTTAATTGTTTTATCAAATTCTAGCCCAAACCCATATTTGCATGTAAGATTCTCATTCCAGACCAACGAACCTTTGTGGAAAATACATAATTCTTTTTGTTACAACCAATAGCGAATCTCCGCACTGAATATGATCCTTCATAATCCCAAGTGACGCTAAAAAGATGCCTGAGGATGAAATATCTCGAATTTTTTCGAGATTATTTTCACTATTGTTATGCGTCCATTGCACAGAATGAAGCATTTTATGACGTTCATGTTGACGTTGATATTCATAAACATTTTCTAGGTCTTTCATAGCACTCTCCTTTGAGTTTTCATGATATCCCTAAAATGGGTTCTTATTTCCTTAACACGGAACTGTGCCCGAGAAAAGCAATTTTGGCCTCGAAATAAAAAACGAAAACAAACAAGAAACGCGCGCAGATCACCTGAATGACCGTACGGAAAAAAAACGTACAGCGTCACGGGGAAGATTGAAATGAAGAGACAGATGCTAACTATATTTGGAGAAAAAGGGGTCTTATCTATGAAAAAAGAGGCAAAAGACCTTTATCAAAAATTATAAATAATATTTAAATATAAGTTAGATTAATAATCTGTGCCATAATACTTGTAATTTGTTAAATGTTAAGTCCCGCAGTCTTCTGGATTGGATTAAAATAAAAAAGTTTAGGGTGTTGTTGAAACTTTTGGAGAATAATGTCATAGGGTGATTTGAATTTCAAGGCTTTCAGTGGACGTTGAAAATTATAGGCAAGTAAGAAGGCCATGAGATGTTTTTTTAAGCTTTCTTGAGAGTCATAATGGTATCTCTTGGTCGTGTGATCTTTGATCTTCCGATTGAATATTTCGACTTGCCCGTTCGTCCAAGGATGTCGGAATTTTGTCAGTTTGTGCTTGATGCCAGCGGCAGTGCAGGCAGCATCAAAGGAATGGACTTTATTCTTCGGTCTTAGATGCTTTGCAAGCAGCTCATATGTAAACTGTGCCCCATTGTCCGTCAGTATCGTGTGAATTTTGAAAGGGAAGTCTTTGATTAAGTGCCTCAAAAAGTTCTCTGAAATATCCATGGTCATGCGTTCATGGAGTTCAAAATAGGCATATTTGCAAACCCGATCAATCGCGACAAAGAGGTAGAGTTTCTTCTTGCCCAGACGAATCTCTGTGATATCAAGGTGAACATAGCCTATTTCATAATCTTTGAAGCGTTTCTTTTTTTGGGGAGTTGAGACCTCATTTTCTTGCAAGGGAAGTCGGTTTAGGCCATTTCGCAAAAGGCAACGATACAAATTAGAGCGACTCAAGGCCGGAATTTCATCTCTCAGACAGACGTAAACATCATCAAGGGAAAAGCGTGTTACGCGTCGAAACTCGCAGATGACTTGATCTTTCTCTGGTGTTAAAACAAGTGACCGGGGGTTGCTTGGCCCGCTTTTTTGTCGGTGACCCGGTCAGCATGTTTCCTAGAGCACGGTTTTTGGGTTCAGAGACAAGCGCTCGGCTAACTGAGCGATTGTCTCTTGAGATGTTTGTATTTCTTTTCGGATTCGAGTCGTTGTCTTGGCATTAGCATGGTATATATTGCCCATAGATCTATCTCCTGAAGTTTTTTATACAATACTCCAGAAGAATAAGGAACTAAACATTCAATATTTGAACATATGTTTTACAGGAATAACATGGGAGGAAAATAATCTGATGTAAGGATATCTTTTTATACAAAAGACAAACAGGAAATATTTTCCAAATAAAACAGGTCCTTTCCGTTAAATTTCGATCCCATCTAAAACAGTGAATCGATATTCAAGAATATTACTCTTATGCCCTGACTTATCCCTGACAAAAACCTCAAAACGATGAGTCTGCCTAGCCGCCGTTCGCGGGACAACGCTCCGTCCACTGTAGATACCGTCCTCCTTTTCAAGATCTCCACCTAGGCCATCGTCACGTAAAAGAACCTCTATCGCCTCACCTGCTTCTCTGATTTGATAAAGGACTTCGACAATATGGCCTGAACCTTGGGGATGGGCAATACGAAGGCTGATCGTATATTTTGTGCCTGTGGGACCATCTATCGGGTTCACCTTCATCTCAGAGATCATCGGGGACTCACCCAAAACGCTGATCAGGGTTACAATCATCAGAATAATTTTAAGCATTAAATTAACCTAAGATCGTATAAAAAGGCAGGACACATTTAAAAAAATGTAAAATGATCTGCGCAACCCATCTCAAAGGGTAACACAGGTTTTTTCAAAAAAAATAGATGTCTAGAATCTTGTCCGATTTTTATACAACATGTCTATGTGAATGAACACTATTTTTGTAAACGCTCCGTAAGGTTCTCGCCCTTAAAGCACTAATAATTTGTAATTCAAAAGAAATTTTTGATTTTCCGCATAAAAAATACCTGGCGTAATTTTTGCTTATTGGAAAATACATCCTGTGTTCACGCAAAAGAAAGGTGGTGATATAAAACAAATAGGAAAGCATTTGTCTTTTAGTACATTTATCTGCTTGGTTTCGGAAATCTGAATTTCCAAAATAAAATTGAATCTTCACGACAAAAAAGATCCAATATGATCACGGATCATTTTTCAGAATCGGATTAAATATGACACTTCTGATCGACTGACTCTTTAATCAAATCCGAAGCCAACTGGTAAATCCATGTCGATAAGAGACGACAGAGTAGGTGTGCGTTCCTACCCACCGCGTAAAGCACTGATGCGACAACCCCGACTTCTCAAACTGAATAAGATCAAATACCAACTGACCTAAAGGGTTGCCCCTTTAAGCGAATTTTCTTCTAAAAAACTACTGATGGCAATAATAAAAAACGGAGAGGCGGTCTCCCATCTCTCCGTTTTTGGCAAAGTTGAACGTAAGCCGAGTTCTGTCCCTCAACAAGCATTGAAGTGATGATCATTTCTCTCGACCAGATGTTACCATCTGGCTCTAGCGACCTAACCCGAGCGCGTCGGACGGGCCATCCTTAAAAAAGGCTTTAACCTTGATTTGCACTCCTATTTGGTCTTGCTCCGAGTGGGGTTTACCCTGCCTTCGATGTCACCACCAAAGCGGTAAGCTCTTACCTCACCGTTTCACCCTTACCTGCCTGACCTGCAGGCGGTCTATTTTCTGTGGCACTTTCCTTGGAGTCACCCCCAGTCGCTGTTAGCGACCACCCTGCCCTATGGAGCTCGGACTTTCCTCTCTTCGCTTACAATCGAAGAGCGATCATCTGTTCAACTTCGACCACTGATATTCTAACGTTTCTAAACAAGTTCAATCAAGCCGTTCATCCAGTGCCCTGTTTGCCAGAGCATCGGCTTCTTTATTTTGAGCCCTTGGAATATGATGAAACTTTACGATGCAAGGTGCCATTATTTTACAAATATTTTTCGCCTTTTGTGCTAAAACGATCATCTCTTTATGTTTAATTCGGTACACACCCGTCATCTGACGCACAACAAGTTGAGAATCAAGATAGCAATCCACCCGCTCTGGGTTTAGCTTCGCCACCCGCTCTAAACCTCGAATCAGTGCAGTATACTCCGCGACATTGTTCGTCGTGATGCCCAGATATTCTGAAATCATGTCAACAGCGTCCCCTTGATCACTCTTCACCACGATTCCGATACTGGCCTCACCTGGGTTGCCTCTGGAGGCCCCATCGGTAAAGACAGAAAATATTTTGTTCATTCAAAATTTCCTTTGAAGGGCTTCAACGAAGGAAGGACTTTGGAAAAAAAGATCCTGTCGGTTTAAGCAGGGACATCTTCTGAAGGCTTCACATAAAGAATACGATGGCAATATCCACAGGTATGGATCTTTGCTAGCTGTTTCACTTCTGCAATAAGTTGTGGCGGCAAACTAAAATGACACCCTGTGCAAGTCGAACCATTGACCGAGACAACAGCACGCCCCTTACAACTGACAAATAATCGCTTATACGAAGCAAGCAGGTCTCCAGAGATTATTTTGGATGTCGCTGTCCATTCGGCTTCAACAGCCGCTGCTGAGGATGAAATTTCATCCATCTCAGCCTGCATCTCTTTTTTAACTTCTGCAAACTTCGCCTCATCTTCAGATAATACCGTCTCTTTTTCAGAAATTTCTTTCTTGAGTAAATCACCATTTTCCATCGCTGTAATGAGCTGGTCTTCTATCTCACTCTTTGCATTGCGCGCCGCTGCAATCTCTTGAAGGTGGGCATGATACTCTTTGTTGGTTTTAAGCTCAGTGAGCCTCAGTTTTAATTTCACAATTTTATCTTCAATCACCTGAAGGGCCAATTCGTTCTCTTTCCCTTCCTTTTCTAACAATTGAAGACGCTCACACGCGTCTTCAATTTCAGAGCGCGCATCCAGCAAGGGCTTTTCTTCAACGGCCATTTTTTCAGGGAAGGCTTTAAGAACCTTTCTGTCTTTTTCACGTTTCAGATCCATTGCTTGAAGCTGCAGCAGCAATGCCAGTTGTTCTTTCACTTCTCTCCCCCTTTACTCGATGTGCAGCATTCAGCAGGTTGTGGGCCCACCAGGACTCGAACCTGGGACCAACCGGTTATGAGCCGGTAGCTCTAACCAACTGAGCTATGGGCCCTGCCTCTGCTTTTTTGAGTAAGCTTACCCTTAAATAATCTCTACAAAACTCTTTAAACGTTTGCTCCGACTCGGATGACGTAATTTCCGGAGTGCTTTTGCTTCAATCTGTCGAATCCGTTCCCGCGTGACATGGAAATCTTGCCCAACCTCTTCTAAGGTGTGATCGGTCGCCTCCCCGATACCAAAGCGTTTTCTCAAGACCTTCTCCTCTCTCGGGGTCAATGTGTGTAAAACACTATCGATTTGACGCTGAAGATCATAACGAATTGCCGCATCCAAGGGCGAAACGACCTTCTTATCTTCAATGAAATCCCCTAAATGAGAGTCTTCTTCTTCGCCAATGGGGGTCTCTAAAGAAATCGGTTCTTTGGCGATTTTTAAAATCTTTCTAACCTTTTCTAATGAGAGTTCCATTTTTTCAGCGATTTCTTCCGGGGACGGCTCCCTGCCCAGTTCTTGCACCAATTGCCTTGAGGTTCGAATCAACTTATTAATCGTTTCAATCATATGAACCGGAATACGGATAGTTCTCGCCTGATCTGCAATCGCACGCGTAATGGCTTGTCGAATCCACCATGTGGCATAAGTTGAAAACTTATACCCCCTCTGGTACTCAAACTTGTCCACCGCTTTCATCAAACCAATATTGCCTTCCTGAATTAAATCCAGAAACTGCAACCCACGGTTGGTATATTTTTTAGCGATACTGACCACAAGGCGAAGATTGGCTTCAACCAGTTCTCGCTTCGTGTATTTGACACGTTGCTCGCCTTGATAAAGCTGTCGAAGCGAATCTTTCAATTCGGTCGAGGAAACCATTGACTCTTCTTTTATCTCTAAAATACGGTGTGTCGCATACTGATAGGATTTCTCAAGGTTCAAGATCTGCTCCGCGCTCAACTTTAGGCGACGTTCCGCAGCAGACATTTCTTTCGCACCTTTTTTGACCTTGGTAAAAAAAAGCGCTAAATCTTCTTTCACACCACATTTTTTCATACAATGGGCAATTTCTCGTTCTGCTTGGATCACACTATTTCCCATTGAACGGACTCGTTCAATGAGATCGTTGAGTACTTTGGGGTTCAGGTTGAAGTGCTCGATTCTTTCAACCACCTTTTCTCTGGATGTTTTTACCGCCTCCATCGCCAAAGCCTTGGCTTTGATCCCACGTGCAGCCTTTAGTTTATCAAGCACTTTGAAATGCTCACGCTGATTTCGTTTGAGCTGCGTCATCGCCCGAAGCACTTTTAGCCTCAGTGCCTCTTTATCTTCTTCTGTGGTCTCAAACTCTTCTTCAGGGATAGAGACCACAGCTTTAAGTTCAACTTCTTCGGCACGTAGCACATCCCCTAATATCACCACTGCATACATTGAAAAAGGCATGCCGAATATCGTACTGGAAATATCCCACTCTCCCGCTTCGATTTTTTTCGCAATCGTTGTTTCACCTTCCCGAGAAAGAAGCGGAACCGATCCAATTTCTTTTAAATAAAGACGGACTGGATCATCCGTTCGCCCAACGACGCCAGGGGTCAAATCGATATCATTGTCCTCTTCTTTAAGATCACCTTGAGATATTTCCCGACCACTCCCAACTCGCCTGACGCGAGTCTCGTTATCGGATTCGTCAGACTGTTGTTGAAATCGGCTTGAATCTTCAGGATCAATGACTTCAATGTCCATTTCGCTAAACATCATCATGATGCTATCAATTTGCTCTGAGGAAAGCAGGTCAACAGGGAGCGCGTTATTCAGTTCTTCGTAAGTCAGATAGCCCTTTTCTTTCCCCAGGACAATCAGTTGTTTCACTTCATCTAATTTTTCTTCTTTGGACATGAAACCTCCAAACTAATGTGACAATGTAATTAAATCTCTCTTTTTCTCTTCAAGTTTCTTCAATTCTGTTGAAAGATCCATGAGTTTTTGCTTAATAATATCTGCTGCTTCCTTATTGCCAGAAGCTTGCTTTAATTGGACGACTATCTTATTTCGCTCTCGGTCAATTCTTTTCTTTTGGAGCATACGAATACAATCTTCTTTATTTGTTTTGATCTCTTCGGTATCGACTTTATCGACAGATAAACGGGCTAAAAGTGATTGTGAGGCCTCATCTTCCATTCTAAAATGCGCTTTCGGACTGTGCCATTCACAGGTATCAACATCCCAATAACATGCAATCAACTTTTTAAGCATCGGGTGTGAAAAGTCGTCCGGATGAAGTTGGTCATTTAACTCTGTTGGATTCAGATAATCTTGAATCAATAAGGTCAGAATGCTCTTCTCTTCATCAGGGAGCCGCTCAACCTTAAGCGATTTTGTCTGACCGAAGGGTTTTGAAGCCTGTGGTTTATCATTTTTGATTTGGCGGATATAGTCACGACACACATCTTTTTCAGTCAAATGGAGCCGATCAGAAAGTAAATTGAGATAATGGCTCTTTTCTACTTGAGACTTCAAACGGGAAATTAAAGGCACAATTTTTCGAATGACCGCCAATTTGTCTTCCACCGTATTTAAAACCGACTTTTTGATCCATTGTGTAATTGAAAAGTCGATCACTGTCTTGCTTTTTTCCAAAGTTTCTAAAAAAGCCGCTTTTCCTAAAGACCGGATAAAAACATCGGGATCTTTCCCGGCGGGCAGCGTTACGGCCTTGGCCTGAATTTGAGAATCGATCAAAAGCGGCACGGTTCGAAGGGCCGCGCGAATCCCTGCATCATCTCCATCAAAAACCAGAAAAATCTGATCTGAAAGACGGCGTATCAATCGAAGATGGCCTTCCGTCAAAGCCGTACCCAGCGTCGCAACCACATTGGGGATGCCTGCCTGTACCGCCGCGATCACATCAAGATATCCTTCCACAATCACCAAGGGATGTTGACCGCCTCCCTTCGCTTGATGAAGACCGTACAATATTTGTCCCTTCGTAAAAACACTGGTTTCAGCCGTATTTAAATATTTCGGTGTACTTTCGTCGAGTACCCGGCCACCAAAACCGGCGACCTTTGCACGGAGCGTATGAATCGGGAAGAGCACTCTATTTCGAAAACGATCAAAATACTTTGCATCGCGCTGGGAACGATCAGTGGAAGAACCTCGTCGTGAAATAAGCCCTGCCTTTTCTAAAAGCGATGTCGGAAACTGCTTTCCAAGGGTCTTTAAAAGATGATCCCAGCCAGAAGATGCATAGCCGATTGAAAATTGACGCATTGCCTCATCGCTTATCCCGCGTGCTTTTAAATAGCTCCGCGCAACACTGGCTTCCTGAGAATCCATTAATTTATGGTGAAAATAGACTGCCGCTGCCTCGTTTACGCGGTAAATATCTTCTGCTTCAGAACCGGAACGGGCACTGGACGCTTGTAAATGGGCATCAGGAAGGGGGATTCCTCCTCTTTCAGCCAAACTCCGAAGGGTCTCCGGAAAAGGCGTTCCTTCCATTTTCGACACAAAATGAAACACATCTCCACCCGCACCACAACCGAAACAATGGAAAAATTGTTTCACCGGATTAACGACAAAAGAAGCCGTTTTCTCCTCATGGAAAGGACAGAGTCCCGTGTAGTTTTGTCCTGTTTTCTTAAGAGCAACATGTTCCGAAACAATGGTAAAAATGTCGGAGTGCTCTCGAATGGTGTCAATCAGTTGATTTGGAATCGATTTTTGTTCCAATAAAAGATCTTCCTACGACTAAAAATGCCAACAAACTAGGCCTTTTCCTGAAGACATGACTGGAGCATACGCCGAATCACATCTCCTTCAGCCTGTCCCCGCAGTGCCGGAACCAATATCTTCATCACCATACCCATCTGCTTCATTTCCGTAATGCCTGCTTCATCAATGGCGTCATTCACCTTGGTGCGAAGTTCATTTTCAGTCAGGGGTTCCGGGAGGTAGGCCAACAAGATATTGAGTTCCTTGGTCTCTTTTTCAGCCAGATCGGCTCGGCCTGCGTTGGTGTACTGTTCTATGGATTCTCTGCGTTGCTTGACCCCAGTCACTATCACGGACAAAATCTCGTCATCCGTCAAGCTTGCGTCTTTGCCTTTTTCAATTTCTTTATTTTTGATGATCGAAAGTAGAAGCCGTAACACAGAAAGACGATCCGCTTCACGCGATCGCATCGCTGTTTTCATATCACTTTTTAATTGCTCGCGCATGTCCATCAAAACACCTTCAGAACTAAATTTATTATATTATCACTAGCGTTTTTATGCTGTCAAATAAAGACTTTATTCTCTATGTTCAGTTTTAAAAACGACCCTCAGAGCGGATGATTTGGCTTGTCCATCAGGGTAAAAAGACAGAATACTGATTTTCTTAAACAACCAACAGTTCTGGGAACATCTTCCGATTGACTGGTCCAATAGCGGTCATCGAGAGTGTTTCTTGCCGAAAAAGGGCATTGGCCAGATCCTTCACTTGCAGCAAGGAAACCTGGTTAATTTCCTGCACAATTTCATCTAATGAAAAACTCCGGCCAAAATAGAGCTCTTCTTTCGCAATACGGCTCATTCGCGTACTCGTGCTCTCCATACTCAGGATCATACTTCCTTTGGTCTGATTTTTTGCCCGTTGTAATTCATCGGCACTCACTCCATCCTCTTTCACCCGGTTCAGCATTTTGAGGACAAGCTCAATGACCTTTGTGGCGTTTCTAGGACTTGTTCCTGCGTAAACCGTAAACAAGCCCCCATCAATGTAGGAATAGGGAGACGAGTAGATGGAATAAGCCCATCCCCGCTCCTCCCTTATCTCCTGAAAAAACCGAGAACTCGCACCACCACCCAAAACAACATTTAAGAGATAAAATGCATATCGCTGAGGGTCAAGACAAGAAAGACCTGCTGTTCCAACACAGAGATGTGTTTGTTCTAGGTTTTTCTTTTTAACCTGCACATGGGGCATGATCTTTGGCGGTTGCCGAACTTGAAGATTGCTTCCGACATGATTGTAATTTCCAAATGCAGCCTCCAATTGATCGGTCATGACCTCAAGATCAAAACACCCTGCCACCGCAATGATGATTTCGCGTGGATCGTAGCAGCGCTGGACATACCGCAATATTTTCTCACGGGTCATACTGCCGACACTCTCTGAGGTACCCAGAATCGAGTGAGCGAGCGTGCTCCCTCGCCAAGCCTCTTCAACATAAAGATCAAACACAAGGTCTTCGGGGTCATCTTCGACCATTTTAATTTCTTCAACAATGACCTGGGACTCCTTTTTGATCTCTGCAGGATCAAAAAGAGAGGCGTTGAAAATATCTGAAAGCAAGTCAATCACGATGGAAAAATGTTCATCCAAAACTTTTGCATAAAATGTCGTGGTTTCACGAGAGGTAAAGGCATTGAGTTCTCCGCCCAATTCATCCACTGCCAGTGCAATCTCTTTTGCAGAACGTTTTTCCGTCCCTTTAAAAAACATATGCTCCAAGAAATGTGAGACGCCGTGCTCATCCTCTCGCTCGTCGCGGGAACCCACATTCACCCAAAGTCCGATTGAAACGGACTTCACATGAGGAATCCTTTCGGCCACCACTCGGATGCCATTATTGAGAACCATCTTGTGTATCACTGGATCTTACCCTTTGAAAACCCTGATTGGCGGGCGATTTCGCCCGCCAAAGATGATCTTACTTGGCAGGTTCGGGGACTTTCTCGGCTTCAGTCTCTTTAGGGAGAAGCTCTTTCCGTGAAAGGCGAATCTTGCCTTGCCGATCCACTTCAAGCACCTTCACATCAAATTCATCACCCTCGCTGACCTCATCTCGTACATTTTTAACACGATGATTTGCCAACTGAGAGATATGAACCAATCCATCTGTTCCGCGCCGGATTTCGACAAAAGCACCAAAATCCATAATTCTGACGACTTTTCCGTGATAAACTTTGCCGACTTCGACCTCTTCGACAATCGCATTAATCAGATCAACGGCTTTTTTCATTGCAGCCTCATCCACTGAAGCCACATTAACGACACCGGCATCATCAATATTGATCTTCACACCGGTCTCTTCAATAATGCCGCGAATGACTTTTCCACCTGGACCAATGACTTCTCGGACTTTATCGGGTTTCACTTTTATCGTGATAATACGCGGGGCGTAAGTCGAAATATCTTCACGCGGGACCTTAAGCGCCTCATCCATTTTCCCGAGTATATGGAGCCGTCCTTCTTTCGCTTGTTCGAGCGCCTGCTTCATCAGTGCTGTGGTAATCCCGCCGATTTTAATATCCATTTGAAGCGCAGTAATGCCATCGGCCGTTCCAGTCACTTTAAAATCCATATCACCTAAATGGTCTTCAACCCCGAGAATGTCAGAAAGCACTTGAAACCGATCCCCTTCTTTGATCAAGCCCATCGCGATGCCAGCCACTGGTTTTTTGATCGGAACCCCTGCATCCATCATGGCCAAGGTGCCACCACAAACGGTTGCCATCGAAGAAGACCCATTCGATTCCAGAATTTCTGAAACAATCCGCAGCGTATAAGGGAAATCTTCTTTACTCGGAATCACAGGTCTCAGTGCGCGCTCTGCTAAAGCACCATGTCCGATTTCACGTCGTCCCGGCCCACGCATTGGACGCGTTTCACCCACAGAAAAAGCCGGAAAGTTATAGTGCAACATGAAGGATTTTTTTGTTTCACCCTCCAAAGCATCAATTCGTTGTTCATCATCAGAGGTGCCTAAGGTTAGGACGGCAAGACTCTGCGTTTCACCGCGTGTGAACAAGGCCGAGCCATGTGTACGAGGCAGGAAACCCACGTCACAGGTAATGGATCGAATATCCGATGTCCCACGACCATCCACCCGTACACCTTTATCCAGGATCATCTGGCGGACTTCACGTCGTTCGAGATCGTGAAAAATTGTTTTAATTTCTTTTACTTGCGTGACATCGTCAGCATCCACCTGGCTGATTTTATCATCAAGTATCTGATTCAACTTCTCCTGGCGTTCTGCCTTGTTCGGGATACAAACGGCTTCACGAATTTTCGCTGAAATCTCTGCATCCACTGCGGCGGCCAAGACCTCATCTCGTTCGACAACCGGCTTTTCCCGTTTTTCTTTCCCGGCTTTTGATTGCAGTTCAAGCTGAAGCGTTATAATCTGACGTACCACATCGTGGCCAAACTGAATCGCATCCAAGATAATGGCTTCAGACAGTTCATCGGATCCGCTTTCAACCATCATCACGGCATCTTCTGTTCCAACCACCACAATATCGAGATCACTTTCCTCAAGTGTCTCCGAAGAAGGATTGGCCACAAACTGGCCCTCAACTCGACCGACACGTATGCCCGCCAAAGGGCCATCAAAGGGAATATCGGAGATGGTCAATGCTGACGAAGCACCGATAATCCCTAGGATATCCGTCACACCACCTTTATCACTCGAAAGTACGGTCGCAATAATCTGGGTTTCAAAAAACCAGTGATCAGGCAATAAGGGCCTGATCGGACGATCAATAAGACGGCTGGTTAAAATCTCTTTTTCTCCGAGCCGTCCTTCTCGTTTAAAAAATCCACCTGGGATTTTTCCGGCGGAAAATGCTTTTTCTTGATAATCAACAGAGAGTGGCAGGAAACTCAGGGCTTTGGGCACTTTTGAGGCCACCGCTGTGACCAACACAACACTTTCGCCATACTGTACAAGGACTGCACCATCGGCCTGTCGTGCCATTCGCCCTGTTTCTAAAATTAATGTTTTCCCGCCAATCTCGGTTTCTACGCGATGGATCATCTTGGGGTCTCCTTATCTGTAATGTTCAAGAAAGAAAATAGAATTGGAGGGCTTAAAGCACAGAACGACAATAAAAGACCAAGAAATAACCAAGAGAACCCACTTCTTGGCCCATCATTGTATTTCTGTGCCTTTGCCCAAAAAATATATTTATTTCCTTAAACCTAGTTTTTTAATAATCGCTTGATAACGATTCGTGTCGAATTTTTTGAGATAATCCAGAAGTTTCCTTCTTCGACCCACCATGTGGATCAGTCCTCTTCTGGAATGATGGTCTTTTTTGTGAACATTAAAATGATCCATCAAACCCGAAATTCGATTTGACAACAACGCGATTTGCACTTCGGGTGAACCCGTGTCGTGGTCGTGTGTTGCATTCTCTTTGATGATCGTTTCTTTGACTTCTTTCAGTAATGACATTGACCTTTTCCTCCCGATATCCAGGGTATTTGATTTGTGATCTTATTTAAAAAAAAAGCTAACCTTCTTTTATGAATTTAGTATGGTTTTAATTTTAAACGGTGCTTCTTGCTCACCCCCCCCTGAGAAATTCGATTCCGAAGGGCAAAGTGCCTGTCCAATGGCAATTAATGCACCTTCAGGGTTCAAAAACCGGAGGGAGACACCCTGATCAAAGACCTCCCACCTTTCCAAACCCTCAAAACCAATTTGAACTCCATTTAAAACACGCGAAACCTGGGAGGCCTTGACGGTCAAGATTGGCAAACCAGACAAAGCCATGTCTAAGGGGTAAGCATACTTCTGCCAAACGCCTTCTTGGCAATGGGCAGAAAAAGAGTCGAGATCCACCGCATCATCTAAATGAAAATCACCCGCGCGCGTTCGACGGAGCGAAAGGAGGTGTGCTCCAACACCAAGCCTTCTACCAATATCCAAACAAAGGGTTCGAATATATGTGCCTTTAGAACAAGACACCTTAAAAGCCACATCCTTCCCATGCATCCCAAGAAATAATATTTCGCGTATTGTGACAGGTCTGGCTGTACGCTTTACAACCTTTCCACTTCGGGCAACCTTGTAAAGCGGCACCCCGTTCATCTTGATCGCGGAGTACATAGGGGGCTGCTGCATATATGGTCCGACAAAAGAAAGCAGCGCCGCTCTGAGGGCGGATTCTGCAGCTTCCCCTTTCAAAGTATCGGGAATGTCACTCGAGCGCGTGACCTTCCCCGTGGCATCTTCGGTATCGGTTTCCTCTCCAAGACGAAGTACAGCATCATATTCCTTATCTGCATTGTTCAAAAACGTGGCCAGTTTTGTTCCCTTACCAAAACAAATGGGGAGTACACCCGTTGCTTCTGGATCAAGCGTTCCCAAATGCCCCACACGCTTCATGCGCAACAGGGGGCGAAGTTTTGCCACCACATCGTGAGAAGTCCATCCCGCAGGTTTATCAATATTGAGAAAACCACCTAAAAGTGGCTGCTGCGCGAGATCCTTATCCGAACTGAGTAGTTGGGCCCTTTTCATGAAGTCTCTTCCGGAGGCGACTTAAGATTCGTCTCCAATTCGTGCTGATGGCGTAAGTTTTCTCCTTCAATACCAATCTCTTCAAGTACCCCTAAAAGATGTGACACTTTTTCTGTGGCCCGATCTGGCACAAATGTGAGCGCGGGAATCCGGCGAAGCGAAAGCCGCTTCGCCAATTCTCCTCGCACAAAACCGCTGGCCTTCTTCAGTGCGGAAAAGACCTTTTTCGCATCCTGCTTTTGCTGAATACTCACATAAACATTGGCATTACGAAAATCACCCGAGACATCCGCCCCGGTGACCGTCACAAAACCAATACGTGGGTCTCGCACTTTTGTGGTCAGGATATCAGCGATCTCCTCTTTGAGCAGATCCGCAACTCGGTCTACACGAACACCTTGCATAACGAGACTTTCCCCTCACACAAACTCCAAATGATGTCGAATAATTTCGACATCATAAACCCCTTCAATCTGTCCAACAACCTTATCGAGCACCCCATTCACCTTGCTTTTGTCGTTTGATAAGGTTGTCACACCCAACACCGCATTGTGCCAACGGTCTTGCTCGCCCACTTCTGCGATAACCACGTCAAATTTATTTTTAACCTTCGATTTCAAACTGCGAAGCACTTGACGTTTTTCTTTTAATGAATGACATTGCGGCATATAAAGCTCAACAATACAAAGGCCAACCGTCAATCCTTTCATGCGTTCTCTTTGGAGTGGGATAGGGGATATTCAAGTAGAATAGCCGGAGCAATTCAAGCCGCTAAGCCGATTCGAGTTTGGTCGCGATTTCATCAAACACATACAATTCAAAGACATCATCAATCTCAATTTCACTAAACCCTTCAATCCCAATACCGCACTCATATCCTGTTTGAACTTCCTTCACATCATCCTTAAATCGACGCAAGGAGGCCAACTTCCCTTCATAGATCTTCTCATCTTTACGAAAAACCCGAACCCCCGCACAATTTCTTGCGGCCATGCCCTCTTTGACATATCCTCCGGCAATCACCCCCAACTTCGGCACAGAAAAAATTTGTCGGACTTCGACCCTTCCAAGAATCCGCTCTTCTAAGGTAGGTTCAAGTAAGCCTTCCATCGCATCGCGCACATCTGAGATCACTTCATAAATAATTGAGTAGTAACGAATATCCACTTTCTCTTGATCAGCAAAACCTGTTACTTTGGCTTCAGGACGCACGTTAAATCCCACAATAAAGGCATTCGATGCAGCAGCGAGCATGACATCTGATTCTGTAATATTGCCCACACTGCAATGAACCGCCTGAAGCTTCACGGTATCCGTACTGAGATTTTCAAGCGACTCTTTCAAGGCTTCGGCAGACCCTTGTACGTCTGCTTTAATAATGACATTCTGTTCTTTCGCAATGCCATCGGCAATGCCTTGATAAAGGTCATCCAGTGTAGCCCGACGCACTTGGGTTAATTTTGCTGAACGTTCCCGCTGTGCACGGCTATTCGCCACATTTTTAGCGACACGCTCATCGGCAACAACGATGAAGGTGTCGCCCGCCTGCGGAACACCGTCCATCCCAATCACTTCCACAGGGGTCGAGGGACCCGCTTCTTTGACCCGCTTCCCCTCATCATTGATCATTGCACGCACTTTTCCAAAATAAATGCCGGAAACAAAAGCAGTGCCAACTTTCAAGGTACCCTCTTGGACTAAAACCGTTGCAACAGGACCTCGCCCTCGCTCCATTTTGGCTTCCACAATCACGCCCCCCATCGGTTTCTGGGGGTTTGCTTTTAATTCCAATATTTCCGCTTGCAACAATATCATCTCAAGTAAGTTATCTATCCCCGTTTTTTCCTTGGCAGAAACCTCAACAAAGATGGTATTCCCACCCCAATCCTCTGGGATTAATTCATATTCTGATAGAGCCTGCTTGACCCGATCAATCTTGGCATCAGGACGGTCTATTTTATTAACCGCGACAATCATCGGAACCTTAGCCGCCTTCGCATGGTTTATTGCTTCAATTGTCTGAGGCATGACCCCATCATCAGCCGCAACAACAAGGACAACAATATCCGTCACTTGGGCACCGCGAGCCCGCATTGAAGTAAATGCCGCATGGCCGGGAGTGTCCAAAAAAGTCACTGGCTTGCCAGAAGTGGTCACCATGTATGCACCAATATGTTGCGTGATGCCCCCTGCCTCTACGTCAGTGACCTTGGTTTGTCGAATCGCATCCAGTAAAGAGGTTTTGCCGTGATCAACATGTCCCATAATCGTAATCACAGGTGGACGAGCAACAAGAGATGCCGGATCATCCGGGATAGACTGCATCAAGAGTTCTTCTTCGGTCTTTTCAGCAACGACTTCAGCTTTGACCTCAAACCCTTCTGCAATCAACGCAGCTTCTTCAAGACCGATCGGCTGATTAATGGTTGCCATTTTTCCGAGATCCATCAATTTCGCGATAATCCCAGTGGCTTTTTGACCCATTAATTCTGAGAATTCTTTGACCGTAAGCCCTTCATAAATCTTGATCACTTTTTTTCGTGGCTTCGCCACATCAACAACGGGTCCATGACCTTTCCTTGCTGACTTACGATCTTCTCTCTTATGGATGGGCTTAAAGTCCTGCCATTTTCTTGTATCCGCTGTCGCCCCTTCCTTTAATTCCGTTTCTGTCGGAGCCCATTTCACACGACGTGGACGCTTTGGTTTTTCTTTCGGTTTTGATGCCTCTTCTTTTGCCTTCTCAACAACGACTTTAGGTGGCGTTACGACAACAGGCACCACTTTCTTTTCGGTCGAAGGGAGTGACACAGTCGGCTCAGCGAGAACAGGGGGGGGGGCTTCCGAAATTTCCGGCGGGGCTTCAATCTCTTTCGTTTCTACAGACGAAACAACAGAAGCTTCCTCTAATGAGGGGGCTATCGACTCTTCCTGTGTGATGAGCTCTTCTGCGATGGGCGCTTCATCCGCTATCAGAAATTCAGGAGAAGGTTCAAGAGGAGATTCAACCCGCTTTTTCCTTAAAACAAAGCGTTTTTTGGGTGAGACTTCAGGGGGTTCTTCAGCGACCTTCTTTGACTTTTTAATTCCTTTTTCCTTTTTAATTGGGGCTTTCTCTTTCTTTGTTTTTTTAACTTTTCCCTTTTTAAGAACAGCCTGGACATCATCCTCAGTCAAAGCGCTCATATGGCTTTTGACCTCAATATTCATTTCCTCTAAAAGGACAATTAATTCTTTAGACGAGATGCCAATTTCTTTGCAAAGCTCAAAAACTCTCATTCAATTCTATGCTCGCCCTATGCCTTCTCTTTCTCAACATCTGTCTTCTCCAACGATTCTTTCCCCTTCTCCAGCAGTCTTAAATACTCACGGGCACTCTGGAGGAGACGAGATGCCGTTTTAGGCCCAATCAGCGGCAAAGCAGACAAAGTCACTTCGTCCGATTCTGCCAGTGCCGAAACGGTTGCAATCCCATGCTCTTTCAGGATATCTGCCATCTTCTCTCCGACCCCCGACAAATCCGACAAAGTAAATTCATGGGCAATTTCGGTAAGACGCTGGGCTTCCAAGACCTCTTCCTCTTCTTGTAAATCCTGTTCCCGAGAAATCGCCGCAGAAATCTCCTGATCCCGCTCTTTCGCACGTTCATTTTCATATTCTGATTGGTCAATAATATCAACTTTCCAACCCGTCAATTTTGAAGCAAGACGCACATTTTGTCCTTTTCTGCCAATCGCCAGTGAAAGCTGCTGCTCGGAAACGACGACGAGCGCAGACTTTTCTAGCTCGTTGACACCCACTTTATCCACTACAGCAGGACTTAAGGCCTCTCCAACATAGGTTCTCGGATCATCTGTCCAAGTCACAATATCGATCTTCTCTCCTCTTAATTCACGGACAACCGATTGGACACGAGAACCGCGAACACCCACACAAGCTCCCACGGGATCCACCGATGAATCGGTAGAGAACACCGCAATTTTTGTTCGGTCTCCCGGCTCACGGACAACGCCTTTGATCACAACAACACCTTCTCCAATCTCAGGGACTTCCATTTCAAATAATTTTGAAACAAATTCGGCTTTTCCTCTTGATAAAATAACTTGCGGCCCCCTCGACGAAAGTCTCACTTCAGACAAATACGCGCGAATCCGGTCACCCCGTCTATAGCTCTCCCTCGGCACCTGCTCTGAAACAGGCAGCAAGGCTTCCGTCTTTCCGAGCTCTACAATATAATTTCGCCGTTCTTGCCCGAGGATCATCCCACTGATAATCTCTCCGATTCTCCCCGAATATTCGCGATGAACCGATTCCCATTCCGCCTCTCGTACACGCTGAAAGATCACCTGTTTTGCCGTTTGGGCTGCTATTCGGCCCATCTCTTCCATCTCAAGCAGGGAGCCGATTTCATCACCCACTTCCGCCGTTTCATCCATCTCTCTGGCTTCTTCAAGGGACATCTCAACTTGAGGGTCAGAGACATCTGCTACAATCGTTTTGAGTGTAACTGCTTCGATTTCTCCGGTGTCTCGATCCAGACGCACTTCAACGTTTTCACCCACGCCATAACGCTTCTTCACTGCAGAAACAAGTGCGGACTCGACTGCAGTCACAATCGTTTCACTTTCAATTCCCTTTTCCCGCCCAATCTGATCAATGATGGCAAGGAGTTCGCGACCCATTATGTTTTAACCTTTCTTCGTTTGGTTCAAAGAGGGAAACTCTATTTCAAGGCAAGCCGTTTGGACCTTTTCAAAAGGTAGCTCAACCTGCCTTCCCTCGTCTGTCGTGATATAGATTGTTCCACCATTAAAATCAGAAAGTCGGCCAATAAAAACTTTCTGATCCATAATCTTTTCCATTGTTTTGATCTTTACTTTTTTACCAATAAAGCGCTTAAAATCTTTTTCATTGCGCAAGGGGCGATTAAGCCCTGGAGAGGAGACCTCAAGCCTGTATGCATTCGGGACACATTCAGCCACATCAAGCGCCGGACTGAGAAGGCGACTTAACTTCGCACAATCCTCAAGCGCAACACCACCTTCCTTATCAACAAAAATCCGTAACTGGCCACCTGACACTTGTAGGTCAAATAAGTCTAGCCCCAGTGATCGCAATAAGGGTTCCGCAACTTTTTTAATGTCTTCAATCAAGGTTCCTCCGGAGGGAGAAACCACCTGATTGGGTTCTGCAGGCCACGCCGACTCGGGAAAACGCCCAGATCCGTCGACCTGTGGCTTAAGTTTATTATTTAAATTAGAATTCACAACTGGCCTATAAAAACAAAAGAGTGGGCATAAACACGACCCACTCACCTCAATTAGCCTAAAATCAGATTTTTATAACATAGTTTTTTGATTGAATGCAAGATATCTACACTAAATCAGCCCCAGTGATCAATCCCTTTTTCGGAAATGTCTTCTATCAAAACCCGATGACCTATGACACATAGTCTTGAAAAATATTAAACAAGCTTAAGGTCACATCACCCGGCTTTGTTGACCCCACCGGTTTCTGATTGAGACAAATGACGGGCAGCACCTCTATTGTTGTGCCAGTCAAAAAAAGTTCATCTGCCACATAAAGATCATCCAGTGGGAGGCTTCCTTCGACCATGGTCAAGCCGTTTTCTCGTCCCAGCCTCAAGATAATCTCTCGGGTAATCCCCGAAAGGATGTAAGGGCCAAGTGATGGCGTGACGATCTTATCCCCGAAAACAGCAAAAAGATTGCTTCCTGCCCCCTCCATCACGTGACCCTCTCGAATAAATATTGCTTCAAACGCCTCCGCGCGCTTTGCCGCTTCTCGTGCCAACACATTGGGCAGCAGGTTCAGCGATTTCACATAACATCGCGCCCATCGAATATCTTCCGTTGAAATAATCGATACCCCCTTTTTTCGGATCTCCTCAGAAACCGGCTTGCTTTCACGAAAAGTCATCACTAAAGTTGAGCGCTTTTTCTTAGGATAGGCATGACCCCGCGGCGCAGTTCCCCGTGTGAGTTGAATATAAATCATCGTGTCTTTAAACCGGCTTTTACGACATCCGAACTGAATGATCTTTTCGAGTATTTCTGCTTGATAAGGCAGCGCAATCTCTATCGCATTGGCACTCCTTTCCAGGCGAGTCAAATGCTCTTTCAACTCAAAACAAGCCTTTCCATAGGTGCGAATGACCTCGTAGACACCGTCTCCAAACTGGAAACCACGATCTTCAATCGATATTTTTGCAGAGGAAAGTGATGTCCACTTTCCATTAATAAATGCGATATTCGGCATAGGGTTATCGATCCATCTCGGATTTTTTTCTCATCAGCACATAATAAAAAGCATACAGATCTTCCTGTTCTTCTTCAATCTGAAGCACATCGAAGGATGAAGCAAAAATGGAAAAAAATGTTCTTTTCTAAAAAATCGATCATAATGGCCTTGATGGACAACCCAGTCCCGGGTGCGGTTTTCATCGGGATGATGTTTAAAGTTTTCAGAGAAACAACAGAGAAGGAAATAGCCTTCCGGCTTTAAAAGGGGCACAACACTTTCTAAATAGGCTGAAGTGTCTCTCCTTTTAACATGGTGCAGACAACCGTAATCAATCAAGACATCAAAAGAATTGTTCTCAAATTGGGAGATAAAAGACATCCCCCTGAACCAGCTGAAAATTTTCTCGAGGGCCTTCATGAAATTTCGACCCACGGGATAAAGCCAAAGACTGATAATCAAGTCCAATGAAAAAGTAGCCTGCTTGCGAAAAAACCGCCGTGTTTCGCCCTTCTCCACAACCGATATCCAGAATACGGCCCGATTTTTTTTCAGACTGAAAGTGATCTAAAAACCGGACAATCGCTGGGGATGTGCCTGTCACCGGCCATCCATGTTCTCCTTTTTGATAGGCGGCCTCAAAATATTTCTTTTGGGTTTCGTAAATCGCCATGCCACTACCTGTTTTCAAAATTAGATATCCAAGGTTTCTTCGATTAAATCGCCTTGGGTGAAGCGCTCACCCGATAGGCCCCCGAGGTCTAAGCTCTGATACTGGCCCTTCAAAATCAATTCTGCCAACCCGCGCCCCACTGCATAAGATTGCATCACCCCATGCCCGGAAAAAGAATGGGCTTCATAAACATTGTCGAGCCCGGAAACAGCACCAATAATCGCACTTTTATCCGGTGAAACGGCATACAAGCCCGCCCATCCCCCGATCAGCTTAAGCCGTTCAAAACCACTGCTCCGCTTGACCAGTCTGGGCCAGATCTCCTTCATAAAATAATCCTGCCCTTCATATTCAAATGCGTATCCCGGTTTCTCCGAGGAGACCGCATATCCCGCAAGAATATTCCCTGCTTCGTGATGAAAATAAAGGCCGCTTGCATCAACCATCATCCCAAAATCAGACAAATCCAGTGCCTGACAATGCATGACGACAACTTGTCTTCTGAGCGGTTTTGAGGGTATTTCTTTGCCATACATCTCGGCAAGTTGAGGCGCCCAACAACCTGCCGCATTAATCAGCACCTTGGCCTTTATTCTTGTAAGCCTCTGTTCATCAGGCAAGGCCCCTGAAACCAGAAAGGCCTCCACCTCTGATTCAGACTGAACTTCCCGCGTCTGAATAGAGTGAACGCCAGCATCAACAGTGATGGATTCAATCACCTGATGATCAATCCAGTCCACCTTCGATCCTGAAGTATGAGAGCGGTAGTATTCCTTCAATAAATTCGGGTTGATCAAACCATCTTGAGGAGAAAATGTCGCCCCGTGAATATCTTCCAAACGGTCTAAAAAAGGAAACTTTTGAGTGATCATCCCAGGTGATAAAAGTTCGACATTGAGCCCCGCTTCTCTTTGCAAGTCGGTTCGTTTAAGCACTTGAGGCCATGCCGATGCTTCGTATAACCAGAGATACCCTTTTTGCTGAAACCCGACTTCGGTCGAGACAGATTCATAAAACGCGATAGAGGCCTTCGAAAGATCGATGTTGACCTGTGTGCCCCAGCTTGCTCGAACTCCACCCGCATTGCGTTCGGATGAACCCCATTTTCCGGTGAGATCACAATCGACCACGCCGATCTTGGTCGCACCCTGCTCCGAAAGGGCCATCGCGATACTGCTCCCGATAATACCCCCGCCAACAATCAGATAATGGTAGGATTGCTTCACAACTTCAATTCTGCTTCAATCAAAAAGGATTGTTCTGTTATTAAAAACCAAAATTTTTCGTTTCAGATGCCGCCAAATCGCTCGAGAGAGAACCACCTTCTCCAAATCTCGTCCTTTTCGTACGAAATCCTCAACCTGATCTGCATGACTGACGGAAACCACATCTTGCTCAATAATCGGGCCCCCATCTAATTCTGCAGTGGCATAGTGGGTTGTGACCCCAATAATTTTCACACCACGTTCATAGGCAGAATGGTAGGGTTTTGCGCCTGGAAAAGCCGGAAGGAAGGAGTGATGAATGTTAATCATGCGATTGGGGTAATGTTGAATAAAGTCATCCGATATAATTTGCATGTAACGGGCGAGCACAATCAATTCGATGTTATGCTCATTAAGCAAGGCCAGTTCTTTCTTTTCTTGTTCGGCCTTGTTCTTATTTGTCACCGGGATACAGTGAAAATCAATCCCTATGTTTTTTGCAGCCGACTCCAGGTCTGGATGATTGCTGATAATCAACGGAATATCAACCCGCCACTCTCCCGCTTGATAACGGGATAAAATATCAAACAAACAATGAGAATACTTTGACACGAAGATTGCCATTCGCGGCCGCTCATCCGACGTGTGGAGTGACCAAGTCATTTCAAACGGTATCGCAATATCCTCTTGAAACCGCTTTTCAAAGAGATCGACCCCGATTTCAAAACCACTTAAATTCCATTCCACTCTCATGAAAAACTGGTTTTCATTCGGGTCAACATATTGCTCCAAATTGATAATGTTGCCGTTTCGTTCGCGAATAAATACCGTGACCGCCGCTATTAATCCTTTTCGGTCAGAACAAGTAATTAAAAGAACAATGGAAGCGTGTTTATTATTTTCAAAAACCATCTATACCTCAAACAAATGAAGATTTTTTCAAAAGAGTATGACTTTCCTAAAGAAGATGCAAATGTTTTTGGAAGAAAAGATGTAAATCTTGAGGAAACATCTCTATCTAAATAATATTCTTTTTAAACATCGAAGAACTTTAAAGCTAGAGAGATTAAAACCTGATCGCAGGATCAACTTCTCTCCTGTCCCCAAAAGCCCCACTTTGGCTGAAGTCCAAACCAATAATGTCGATTCTGTAATTGGCCCGTCTTCTGTATCAAGCGCAATGCTTGATACAGACAGGGGCTGTCCTACGTCAATCCTGCGTGGCTGCCTTCTACCTTGCATCACAACTTGTGGCGGCTTGCCGGGGACAATGAGGGAGCCAGGAAAACGAGTGACACCGGTATTAACCATCATTCACAACAAGTTCGAGCCGTCCGGCGGTTTCCAGGTAAAACCTCTCTAGATGGAAGTCTATAGCTTCCTGTTCCGATATCTAATGCAATCACATCCAGCTGTTCCCGCCATCCGGGCTGTGCCGCAAGGTAGAGGTGAGAAAAAGTCTCCTGTGAACTGTCTCGAAATTTGCTTAATCACGCTGGTGGATGGATTTTCAAAATTGATCCGCCCAGAGATGAGCACCTATTCTTCGGCCTCGAGAAGCGCCGATTCGGGCGGGATTGATGTTGCCATCGATTTTGAATTTTCAATGTTGATACCCGGATTCGGATCGATCGTATCCCGATCCAAAAAAAGGCTTCCGAAAGAACGTAACGATTGATCAATTGACAAAGTGTAGATAAGGAAAAAAGAAGGACAATTGTTTTTGAACAACGCCATAAGCGTTCTTCATATGAAGTATAAAGCTAGGCTGATCCCTTCATTAAAATAATAAGCTAATTTAAATAATATCAGAAAGAGATCTTACTAAAAATTAAACACATTTCCAACTGAATTTAATCGACAAAAGCCACAACCGAATGCAACCCTGATGTCCCATCTGGAAAAGCATTGGCGAGAAAGGAAGTTTGGGTGCGACCGATCCTGTCCGTCGCGCGGACAAAGATCCGGTAATCATCCGGTTCAGGATCTTTCCACTCATAATGCCAGTGAACCCATGAGAATGGGGAGGGCGTCGGATCGAGCTTTGCCCGTTTCCAGGTCATTGCGTTGTCAAAAGAGATTTCGACCATGCCGATTCCGTTATACCCGGAGAAGGCAATGCCTCGAAAAACGTGACCATTTTTTAGTGTATTGTAAGCACCGGGGTCGTCTATTCTGGAGGATACTTTGATCGTTGCTTGATCTGTCCAACTTTTTTTCTGCCAATATCCCTTATAATCGTAGTCCGTTAGTTTAATATCCGTGAGCCACTTTACATTTTTAATGCCATATAAACCTGGCACCACCGCACGCAGCGGAAATCCGTGGTCTTTGTTGAGCGGCTTCCCGTTCATCTCATAGGCTAAAAAAACGTCGTATTGCATCGCCCGTTGCAAGGTAATACTGTCAGAATAATCATCTGCACCAAAAAAGGCGGCATCGACCACAGACGAATGGGGTTGGGCTTCTTCAAGTAGGTCTTTCAGCTCAATCCCTTTCCAGGTTGCATTACTGATGAGATCACCTGCAACTTCATTATCAATACAGGTTAATGTCACCATTTTTTCGACCGCCGGGCGTTTCAGAATATCCTTGTAGGTGAGCCGGAACGGTTTTTTAACTTTTCCCGTAATTTTAAGGGACCACCTGTTGACGTCAACCGTTTCTGGCCCGGAATATTGTACGATGTAAAAATGTTCAGTTGGCGTGATAAAGGGGGTCTTTTTGGCGGGAAGCTTTAAAAAACGCTTCATAAAAAAAGAAGCCGCCTCTCCTTTTTTTGCAAAAAGGCTTGTGGCAATGCCCGCACTTGAAACCTGCAAGAACTTTCGTCTGTTTAGCTTTCCAGAGAAAAAACCGGGCGTAATTTTTGGCATGTCAGGGATTATATCGGCCAATCACTCTGTTTTCAAGAAATCTTAATCTGCATTTATTCTCAGAAAAAAATAATCATGTTCGGAAGGGTCTCCCATGAAGAAAAATGCTAGAATAGCGCTGAGAATAACGGTCTCTCGATGTCATATTTTGAATAGATAAAGGACAGCTATGCCTCGTTTGATCACCATCAAAGGACGGGGTATAAATGAGAATTCACCGAACCGCTTTGAAACGAGGCAAGGTCTCCCCGATGATTTAGAGGATGAAAGCCCCCATCCCAAAACAATATTTTTAGAAGACAGTTCAAAAACAATTATTACCTATAACAAGAGTCCGGATATTCCGCCGGCCTCGATTTTGAAACAAAAATTATGATAAAGCGCAATGCCCCGGCGCTTCTTCGGCAGGCGCTTTCCCATAAAAATTGGTAACCGACTGTTTTGGCCATGAGTGGGGTCACCGATCCCTACCAAGCGACTGAAAAAAGACTTTGTCTGACGCGCCGCTGTCTTGACAGTCTTGCTTGAATTTCGAAATCCAGTGATCGTTGTGAGCAAAAATAGCGGAGTAATTCGGGATGTGGATCTCTTGAGACAGATAGCCGAATTTAAGGCCGTCGCTGTTTTTATTTCCGTGACAACTTTGGAGGCTGACCTGCATCAAATATTGGCACCGAGGGCTTCTCACCCTGGAAAAAGGCTGGAGGCCATTGAATGTTTAAGCCCTGCAGGGATTCCGACCGGTGTCATGGTCGCGCCTGTCATTCCGATTCATGTCAAAAAACGGGCATAGCGAAAAGCATGCCGCAACTTTCGACTCGTGCTTTTCTTTCTTCGCATCCCATCCAGCTTCCTTTATTTTCTTGAAAGAAAAGACTACTTTTTTCTTGAAATCGCCATAAAAACCTTGTACATTTCGCCCTTGATTTTTTTGGGGGATTATTTTGAAAAAGATCTATTTAGAATTAGATGTGTCTGGAACAAAGGAAAATGAAGCCTGGATTGAAATAGAACAACCCAAGGGCTTTATTGTTTCGGACTTAAAGAAAGTAGAAGCACAGTGTAAACATCCTGAAAAGGAAGCGCACTCAGAAGGAGAATGGCGCGAGATTTCGGTTCAAATTGAAGAAGACTTCTTCAATGATGCAGTTGTATTCTATAAAAGCATTGATCGTATTCTTGCGGTTGAAACTGAAGGTTAATTCGTTAGAATCAATTTCTGATCTTACCTACAATTTTACAAAATACTTATCGCGGTAAAACTGCAGTTCAGTGATGGATTCACGGATATCATTGAGCGCAAGGTGGCTTCCCGCCTTCGACGGGGCGGGGGGGCCTGAGGGATACCATCGTTTTACCAACTCTTTGATTGTGCTGACATCAATATTTCGATAATGAAGGTAATCGAAAAATGTCGGCATGTATCGCTCAAGAAACCTGCGGTCATGACCAATTGAATTGCCGCAAAGCGGGGCTTTCTTTTCGCTGCAATAACGGCGAACAAATTGAAGGGTTTGAATTTCGGCTTCTTCCAAGCTGATGCTGGATTCTTCGATTCTTTTAAAGAGCCCCGATTTTGTGTGCGTATTGCGACTCCATTTTTCCATATTGTCGAGAGTCGCTTTGTCTTGATGGATGGCCAAGACCGGACCTTCCTCTAATATATTTAAATGGCTGTCGGTAATAATGGTCGCAATTTCGACAATGGTATGTTCATTCGGATTTAAGCCCGTCATTTCTAAATCGAGCCAAACGAGGTGTGCTTTATTTTGAGACTGAGTCATTCACTTCCTTTAATTTATGGGGTCATAAGCTGAATAAAGCTTAGAATTAAAAATTATCACCGATTGATTTTGGAAGTCAGGATAACCGCTTCTGCAACTTCACGCATGGTTTTTCGGTTATTCATGCTCTGTCGCTGAATCAAACGAAAGGCCTCTTCTTCAGTCACACTGCCCTGCTTCATGAGTATCCCTTTTGCCCTTTCCACCGCCTTTCTTGTCTCAAGGGCTTCCTGCATTGCTGAAGTCTGCTCTGAAAGGCTTGTATTTTCCATGGCCACAGCGGCTTGATTTGCAACGACTTGCAATAAACTGATCTCTTCATCATTAAAATGATGCTTCTCTGAAGTATAGCTGTTTAAGACGCCAACAACCTTATTTTTAATCATCATTGGAACCGAAAGCAGAGAACAGATGCCTTCTTTTTTTGCGAGTTCAGAAAAGTGATATAGTGGGTTGGTCGTCACGTCAAGAATGGCAATGGGTTTCTTTTCTATAACGGTTTTTCCTGAAACACTTTCTCCCACTTTCACATTCGCTTTTCGACGATATTCCTCACTGAGACTCTGTGTGGCGACGATTTTTAATTCACCCAGTTTTTTATCCAGGAGCATAATCGAGCAGATGGTAGAATCCATCATTCCGGCGGTCATGGTCACGATGAGATTGAGAATCTCTTCGATGTATCGATCCGAAGTGATGGTGCTGCTTAAGCGAGAGAGGGTATCAATCTGCATCACTTTTTTCTTCATCTCGTCGTAGAGCCGTGCGTTTGAAATCGCACTCCCGACCTGATGACTAATCGTAGAAAGCAGTGCAAGTTCACCTTCAGTGTGCTCATGTGGATTTTTATACTGGATATTGAGAACCCCGATCATCTCTTCTTTACTGATCACCGGAACGGATAAAAACGCTTCATAACGATCTTCGGGCAGGGTTTTAAATGCCTTAAATCGGGGATCGTCTCCGGCATTTTCCCCAATGGCGACAACCCGTTGCTCTCTAGCAACCCATCCGGTAATACCTTCGCCCATTTCAACACGAATTTGCCCGATCAATTTGGGGTGAGGGATTTTGGAGGCTTGAAGCACAAGGGCGTCCCTGTGTTCGTTAATCAAGTAAATCAGACAAGCATCTGCATTGGTTTTTTCAACCACGAGCGCAACAATTTCTTTTAAGACAATATCGAGTTCAAGATTGGAACTGATCGATTCTGTAATATGTTGTAAGAGCTCAAGCTCTCTTGTCTTTTCTAAGAGAGCTGTTTTGATAGGAATTCGCTTTTTTGCAGGTTCGCTTTTTTTTAACGGGAGTGACGCCATTGTCTACTCAATCTTAAAGAATCATGGTCAATTATCAGTGCGTTTGCGGGGGGAATAGTACCATGTTTTTCAAGGGGCGGCAAGAAATGTCCTTGAGCCTGGGGCAGTAAAATTTTATATTCTCTGGATTTTCCAGTTCGGCATTGTATTTTGACGTACTATCATAATAAATCTATCATTGGAAATATGAATCGTTTTTTAGCCTTATTGATTGCTCTCTCGCTAGGCCTTGGTTTTTTATGGGTGGCGAACCAAAAAGAGGAAAGTGGTAATTTTAGTGCCTTCCGGATGAACCTGTCCTCAGAACCACCGACACTCGATTGGTCTTTGGCCACTGATAATGTCTCTATTCGGGTGATCGAAAATTTAATGGAAGGGCTCACCGAATACGATGCTGAGCTTCGCCCTATCCCGGCAATTGCTAAAAGATGGGATGTCTCAGAGGATGGTCGTGTCTACACCTTTTATTTACGACCCGACGTATATTGGAGCGATGGGCTGCAGGTCACGGCACAGCATTTTGAATATGCCTGGAAACGCTTGCTCAATCCAAAAACGGCTTCGGAATATGCCTATTTTTTATACGACATCCAAAATGCCGCCGAGTACAATGCCGGCACAATAAAAGATGCGGCTCTGGTCGGGGTGAAAACATTAGATCACTTGAGCTTTCAGGTCACTTTAAAAAAACAAGCCGTTTATTTTCCGGCCATCACAACCTTTACGGCCACCTTTCCGCAACGACAAGACCTCATCGAAAAATATGGAGACCGTTGGACAGACCCTGCTTATCTTGTTGTGTGCGGTCCTTTTCTCTTAAAAGAATGGCATCATGAATATCGCCTGACGCTTGTGGCCAATGAGGACTATTACGGGGGCAGGCCGAGTCTGGATCGCGTGATTTTTTATGTGGTTTCAGAAGAAACAACCGCACTGACCCTTTACGAAACGGGTGATTTGGATCGGGTGACACTACCGCCTATTGCCATCCCGAAATACAAAAGTCATCCTGACTATGTGCAGGCCCCCTTTTTACGAGGTTATTATTATGGATTCAATGTTGAGAAAGCCCCCTTTGACGATGTGCGTGTGCGGCAGGCTTTTTCGATGGCGATAAACCGGGAAGAAATCCCACGTATCCTGAAAGGGGGAGAACTCCCTGCAACCTCATGGATTCCAGCAGGCATGTTTGCCCACAATCCCACGATTGGGCTTTCTTTTAATCTGAAAAAAGCCCAGCGTTTATTGACTGAGGCAGGTTACGACAGTGGATCTGATTTGCCTCCGATCACGCTTGCCTTTAATACAGACCCGACGAATCGCTTGCTAGCACAAAATATCCAGGCCCAATGGAAACGTAACTTAGGCGTGTCTGTCTTGCTCGATAATATGGAGTGGAAGGTTTATCTCGGACAATTAAAACAAGATGCCCCACAGGTATTTCGTCTGGGTTGGGGTGCAGATTATCCAGACCCGGACAACTTTATGAACCTGTTTACCTCGACCAGCGGGAACAACAATACGCGATGGGGCAATCCGGATTATGATCGTCTGATTTCAGAGGGGGCCAGTGAGTTAGATGCCTCAAAGCGATTGCATCTTTATGATAAAGCACAGCGTATTTTGACTGAGTCCGATGCCCCCATCATGCCACTTTTTTTCGCGGCGCAGAATCTTTTAATTCGGCCCTCCATTGAAGGCTTGACGATTAATGCGATGGATCTGCTTTCCCTCAAAAAAGTCCGCTTAAAAGGAGAGATCCACTAATGTTGGTTTATTTCTTGCGTCGCATCCTTTGGGCTATTCCGGTGTTATGGCTTGTGGCGACGATCACTTTTTTTATCATGCACGTGGTTCCCGGAGGCCCCTTTGATCGTGAGAAAAAGCTCCCTCCGGAGATTCAAGCCAATATCGAAGCCAAGTATCATCTCGACGAGCCGATTTTGATTCAATATTCTCTCTACTTGAAAGGCTTGTTAAAAGGCGATTTAGGCCCATCGTATAAATATGTGGGGCGTACCGTGAACGATGTGATTTCAGATACCTTGCCTGTGTCGATACAGCTGGGTCTGGTTGCCCTTTTGATTGCTCTGATTGTCGGCCTCATTACGGGAATCACATCGGGTGCTTTTGCAAATACCATTTGGGATAGGATGAGTATGTTTTTCGCGACCGCAGGGATTTCCATCCCCAGTTTTGTTTTAGGGGCATTGTTGATTCTTATTTTTTCACATTATTTAAAACTGCTCCCTCCCGCGCTCTGGGAAAATGCAAGATCTGTCATTTTGCCCGCCTGTGCCTTAGGCCTGGCTCCGGCGGCCTACATTGCACGGCTGATTCGCGCCAGTATTTTGGAGGAAAAACATCAAGATTATGTGCGTACGGCACGTGCAAAGGGATTCTCTGAAATGATGATTTTGCTTCGGCATGTTCTAAAAAATGCGATTGCACCCGTGGTCACCATTATTGGCCCTTTAACGGCAACGCTGGTGACCGGATCATTTGTGGTGGAATTCATTTTTTCTGTGCCGGGCATGGGACAGTTTTTCATTACAGCGGTGACCAATCGCGATTACCCCCTGATCATGGGAGTCACACTTGTTTATGCTGCACTGATCGTGCTCGCAAACTTGTTGGTTGATCTGTTGTATCCGCTGATTGATCCGCGTATCAAACTGGAATAGCTTTCATGGCGCAGTCTCGTTTTTGGCTGAAGTTTAGGCGGGATCGCTTGATGATAATATCGCTTGTCTTCATCATTGCTCTCTGTGTCATTTCCTTGTTGGGTGATTTTATCTCGCCTTACGCGCATGATCTACAGGAGACACAAAACAGTCTTGCGTCTCCCAGTTTTGAACACTGGATGGGGACGGATGAGTTGGGACGCGATCTTTTTTCGCGATTGATTTATGGCACACGGGTTTCGATGGCGGTAAGTCTGCTCACCGCCCTTTCTGCATTGTTTTTGGGAACTTGTTACGGGGCGATTTCTGGTTATGTTGGTGGTCGTGTGGATAACTGGATGATGCGTGGCATAGACGTCTTGTATGCGATTCCAGACCTGCTTTTAATTATTCTCATCACGGTGGTCATTGGGCGTGGCATCACGGGTATTTTTCTGGCCTTAAGTCTGGTGGGTTGGATTACGGTCGCGCGTCTGATTCGCGGGGAGGTGCTTCGATTAAAGGAAAATGCCTATGTCGAAGCGGCACGCGCTTTTGGCGCAACGCATTTGAGGATACTGCTCCGCCACATCTTACCGAATACCATTGGGGTCCTGATCGTGACACTCACTTTCCGCATTCCCTCGGCGATTTTGGCGGAATCGACCCTGAGTTTTATCGGCTTGGGCTTGACCCCACCGGCAGCCAGTTGGGGAACGCTTGCCAACGAAGGCTGGAAGGCTCTGAAGTTTTATCCCCATCTGATCCTGTTTCCAAGTTTGGCCATTTTCATTACCATGCTTGCCTTCAATTTTTTGGGAGACGGCTTACGCGATGTGTTTGATGTGAATCAGGAAAAGTAAATGAGTAAGAAAAGATAATGGAATTTTATACAGAACATTTTTCAGAAGGACTTACTCGTCAGCACGTTCAACTGACATCCAAGTCCCGGCTAAAGGAGTCAGATATCGGACACCGGGGTATGTCCCATTTGCAAATTGGGTGTTATACCAAACCTCAAGATCGATGGCACTCTTTTGAGCTGTGCTTGTAAATCCAGCGCCGCTATACATCGCCCCATAGACTTTAAATTGTCGTTCAATATTAATTTCCTGTTTTGCCGCAAAGAGCCCTTCTAAATTAATGTCTGAGAGGGTGACTTTTTCGCCACGGGTATGTCCTGGAATGGAAGGAGAAAGGGCATCTACTGGCTCTAGCCTGAGCGTTTCTTCGGAGTTCGCTACAATAGAGATATCTCCTGAGAAGTAGAAAGAGCCTTTAAATCGTCCGCCATATATTTCTAGTGGTTCGGAAATATTACCGTTATCAATCCAAACCAAATGATATGTTTCGGTTGCACCGTCAAATATTGCATCAAAACTGTCAACATGGGTGTCACCTTCAATCAGGTGTTTGCCATTTCTAAGTAAGTGTTGTGACCCATCCTGTTTATCAATAACTAAGGTGTAGTATTCCCCATGTTTTTTGATAAAAGATTGAAGGCGGCCAATGTTATGGGGATCAAAAATATTATCGAGATCGGCGGTACTTCCCTCATTTTGCCGCACATTGGGTCGGAGGATATAAGTATTTTCATCGTTAAGATCATCAGGAGGAGGGCTTCCGACAATTTTGCCCTGAACAAGCAAATCCATGAGTGGATCGATCAAAGTGTCTTTATAAGAATCGGGTGTTATGAAAGTCGCAGAATCTTGTTCAGGGATGACCTTGATATCATTCCCTATATTTGCATCTCCAGCATATCGGATATCTCCCCAATGGACCCAAATGGGGGAAGGGCTCGTTGAATTTCCAGCGCCTTGTATGCCTGCAGTGATACTTCCCAGGGGGTTTCTGACAATGTTCACCCTCACTGCTGCCTTTCCACCTTGAGGTGTTTCAGCACTCACTTCTACAGTACAGATCCCATTATTTTTTTCTACATTATAGAGCCGAATATCGGTAATTTTGCCCATATTGTTGAGCTCTGAGAAATAGCCATCAGGATTCGATAAAACCTGAGCGTCGATAAAAAAATCGGGTTTTTCTTGATCTCCCAGGCAAGGGCTTGGATTTGTCGTGAGTGACCTAAAAAAAGGAACACTTGGAGACTCATCCGGTGTACTTGCCCACGAAAGGACTTTTTCAATACCGGACTCCGCCAGATACTGGGCCGATGCTTCACTTGCCGTGTAGCGTGAAATCGCAAGGTCTGTTGTGGAAACCTGGAAGGCGAGAAATGCAAAGCTCGTCCCCAGTGTCAGCGCCATGAGTGCGACAAACATTGCAAATCCACGCTGATTATTTCTCAGTATTGGCCTCATTTACATGTTCCTCAACCAAATATCGGTCGAAAGGGTTCTTCTGATCGCTTCCTTGGTGGATCTGTGGGTCATTTCTGTCGTGAGATCCAAAACAACACGCCTGATACTTTCCCTTTGTGTTGAATCTAATTCATTATTAAAAAGTGGATTCCCATCTAGAGGATTCCCATCTTCATCAAAATAAGATAAATTAAATTCAACGATATTTGTGGCGGCTTCATACATGCCCCCTCCAGTATCCCTGTAAAGTGTATTCGATCTTTTCTTTCCTGAACAATCACTGACTTCACTTGAATCGACCCACTCATAGCGGATATGTTCTTCATAGTCCGGACCGCCATTTCCATTTACCCGGCCATTCCCGTTCAGGTCGGCAAGAAAATGAAATGTGCTTGGGCTGGCTTCAAATATCCGCTGTACATCGTGATTTTTTATTTCGCATACACTCTTCCTTCGTACTTTCCGAAGTTTTGTCGTAGGTTTAGGGTTAGAGTTAAAAAGTGTACCTCTCGGGTCAAGGCCCGTGTTACGAACCTCTTGCCAAAAAAGGTCTTCAGCGACTCGCCCCTGCTGTTGTGTTTCTGCAATGGCTTCTTGTACTTCGTAATGATGAGAAAATGATGAAAGCAGTTGATAAAATGACGCAGTCATCACAAGGACAATACCCACCGAAAAGAGGGTTTCTAGGAGGGTAACCCCGTGTTGGTTCTGAATGCCACAGTGTAATTTTCGCATGTTTTAGCTATTCTAAGTTTTTTAAGATAAACGAAAACTTTTCAGTTGAACCTCTCTTCTTTGCCCTTTTAAATTTTTCCAAGTCACTTCAACTGTAATCACCCAAAGATTAGAATCATCCTTGCTTTTTTTGATGGACCATTTCCGTTCCATATTATCTAGACGATCTTCATCTACAATGTCAACTGTCCGGGAAGCCCGAAGTGCTTCCATTTTATTGCGTGCGAGTTTTGCAGCGAGCGTTCTGTGATTGCCACCGTCTAAGGCATTGTAACCCGCACTAAACATGCCAATAAGAGAAAGCAGACCGATAGACAATACCGCCGTGGCGAAAACTGCTTCAAGTAAAGAGAAGCCTTGTTCATTTTTTATTCCCATTGGGTCTCGTTCCACTTGAGAAGCTTGACTTGGCCGGTTCGATTCACCTCAATGGCAAAAGCTTCACGAAATAGTTCATCTCCGGACGAAGAGTTTGACGCATTTGTTAAATAAATTCGTCCAGTCACTGCACCGCTCATTGTCCCATCGGGCTCAAAGGAGACTTTTTCATTGGTAAATGAGCTACCGTCCCTTGCACTTGTCGGGATTGGTTTTCCATTGGGTTTATCTTTAACCTCTTCAGGCAAACCAAACCTGATATAGCGAGGCAGTTGGTATTCTCCTACATCCTTAAAAAAATAAAAATTGTGGTTAACGATAAACGTTGCGCTTGTATTGGCACTTGTTGTGATTGCTCTTTGTCGAATAAGACGTAGTTTTGACACGATGTTCCGGCTTGCTTTTCGAAGGTTATTGTGAGGTAGCTTGGCAGAATGGTCAACAATCGCAATTGTCGAGGCAATGCCGACTACGACCAAAACAACCATCATCTCGATGACAGTGTATCCTTTTTCTGAGCGCATCGAAAACCAGTAAATAGTGAGGTGGAAAAGAGTAGAGTCTCTGCTAAGTCAAGTGTGGCTTTTCTATAGCATAGTCTTTTATCTTAGTCAATAAAGTCTTATAGCTGACCTGAAGTATCTCGGCAGCGCGGCTTTTATTGCCCTCGGTTTTCCTTAAAACTTTTCGAATCATTTTTGATTCAACCAAACGGGTGGCCGCAGCGCTGACATCATGGAGGGAGCCTTCTAAGGGAATTTCTTTGATGGAGGTGGGTTCATTAAATTCGGTTCTTAAGACAAGATGCTCTGGTAAAATTTCTTTGCTATCACAAAGGATGGTCGCCCGCTCAATCGTGTTTTGGAGTTCTCGTATATTTCCGATCCAAGGATGCGTCATTAAATGATCAAGGGCTGTTTTAGAGAGCAGTTTGACTTCTTTTCCCATCTCCCTTGCATAGTGGTCAATAAAATGTTCAACGATTGCTGGAATATCTTCCGTGCGGTCTCTCAATGGGGGAATGGCAAGCGGAAAAACATTGAGGCGATAATAGAGATCTTCTCGGAATTTCTTTTGCTCGATCAACTTCGGAAGACCCCGATTCGTGGCCGCGACCACGCGCACATCAATCGGGATACGGGTCGTTCCTCCGATGCGGACGAGAGAATTTTCTTCTAGCACACGGAGTAGCTTTGATTGAAGGTTAAGATCCATATCACCAATTTCGTCCAGAAAAATTGTCCCTTGATCTGCCAGTTCAAATTTCCCAATTTTTTTCGCAATGGCTCCGGTAAAAGCGCCTCTCTCATGACCAAAAAGTTCACTTTCCAATAGATCGTGAGGAATCGCAGCACAATTAATGGCAATAAGGCTTCCATTTTTTCTCGGGCTCAACATATGCACTGCCCGTGCGAAAAGCTCTTTGCCTGTACCACTTTCTCCGACCAATAGAACAGTTGTTTTTCCTTGAGCGACTTTCTGAGTTTGCTCCAAAGTGTTGAGTATCTTCAGGCTTTTCCCAATAATTTTTGGGAATCCCAATTGGCTGGAAAAGGTTTCTTTTAAGACCAGGTTTTCCCTTAAAAGGCGATGTTTCTCGAGCGCTTTTTCAATTTGAAGCAAAAGGTGGTCTGGCTCGAAAGGCTTGGCGATAAAATCGTAGGCCCCATCCTTGACGGCCTTCACGGCGATATCAAAATTCCCGTGTGCGGTCATGATGATAACGGGCATCGCCTCATGACGTTCTTTCGCAGCGTGGAGCACATCGATCCCTGTTTTATAAGGTAGTTTTAAATCTGTCAGCACCAAGTCAATGCGTTTTTTCTGGATTTCTAATATCGCTTCACGACCATTCTTTGCCCAATGCACATGATATTTTGCATCTGTCAGTGCTTGAGACAGCATCTCTCCAAGACCTTCATGATCCTCGACAATTAAAATTGTTTCCATTCGGGTTCCTTTACAATAATTTGGTCTCGGTTAATCGGAAGAATGATGCTAAAAAGTGTTCCTTGACCTTTATGGCTTTCAACGGTGATGTGCCCGTTATGGGAAAGAACAATTTTGTGGACAAGGGCTAGGCCCAGCCCCGTTCCTTTGGTTTTTGTTGTGAAAAAAGGAAGGAAAACTTTATCAAGGGCATCTCCTGAAATGCCATCTCCCGTATCTGAGATTTCAATTTGAACACGCTTTGTTGATGAGCGTAAAAACCCCTTCATTTTAAGTTCTCCCTCTCCTTCCATGGCATCCAAAGCATTTTGAACCAGGTTTGTAAAAGCCTGCCGCATTAAAACGGCATCGAGCTTAATTTCAGGAAAGGGTTCTTCAAATGAAAGTATCCAAGTAATATTTGGATACTTTCCACTTTTCACAAATTGATCTTTGATGCCTTGGAGCAGGGAAGTCAGAACAATCGGGGTCGGTTCTATAATGGTCTTTTTACTATAAGAGAGTAATTCTGAAATGAGGTGTTCCATTGAAGAAAGCTCATCAGCAATAGACTGGATCATGGATTGCCCTGGATCACTCACTTCTAATTTTTTTCCGAGAAGACGGGAAAACCCAAGGATTGTTCCCATGTAACTTCGAAATTCATGTGCAACCCAGGCGGACATTTCGCCCATCATCACCAATCGTTTTTTGAGCTCGACCTGCTCTTCCAACATTTTCTTTTCAGTGAGATCGGTAAAAACGAGCGTCGCCCCGATCATTTTATTCTCGCGATCCCGCAAAAGAGAGGTACTCAGACCCAGCCAAACTTTTTTCCCATCCGGGAACTCAATGGCACAGTCTTGCCTCAACATGTCTCTTTCTTCTTCTAGGGTTCGATCCAGTACTCTGACCAACTTAGGGTTTTTTTCGAAGATTCCTTGATAGGACTGCTGCAAGGCCATTTTGGGATCGAGATTCAATATCCTTCCTGCTGAAGTATTAAATGTTGTAATCGTTTTTTCTTGGTTAAAGGTCAAAACACCACTTGGAACACTTTGCAGTATATTTTCGTTGTAACTTTCAATGTGTTTCGCTCGATCTTCCGCTTCCTTTTTTAGCCGTTCTAATTCTTCTTCTTTTATTTTGAGTTCTTGTATCAGCCCTTCAAAGGTATTGAGTACAAAGCCTGTATTCGAATGGCCGCCTTTTTTGATCATGCTGTTTTTTGAACGAGAAAAACAATAGAGCGAATAAGTAAAAAAACCGAGGCCTGCAAGGCTAAATATTTTAAGGAAACGCAGGAGAAAATCGGTCGTTGCATTTTCTTTTGTTGGGGTGAGTACGACTGAGACTTTGAAGAAGAGCGCCATCAAAAGGACAAAAATGAGACAGAGAAATATCCCCAAGGAGATCGAAGAGAAAACCCGAGACTGAGAAGTATTTTTTTTTTGGAGCAGCATGTCTGCCTTATTTTTTCTTCAAGGAAGTGGGATAACTGCCGACGCGGATCATACCCTTCCGAGTGATAAGTACCAGCTAAAAATTCCGTTTCCCCAAAATAAAGAGGTCAGCGCACCGAAGGCCAAGTAAGGGCCAAATGGGATCAAGTCTGCCCGGTTTTTTCCGCGAAAGATGATCATCAATATTCCGATGATTGTACCCGACAAAGAGGCCAGAAAAATGGTGAGCAGAACCCCCTGCCATCCAAGAAAAGCCCCGATCATTGCGATCAATTTAATATCACCCCCTCCCATCCCTTCCTTCTTAAGGAGCTTAAGGGATAAGACGGCAACAAGATAAAATATTCCACCGCCTAAGAAGAGCCCGATGACTGAATTTAAAAATCCTGAAGGAAGAATTGTTGATCCAGCAAGGACGCCAATGATCATGCCTGGCAAGGTAATCACATCAGGGATAATTTGGTGGGATAAGTCAATAAATATGATTGCAATCAGTGCTGAAAACAAGGGCAAGTAGACTGCAGTCTCGTAAGAAGGTCCAAATTGGCGGAGTATAAAAAGGAAGCCAATCCCATGAAGTAGCTCTACCAGAGGATACTTCCAATGGATTTTGCCTTTACAAGAATGACATTTACCCAGTAACAACAAAAAGCTGACGATCGGGATATTATGCCAAGGTTTTACCGGTGTCTTGCAAGCGGGACAATGTGAAGAGGGAAAAACGATGGATTCGTTTCTTGGGAGTCGATAAATACAGACATTAACAAAGCTCCCAACAACAAGCCCGAAAAGAAAAATAGAGAGATCAATCATAGGACTTCCTCCATTAAAAAAGGATAACACAAGAGATTCTCACCAGCAATATGTTCACCTCGCTGGATTTGTTAGGATTGATTGAAGCCTATGATTTATTTTTATGAAGAAAAAAGCGATGTTCCTCAGTTTTCTGGGGGAAATTATGGCAAAAGTTTCACTTCCTAATGCCTTACTGTTGGACTATACTTCCGAGAGAAAATGAGATTGCCTCAAATTTAGTTTTGACGCATGTTGGATACCTTTTTTGAGGACGACTCCAGGTGCTTTTATTGCACAATTGGCTCAAATAAGGAGTCTTGTGTCACAAGCTTTTTCAAATGGGAAAATAGAGACGAACCGTCCGGTGCCCTATGACCTGATTTTTTTCGGGGTATTGATGGTCGTTTCAGGGGTAATGGATATCTACATTATATTCGCGAACCCTGATTACCGTCTTCCCGTTTTTGGAATGAAACTGGAGGGCCCAGAGGGCTGGTACCTCAACCTGGTTTTCCCTCTGTTTCATTTTTTTATCGGCTATGGTTTGGTTTTTGCTCGAAAATGGGCATATCGCCTCTTTGTCGGGTTTACCATCTATGGTATTTTGAGTGCGTCAGTGAATTTCTTACGACTTCCACCACCTCATAACATCAGAACGATTTTCATCATCATCAGCCTTGCAGTGCTTGGGTATCTTTATGCGAGAAGGGCGCACTTTAACCGTTGAGAAAGCGCTCCAATTTTTAGAAATAGTCGTTATTTTCATCCATGTTAATCTTTCCCCATAGATTCTTGATTTAAAAAATAAGATGTGCTAGAAAAAGGGTCTTTGGGCGCGTGGCGGAATTGGTAGACGCAGCAGTCTCAAAAACTGCCGGGGTTTCCTCGTGCCAGTTCGATTCTGGCCGCGCCTACAAAACATAACTGAGTTACTCGACGGGACTTAAATGTCAGTAAAATAGTAAGATAAATAGGCTTAATTATTGTTTTTAAAGGGTTTATTGACACTAAAATACCCCTATGGTAGGCTTTTTTAATGGATTTCTGGAGTAATTAAATGGCAAAATCCGGGGCCTCATATACTGTTGTTGTTTTCTCAGGTTCGAATACTTCAGAACCACGCCGATTTTCCATCAAAAAAAAGGTCTTGAAGTTCTTTTTAGGGGCTTCAGTTGTTTTTTTTGTGGGTCTCACAGGTTTTTCTGTCCACTACTATCTCATCTCAGAAGAGATGGAGGAATTCCATGTCCTCCGCAAAGAAAACAAAGCACAAAAAATCCAGATACAAAACTTTACCTCGTCCATTGACGATCTAAAAGGTCAAGTGGTTCGTCTCGTTGAGTTTGATCGAAAACTACGTGTCATGACTGATATTGACCCTCCTAAAGGAAGTGTCAACTCATTTGGGGTTGGGGGAGCAGAAGACCAAAAATCGCTTGCAGCCAACCTTCACTTGCAAGATGCCATGCGGAGAGATTTAGAGTTGCTCCAATCTCATGTAATTGAACAAGAAAAGAGCTTTCAAGAACTTGAGGAGGTTGTTCAGGAGAGACATTCACTTTGGGCCTCTACCCCATCGATTTGGCCCACTTCGGGGTGGCTCAGTTCTAGTTTCGGCAAGCGCGTTTCTCCATTTACGGGGCGCCTTTCAAACCACAACGGCATTGATATTTCGGCACGCCCTGGCACACCTATTATCGCGCCAGCATCCGGGGTTGTCAGTTCTTCCCGATTCAACGGCGGTTTTGGCCGCTTTCTTAAACTCAACCATGGCTTTGGCATTGTCACCCAATATGGCCATCTATCCAAAGTCGCTGTTAAGGTCGGGCAAAAAGTAAACCGAGGAGACATTATCGCTTATGTGGGCAATACTGGACTTTCTACCGGCCCACACCTCCATTATGAAGTTTCTGTGAATAAAGTATCGATCGATCCGATGAGATATATACTTAATTGAAGGAACTGAACTCTGTTCAGGGGAAGTATCCCCTGGTGCAAGACAAGAGGAAGTTGGGATGGAAGTCTCCGACCTTTCTCTTGAATTATCAACTCTAATATGGCGCACATCAAAGTGGCATGCCATATTTGGGAAAGAGGAGGTTTGGGGGACAGATGGCGGTCAAAGGGAAAGTAAAGTGGTTTAACGAGAAAAAAGGATTTGGGTTTATCGAGAGAGATGAAGGAGACGACGTCTTTGTCCATTTCTCGGCGATTTCAGGGGAAGGGTTTAAAACATTAACAGAAGGACAGACGGTTGAGTTCGAGGTAATTAAGGGAGAGAAAGGGCCACAAGCCGCCGATGTCATTCCGTCCGATTAGATTCCTGAATTGAGTAAATTGCGTTACCCCGGCAAGGTTTAACTTGTCGGGGTTTTTTTTTGCAATGGCAAGAAGAAATACCCTATGTTAAAATAGTTCGATATATCGTGCTTTTATTAAGGGGAAGTCAATGTTAGGCGTTGGAAACATTGTTCGAAAAGTATTTGGCAGTCGAAATGACCGAGAGCTGAAACGACTTTGGCCTGTTGTGGCACAAGTGAATGACTTGGAAGAAAAGACTTCTAAGCTCTCTGATCAAGAATTGCGCGAGAAAACCTCTGAATTTCGACAAAAACTTGGTCTTCCTGAAACAGGAGATCTACCTGAAACCTATGACACAAAAGCCCTTGCTGAGGGCTTGGATGAAATCATTCCGGAGGCTTTTGCTGTTGTCCGTGAGGCCTCTAAGCGTGTCCTCGGTATGCGCCATTTTGATGTTCAGATTTTAGGGGGCGCAGTTCTTCATGAAGGAAAAATCGCTGAGATGAAAACGGGAGAAGGGAAAACCCTTGTCGCGACCTTGCCCGTTTATCTAAACGCATTGACTCGAAGAGGGGTTCATGTCGTAACAGTAAATGATTATCTTGCGGGTCGCGATTCGGAATGGATGGGGCAACTTTACCGCTTTTTAGGATTAACCGTCGGGATTATTCAACATGATTTATCCGATGAGGATCGGCAACTCGCCTATAATGCCGATGTGTCTTACGGCACGAATAACGAATTCGGTTTTGATTATCTCCGGGATAATATGAAATTTGACCCCAAAAGTTGGGTTCAGCGGAAACCTTATTTTGCAATAATTGATGAAGTGGACAGCATCTTAATTGATGAGGCAAGAACCCCGCTTATTATTTCGGGCCCGGCCGAAAATTCTACAGAACTCTATTATCGCGTGAATCAGATTATTCCCCGCCTGAAAAAAGAAGTTGATTACACCATTGAAGAAAAAACGAAAACCGCGACCTTAACCGAAGAGGGCAATGCAAAAGTCGAGACATTGCTGGAGGTTGATAATCTCTACGATTTGTCCAATTTATCACTTGTGCACCACGTCATGCAGGCGCTAAAGGCGCATGTCCTTTTCAAACGTGATGTGGATTATGTCGTCAGAGATGGCGAAGTCATTATTATTGATGAGTTCACCGGCCGTATGATGGCAGGAAGGCGTTGGAGTGATGGCCTTCACCAAGCAACAGAGGCGAAAGAAGGCGTGAAAATTGCCAATGAAAATCAAACCTTGGCTTCAGTCACCTTCCAGAATTATTTTAGACTTTATGAAAAATTAGGGGGTATGACCGGAACAGCAGACACCGAGGCGGCAGAGTTTCATAAAATCTATAATCTCGAAGTCATTGTGCTGCCACCCAACCGACCCTTAATGCGCGTGAATGATCCTGATGTCATTTACAGAACGGAAAAAGAGAAATTTAACGCGATTGTTGAGGAAGTGACTGAACTGAATAAGTCTGGGCACCCCGTTCTGGTCGGGACAATCTCCATTGAAAAGTCGGAGCAGATTGCAGCTATTTTGAAACGAAACGGAGTACATCATTCCGTTCTGAATGCTAAATATCATGAAAAAGAAGCGGATATTATTGCGCAGGCTGGAAGAAAAGGCGCAGTCACCATTGCAACAAATATGGCCGGACGAGGCACTGACATTCTCCTGGGGGGAAATGCGGAATTTTTATTCAAACAATACGAACACCAACATCCTGATGCGACCCCGGAAGCCTTAGAAGAGGCAAAAAGAAAAATTGAAAAGGGAATCGAAACCGAGAGACAAGAGGTTCTTGATCAAGGTGGCCTTCATATTATTGGAACGGAGCGTCATGAGTCTCGTCGGGTAGATAACCAATTAAGGGGCCGCGCGGGTCGGCAGGGTGATCCAGGTTCTTCACGCTTTTTTCTGTCGCTTGAGGATGATCTATTACGGATTTTTGGCTCAGATAAAATTTCAAAGCTAATGGCTCGCCTTGGCATGGAAGAAGGGGTGCCGATAGAACATGGCATGGTGACCAAGGCCATAGAAAGTGCACAAAAAAGAGTCGAAGGTCACAACTTTGATATTAGAAAACAATTACTGGAATATGACGATGTGATGAACAAACAGCGAACAGTGATCTATGATCGTCGTCGCGAAATCCTTTCAAAACCCGAAATTAGCGAAGATATCCAAGAGAAGATTGAAGAACAAATTGACGAATTGCTTGAGACCTACTGCCCTGAACAGGCGTATTCTGAGGCTTGGAATGGCACAGGCCTTTCTGAGGGACTCTTCCACCAGTTTACACTGGTGTTTGACAAAGAAGAGGATTGGTTTTCGACGATGGGAAGAGAGGCTCTCAAAGAGGAGATCCAGACTCAAGTTCGAGCGATTTATAAAGAAAAGCAAGAAGCGATCGGGGAAGAACTGCTCCATACCCTGGAGAAACAAATTTTTTTGCGCATGATCGACACTCATTGGAAGGATCACCTTTTAGCGATGGATTCTTTGAAAGAAGGGATCGGCTTACGCGGATATGGTCAAAAAGAACCGCTCAGTGAATATAAAAAGGAAGGCTTCGAAATGTTTTCCATGATGATCGATCGCATCAAAAGGGATACGATTGAACAACTTTTTCATGTCCAAGTGGTCAGTCAGGCTGAAAAAGAACACCAGGTTCACTCTGTTTTCCAAAAAGCACAGTCGATGCAAATGAATCGCGGAGAATCGACCGTGACGCAAACGGTAGCGCGCCAAGAAAAGAAGGTGGGTCGAAATGACCCCTGTTCTTGTGGTAGTGGGAAAAAATATAAAAAATGTTGCGGCAGATAAGTGTGAAAAAAAGAGCTTCAAATCCTAAAGCCTTGAGAAACACTCATCATCAAAGCACACGGTCTCTACTTCAGCGTGGTAAAGATTTGAAAGAAACGCTGCGCCAAAAAGAATATGAGTTGGATTTTTTTATTAAAACAGGGAAAGCACTGACAGAATCCCTGGAATTCAAAAAAGTACTCCGTGTGATTTTATCTGCGGCAAGAAGGCTTGTTCGCTGTGAAGACTGGGCCCTTCTTTTACTGGATAATTCTGGAAAATCACTGCATTACTCAGTGGGAAAAACCGCCTCACTGAAGGTACTGAAAAAGGTGCGCTACAAAATGGGGGAAGGCCCTGCAGGATGGGTCGCGAAAAATGAACAGGCACTCCTCATCCCCGATTTTTCAAAACAGACCCAGTATAAGAAGGAAGAACGCTTTTATCCCCATATCATAGTACGAAACCTTCTTTGTCTGCCCATTGTTTGTAATAACCAGGTCATCGGAGTAATCCAAGTCCTCAATCGCATTGGACAAAACCAATTCTCTGAAAATGATTTGGATCTATTAGAAAAACTCCTTGATCTCTCCTCTTCTGCTATCGCGCGATCAGACCTTTACCAAAAAATGTCTGATCTTGTCACAACTGACGATCTGACACACCTTTATAACCTGCGTTACCTAGACCATGTGTTAGATGTCGAAATGAAACGAAGTCGCCGCTACAAAAGTTTCCTTTCGCTCATTTTCATTGATTTGGATTTTTTTAAACAGGTGAATGATAACCACGGTCATCTCATGGGGAGCAAAGTCCTTGTAGAGATGGCCAGTATCTTGATTGAAAGCCTGCGTGCTGTTGATGTGATTGTGCGCTATGGAGGTGATGAGTTTGTTGTTCTACTTCCCAATACAGACCTGAAAAAAGCCAGCCGGGTTGCAGAACGTGTCCGTATTGCGATTCATGAATTTGATTTTTTGAAAGAAGAAGGTTTGTCCTTGAAGATTACGGCCAGTTTTGGGATTGCTTGCTACCCCAAACATGCAAACGCCCGAAATGACTTGATCCACCTGGCCGACCGTGCAATGTATGTATCTAAGACAAATGGCAGAGATATGATCTCCGTGACAATGAATGACAAATTAAAAACCCTCTGATGAAACCTTTAATAAGCGACCTTGTAAGATCTTGGACAATCGGTTTTTTTCAATTTCGAGATAGAGAGTCTTTTCCTGAGAACAGATGACTGAGCCGACCCTTCCTTTTTTAGGCCTCTGGATGTATTTTTTGAATGTATACATCGCTTCTCCTTTTCCTTCTTTTTTATAGCGACTAAAATAAAGTGCCAAAGTAGCTGCTTCAAGCAGCGTCTGAGGGGGAATATCCTTTCGCTGCGCCATTTTGACTAATACATGTGCACCGGGAACACCGCGTGCGTGAAACCAAAGGTCATTTCCACGGGCGATATGAAAAGTAATCTCCTCATTTTCCCGGTCGTTACGTCCAACCAACAATCGCATATCATCGGACGAGAGATAAGTCGCCGGGCTTTTTTGAGCCGATTTTCGGGTTTTTATTTTTTGGCGTGGATGAAGTGGATAATCGTCCAATTGAATAGACTTTCCTTCCATCACCACTTTTTGTCCTGTTTCGAGTTGAAGCAGCGTGTTTTTTGTTTCTTCCATCAGCTTAAGGAGTAAGGGCTTTCCTGATACACTTTTCTTATATTTTTTGAAGAAGTGACCCATGTTTTCGACCGCAGACAATGCAGGATCAAGCCGGACAACAGTCCTTTGTGGATCGGAGCCTGTTTGTTCTACTTTAAAGTAGATAAAATGATCGGCTCCCGCTTCGATGGCCTGTAAATGGCATTTCAGATATTCCCCATATTCCTGATACTTTAAAGATTCCTCTGCCTCACGGACTTGCGCGGTAAACCGCTTAAGCCTCCTTTCCTGACGTCGAATGCTTTCAGAAAACTGAGCAAGCAGATCTTTTTTTACGGTATTGGCCTCTTCTTCCTTTTCCAACTCAGAGAAATAAATCTCTAAAGAAAGGTTTAATCTAAATGGGCTTGGGCCCGCTAAAGGGATCTGGGGCTCTTTAAATACGTGTGCCGGCCTTATCTCCGGGAGATGATAGGGATCACCAATTGATAGGGATCGAGAGACTGGGGGACGGGTGAGTGTACCTAGAATGCACTCTTTTGAATCGATCAGAAAAAAATTAGAGGCCAAACCAGTCAACTCGGCTGAAAAGGTGAGCGGCTTGAGGTCATCTCCTGACCATGCAGCGGTAATTTGAATAATGCGATCCCCTTCAAGCGCTTTGATCGACTGAATTCTTTTATAGCGAAGGTGAGACCGCAATAACTGGCAAAAATGTGGCGGCATTTTGGGGTTGGGGTATTTTTTCTGGATGAGGTGGCAGCGTGAAAATTGCGGGTGCGCTGAAAAAAGAAGGCGTAAACGTTGCCGATTTTTCTCGATTTCAAAGAGAATCATTTTTGGATGGGGCTGATCAATGCGTCGAATCATGCCTCCAACAAGCTCTATGTTAAATTCTTCAATGACTTGATTCAGTTGTTTGATGCTTAATCCCATTGGACTTGTTTGATCCCTGTCCTTCTGTTATTTTGTCCCCGAATCAAATGGGAATTCTAAACAGACAGCGCAAATTCCGCAAGTGAGGCTCGGATTGGGCATAGAGGAGTGATAATTGAGCTTGGACGATTTTGAAGCAACGATTGATTTACACGGAGAATTTGTTGAAGAAGCAATTGAGCGACTGGATCGCTTCCTCGATCAGGCCATATTATCCACTCAAAATGATGTTAAAGTCATTCACGGTCATGGTGGCGGACGCTTGAAATCTGCCGTGCGTGCCTACCTTAAAACATCACGTTATGTCTCCGATTCACATACTGGTGAGCCATGGGAAGGGGGAGATGGCGTAACAATCGTAACATTGAAGGTAGATCAGTAACACGTTTCCCCCCTCTTTTGGGGGTGTTGACCATGAAGGTCTCGGCTTGTTATCTTTCTCTGATATGAACTGCACAAAAAATAATCAGACACTTATGTCAATTTTTACCGTTTCTATTGTATTGGCATTGCTATTGGCCTTACACAACGATTTGTCAATTCCCGGGCCCTTACCCGAATCTAAAATTCTCGTTTATCAAGCGAAAGAAAGGACAAAGGCAGCTAAAAAGAACCGCTTTCGTAAAGAAAATATGTCACAAATTCTTGCGGGCCATCATACGGGTTTACTTCCGACTGAAGATCGAAAACTCGTCGATTTTATCGTCCAAGAGAGTCGACAGTATGGGTTTGACCCTGAGTTGATATTGGCCTTGATTTCAACCGAGAGCTCTTTTTATAACTGGTCAGTTTCAAACAAAGGGGCGCTTGGCATGATGCAAATTGTTCCCGAAACTGGGAAGGCACTTGCAAAATCGACTCAAATTGCCTGGAATGAACAGAATCAACGGCTTTTTGATCCTTATGTGAATATCCGACTGGGGATTCATTATCTCCATCGGCTCAAAAAACGTTTTGGGAATATCCATGTTGCACTCGCGGCCTATAACGTTGGTCCCACTAAAATTCAACGGTGGATTCGACAGGGAAAACCCATGCCCAGACAATATGCGAATAAAGTAATGCGATTCTACAAATCTTATCTTGCACTCAATATTGAACGCCAAAAGACCCATAAAGTCACTTCTTCAAGCATTTCTGTCCCAAGCGACACATAAAACAGGAAAACAGTGGCCCTGGAGCCTCTTCCGCTTGCCCGATTTCCACCTTTTGTCATAGTATATGGGATGCAACTTCCGCATACCCAAGCCCCTCAGTTTAAATTTTCTCAGAAAAAACAAAATATGACATCGCCCCATTTTAGTAGCCTCATTCGCCCTTATGAGGGAGGAAAAGTTGACATCGGCCTCTTGGGAGTACCCTCCGACACCGGCGTAATCCAAGGAGGGGGGCGCGCGGGTGCCGCCCTCGGCCCGGATGCGATCAGAGAAGCCCTAAGCCGGTACGGTACCCGCTATAATATTGAGCGGGATATCGATCTTTCGTCCCTTAAAATTGCTGACTTTGGCAACCTTGTTTGTGATGCAGGTTCTGTAGAACAGACCCATCAATGCCTTACGGAGGCCGTTTCTGAGTTGATTCGTCTTGGGGTACTGCCCATTTTATTTGGTGGAGGCCATGACCTGACTTTTGGCGGTGTGCGAGGATTGGCAAAAGCGCGACCATGCCCGATTGGAGGCATTACACTCGACGCCCATTTTGATGTGCGCGAGGTCATCGATCGTAAAATTACCAGTGGCACCCCTTTTAGAAATATTTTGGACCATATAGAGGAAGTGCTTGGGTCAAAATTCGTTGAAATTGGGATCAATGGCCTTATTAATGACAAAAAACACTTAGTCTACCTTGAAAAGAAAGAGGCCTGCATCTTTTCTCTTTCTGAAACACGCCAAAAGGGAATGGCCACCGTGCTTGAAAAAGGCTTGCAGGTTGCCTCAGATGAAACAGAAAAGATCTTTTGCTCGATAGATCTTGATGCCGTCGCGCAGGCCTTTGCACCCGGGACTTCAGCGCCCTCTCCCGAAGGACTGACGCCGGAAGAGGTTTCAATGGCGGCCTATCACTTTGGTCTCCACAAAAAAACAGCGTATTTTGATATTATGGAGCTGAATCCCAATTTTGATCAGGATGGCCGGACCGCCCGATTGGCGGCCGCGCTTGTACTTCATTTTGTCACGGGCTTTGCGCAACGGGAAAATAAGCGAGAAAACCCCATCGGATTTCGGATGCTTTAAGTGCTGAACCCCTCCAACAAACAAACTCAATCTCGACCCCTGTTTGAAGACTTATGCCCCTTGGAACCAATTCGTCCGCCTTTGGGCAAAAAACGAAGCTGCCGGTCGTGGGATAGCGAAGCCGCGCTGAGGATGTTGCAAAACAATCTGGATGATCGAGTCGCCATCGATTGGAAAAATCTCATCGTTTATGGTGGCACAGGCCGAGCCGTACGCAATTGGCAAGAATATCACCGTATTGTTGCCGCGCTGCGTGATTTAGGCCCAGATGAAACGCTCTGTATACAATCGGGAAAGCCGGTTTATATTGCGAAAACAGACCGGAAATCTCCGCGTGTCATCATTGCAAATTCCAATCTTGTACCTGCCTGGGCAACCCCTGAACACTTTGACCATCTTGACCGCTTGGGACTCACCATGTACGGCCAAATGACCGCAGGCAGTTGGATCTACATCGGAACCCAAGGCATATTACAAGGCACCTATGAAACCTTTGCGGCGGTAGCGCGACAATCCTTTCAGTCTGAATCACTTCGTGGCAAATGGATTTTGACTGCGGGCATGGGTGGGATGAGCGGAGCACAACCCCTTGCGGGCGTCATGAATGAAGCGGTCATTTTAGATGTTGAGGCACGGCCAGAGCGAATCAAACGTAAAGTAGATGAAGGTTTTTGTGACCGCATGACGAACAGTTTGGATGAGGCTTTGAATTGGCTTAAAACCGCCCTAGGGACGGAAACGCCACTTTCGATTGGACTCCTTGGGAATGCTGGCGAGATTTTCCCGGAACTGGTGAAACGTGGGGAAGTCCCAGATATTGTGACCGACCAAACCTCAGCACATGATCTACTATCCTATATTCCACTTGGAAATCTTACTGAGATCGATCAACTTCGTGAGAAAAAACCAGAAATTTACCGGGAAAAATCACTTCAAACAATAAAACGTCACGTGAATGCGATATTGTCAATGCAGCAGCAGGGAGCAGTCTGCTTTGATTATGGGAACAACCTCAGGGCACAAGCGGCTTTAGCTGGCGTAAAAATCACACAAAAAGATGGCAGCTTTAAATATCCAGGGTTTGTCCCGGCCTACCTCCGACCGCTTTTTTGTGAAGGAAAAGGGCCTTTTCGATGGGCGGCACTTTCCGGTGATCCCAAGGACATTGCCCGGATTGATCAAGCCCTGCTTCGTGCTTTTCCAAAAGATATCGCCCTGAAACGGTGGATTAAACTTGCCCAAAAAAAAGTGCCCTTCACGGGACTTCCCGCGCGCATTTGCTGGCTGGGTTATGGCGAACGTGCAAAGTTCGGCGCGGTCATTAATGACCTCGTCATGAAAGGCGAGGTTTCAGCACCCATCGTCATTGGACGAGACCATCTCGATTGTGGATCTGTCGCATCACCACACCGTGAAACAGAAGGGATGGCCGATGGCTCTGACGCGATTGCCGATTGGCCCTTGCTTAACTTTGCCCTAAATGCTGTCTCGGGGGCCTCTTGGGTTTCCTTCCATCATGGCGGGGGAGTTGGCATTGGAAATTCACTCCATGCCGGGATGGTGATTGTTGCCGATGGCACAAAACAAAGGGCCAAGCGGATTGAACGCGTTTTGACCGTTGATCCGGGCATCGGCGTCGCACGCCATGTGGATGCCGGTTATGAAAAAGCAAAGAAGACTGCAAAGAAAAAAAAGGTTGCCATCCCTAAATAGATTCTTTCTGTTCTGGATTGTCTTAAATTTAAAGACCTAGTATTTTAAGTAAATACATTCCTTTCGGTTTGTTTAAAATAAGTTGCTCTTTTTTTTGTTTTGACATTTTTTTGATGCAGAACTCTGCCTTTAAGGCCTTGGCATGACTTCCGATCTTTGTCTGATACACCAAGTCAAAGGGCCCTTTTGAACGTAAGTATTTTGCACCTTTTCCCTTTTCAGTGCTGTGCTCGGTAAATCGTCGATCGACATCTCTTGTGATACCCGTGTACAAGGTATTCAACCGAGTTCGAATCATATACAAATGCCATTGATCCATACGATGACCTTTTAATTTAGACTCACTTAACATTCATCCCAAAATAGGATGAGTCGTCATTTACGACTGAATAAAAAACCACTGAAAGTGGCATTCAGATTGCCCAAATTGCTCAAGGCTTCTGCTGACAGAATATTTCGCGTCATCGGGATGGGACAAATATCGAATGCTATTTTTTGAGAAAGAGCGTACTTCCGCTGAATTGATAGAGCCTGTTGGGTTGTAAATGTTGAGGGCTATGGTTTTGCCTGTCGGATATGGTCGTGAGGAAACGACACCTCCCCCACGACCATATTAATTACAAGCTTGCTTTTAAGACCGTGGAAGGTTTAAATCGAATTGATTTTGAGGCTTTGATCTTGATGGGTTCACCGGTTTGAGGATTTCTCCCTTTTCTTGCAGAGCGCTTTGTTTTAGTAAATGTTCCAAAACCGGGATAGCTATAGCGACCTTCTTTTTTTATAGCTTTCCCGATTGTGGCAAAAGCTTCTGAAATCACTGCTTCGACCATTTTTTTCGTGACCTCACTTTTTGTGCTTTTCGCCACTGACTTTGAGACTTTTTCGATCAGTTCACTCTTTTTCATGTGCTTGTTCTCCCTGTTTGCTTGGCCCAATTCGCGAAAGATAAAAAAACTGTAGCCGACTATTCCGAAAATGTCAAAAGTTAAAGCACTTTTTTAGATTATTTTACTGAAAAATAGGAATTTACTTTCCAGAACCCTGGTGGATGAAAGATTTCGTAGCCCACTTTAAGGCGGATGAATCCGATCAAGAGAATTCCACTTTAGCAATCGTCATGATAATATAGTCGGATGATGATCGATCAGTAAAATCATATCCCAATAAGAGATCAAAGTACAAATGCCTTCATTTCCTGAATCCCCTATTATCGTTCCTGATGAAAACAACCCTGAACGGATTGACCGTTATCTCATTAAAAAAGGCTTCCCGCTCACCCGATCTCGCATTCAGCGCCTGATCGTTGAAGAACAGATTTTGATCAACGGCACACCGACCCGGGCCAGTTATAAACCCAAAAAAGGGGATAACATTCAGATTACGGTTCCGTCGCCAACGCCACTTGATTTAATCCCAGAAGATATTCCACTCGATATACTGCATGAGGACAAAAGCCTAGTGGTGCTTAACAAAGCGGCGGGCATGGTGGTACACCCCGCTCCGGGGCATTATGATGGAACAATGGTGCATGCCCTCTTGTTCCATTGCAAAGATCTGACCGGGATCGGAGGACGAGAGCGGCCAGGGATTGTACATCGCTTGGATAAAGACACCTCAGGGGTAATGGTGATTGCAAAAACAGATGAAGCCCACCGCTTTCTTTCAAAACAGTTTAAAGACCACTCGATCGACCGGGAGTATTTCGCTCTCGTATGCGGAAAGGTCAAAAAAGCCGACAAGGTAAACCTAGCGATCGGTAGGGATCGCATCCATCGTAAAAAGATTTCTGCCCGGACATCCAGCCCCAGAGCTTCGGAGACACACTATCGGATTAAGGAACGTTTTAAGATCGCGACGTTTTTAGAAGTCAGACCGAAAACGGGCCGAACCCATCAAATCCGCGTCCATATGGCACATATCGGACACCCCATTGTCGGAGACAAAGAATATGGGGGTAAAATGTCAAAATCCATCGGTCTCAAAGCCGAGCGACAGATGCTTCATGCCGCCACCCTTGGGTTCATCCACCCGGTCACGAAAGAAAACCTTTTTATCTCGACACCTCCGCCGGCAGATATGGCCGCTTTGCTCCAAGCCTTACGTCAATAAAGAATTGACCCTAATTGTCACAGAAACATTCCCCGTGTTATGGTTTGAGGTTCAATTCAAAAGGATTTTAAGGTCTTATAAATGAAGGAACAAAGCATTCAGATTAAAGGTGCGCGTGAGCACAACCTGAAAAATATCGACTTGGACATTCCGCGCGACAAGCTCGTGGTGATTACCGGCCTTTCCGGTTCGGGGAAGTCGTCCTTGGCTTTTGACACGATTTACGCCGAAGGGCAACGACGGTATGTCGAATCGCTCTCAGCCTATGCCCGCCAGTTTTTGGATAAGATGGACAAGCCAGATCTTGACGCGATTGAAGGGCTATCCCCTGCGATTTCCATTGAGCAAAAAAAAACGAGCAAAAACCCGCGCTCAACAGTTGCAACCGTGACCGAAATTTACGATTACTTGCGACTCCTATTCGCCCGTATTGGTCACCCCTACTGTTATCAATGCGGAAAAGAGATTACTTCGCAAACCATCCAACAGATGGTCGATGCCATTATGCAATTTCCACTGGGAGAAAAAATCCATATCCTGGCCCCGATTGTTCGAGGGCGAAAAGGAGAATATAAAAAAGAGCTGCGCTCGGTTCGGGAAAAAGGATTTATCCGGGTTCGAATTGATGGGAAAATCATCGACCTCTCTCAGGAAGAGCAAAACGTCACACTGGAAAAAAACAAAAAACATGACATCGAAGTGGTCATTGATCGTCTCATCGTTAAAGAAAGCCTCGAACGGCGGCTGGCGGACTCTTTGGAATTGGCTGCAAAAATGGGGGATGGCATTGTCCTGATTCTAAAAGGGGATGAACTCCTTCTTTTTTCAGAACATCTTGCCTGTATCGACTGTGGGGTCAGTTATCCCAAAATAGAACCACGTTTGTTCTCTTTCAATTCACCGCACGGCGCTTGTCCTATTTGCGATGGCCTCGGCACCAAATTGGATGTGGATCCTGATCTCGTCGTGCCTGATAAAACGCTCTCATTACGGGATGGCGCGATCAAACCCTGGGCAAAACGAGGGTCTTTTTATTACGATCAGATCATGGAAGAAATTTCTGAGCATTATGGCATTGACCGGATTAAAGCATTTAAAAAAATTGCCCCAAAACATCAGAAGGTGCTGCTTTATGGCTCAGGAAATGAGCGCATTACATTCACCGGGATGCGTGACGGGGAACTCGTTTCCTATCAACGGCCCTTTGAAGGCCTGATCCCGAATTTGGAGCGCCGATACAAAGAAACCGATTCAAACTATATCCGGCAGGAAATTGAACTTTACATGGCAAAACACCCCTGTCCTACTTGTGAAGGCCGTCGTTTAAAACCCGAGAGTTTGGCCATCAAGGTGGGTGAACAATCCATCGCTGAGATCACACATCTTTCGATCAAAGCCGCCCTTGAATTTGTGGAAACACTTATATTGACAGAGCGTGAGACTTTAATCGGAGAGCGCATTTTAAAAGAGATTCGAGAGCGCCTGGGTTTTTTAGTGAATGTGGGTGTCGATTACCTCACGCTGGATCGCACATCCGGCACCCTCTCCGGTGGAGAAGGGCAGCGGATTCGCCTTGCAACACAAATCGGCGCGTCCCTTGTGGGCGTCCTGTATATTTTGGATGAACCCAGCATTGGTCTTCACCAGCGAGACAATCTCCGACTTTTAGACACCTTGTGCCATTTACGAGATATTGGCAACACCGTGATCGTGGTCGAACATGATGAAGAAACGATTCAAAGCGCAGACTGGGTCATTGATATGGGGCCGGGTGCCGGGATTCATGGGGGCCTTGTCGTTTCTGAAGGGCCTCCGGAGACGATTATCGCGGATCCACAATCAGGAACCGGCTTATATCTATCAAAAAAACTTCGAATTACCTTGCCGGAGAGAAAGCGCAAAGCCAAAGGCTTCATTAAAATTAAGAATGCAGTGGCGCATAATTTAGATGGGATCAATGCCGAATTCCCGCTGGGTCTTTTTACCTGTGTCACAGGCGTTTCGGGTTCCGGAAAATCGACACTGGTACTCAAAACCCTCTATAAAAACATGGCGCAGCACATTTATAAAAATACTGAAAAACCGGGCGACTGTGAACAAATCACCGGCGTGAACCAGATTGATAAAGTCATCCACATCGATCAAACGGCCATTGGCCGAACCCCTCGCTCAAATGCGGCCACCTATACAGGGGTCTTTACCTTTATCAGGGAACTATTTTCGCAACTGCCAGAATCTCGTGTACGTGGGTACAAAGCGGGGCGTTACTCCTTTAATGTGAAAGGAGGGCGGTGTGAGGCCTGCCAGGGAGACGGGGTCATCAAAATTGAGATGCATTTTTTACCAGACGTCTATGTTATGTGTGAGGTCTGTAACGGGAGACGCTACAATCGCGAAACCCTAGATATCCTCTATCGCAGTAAAAGCATTGCCGATATACTGGACATGACCATCGATGACGGAACTACTTTTTTTAAAGCCATTCCATCGATCTATTCGAAGTTAGTCACGCTTCAAGAAGTGGGCCTGGGTTATATCAAGCTCGGACAATCGGCCACAACACTTTCAGGCGGAGAAGCGCAACGAATCAAGCTCTCAAAAGAGCTTTCCAAACGGCCAACAGGAAAAACCCTGTACATTTTGGATGAGCCGACGACGGGACTTCATTTTTCCGATATCCAACGGTTGCTCGATGTCTTAAACCGTTTTGCCGAATCTGGGAATACCGTTGTTGTCATCGAACATAATTTGGATGTGATCAGAAATGCCGATTGGCTGATCGACCTCGGCCCCGAAGGCGGAACCGGCGGCGGAAAGATTGTCGCAACGGGAACCCCGGAAATGGTATCAAAAGTAAAAACATCGTATACAGGGCAATTTTTGAAAAAAATGTTCGCCGATCAATAAACCTGCCCCTGATCTCGCCTCGCTTTCTTCAAGCTTACCGAAGTCAAAGCGTGTTTGGACAGCTCTTTTCATTAATGTTAAAATGTATTGCCCTTTGTTTTGTACAAAATAAACAAGGTCTTCGGTCACATTGAGGGATGTTTTGAATCACAGAATGTCATTAAGAAAAGATGAGTTTTTGAGCAGATCTTGTCGATACAATATCTGCTCAATCCCTTCATTCAGAGTACTTTTTTTTGCGATTTTATTCATTTTTGTTCTGGTTCCCTCGGTCAATGCGAGAGGAAGAGGGCGCATTCAAAATGTCACAGTCGACACGGTCGATAAAAATGTTTTTGTCTCTGCGAGATTAAACGGTGGATTTAGAAAAGAGATTGTGAACGATATTCACAATGGTATTCCGAAAGAGTTTTATTATTACCTTGTACTGAAGCAAAAAGAGAAAAATTGGTTTGATGAAGAGATCCTTTCTAAAACAATCCGATATACCGTGAAATATGACACCCTCAAAAAAAACTACCTCGTGACGCAAGGCTCGAATGGAGAATCCGTCGAACAACAGGTCGACGGATTTAAAGCGATGAAAGACATCGTGACGCAGGTTCACAAAATACAAATTGTCTCAACGGACAAACTAAAGCGGGGAGAAGAATATTTCGTCAGCGTACAATCTCAGATGCAAGCCGCAAAACGCCCATTTTATTTAGACTACTTTCTCTTTTTTATTCCTTTCCTTGAAATCGATACCCCTTGGGAAAATTCGCCACAAATCTCTTTTCCCAGTTTAAAATGAGGATTTCACACATTTTAAATGTATCGATTCTCTCGGTCTGAGCCAATGGAAACATCCCTTCATCATTCCAGCCCGGACACAAAGAACGTAAGACCACAAAGGACCTTTCGTCCTGTATGGATTACAGCACTTTGTTTGACACTGTCTATTTCAATTACTTTCCTTCTCTTTCAAGGGATTGAACGCCCCTCACTTTTTTCTACAAATATTCTTGTGGTCACTATGGTCAACCTGAATATTACACTCGCGATTTTACTCGTCCTATTGCTTTCCAGAAACCTGATTAAGCTTTATTTTGAAAGAAGGCTGGAGCCGAATAAATCAAGCCTCAGGAGCAAACTGGTTGCCGGATTGATTGGACTTTCGATGATCCCCTCCATTCTTCTGTTTGTTGTCGCAAGCGGACTTCTCACCAGCAGTATTGAAAACTGGTTTTCAATACAAGTTGAAAAATCACTTGATCAATCTTTAGAAGTCGCCCAATACCATTATGAAGAAGCAGAACAGGATGTTTCTGCCATTTCAGAACAAATTGCGAATCGCTTAATGAATGGAAATCGTCTGAAAGGCTCTCTTTCTCGATTATCAAAACAGCTTCGTGACCGGAAAGAAGAACATCGACTACATCAGATTTATCTTTTCACACCGAAATACCAAGAGATGGCAGACACACTTGATCAAGATCTGGAAGCATCAAGCGATCCTAATCGCCCCACCCCCCAAGACTTACAGCGGGCCTTAGAAAACAACGATGGCATATCGGAAAGGGATACAAAAGAACCGATCTTGTCGATTCAATCGACCCCTCAGGGAGATATTGTCCGAGGGATTCTCCTTCTCAAAAAACGTGGCCGGACGGAGGCTATCCTCGTAGTGGATCATTTAATCCCTTTACTCTTAGTGAGCAAAATGGAGGGGATTAAAAAATCGGTTGAAGAATACAAACAGCTCAAAGCCTTTAAAAACCCGATTAAAGGCAGTTATATTATTTCCTTTTTGATTATCGTATTTCTCATCATTTTTTCAGCAACGTGGTTTGGCTTGTATCTTGCGAAAAATATTACGATTCCCATTCAAAAATTAGCAGAAGGGACACAAGCGGTCGCACATGGAGATCTTAATTTTCAAATTGACGTCCGTGCAACGGATGAATTAGGTGTTCTGGTGGACTCCTTTAACACGATGACAGCAGACTTAAGGGAAGGTCAAAAAAGGGAACTTGAAGGGAAAAATTCCCTGGTTGCATCTAATAGAGAACTTGAAGGGGTACTCACCAATATTGCGGCGGGTGTGATCTCGGTGGATGAAGAAGGGGTCATCACCACCTTCAACCCCTCGGCAGAAAAAATTTTGGAAGTGAAAGCAGAAGACGCCATTCATGAAAATTACACGGATTTTTTTTCAAATCGAGGGATGAAAACCATCACAAGTCCGCTTCAAAAAATCCAGGAGAGCGGAAAAGAGTCCTTAGAAGAAGAGGTGACTTTAGAGGTTCATAGTAAATTTGCAAGCTTGCGCATGGTGCTTTCGGTCTTACATGGAACCGATGAGCGCTTACTCGGACATGTGATAGTTTTTGATGATTTGTCGGAGCTGATCCGGGCACAAAAATTAGCGACTTGGCAAGAAGTGGCGCGTCGGATTGCGCACGAAATACGAAATCCGCTGACACCGATTCAACTTTCGACGGAGCGCCTCCGTAAAAAATATGCACAAAAATCGGAGGATTTTGATCGGATATTTGATGAATCGACTCAAATTGTGATCAATGAAGTCCATGGTCTGAAAACCTTGGTAGATGAATTTTCTGATTTTGCGAGAATGCCGCCTCCTCGAACCAAACTGCAAGACATTGAGCCGATATTGCAAGAGGTGATCTCACTTTACCAAACCGGTCATCACAAGATCTCGATACGTTCAGACCTTGATGCATCAGTGCCTGAAATGAGATTAGATCGTGGTCAGATCAAACGCCTTTTGCTAAACCTTTTTGAAAATGCCGTTGAAGCGATGCAGGGGCATGGCGCGATTTTGGTCACAACGATTTATGATTCCGTCCAAAATAAAGTGCGTGTCGGAGTGGCCGATGAGGGAATCGGTATCCGACCTGAAGATCTTGATAAACTCTTCCTCCCCTATTTTTCACGATCAAAAACGGGGACAGGATTGGGCTTGGCTATCGTTAACCGGATTGCGACCGATCACAATGCTCAGATACGTGTAACACCGAGACAACCCAAAGGAACCATTATTACCATAGAGTTTTCTGTATAAGGAATCTGATGACTGAAACGATTCTAATTGTAGACGATGAACCGGGCATTTTAAGCACGCTTTCCGGGATTCTTTCCGATGAAGGCTATGAGGTGCAAACCGCCGAAAGTGGGCTTGAAGTCATTCCCATGGTCCAAGCCAAGCCACCTGCACTGGTACTGCTCGATATCTGGATGCCGGAGCCGGACGGGATCGAAACCCTTCAGCGCTTGAAAACCTTCATCCCAGACCTCATTGTCATCATGATGTCAGGACACGGCTCGATTGAAACTGCCGTCAAAGCCATTAAGTTGGGGGCCTATGACTATATTGAGAAACCCCTTTCGCTTGAAAAAGTCGTCTTGATGGTCGAACATGCCTTGAATGAATTTCGTCTTCAAGAAGAAAATCGATCACTCAAACGTCTGGTCGAAAAAAAATATGAAATGGTCGGAGCCAGCCGAGCCATAATGCACCTGAAAGAAGAAATCCGTCTGGCGGCTCCCTCTCAAAGCCGTGTGCTGATTTCTGGTGAAAATGGTACGGGAAAAGAATTGATTGCGCGAACAATCCATTCAAGCAGCCCCAGACGCAATGCCCCCTTTTTAGAGGTGAACTGCGCCGCTATCCCTGAAAATCTCATCGAAAGCGAGCTCTTTGGTTATGAAAAAGGGGCATTTACTGGTGCGGCTCAACGGAAAAAGGGACAGTTTGAACTGGCAACAGGCGGAACCCTCTTTTTGGATGAGATTGGTGATATGACCCTGCAAACACAAGCAAAAGTACTAAGAGCTTTACAGGAACAGGCATTCATGCGCGTGGGGGGGCATGAGCGGGTTCATGTGGATGTTCGTGTACTTGCAGCATCAAACAAGGATCTCCCTTCTGAAATTAAAGCAGGACGTTTTAGAGACGATCTTTATTATCGCTTGAATGTGATCCCTTTACACGCTCCACCCTTAAGAGAGCGGATTGATGACATCCCGGTACTCATCTCGTATTTTATCAAGGAAGTTTCTGAGGAGCAGGGCATTCGCCCCAAACGCTTGACGCCAGAGGCTTTCGATCTCTTAAAACAGTATATTTGGCCAGGAAATGTGCGAGAACTCAAAAACATTGCAGAGCGGCTCTTGATTATGGCGCCGACGTCTATTATTTCATCGCATGATCTGCCAGTCTTCCTTAAAGAAGGGAAATCCATTCCTGAAACACCGTTACCGGCTTTAAGTCACGAAAACAGTCTAGGCTCACAACCCAAACCGCTCAAGGAAGCGAGAAGTTCATTTGAGCGGGCGCATATACTTGCTGAGCTGGAAGCAAAAGATTGGAATATTTCTCAGACAGCAGATGCCCTGCAAATTGAACGCACACATCTCTACCGAAAAATGAAATTGCTTGGTATCAAAGCCCCTTCCGAGGGCTGAATGCTAGATTTAATTAAACATAAATATATTTATTACTGTTTCTGTGCCGTATTCATGTCACATTCTTATTCTATTTATATTGATGCTGGGTTAGCCATTATGATAGCATCTAAAGTTGTTTCGTATTTTCAGCATTCAGAAGACAGCATGATTCTGTACGTAATGCCCTTGGTCGAACCGTCAAATTGAGGAATGCGAGGAAGAATAGTCAATTGTTGTGGTCTTACATAAGGATATTCCGATTACAGCACCATCTCTTCACCTTTACAAGACTCTCCCCCAGAACAGGTAAATAATCTGAACTCCTTTTGGCGCAAAGTTGACCCTTTCCTTTTTAAATTGTCTTGAGGAAATGCTATGGTCGCCGATCACTTTAACCAAAATTTTGAAATCATTCCGGTCAATACAGATGCATTACTCGAAGAAGTTCTCCGATTACGATACCAAGTCTATTGCGTCGAAAATCCACTCGCTGATCCAAATAGCTATACAGATTGCAAAGAACACGATTTCTATGACACACACTCCGTTCACCGCCTTATCCGACATAAATTAACAGGCATATTTGTCGCTTCGGTTAGATTGATTCTACCGAACCCCGATGATTGGGCAACCTCCTTTCCTATGGAGGCATATTGCGGCGAGTTTTTTTATCGTGATACGATTCCTTTAAAACAAATTCCCAGGGAATCGTTTGCAGAGGTCTCCCGTTTTCTTGTTTCAAAAAAACGGGAGCGGCAGATAAAGGATATATCTGTTCGAAACATGAAGCGGGATGGCTCGGATATTGTTTATACAAAGAGGGATGGTCAGTTCTGTTACCTTCTGCTCTTTGGGCTTTTTTCTGCAGTCGTGTGCATGACGATACAATATAACACCTCCTATTGGTATGCCGGTGTGGAACCCGCTTTTCATCGATTACTCAAAAGGTTTGGGATCGACTTTCCTCAGATTGGCCCACTCTTCGAGTATCACGGCAAAAGAATCCCCTGTCTCGGATCAACAGAATCTATTTTGTCAGGCATTCATAAATATCGTCCTGAAGTATGGAAATTTATCACTCAAAACGGCAAGCTTGTCCCGTCTAGGAAATAGTATGGCCTTGAGAGGATGTCAGGGAAAGAGGGAATGATTTCACTGACATGAAGTCTTTTTTTATATTCATCATGATGCTCCTATTGATGTTTGGGACGATACTGGGTGTAGAGGCGCAAGAGGTTGTTGTTCACCCCAGTGTCAGCCAAGAGACAATCTCAAGGAATACCTTGCGAGCAATCTTTGGCATGCGTCTCCGCCGATGGCCTGACGGAAGTGTCGTTAAGGTTTTTGTGCTTCGGGACGATGCTGAACTCCACAAAAAGTTTTCAAAGTCGATTCTCCATTTATTTCCTTATCAACTACGGCGGGCATGGGATCGACAAGTTTTTTCCGGAACAGGTCAGTCGCCACAAGAGGTCATCTCATTAGAATCGATGAGAGCAAAGATCACCCATACACCCGGGGCTATTGGCTATTTACCAATTGGAAATACTGAAATAGGGATGAAGATCTTAAATGTCCGATAAGTTTATTTATGGATTAAAGCTGTTCTTTGTGTTTCTCTGCTTTTTAATAGAAGGTGTGGCTTCTTCTATCTTCGGTGCTGAATTGCCAGATTCGCTCCAAATACATGGTTTTGCGACCCAGGGTTTTATCCTAACATCAGATAATAATTTTTTTGGGAAGAGTAAAGATGGAAGTTTCGACTTCACTGAACTGGGAGTGAATACATCGATTCGTCCCATTCTAGACATGCAAATTTCAGCACAAGTTATTTCACGCCGGGCAGGGGAGGGGAATGACAGAGACCCCCAATTAGATTATGGTTTTTTGGATTATAGCCTCATTTCGAATGCATCAAGAAAACTCGGCATCCGACTGGGGAGAGTAAAAAATCCGCTCGGTTTTTACAACGACACACGAGATGTTGCCTTTACAAGACCCAGTATATTTTTACCCCAATCGATCTATTTTGGTCGGACGCGGAACCTGGCCCTTTCATCGGACGGATTAAACATTTATGCAGAATATCGCAAAGGTTTTGCAAACCTATTTTACGAACTTGAAGTGGGCTACCCGAAAGTTGACGACAGAGAAACAGAGCTCGCTTTTCTTGGCCAAAAACTCCAAACACAGGGTGGACTTGATGAACGCCTTTCATACATCAGTCGCTTCATCATTGAGCCTACTGGTGGGAGAATTCGTATTGCTCTGAGCGGAGCGCTTGTCAATATCATATTTGAGCCAAAAACAAGTGCTGTAAAAACAGGCACGATCCGTTTCACCCCTTTAATTTTTTCGGTACAGTATAACACCGAATTCTGGAGCCTAAGCTCTGAGTATGCCCTTCGCTATTCCAGATATCGAGACGTTGGACCACTCAGTTTCAACAATACGGGAGAGAGCTACTACCTTCAGGGAAGCTATCGCATCTCGGAGCAGTTAGAGGCCGTGCTTCGCTATGATGTTCTCTTTCAAAATCAGGATGATCGATCCGGAACAAAATTTTCCGCAGCATCCACTACAGGGGCTCTCGCACATACCCGCTTTGCAAAGGATTCGACCGTGGGCTTGCGGTGGGACATCACGAGTGCATGGATGTCGCGCATCGAATATCACTATATCGATGGGACTGCCTGGCTTCCACTTTCGGACAATCCTGTGGCATCCGCGACAGAGCGGTACTGGGATCTATTCTCTATTCTCGTCTCATTTCGTTTTTAACGATGAGTTTTTAAACTAAAAAGTACTGATAAATGACACTTCTTTCTCATAAAGTTCAGCGATTCTTAAGCTTAAAATGGAAGGCCTTGATTTTATTTAGTATGGTACTTTTTGTAATCAATGCCTCTTTCCCCTTTTTCAGCCATCAAAACTTAATGGAACATTATGATCAACGTCGAGAAGCTGAACATGCGCACTTTACAAAAGAGTTTGACGGACTCATGGAACATATGCTTAAACGCTCACTTCAGTTCAGTGAGGTCATTCCCTTGCTTGACGGCGTCGAAGAATCCTTGGTGAGCGGGAAAAATGAAACGATTCGTTTGGCTTTTGACGGTCATTGGTCTTTGTTGCAACTCGATATGGGTATTGACCTTGTTCGTTTTCATTCTGTCTCAGGCAGAGAATTGGGTCGCTGGGGTCATTCAACTTTTATTGCAGAGGAGGAACTGCTGATTACAGGTTGGATCGAAGAGGTCATTCGAAAAGAACGTCCCATCACGGCACTTTCCTGCATCCGTATCTGCACACAATATGTCATGGCACCCCTTCTTTCGGAAGGGGAAAAAATCGGGATCATCTTGTTGGGTAGTTCTCTGGCCGAAGTCATTATCAACCTTCAGCAGATTTCCGGGCGGGAAATCGGCGTTCTCATTGACAGAAAGGGTGAGGAAATCCATAAGCCCTCAGAAAATTTGACACAAGGCAGAATGATCTCCTCTTGGAATAAAGAGATTATCGCCTTAACCAATATGAACCTTACCTTGCCACTACTTCGATCCGTCGTGCAGAAAATACCTTCTTTTGATGACATCATCAAAGGGAAAAAAGTGGGTTTCGAAAACAGAAATTATGAATTAGGCGTCATTCCCTTACAGGGGCTTGCCAATCCTGGGGCAGGACACCTCATAGTGATTGACGATATTTCCAAGACACTATTAGAAATTCGGAGGGCAACCCGAAAAAGTTTAATCGCCGGAATCATTGGGCTTCTGTTTTCTGAAGGGATCTTATTGGCTATTTTATGGACGCCAATCTCACGTCTTCGCCTCATTACAGAAACATTACCCTTGCTCGCCCAGGGTAAATTTAAGCAGGTAAGGCGCGCGTTCTCAACGAGACCTCAAAGCTTGATGAAGGACGAGATCGACATACTTGATGACGCGGCCATTGCCCTTTCTCATCAGTTGGAAATGCTGGAAACAGAGGTCAAAATAAGGACTAAGACGCTTGCGGCCAGAATGGAAGATCTGGCCCATGAAAAGGATTTCATCGCGCATTTACTGGACACGGCCCGTGTGATTATTCTTACACAGGACAAAGATGGAAAGCTCATGATGCTGAACCAACATGCTTGCCATATAACAGGCTACAAGAGAAATGAACTCACGGGCATGGGTTTTGCCGATCTTTTTTCTGAGGGAGACTTGACGATTGAAATGATGGATGATTTAGGAAGAATTTGTTCTGGTCAAAGAGAATATGTCTCACACGAATCGGTGATCACTTGTAAAAATAGATCATTGCGACATATCGTCTGGGTGCATTCTCGCCTGGCGCGAAAAAAAGAAAATGAGCCTGTCATCCTGTCGGTGGGTTTAGATTTCACTGCCCGGAAACAGGCAGAATTACGACTTTCGTGGTTGGCCGACCATGATCCACTCACGAGTTTATTTAATCGGCGTCGTTTTCAAAGTGAACTGGAGAACATACTTGCTAAATCAAAAAAATCCGGGCAGGCTGGCGCTCTTTTTTACTTCGATCTAGATCAATTTAAATATGTGAATGATACGCAAGGCCATCATGCGGGAGATACACTGCTGAAGGTAATCGCCAGTCAGCTTTTTCGATTTGTTCGTACAACAGATATTGTGGGTCGTTTGGGTGGGGATGAATTTGCCATCGTTGTTTCTGAAATAAATGAAACGGGCGCACTTCAGATTGCACATAAAATTACGCAATATTTGGATAATGTTGAAGTTTCAGTACTTGGACCCGCATTCAAAATTTCTGCCAGCATTGGTATCGTCCTTTTTCCTGCACATGGGGAAACACTGCAAGAACTGCTTTCCAATGCAGACCTTGCGATGTACCAGGCAAAAGAAAAAGGGCAGGGCTCTTGGCATCTCTTTACAGGATATGAACCCATTCGAGCACGGATGAAAGAGCAGGTATATTGGAAAGATCGGATTAAACAAGCACTCGATAACGATCTTTTCGTCATGTATTTTCAACCCGTTCGAAATATTCATAACGGATCCATTTTTTGTTACGAAGCCCTGATCCGAATGCGTGATCAAGATGAAACCTTGATCTCTCCAGCTGCATTTATTCCTATTGCAGAAGAAAGTGGGCTCATTTATGAAATCGATCACTTGGTGCTCGACAAAGTGATTTCCCGTCAGGCGGCACTTTCCGCCCAGGGGATTCATCTGACCTTTACACTGAATCTTTCCGGTTACGCATTCAATGATCCCGCATTATTGTCTCATCTTAAGCGAACCTTAACAGAAACGGGAGCAAATCCAGAAAACATTGTGATCGAAATAACAGAAACAGCCGCTGTTTCTGATTTGGTTGCAGCCTGTTGTCTCATGAACGAAATTAAAGATCTAGGTTGTTCTTTTGCACTGGATGATTTCGGAACGGGCTTTGCCTCTTTCAATTATCTGAAGGAGCTTCCAGTGGATATCGTCAAGATTGGAGACACTTTCATCAAAGAAATAGTGACACGTCCCGACGATCAAATCTTTGTGAAATCTCTGACTGAAGTGACGAAAGGCTTGGGTAAAAAAACCATCGCAGAAGGGGTGGAAAATGCAGAAATACTATCTTTATTAAAAGAATACGCTGTCGATTTTGCCCAAGGCTGGCATGTGGGAAAACCCGTCAGTAAGCTCCTCGAAGAAGGACCTTGATGGATTAGCTTCATCTCTAAGTCTGCTCAATGTACTTGGGCGAGGATTCAGCACCCAAGCGGTGTAATCGGACATAAGAATCAGTGTCTTGCAACGCTTGAATTATGGGATCGAACATACGTGCATCCAAAAGAATGAATAAATCCAGAATAGCTCGCTGATGCTCGAATGCACTTTTACTTTATTAAGGACACTAAATACAGATCGAATTTTTCTTTTTCACCCGCGAAGGACTTACTGCCTTGGAAAAATAAAAAGAAAATAACCAAGATCAAACCCAATAAGATTTTTTTCTCATAAAGACCATGACCTAAGTTAAATTTTGAGAGTCATCATTAATTTGAGTTTCCCCTCCCCACTTGCTAAATCCCGGGCATTCAATACGGGAAATACCAGGCTTCCGAATGTTCTGGGATTTCCCAGGTCAGTGGCAAGCGATGGCTCTTTTCACTGAGAAGACCCTCATCGCGAAGTTGCGCCAAAAAACGGCGCACTGAGCGTTCAGACATTCGACAAAGTTCAAGCGCGAATGAGCGCATCTTGGCTCAACAATCCTCGCCCGTCGTGATCTCCTTGCCTCGACACATCTGCAGCTTGCAGCATCGTTTTATACTCCACTGAGGCGCGCACAAGACCACGACTTAAACAGCAAATACCGACACTTACCATCCCATTTTTTAAATGACGAATTGGTCAATAAGCGCATCACACGCCCATTCCTATCCGCAAAGGGATGAATCCACGCAAAGCGGTGATGTGTACAGATGATCGCGATAACCTTCTGAGGATCAAATGATTAAGGGTGTGGCCCGAATTATTTTTAATGTACGCAGGGACTCGGGAACATGACGATAGAATTCAATATGAATTGCTCGAATAAATTCGCGTGAATACAAAGTGTCATGATCTGGAGCCTGATCGGTAAAGCATTGCTGGACTTTAATATGTGCAATCGTTTGAACTAAAAATCTCTTTTGGCGAGGTCTTTAGAAAAGTCGCCCCTTTGCGCCGCACGAATTTCATAAGGCTACGTGTGATTTCCTTCGATGAGATTTGTGTAATAGAAATTGATGACTTCCATATGACGGGAGATGACATTTCGGATTTCTGGCGAGACACTTCCTACCAGCTTCGCCGTGGCAACAGATAATGAAACAGCTTTATGCTGGAAGCATTGAGGTTTTTAGAGAACTGTCATCGGGAATAAAGGGAGAACAATTATGGCTTATTGACAGCAGATTAATAATCTGCTGTCAATAAGCCATAATTGTTTTAATAGTTGAATATAAAACATTAAATTAAAATATATGCAAGAAATATTTAAAGTTTGGCCGGTTGAAATCTACCGCAGATTGATATCTCCTCAGGGATGAAATCAAGGAAGGTATTGGTAAAGGGAAGTCGTCTGTGTGTTTTAAAGGTTCTTGAACCCTCAATGCCAAAACCCCAAGAAAATGACAAGGAATGCTCAGTTCAGAAAAAACTTAGCGGTTTTGAACCATGCGTTTTGTGCCATTCTCAAAGATAACTTCTACTTTGCTGCGGTTAATAACCGATGAAATAAAACCGATGCCAAAAGTCGCATGCTCAATCATCTGATTGGCCTTAAAGTTCCCTTTTATACTATATTTTTTTGCACCGCTAAGACCACCCTCATCGACTTTCGCCATCAAAATCTGGTATTCCGATTTTTTTGTTTTTCGGGTACCCGGCGTTTTTTTCTCAGGTTCTTTTTCACGGTAGTTATGGTGTCCGTTACAAGTCTTACACTTTACTTTTTTAGGAAGCGCATCAACCAGAGCAGAAATCGTATGATCCAACATTAATTTGCATTTTGTGCACCACGATACAATGTCTGTCCCAACTTCATAAGTATTTTCCATGGATTATCTTCCTAATTTTGTTCTAAAGGGTTGTCTTTACAAGTGTTTCATTATCCGCTATTCGTACTTCGGAGTCAAGAAATCCTTCTCTTCTCTATAAAACAACAGCAAGAAAGGGCCTTGTGTGATGGAATTTATTGTGGTGATCAGGCAGACTTAGCCATTATTTTCTGCTTCTTGAAGCACTTCAATGAGCTGAGGGCCGTCAAACTGAAAAGGGTAGACAGGATCTTCGGCTTCCTTCCACGGATCTTTGTAAGCATCAACGGCCTCTTGCATTTTCGATTCAAGATTCAAACAAATGCCCATATTATCGTCGATTAAAATTCCTTTGAGCAGGTCGATTCCGATGCGTTCAACAAATCCATAGGTTCGCTCTAAATATTTTGCATGTTCCCGATAATATTCAAGAAAGCGACTCGTGTATTGAATCACGGCTTGAGGGTTGTCTACGGTACAGAGCAGATCTCCCTTTCGAATGGTGCTTCCTGCCGCACCACCGATGTAAATTTCCCATTGGCCCCCTTCGATCGCCACGACACCCACATCTTTAACCAAAGCTTCTGCACAATTTCGAGGGCAACCCGTGACCGCCATTTTCACTTTATGAGGCGCTTCTACGCCTTGAAAACGCATTTCAATTTCTTTTGCCAGAGAGATCGAATCCCCCAGACCAAATCGGCAAAAATCAGTACCCACACAGCTTTTCACCGTACGAAAGGCCTTGGTATAGGCATGACCGCTCGGCAAACCGATGTCTTTCCAAATATTCGGGAGATCCTCTTTTTTGATTCCCAAGAGGTCGATCCGTTGTCCCCCGGTAAACTTCACCATTTTTGCTTTATATTTTACGGCGGCTTGCGCAATGCGAAGCAATTCTTCGGGCGTAGTTACGCCACCGATAATTCTGGGGACGACAGAAAAGGTCCCATCTTTTTGGATATTCGCATGCACGCGATCATTAATGAACCGTGCATCCCGTTCATCTTCATATTCTTTCGGCCAAAGTGTTTTAAGCAGAGAGGCCAAGCCTGTCTTCGTGGTAGGATCTTCCTGTCCTCCCCCCAATGTCGCTAAGACCACACTGACCGATTTTAAACCGTTGGAACGAATCTCACGAACAAGTTGTGATTTTTCAAAGGGAATACCTGGAACATAATAATGCTCACTGGCATCGTAGGATACTTCTCCGACCACGGATTCTATGACCTGCGCAATAAATCCACGGCAGGAACCGCAACCCATGCCTGCCTTTGTTTTTGCCCCGACCGCAGCCACACTACTACAATTTCCATTTTCTATGGCGGAAACAATCTCACCTTTACACACACCGTTACATCCACAAATTTGCGCCGAATCGGGTAAGTCTCCCGCATCCAGCAATTTTGATCCATCAATAGAACCAAAAAGAATCTCTCCGCGATTTTCTGGGAGCTCTTTTTCGTTCATAAAAAGTTGCATGAGGCTGTCACTTAATCCAGTATCCCCGAGTAAAATAGCCCCATGTATTTTATTTTCCCGTACAATCAGTTTTTTATAAATGCCCCGATTGGGATCACGATAAACAAGCACTTCGTCATCATTCTCATCTGTCTCTTTTTCTCCCATAGAGGCAAGATCAACCCCCATCACTTTTAACTTGGTGCCTGTTTTTGAACCGACATACCGTGTTTCCGAATTGACCCCGGTTAAAATATCGGCCATCACACCGACCTGCTGCCAGATGGGCTCAACCAGACCATAGGTTAAACCACGATGTTCAATACATTCTCCCACCGCAAAAATATGAGGATCTTCTGTTCTCATTTGGTCATCACAAAGGATGCCTTTATTGGTTTTTAAACCACTCTTTTCAGCCACCTCAGTCATCGGAACAATGCCCGCACTAATGACCACGATATCGGTCTCTAGAATTCCGCCATCCTTAAAAATGAGACGGGAAACCCGTCCATCCTTTGCGACAATTTGAGAAGTAAAGGTTTTCGTGAAAACGCGAAGTCCCATCGCACCCATCGCGCGTTCCAAGAGATTGGCCGATTCGAGATCCAGTTGAGAAGGCATGAGTTGGTCTGCGGCTTCGATGACAGAAACTTCCAGGTCATGTGTCATGAGTCCCCGTGCGGCTTCAAGACCTAACAAGCCTCCACCAATAACCACTGCTTTCTGGCACCCTTTTGCATAATCTGCAATCTGATCACAGTCCTCTATCGTCCGGAATAAAAAAACACCAGGCAGTTCACTGCCTTTGATCCGTGGCACGAAGGGTCGTGAGCCTGTCGCAATAATGAGCTCATCGTAAGGCACCTCAACAAAATGATCCCCATCAATCCCTTGAATCGCTTTATTGTAAGGAATGTCCTCGGCTGAGAGCTTCAGGGCAAAGACTTTTTTCGACACTCTATCGATATGTGTCACCTTCATGCCGACATGCAGCGTAATATTATTTTCTTGATACCATTCCAGTGTATTTAGAAAAATCTCACTCGGACTTTGGGTCTGATTGAGGACATTGCTCAGCAAAATCCGGTTATAGTTTCCATAAGGCTCTGCGCCAAACATCAGAATATCGAAGGCCTCGGGGTCTCGTTTTAAAATTTCTTCCACCGCCCTCGCACCCGCCATCCCATTGCCGATAACAACAAGTCTTCTTTTCACATCCACTCCCACTTTTTCAAATAAACATGTCCTGCAATAAGGCGCTTATAACACCACTAACTCTGGTGAAGTCGTACTATAGTCAATATAAAGTTCCCCGTTTTCAATCCATGCCGGGAAAGAACGAACCGATTCATTTCTATCACAGCCTTTTCCCGTACTCAGATCAAATTGATGCCCATGTAAAGGGCAAACCACCTTCCCTTCGCCAATGATTCCTTCGGCAAGAGGGCCATTTGCATGTGGACACTTATTTTCAATCGCGCTCACTTCTCCCGCTCTTGATCGAAAAATGGCGATCTCTTCTCCTTCCACAGAAAAACTAAGGCCTTGCCCCATTGGGACGGCTTCTATTGATCCTAATTTCACTTTAAAGGGTTTATTCATGGTGATATCTCCAATGTTATATAAAAAAAGGCGCCTAGATCCATTCGATCTAGGCGCCTTTGCCTAAAATATCTGCTAGCGCTTCAACTCTCTTCTTAACTTAAGCAATCGACATACCAAGAAGTGGAGTCAGGCACAAACAATAAAAAACATAAATTTTTCAATATGTTAATGCACTATTCTGGGCTTCACCTCAAAACAAGTCAGCAAAACACCCAACATTATTGTCGTATACTGTACAAAAAGAGAGATGTATTTAAGGACAGCCTAATGGTCTTCGAAAAGAACACCCACTTGAGGCCGCTGGGCCAGTCCCGTTTTTCGTGCGAGATTTTCGAAGCTTTGGTTTCCCCAAAAGAAAGCACGGGGAACGGTCGTGGGAACAACCGAGACATAAAAGAGCGCACGGCCAATCACTTCATGCATAAGGGCAAGCAAGGTCATCAAAATCCAGACCAGGAAGCCCGAATCGCTTACGGGAGGAAAAAAAGAAAACCAGAGGGCTAAAATAATGAGGACTATACTGCTGATCTTCCGGGCACTTGTTGTTTTTCCAAAAACCTCTATCATCAACATCTGTGAGACCGCCGCCTCCTCTCCTTTTTTGTTCAAATAGCGAAGATGAGTATAAAGTGCCACGCGCTGAATAATTAATCCGAATAATAAAAAAAGCGCAAAAAGTGAAAGGAGAGGTCTTGTGTCACTGTCTTTCAAAAGACCCATTGTCGCGCTGACCAATCCAATGATACTACTACCTAAGATCAATCCGCTCGAAAAAAAAGCCCCGCCAGAATGCCAATGATCCCAAAAAGGACGTGCCGGAATGCGATAACATCGGTACATGCAATAAATCGCAAGTGGACCTAAAAGGGAGGCACTCCAGCCGAAAAGGGCAGGCAGTGGGTTTGAAATAAATTCCGGCAACCACGCGATGAGACCGGGGAAAATATTGACCACGCTATAGGCTGTGAGTAATCCATAAAATCCCCCCATCGCTGCAATTTCACGACTGACCCAAGAATGACGCAAGTTATTCATGGCGCGATAGAAATACTGAGGTTTCCCGAGGTGTAAAGTCGATAAAACCAGCGCGAAGGTTTGGAGGCCGATCAAGCTCAGCATTAAACCTGCCATCGTGACAGGATGGCTTTGAAATGAAAATAGAGAAGCGGCCGGCTCACGCCAAAGTGGGAACAGAAAAATAAAAAGAAAGGCGCCCACAACAAATTGAGAAATGAGTGTGAACAAAACAAGCGGATCTTCCCGCGACCGAAGCTTGTTCAAACCCCAAGTAATCTTTGAAGGATTCCCTTTTGCTTTGATTTTATAGGAGGATTGAGACACATCCATTTTTCCATCCGAATAATTCTCTTTGGAATTCTCTTTATGATAAGAGAGTGGAACATCATCTATTCTGTGGAATTCGTCTGGAAGACTTTGATTAAGCTGAAATCGAATATTGGGCCTGGAGATGCTCGGGTCGGTAAAAGAAGGGATAGTCAGATCTGCTGTTTGCTGTTTTTGGGGAATCTCATCAATAACACCGAAATCCAGTGCGTTGCCAAGACAGGCATCCACACAGGCGGGCTGTAAACCGACTTCGAGCCGGTCAATACACATATTACATTTCTGGACTTGTCCTTTTTCTGTATCGAGCTGAGGCGCATTGTAGGGACAAACCCATGTACAATATCCACACCCAAAACAGATTTCTGGATCTTGGAGCACAGCGCCGTATTCTAAATATTTTGTATAGGCCCGTGTCGGACAGCCTTTCAGACAGACGGGATCTTCGCAGTGATTGCAGGCCATCGAAATATTGATGCGCGTGACATCAGGGTAGGTGCCGCCCTCAATGGCACCCACACGACGGTAGGCCATGTGAGGTGCCAGATCATTTTTTTCAGAACAGGCCGATTCACAGGCATGACAGGCGATACAGTTGTCTGCATTAAAGTGAAATCCATGTTGTTTGTATCGATTGGGATTTTTATGGTTATTTGAGCCACAAGAATGCGAATTGATCTCCAATGGCATGTCCGCCAAATTGGGGTAAAGGACATCCAGCGCGATCTCTGTCCCGTGCTGGCTTTGTTGAGGAATTTCAGTATTATTCTCATTCATATGCGTTTGTTTCCCTTTTTAATAGCTCCGTAATTCCAGAAGACTTTTTTCTGCTTCATCTTGATCCATAAGTTTATCGATGCGAACGGTCGATTGTTTATAGGCCGGTTGCCTTGAATAGGGGTCGAGTTCCCCTTTCACAAGCCGATTGACACAGTTGTAATAGTGCATCGGGATAAAAATAGCGTCCTCCGAGACCCTTTCCGTGAGCTGGGCCAGCACAATTGCTGATGATCGTCGGGAGATCACACGGACAAACTCCATCGCCTGAATACCCAATTTTTTTGCAGTTTTGGGATTAATCTCCATAAAAGGCGTTGGGCTGAATTTATTCAGATTTCCGATTTTTCCAGTTTTGGTTCGTGTATGCCAATGCTCAACGAGACGCCCGGTATTGAGCCAAAAGGGGTAATCTTCGTCAGGCATTTCATAATTTTCAACGAAAGGGAGAGGGATGAGTTTCGCTTTGCCATCCGGGAATTGAAATACACCATCAGCATAAATCCGTTGACTCCCGTTAATATTTTGTTCATTGCAAGGCCATTGAATGCCACGGTTTTTTTCGATTTTTTCGTAGCTCATTCCGGAATAATCACAAAGACGCCCTTTAGAAACGCTTCGCATTTCATCAAAAACCTCGGCTGGCGATTCCGCAAAGGTCATTCCTTTTGCCCGATCAAAACGCTTGGCTAGTTCAATAAAAATCCATAGATCCGGTTTCGCATCCCCTGGAGGTTCCACCACTTTTCGAACCACGTTCACACGCCGTTCTGTATTAGTAAAAACCCCTGTTTTTTCACCCCAAAGGGCAGCAGGAAGATACACATGGGCTGATTCCACCGTTTCAACATTGGCATAGGCATCTTGGACAACGAGAAATTCAAGTTGATTCAGTATTTTTCTAATCTTTGTGCTGTCGGGCATCGAAGTCATCGGATTGGTTCCAATCAGCCAAAGTCCTTTGATTTCACCCCGCTCAATGGCTGGGAAAATATCCGTCTCAGTCAACCCCCGTTTTTCAGGAAAGTGATGTGCTTCGACCCCCCAAAACTGAGAAGTAAAAGCGCGATCTTCTGCATTTTCGAGTAAACGATATCCAGGTAATCCCGAACAGGAAGAGAATTCTCGTGTGCCCATGGCATTGCACTGACCTGTAATCGAAAGGGACGTACCCCCGGGTTTACCGATATTTCCTGTGATTAAATTTAAATTATTAATTGCGACGACACCGTCGGAGCCATGGGTCGACTGGTTAATGCCCATGGTCCAAATGGTCATGGCCGCGCCTGCATCGCCATAAATTCGCGCGACTTTCCGAATCATCTTAGCGGAAATACCACAAACTTTTTCAGCCATTTCCGGGCTGTATTGGGCCACCAATGACCCAAATGCTTCGAATCCATTTGTGTGGAATTTAATATAGTCTTGATCTGCCAAGCCTTCTTCTAAGATAACGTGAGCCATTGCATTGAGCAGAACCAAGTCTGTCCCAGGCTTGATTGGCAGGTGAATATCGGCCATTTGTGCAAACATCGTGACTCTGGGATCCACCACAATGATAGGAAAACGACGACGATCGTACGCTTCTTTTAAACGATAATAAATAATCGGGTGTTGTTCCGGTAAATTCGATCCGATAGCAAGCAGACATCCCGTATGCTCAAAATCATCATAACACCCTGGCGGGCCGTCACTGCCAAACGACCTCTTATAACCTGAGACAGCCGAAGCCATACAAAGGGTCGTATTCCCGTCATAGTTATTTGTTCGAATAACACCCCGAGCGAGCTTACCCAAGGTATAAAATTCTTCTGTATAGATCTGTCCTGTCGAAACAATGGCAAAGCTGTCGCGTCCGTATAAGGCTTGGATACGACCAATCTCACTGGCTGTTCTATTTAGGGCCTCATCCCAAGTGGTCTCGGTGAAAAGGTCTGGACGATCTTTACGAAGCAGTGGTGTTGTACCGCGATTCTCTGATTCAAAAACCTCATATTCATAGATCCCTTTCAAACAAAGCTTCCCTCGATTAACATCGGCATCAGCCACCCCCCGGGCGGTGACGGCCTTACCAGCCTGATTGACTCCAACTTCTATCGAGCAGCCTGTCGAGCAATAGCCACAGGTCGTATAAACCCATTTCTCAACGGGTTTTACCGGAAGTTGAATCTCATTTTTAAACCGTCGTCCAAATAACATATGTACTCACCCATAAAAAAAGCGTCTAGACTAAAAAAATCTAGGCGCCTTCGCCATTCAACCCACATCCTTGTGTCTTGAATACTCTCCTAGTTAAGCAATCCATATGCCTTTTCTTAAAAAGGTGTATTTAGAGAGAATCTACATTAAAAACAGCCTCTTATTATTTAATAAATATTAAAATCATAAAATTAAAATAAGTGAGAGACGACAATTTTGTTTATATCCCAACGAAAAAGAAAGGATCGAAAATAAAAAGTCCCTGCCCTTTGAATGCTTCTGCATATTCGAATGTGCTTATTTATCATCGATGCAAAAGACTCATTATCAAACGAGGAGGTCAATTTAAAGAAGTGTTTCTTGAGTCTATTCGACAGGTGTCCCTATTTGTTCAAAAAGATCTAAAAGCGCCGTATTTTTTATTGTTTTGGCAAATTTAATTCCAAGAACCTGTGAATCCTCAGAATTAAACTGCCTTTTGTAGCGAACAAGCCCAAATATCCGCACCTTAAACTCATGAATTGCTGCATTCTCATTTTTTGAAAATAGTGAGGGGAGCTCGATATAAACCAAACGGCCGACCTGCGGGGCTTCCTCTCCTTTGGGGATAACGATCGCAAGACCTGACACCGAGATATCATGGATAAGAACAGCCGTTTTATATTTTGATAAACTCACAACAAAGCGAGTCTCTTCTTCATAATCAAAAACAAGCACATCCAGTTCCTGATCAGGTTCCGGCTCCAATTCAACATTCGAACAAGGGATATCTTCTATCGTCAAGATAACCGGCATTTTTTGTTTGACGCCCTTCCCCTTCTTAAGCTCTTTTGAACGGGCTTCTTCCTCGGGGTTGATCTGTTCGCTTCGCCTGACGAGTTGAAGCTCTCTGTTTCTAAACAGCGTCACCAATACTTCAGGAACAAGGGAGATAGATACAGGGATCGCCAGATCAATGCGCCAACGCGTCCCGAACCTCGGGTCATAATAGGCCAAAGAAACAAAGGGATGGAGAATTTTTTTTACAAATCCCTGAATGACATAATCATTCCCTTCGGCAGAAAAAATCACTAAAACATGATCCGCATAACCAATGTTAAAGCAATCTGGCAACCGAACCACCAGTTCATTGGCATCCACTCTGACAATATCAGTCATGTGTATTTTTCGATCACCGGTGATAATCTTTATTTTTTTTTCCCGTTGCTCAAATTCTTTCAGGATTTTCTGGTTAATTTTTTTCGGATGGCTGATTTGATGCACATTATAATCACTCGAAATATTCAGTGCTTGTGCGATGTTGATAAAAAAAGTACATTGATTGATGCTGAAGCTTTTCATATTGAACGACCGATGGCCCGGATCAAGGGCTTGTGAGTTGAATCTCATAGGAACCCAGCTTTCCCGCAGAGGACGGCGCATTTGGGGCCTGAGTCACCTCAGCCGTAAAAGTCCCTGTTTCTGTTGCTGTAAAAGTGACAGAGGAAGCAAGGCTCGTTGCATCATTTTTTGGACAAGTACTGACACAGGTCAAAAAATTACCATCGCTCGGATTGTCATTCGTATCTACTTCAATTCCGCTCGGATTTTTAATTGTCAAAAAAGTATCAGCCCCATTGGAGAGGTTTAAAGTACTTACCGTGTAGGTCGTACTAAAAGTCGCAGAAAAAGAGATCACATCAGTATCGTCCGAATGATCGGAGGCATCCAAATAGAGCGTATGTTTTTGTGTGCTTGTATCGTTCACGATAAGTGGCGTTTCCGAGGTTTCACCCGTATCTTCAAAGAGATTAATCTTACGGGCTTTTAATATGGTTTGGAAAACACTGTTCGATGAAGAAGTTGTACTTCCGACTGAGAATTGTGTCCAGAAAGTCTCCATTGTGGTCGGTTTGGTCAACGGAAAAGCCAAAACAGTTTGAAAAATATCCTTGAAGCTCAAATCAAGAGAATCACTTTCACTCACATCAACCGCATCTAATACATCCCATAAAGTCCCGGAGACTGCAATCTCGCTCGTGGTATAAATGGCAACAGATGAAAGCCCGGAAATCCCTGAATAGGTCTCCATGTCAAAAGAAGCACCGACCCCGCCTTCTATGGTATCCACATAAATGGGAGACTCTAAAACGGCAAAAGCAAAAAAATTTGCCCATCCTTCTGACCAACTCAGTCGAATGTCTTGATCGTTTTCCAGTATGCTGTGTGTGCCACCGGGTGAATTGTCCCCTGAAAATTTATCGAGAATAAAATGGCCGTATTCATGCGCAATCACAACATCGTCGTATTCATCGCTATCCAGATCAGAGGTTCCACCGCCTAAGAGCGTGATGGCATCCACGGTGCCATCAAAAAAAGTGCCTTCCGAACTTCCCGGCTCCCAGTACACTGTAATCAAGGGTGGCACACATCCTGTGTTGGTGGGATCTGGACAAGGACCTGCCGTTTGGACAAGGGCGCTGGCTTCAGTCAAGACATCAAGAATATTAAAAGCACCACCAATATTTGACGATACTGTCGCAAGGAGATTTTTTGTTTGCAAAAAAGGATCGGAAGTACTGTCGTCAATGACAGAAGAAGTCGCAGCAAAGAAAGATCGGCTAGAGTTATTGTTGCGAATTTCGATTTTTGTATTTGTCGTTGTATCTGTTCTGCTCACCACCCGAAGGTAAACACCCCCTCCGTTTGCACTATTATCGGCTGCCACATTAAAGATCCCATCTGAACCTGTAACACCAGTCCCAATCACCTTGAAACCATCAATGGCCACCACTTCAACAATCGCGCCTGGAATGGGTTTTGGATCAAGAACTCCGGTAAATCCATTTTGATTAAAGGCACGATCCTCGTAAGTAGCGGTTCCAGAAAGCGTAAGACTCGCCGCCCCCGAACTCCCACTCACCACCCCAACCCGGGTGCTGGCGGAATAGGTTATAGAATCAATCACTGTTGTTGCGGTGATACTCGTCACTTCCACCCCCACACCCGTTGCAAGCCCGGTGGCATCAACAGTCACAACAGAAGTATCCACCGACGCCCATGTAAAGGTCGGGTTTTCTACAGTACTCCCATCCGATAAAAATAATGTGGCTGAAAGCTGAACAGCACTTCCTCCCACAGTGACATTCACTGGACTTGGAGAAATCGAAACCCTGGAAATGGTCGGCGCCGTCGGCGTCGTCGTTGAGCTGCTACTACTATTACAGGCTACAAAAAAAAGCACAGACAATACCGTGCTGTAAGCGACCCATCTCTGCATCTACGCTATTCTCCTCTAAACTCGATCACCGAATCCTGATTTCCTTTCCTCTTGATCGGCGGGAGGGGCCTCGGTTTTTTTTCAAGGGCTTGATTCAGAATAAATCGCCTTTTTTGTACAAAAACCACGCCATTCGACAAGCGAATAGATGCCTTTCCTTCAATAAGGGATTGGAATCCTCCGCTGTTCTCGATGACCAGTTCAATGTTGTGTGTTGAGCCGGCTTGAAGTGGCCCTTCCCAGTTTTTTTCACCGCCAATGACAAAAACATCAAAGGGTAGATCAATAACAAGTGTCAGCCATTCGGTATCCACATTGACTTTTGCGCTTAGGGTAATGCGTGTTTCATCTTTGGAAAAATCCTGTTGCTGAAAAATCAATTGAACAGGCGGACTGGGTTTTATCGCTTTTGCTAAATCAGGCGGTGAAAAAATAAAAAAGATCAGAATAAAAAAGAACCTTCGTCTGACCAACACTTCACACTCCTTTTTTATTTAAGATGCAAATCGGGGAAGACCCCTGAACATTATTTTATTTCTGGATATTATTCTACCACATTGGAGGGCATCTGCCCTTTAAAGCACGACAAAAGGTTATCGATAACCATAAATCCCATTTTCACCCGTGTTTCAAAAGATGCCGAACCAATATGAGGAAGCGTGACCACGTTTTCCATCTGAAGCAGTTGAGGCGAAATTCCCGGCTCTGCTTCAAAGACATCAAGACCGGCACCTGCAATTTCTTTTTCTTCCAGTGCATGACATAAGGCCTTTTCGTCAATAATTGCCCCCCGTGAGGTGTTGATCAAAAATGCGCCAGGCTTCATTCTCTGTAGGGCTTTTTGATCAATCAAATGAAGTGAGTCCTCATTTAATGGCAGGTGGAGAGAAAGGAAATCTGAACCTTCAAGCAGCTCAGAAAACGAGAGATAGGAGACCCCTAGTGCCTCTTCGCTTTTTTCGGAAAGTCGATGGCGGCAATAATAAAAAATCTGCATCCCGAACCCGGCTGCTCTGCGGGCGACCGCTTGTCCGATTCGACCCATGCCAAGCAGTCCAAGGGTCTTTCCATAGATATCGGCACCCATCAATTCTGTAGGGGACCAGCCGGCCCATTTCCCGGATTTCACCCACTGATTGGCTTCTGGGATACGCCTCGCCACAGCCATAAGCAGCGCCCAAGTGAGATCAGCCGTCGTTTCTGTTAAAACACCCGGGGTATTGGTGATAAGCACTTGTTTTTCTTTTGCGGCGGAAAGATCCATATTGTTGTAACCCACAGCATAGTTCGCAACAATTTTGAGTTGAGAAGCGGCTTCCAGAACCTCACGGTCTATTGAATCACTCAACATCGAGATCATTCCATCAGCATTTTTTACCCCTTCCATCATTTTAGCGCGGCTCAAAGGGATATCTGCCTCATCAAATTGAAGATCAAATTCAATGTTCAAACGTTCCATCACAGGTAAGGGGAGCACACGGGTTAAAAATATACGGGGGAGAGACATCGAGTCATCCTCATTACCAGGTGGAGGCTGCAGCCCTGTGCTTTGATCGTTATTTTGCGCTGATCATCTCTTTTGCGTGACGACGTGTAAGGGCTGTAATCTCAACACCACCGAGCATTCGAGCCAATTCTTCAACGCGCTCTGTTTCAGAAAGTTCCCGAATCGTGGTGACAATACGATCATCAAGCGACTTTTTTTCAACAAAGTAGTGATGATCTGCAAGAGAGGCGATCTGAGGCAAATGGGTGATACACAAGACTTGATGGTTCGCAGACAAGGCAAAGAGTCGTCGGCCCACGCGCTCGGCAATCCCGCCACCCACTCCGGCATCGACTTCATCAAACAGGAAAGTTGGTACCGGATCCACTTCTGCCAATACCACCTTTAAGGCGAGCATGATACGGGACAACTCACCCCCAGAAGCAATTTTGGCTAAGCCACGTGGAATCTCCCCCTGCAGTGCAATCAAAAATTCGACCTGATCAATGCCAAAAATCGTCGGTAGGCTTGGATGAAGTACCACCTGAAATCGGGTCTTCTCCATCCCAAGCCCCCTTAATTCCAATTGAACCTTTTCTTGGAGCTTGAGGCTTTGTTTTTTGCGTGCTTCACTCAGTTTTTTGGCCGCAAGGCGTAAATCCTCTTCAAAGGCTTTCAGAGCGATCTTAATTTCTTCAAGCCTCACTTTATTCTCTGAAGCCCCTGAGAGTAAGGTTTCAAGTTCTTGCTGATAGGCCAAAAGTTCGGAGACCGTCCGCTGATATTTTCGCTTCAGCTGGTGAATGAGAAAAAGACGAGAGGCCACCTCTTCCAAACGTTCCGGAAAATATTCCTCATCCTGTAATCGCATACGGAGTCGTGAGGCCAGTTCTTTTAGAGAGATTTGTGATGCTTCCCAAAGGCCCATTTCTTCATCTGCATCTTCAGTCATCCGATTGAGGTCAGAAACAGCGTGTCCTAAGGCATCCAATTGATTCAAAAACTCCCCCTCATTAGAGAGTTGGGCCTGCGCGATTTGAGTTGTCGAGACGATGCTTTCCCACTGTTTTAGCCTGCGTTCTTCACCCTCTAAAACCGTTTCTTCGTCTGCATCCAGTTTGGCATCCCGGATTTCTGAAAGTTGAAAAGAAAGCAATTCTGACTGATGGCTTGATTCAGACTGTTGTTTTTCTAATAAAGTAGCCTCTTCTTTGAGTCGAGCCCATTTCTGGTAGATCCGCTGGTAGGCTTCAAGTTCATTAGATAATGACCCGAAGTTATCTAAAAGGGAGCGTTCGTATCCGAGTTGGGTCAAGTGGTGTTGGCCCTGTTGGCCATGCACTTCTATCAAAGCGCGTCCGACACGCTTCAACATGCCGAGGGTCGCCATGCTCCCGTTAAGGTAAGCACGGTTTTTTCCGTTTTGACTGAACACCCGCCTGAGGATGATAAGATCAAGATCCTCATCCTCAGGGTTTAAATCTGGGAAAGAAGAGGGGGGATCAAAAGCAGCTTCGATGATCGCCTCTTCCGATCCCTGGCGAATACCTTCGAGTGAAGACCGCTCTCCAAGTACCAATGAAAGCGCCCCGACTAAGACTGATTTCCCAGCCCCGGTTTCGCCAGTAATAACGTTAAAGCCATCAGATAACTCAAGAGAGACTTCATCAATAATCGTATAATTCTTGATATGAAGCGCTCTGATCATGAGGCTTCAGTCTCCCTTATGTTGAAAGAATGGCGTCAATCTTCTCTTTAAATTGTTTTTTAGACGCAGCGCCGACAATTTTGTCGATCACTTTACCTTCTTTAAAAAATAAGAGAGAAGGGATGCCCATAATTTGGTGTTGGCTCGCAATATCGGGGCTATCATCTGTATTCAGTTTACAGACTTTCATTTGCCCATTATATTCTTCCGCAAGCTCTTCAATGGTAGGCGCAATCATCTTGCAGGGTCCACACCAAGCCGCCCAAAAATCAACCATCACGGGAGTAGAAGAGTTTAAAACTTCCTGATCCCAGCTTTGGCTTGTGACATTCACTGCGTTTCCCATTCGTACTCCTTATCAAAAATGTCGTTTAAAATTAGTTGAAGCCTAATAAAACAGTGCTTTTTTCTATTGTCATTCTAAAAAAGTAATGAAGCGATGTCAATCAATCAGATTAGCATGCGCTGTCACACTAAATAAAAAGGCCCTCCATCTCGATGAAAAAAAGAGGAGGGCCTTTTGGATTGAAAAGGGTATGGCTAATTTACATCATACCGCCCATACCACCCATACCACCCATGCCGCCCATATCGGGCATTGGAGGCCCAGCATCTTTCTTTTCAGGGATATCTGCAATCATCACTTCAGTCGTCAGCATCAGGCCTGCAACACTGGCAGCATTCTGCAAGGCACTCCGTGTCACCTTTGTTGGATCGATAATTCCTGCTTCAACCAAGTTCACATAAGTCTCAGTATTCGCATCAAGCCCAATTGGACCCGTCTCTTTTTTCACTCGATCCACAACAACAGAAGGTTCAAGACCTGCGTTTTCCGCTATCTGACGAATGGGTTCTTCAAGTGCTCTTTGCACAAGTTCGACACCCACTTGTTCGCTTCCTTCGAGTTTAAGTTCATCAAGTACGGACAAGCAACGCAGGAGCGCAACACCACCGCCCGCAACAATCCCTTCTTCAACGGCAGCCTTTGTTGCATGGAGGGCATCTTCAACACGTGCTTTTCGTTCTTTCATTTCAGTTTCAGTCACGGCGCCCACATTGATGACGGCAACGCCACCCACGATTTTTGCAAGACGTTCCTGAAGTTTTTCGCGATCATAGTCAGATGTGGTTTCATCAACCTGAGCTTTAATCTGCTTCACACGAGCCTGAATTTTTGTGGTATCACCAGCGCCTTCAACAATAACGGTATTGTCTTTATCGATGGTCACCCGTTTCGCTTCACCCAGGTCTTCCAGTTTAATGCTCTCAAGCTTCAGACCAAGATCTTCCGAAATCAGCTGACCACCCGTCAAAACAGCGATATCTTCAAGCATGGCTTTTCGGCGGTCGCCAAATCCAGGTGCTTTCACTGCGGCAACATTCAGGGTGCCTCTGAGTTTGTTCACAACAAGTGTTGCGAGGGCTTCCCCATCAACATCTTCTGAAATAATCACGAGCGGACGACTCGTTTTCGCCACTTGCTCAAGTACAGGGAGCAGATCTTTCATTGAAGAAACCTTTTTTTCGTTGATCAAAATAAAGGCATTCTCAAAAGAAGCTTCCATTCGCTCTGGATCTGTCACGAAATAAGGGGAAATATACCCCCGGTCGAATTGCATCCCTTCGACAACATCCAAGGTGGTTTCTGCACTTTTCGCTTCTTCCACTGTAATGACACCGTCTTTACCCACTTTTTCCATGGCTTCGGCAATCAGCTCTCCAATTGTCGAATCATTGTTTGCAGAGATGGTTCCGATCTGTGCAATTTCTTTTTGTGTCTGACAAGGATTTGAGGCCTTCTGCAATTCATCAGTCACAGCAGAAACGGCTTTATCAATACCCCGTTTCAGTTCCATCGCATTTGCCCCGGCTGAGAGGTTTTTCACCCCTTCACGATAAATCGCCTGAGCCAAAATCGTTGCCGTTGTGGTGCCGTCTCCCGCCACATCAGAGGTTTTACTTGAAACCTCTTTAACCAGTTGTGCACCCATATTTTCGTAAGGGTCAGCCAACTCAATTTCTTTAGCAACCGTGACCCCATCCTTTGTGATCAGCGGCGCTCCGAATTTTTTATCAATCACAGCGTTCCGCCCTTTGGGTCCAAGGGTCGCTTTCACTGCTGTAGCGAGTTGATTCACCCCTTTTAAAATCTTTGCCCGGGCTTCATCCCCATATACTATCTGTTTAGCCATTCATTCCTCCTAAAGTGATTTAACGATCATCTATTCCATCGAGTTGATTGTGTTCTACTCGGTGACACCCAAGATATCTTCTTCTTTCAGAATCAAGTACTCTTCGTCATCAATGTTAATTTTGCTGCCGGAATACTTGTCGAAAAGAACAGTTTCCCCAACCTTGACGTCCTTCACTTCGCTTCCAATCGCTTCAATGATGCCTCTTTGTGGTTTTTCTTTGGCGGCGTCAGGAATATAAAGACCACTCGCTGTTTTTTCAGCTTCTGCCTCATAGCGAACAAAGACTCGCTCCTTTAAGGGTCTAAATTTAACTGCCGTTTTTGTGTCTGCCATTTTATCTTTCCTCCTTCTGTTTCAAATGATGGGCTCTATGTTAATACATCTGCGGCTCACCTTGTTTTAAAGCACCTTTGGCAACCCGAATCAGTCAATGAGAGATGCTAGGTCTTAGCACTCTCATATCCTGAGTGCTAAGACCTTATATAACAATCAAAATATTTAAATCAAGGGGGAAGCTGATTTTTTTTTTCTTGGATGATAAATGTTTGTTAAAACTGAAGTATTTCGTTGAGATACTGACTTTATTGCTATTATTTTTGTGCTGAGATGACAGCAGGATCCATCTCTTTAAAGATCTGCCATCCCTTTAAAAGGTCGACTGCTTTTTTCAATTGCGTATCAACGGGTGTTTCTAAACTTTCCCGATCTACAGAAGCATCCTCACCCTCCTGAGATGGAACAGGGTCGATCCGATCAGGATCAGGAGTTAATTCATTGCTGAGATGACGCGCAAGATCTCTCTCTCTCAATATGGGGGAATTTTTAACTTCCTTGACCGCTTCCGGTCGGATGATAATATCGGGTGCGATACCTGTATTTTGGATCGAGCGTCCGCTCGGGGTGTAATATTTTGCAGTGGTTAGACGAACGGCCGAGCCATCTGATAATGGGAGAATCGTTTGAACAGAACCTTTCCCAAAGGTCTGTGTGCCGACGACAACACCGCGCTTCCAATCCTGCAAGGCACCTGCAACAATTTCTGAGGCACTTGCACTGCCTTCATTGACCAATACGATGATGGGTATTTTCCCTAAACGGCTACTGCGGCTTGCGATAAATTCATCTTCTTTCCCGTCACGTGACTTAATGGAAACAATCAATTGCCCGCTTTCAAGAAATTGTTCAGAAACTTCTTTCGCAGAAGTCAAAAGCCCCCCCGGATTGTTCCTAAGGTCAAGCACCAAGGAATGGATATTCTCATTGAGGAGTTTTGTAATCGACCTGGAGAGATCCCTGGCCGTATGTTCTTGAAATTGGGTCAAATGAATGTAACCGATGCCCGGTTCAAGGATCCTCGATTTGACACTTTTAATACGAATCACATCTCTAATCATCGTAAGAACCAAAGACTCAGGCTCCGATTTTCGAAAGAGGGTGAGCGTCACGGCTGTCCCTTTTTTCCCACGCATCTTCTGAACCGCATCCATCAAGGTTGTTTCTTCCGTCACCATATAATCATCAACTTTAAGCACAATATCACCCGGTTTGATCCCCACTTTTGCTGCAGGGGTATCGGCAATCGGAGCAACTACAACAAGTTTTTTATCTCGAATACCGATCTGAAGACCCAGTCCACCAAACTCACCTCTCGTGTCCACCTGCATCTCTTTATAAACTTCCGGCGGCATGAAGGCAGAATGGGCATCCAAAGTATTCAGCATGCCTTTGATCGCACCATAGACCAACTCCTTGGTGTCAACCGTTTCAACATAACTTTTATTCAGTGCCGCAAGGACTTCCGAAAAAATCTTGAGGTCTTTATAACCATCTGTTTCCGCAGAAACTTTTGTCTCTAAACCGCGACCCACAAAAACAATGACACCTAAAAAACCAAACATCGCCATGAGTAAAAAGGCCAGTCGCATTTTTTTCTTAAATAACATTGCTAAAATCCCCCAAAACGGCTTGGCCAAACGCGTGTAAAAAAAAAGTGTTGGTCATAAAAAAGATACTCTACTTAAATGGTTCACCACAATTATAATAATAATTCTACCACAGTGTTACAAAGGTTGACAGAGTGTAACATGGCTCACCGTCTTTTTTGAAGCCAGGCGAGCGGATTTGTGGGTGCTCCCTGGTGTCTGATTTCAAAATAGAGTTTCGGTTTGTGGGAGAGGCCTGTTAAACCGACTTCACCAACCATCCGGCCTTTTTTCACGAGGTCTCCCACACCCACCAACAACTTCCCTAAGTGGGCGTAAAGGGAGTAATAATTTTCGCCATGGTCGATCATGACCATCATCCCATACCCACGAAACCAGTCGGCGTAGACAACAGTTCCATCAAAAATACTCCTGACTTCTCCCGCTCCGGCAGGAATGATTTCAATCCCTTTTCGATAAATGGTTTCATTAAATTTCGGGTGTTTTTGACGCCCAAACAGCGCAGCGACTTTTCCATTATTTGGCCAGACCAATTGGCCTTTTGTCGTCGAGAACTTCTTTAAAATAATGGTGCTGAGCGCTTCTTTCTTATTCTCCAATGTTTTAAGAAGAGCCTGGATTTCCTTTGAGGCTTCTGTCATTTCTACAATGGCCCTTTTATACAATGTCCGATCTTTTCGAATCCGGGCAAGTAAGCGATCTTTTTTCTTTCGTTCAGTTCGGCTTTGCACTAGTTTTTTTGCCAGAGCCTCACGATCATCCATCATACGTTCGACCACTTCATTCAATAATATATTCTTATTCTCAAGTTCTTTTTGCTGCGCTTTGAACTGAATCAGGATCTCCTCCTCTTTCTGCGCAACCGTCCGAACATATTGAATTTTTCGTAGGAGATCAGGATAGTCTCTAGAGGCAAACAATATTTTTAACGAAGCACCCTGTTTCTCTTTGTAAAGCGATTTCACCCGTCCGAGAATTATCTTTTTCCCTTTTTTAATGTCTAAGGTGACTTCTTTAATCCTTGCAGTCAGTGATTTTTCTTCTTTTTCTTTTTTATTGATTTCTAATTCGAGTAAGGTCGCTTCCTTTTTGAGCAGGCTATAGCGTCGGTCTACGATTTCCATATCGGTTAGCAGTGAACGTTCTTTTTTTTCAGAAGCAATTGTTTCTTTTACATTTTTTTCGATCTCCGCTTCTATTTGTTCGAGCGCCTTTTTCTCCTGTTGAATTTGTTGATCCATTTCAAAAGCAGTCTCTGCATTTGAAATGTGAATCCCAGTGAAAAATACCGGAATTAAAGTTAGAAAAAACAATCCTGTCGATTGAAAATACGTTCTATTTTTCATCCTGAATTACGGAGCCTCAAAAGATGTTTCATCGAAAGGTAACTTCCTATTCCTCCCAGGGCACTGCCGCCGATCAGTAAAGCACATAAAATATTGAGGGGTAAAAACTGCAATCCTTCTAAAGATCCCATCGTTCCTAAAAAACCTTCAATATGTTCTTTAGTGTAGTAAAAAATCAAAAAAAGCAGAACAATAGAAAATCCACTACTGATGATCCCCATGAGGATGCCTTCAATGAAGAATGGAATTTTAATAAATCCATGCGTTGCACCCATCAGCTTCATGATTTCAATCTCATCACGTCGATTGTAAAAATGGAGTCGAATGGTATTCGCAATATTCGTCATAATGGCCACGACCAAAAATCCTCCGATCCCCACACCAATGACCTGAAGCAACTTTAAAAATAGGTTCAAATTCTCCAGCCATTCAGAGCCATACTGGACTTCTTCGACACCACCGAGCCCCTTAAAGTCATTAATGATTTCTTCGAGTAATACCACTTTTTGAAAATCGTTTTTAACCACCACCTCAAATGAAGCCGGCAAGGGATTTTCTCCAAGACGGTCAATGAGGGTCTTGTCCTGAAATGACTCGTTAAATATTTCTAAGGCCGCCTCTTTCGAAATATAGGTCGCAGAAAAAATACGCGTATCCCCATTAAGGGTGTCTTTGATCGTTTGGAGCGATTTTGCATCAATTCTTTCTTCCAGGTAGATACTAAACTGAACACTTTCCCGCATTTTCTGAGCAAAGCCTTGCATGTTGTTATAAAAAAGGAGAAAGACACCAAAAATCATCAGGGTTAAACTCAAAGAAAACAAAGAAAAGAAACCCATCATTTTATTGATTTGAATATTTTCAATCGCTGATTTAAAGTGGTAAAAAAATTGTCTCATTCCGGCATTCCATCAGAGACAATTTTGCCATTGTGCAAAATCAATTTTCGCCTTGATATTTTAGAAAAAAGGTGGCGGTCATGTGTCGCCACAATCACAGTCGTTCCAGCCGTTTGAATATTCCGCAATAAATCAACAATATCCAGTGCGAGGTCTTCATCCAAATTCCCAGTGGGTTCATCTGCGAGCAAGATTGAAGGCCGATTCACGAGGGCACGCGCGATAGCAACACGTTGCTGCTCTCCTCCCGAAAGAAAAGAAGGGCGTTGATTTTTCCGATGTTCAATGCGCACATTTTTCATCACTTCGTGGACTCTTTTTTTGATATCGCTACGTGAAGTCCCGATAATTTCTAGAGGTAAGGCAACATTCTCAAAAACAGTTTTACGCTGAATCAGTTTGAAATCTTGAAAAACAAAACCGATATCTCGTCGAATGAATGGAATCTGAGCCTCCTTCAAGCGAGAAATATTTTTTCCACCAATCAGAATTTGTCCTTGGTCTGCGCGTTCCTCACAGAACAACAATCTAAGCAATGTGGATTTTCCAGCTCCGCTTGATCCGGTCACAAAAACAAACTCACCTTTTTCGACCTTCAGGTTGATATCTTCTAAGGCGAGAAAATCATTCCGGTAATATTTATAAACATGAAACAGTTGTATCATGACTTATATTAAAAACCTCTGATGAGAGTAAGCACAATTTGTTCGGGAAGATTGATTTCGATTCAAAAGAAAAATCTTAAGGGTTCTTCAGCAATGGCTTATACCTACCCTGCCGAATCTTCGGGGTTAAACGTGTACAACATCCTTTTTAGAAAGATAATCAGAAATTAAACGGTCAAGCCTTTCATTTTTGGGAAACGCGCTTGTTGGGTGAAGCGTTTCTTTCGCTTCCATCTTTTGCTCCTGAGGCTGAGCTGAGCCTATTTCAACTTTCCCACCCACCAATTCACGGAGCATTTGTTTATGTTGCTCTTGCATCATCTCTTTCACTGTTTCTTCATAGGAAGCCGATTTAGATATCTCGAGATAGCTACTTTTTTTTGAAGAAAGGATCGCACCATTTTTAAATAAGATGGTTGTGAGTGTGTGTTGATCTAAACCACCATCTTCTGTCTGAACATGGAAGGTCTCACCTTTATGCTGTATGTTTGTATTGATCCCGATAATCATGAAATTCAGTATACCGCTTTTTTAAAAATTTATCGCCATTTCAAAAGCATTTCGGATCAATTCCACATGATACCCTTTAAGGTTTTTCTTTACGGCAACCACATCAAAACGACATAGGGCGGGTGCTGATTTTAAATCGCTGAGATAACTCAGGGCCACACGCGTAATTTTTGATTGTTTTTTAAAATCAACCGCTTCTTGAGGGAGACCAAAGTCGTATCCCGTTCTTGTCTTGACTTCAATAAAAACAAGGGCCTCTCCTTCAAGCGCAATAAGATCGATTTCCCCCAAAGACGTCCGGTAGTTTTGTGAAACAATCTTGTATCCTTCTTTTTTTAGAAAACGTGCCGCAATGGCTTCTCCTTTTTCTCCCGTGATTAGATGACGCCGCGAAACGTTTTTCGGTGCAAACGACATGAGCCAAACTCCTTAATATTGTTTAAATGTTCTCGCGTGCCGTACCCTTTATGGCGAAAGAAATTATATTGAGGAAAGTCTTCATGATACTGACACATCAAAGCGTCTCGTGTCACCTTTGCGATCACAGAGGCTGCAGCAATACTGATCGAAAGATCATCACCATGAATGATCCCTTTTTGAGGAATTGAAAGATCCGGCAGTGTTAAGGCATCGATTAAGAGATAGTCTGGCTGGACAGCAAGTGTATCAAGGGCTTGACGCATTGCAAGTAAGCTGGCCTGTAAAATATTGATCTGGTCAATGGTTTCATTGTCAACAATGCCGACCGACGTTGCATAGGCAAGCTGTTTAATCTGACTAAAAAAGATTTGACGGCGTTTTGGGGACAGTTTCTTTGAATCGCGCAGACCTTCAATAAAACAGCCCCGAGGTAAAATAACCGCAGCCGCCACAACGGGTCCCGCAAGCGAACCACGACCTACTTCGTCAATCCCGCAAATGGATTGATACCCCGCAACAGAAAGGGCGCGTTCAAAGGAAGTCATTTTCACTCGAAATGACACATGTCCCGATGGCCTATTTAATTATTTTTCGGTTGAGCCTCTGAGTCCGTCGGAGTGACTTCTTTCGACGCCTGCACGGGTTTCTTTTTGGTGGGGTAGACCCGTTCCTTTTCAGAAATACGGGCAGCACGCCCTGTTCTTGAACGGAGATAGTAAAGCTTCGCCCCTCGAACCTTGCCCTTCTTCAGCGTTTCTACTTTATCAATAAAGGGAGAACTGAAAGGGAAAATTCTTTCGACCCCTATCCCAAAAGATGTTTTACGCACCGTGAATGTTTTTCGATTGCTCGACCCTTTAATCCGAATGACAATCCCTTCATAGACCTGGATGCGCTCTTTTTCCCCTTCTTTAATCCGAACATGGACACGCACTGTTTCACCAATATTTATTTCTGGGGCATCCTTTTTTTTCAGGCCCTCTTCTAATCGTTCTAAACGGTTCATCTTGTCTACTCCCTTTTTTCTAGCTTGGCACGAAGAAAACAGTAGTGCGCTTTGCTCGGCTGTTCTTTTCTTAAGCTATTTCACTCTCATTTAATAAATTAAGTTGCTCTCGTTCACCAAAAGTCAAAACCGCATCTGACAATAAATCCGGCCTTTTTTGGTGGGTATTGATAATGGCATGTCTTCTTCTCCAGGCTTTGATTTCAGCATGATTTCCCGAAACGAGCACTTCAGGAACCTGCATGCCCTTAAACTCGAAGGGTCTCGTATAATGGGGATATTCTAAAAGTGAATCCTCAAAAGACTCCTCTTCAATAGATGCGGCGGAACCGAGTACCCCTGGAAGGAGTCTGGCTGCAGCATCAATCATCGCAATGGCAGGGAGCTCACCCCCCGTGAGTACAAAATCACCAACAGAAACTTCTTCGAGAAAGAGCCCTTCGTTGACACGTGCATCAATTCCTTCGTAATGACCACAGATAAAAACCAAGGCTCGGCTTTCTCTCGAAAATTCTTCTGCCAAGCGCTGGTCAAAAGGCTTTCCCTGCGGCGTGGGCATTATAATGCGGATGTCATTCCCTCGTAATGCATTCACCTTTTCAATCGCAGCAAAGATGGGTTCAGGTTTAAGCAACATCCCTCCGCCCCCGCCATAAGGCACATCATCTGTCATATGATGTTTATCATGTGTAAAATCTCTCAGTTGATGGGTCATCACCTCTAAAAACTGACGCTCTTGCGCCCGCTTTAGAATGCTCTCCCCTAATACAGCCTTTACCATCTCCGGAAATAAGGAGATGACATCGCATCGCATCATAAATCTAACAAGCCTTCAATGGGATCAATCCAAATCAGGTTCTGATCAAGATCCACCTTTTTTACAAATCTTTTTATTGCGGGGATGAGGGATTCTCCTCCGTCCCTTTTCACAACAAGAATATCATTGCTTCCTGTTTCAAGAATTTCAATGACCTCTCCTAGGGCACCATCCCCTTCGATACACACATTCATCCCAATTAAATCAGAGTGAAAATAGCTCCCTTCCGGAAGCTCAACCCGCTCTGACTCCGGGATCAAGAGAAGACCACCCCTTAAAAATTCAACACCACTTCGATCTGTAAATGTCTCAAAAGTCAGATAAACATATGCCGATGCAAATCGTCGCTTTTTGATATTACACTTTAAGACTTCTCCCTGACTTGTTTTGACCATAACCTCCTGAAGGTCGTTAAATCGCTCAGGAAAATCAGTCAGGAGTGTGACCTTGACCTCCCCGTGAAGCCCAATCGGTTTGATAATCTTCCCGATTGTAATGAGATCTTCCTCAAGGGACACCTATTCGAGTATCTCAAGCACGCATCTTTTTCCTATTTTTGTTCCCGCGGCATTCAAAATAGTCCGCATCGCCCTTGCAGTACGACCTTGTTTCCCAATTACCTTGCCTAAGTCTTCTTGAGCAACCCTCAGTTCAATGATCGTTGTTTTCTCACCTGCAGTATCTTTAACAACAACACTTTCTGGTCGATCCACTAACGATTTCGCAATATACTCAATCAAATCTTTCATCGACGCTACCTCCGTTGGAGTCTCAGGAGAGAGGGATCTTTATGGGATAAAACCCACCTTACCCGATGGTTACGATGCTTTCTGTTCTGACGCCAGTTTAAATAATTGCGATTTTTTGAAAATTGATTTTACAGTATCTGACGGTAGGGCCCCTTTATTTAACCAATGCACTGCTCGCTCTGTATTGATTTTAACTGCAGCTTCTTCAACAAGCGGATCATAAGTTCCTAATATCTCAATGAACTTTCCATCTCTTGGTGCCTCCGAATCCGCAACGACCATCCGATAAAATGGGCGTTTATGCCGTCCTATCCGCGTTAATCTAATTCTAACTGCCATTTAAACATCCTCAATGTTATAGATAATACCTTCAATTGTTTTTAGACTTTGTACAAGCTACAGTACCCTTTAATTTGGTCTTAATCTACTTGAAAAGTAAGCAAAACCTCATTTTTGGCTTAAAAAGGCATCATACCTTGACCCATACCCCCCCTTTTCCCTTTACCGGACGACATGCGCTTCATCATTTTCTTCGCCTGATAGAATTGCTTTAATAGGCGGTTGAGCTCTTGGACAGATGTCCCGCTTCCTCTTGAAATTCGTTTTCTCCGACTCGCAGCAATGATGCCTGGATCTCGCCGTTCCCGAAAGGTCATCGACGAAATCATCGCTTGAACTGATTTCATTTCCCGATCAATTTTTTCTTGATCTGGAAGGGCTTTCATCCGCTGCATCCCTGGGATCATCCCCATCAATTTTGCGGCACCCCCCATCTTTTTCATCTGTTTGATTTGATCGCTAAAATCATCCAGCGTAAATTGATCCTTCCGCAACTTTTGACTTAACTGGACGGCTTCCTCTTTGTCCACATTTTGTTCTGCAAGCTCGACCAAAGAAAGCACATCCCCCATGCCAAGAATTCGGGAAGCCATCCGATCGGGGTAAAAAAGTTCAAGCGCATCTAATTTTTCACCCGTACCAATAAAACGAACGGGTGCTCCCGTTACCGCACGAATCGACAAAATAGCGCCGCCACGGGCATCCCCTTCTGTTTTTGTTAAAACCACGCCAGTCAGACTCAGTTTTTTATGGAAGGTTTCAGCCACATTAACTGCAACTTGGCCTGTCATGGCATCTGCAACCAACAAAATTTCATCGGGGGAAATTTCGTCCTTCATGCGAGAAAGTTCATCCATCAAGGCTTCATCGACTTCAAGACGTCCTGCCGTATCAATGACAACGACATCAAAGCCATGTTCTATTCCGTAGGAGATTCCTTTTTTTGCTGCTTCTACAGGGTTTTTCTCATGCATTGGCAGGACAACAGGAACCTCTATTGATTTTCCGAGGGTCTCCAATTGATCTACCGCAGCAGGACGCTGAAGGTCTGCGGCAACCAACACAACGCGCTTTTCTTTTTCACGAAAAAATCGTGCGATTTTACCGGCAGTGGTTGTTTTTCCTGAACCCTGCAAGCCAACCAGCATGACGACAGTTGGCGGTTTGGAGGCCAAAGCAATGCCTTTTCCCTTGCCTCCCATGAGTTCGGTCAGCTCTTCGGATACGATCTTTACAACTTGCTGACCTGGCGTCAGACTCTCTAATACAGCCTTTCCGACCGCCTTCTTTCTTACCCCTTCACAGAAAGATCTCGCCACTTTAAAGTGAACATCCGACTCTAAAAGTGCAAGCCGCACCTCACGGAGCGTTTCGTCAATATTCTCTTCAGTGAGGAGACCCCGACCCCGGATTTTCTTAAAAAGTTTATCGAATCGTTTCGTAATATTTTCTAACATCTTAAGGCGCAACACCCCCGCGAAAAATTGGAAAATTATAGAGGATCTCAAAGTCTAAAGTCAAGAAAACCACAGCGCCTTTCTTTCTGGATCAAATTGTCAAAATCTTGTATGATATGTTCTACTTCAAATGTGGGAAATCTGTTTTCTTGAAATAGAGCTGATCTATGTCAGATCCACAACTGAAACAGTTACCTAAAGACAAGAAATATCCCCTGAGCAATATCGATCTTACAGAAGCAATCCACCTCATTTGCCACGCAGGTTATCCGGATCCCAGTTTAGAAATTCCAGAGAATGACAGGGAAAAACTACTGCAACGGGTCGTTGATGACTTATGCGCCTTATCCATGCACGATGGTCTGACCGGCCTCAGCAATCTTCGATATTTTCAAATCGCCCTAAAACGAGAAGCCCATCGCTCTGCTCGGGATGGAACCCCTTGTTCGCTGCTCATGTTGGACATCGACCACTTTAAGTCCATCAATGACAACTACGGACATCCTGCCGGCGACAGGGCACTTCAGACAGTGGCTCAGCACCTCAAAAAAGAGTTAAGACCGGGCGATACCTTGTCCCGTTACGGCGGAGAAGAATTTACGGTCATATTGCCCAATTGTGCATTGGGATATGCCATTCAAGCGGCAGAGCGACTGAGGTTAGCTATCTCTGAAAAGCCGATCGCCATCACAGAAGAAACCCAGAGAACAATTACAATAAGTATTGGCATCGCCGAAACAAGATCCTCTTCGGAGCCGGATCTAATTGGCTTTGTCAAAATGGCCGATGAAAACCTCTACAAAGCCAAAGCATTGGGCCGAAACCAAGTCTGTTACATCCCTTCAATTACGACAGAAGTCTCTTCCAAAGAAAAGGCCGCGCTTTTCAAGAAACAAAGAAAAACAAAAGCCAAGAACAAAAAGTAAAGATTCTAAAATAAGATGCTTTGTTCTTCTCCCTGAGGGAGTCCAGATATAATCTTTTGATGCGCTGACGAAAAAGCATATCCTGAAAGTGATGTTTTACTCACCCACTTTAGAGGGGGTTTAACGCTCACTGGCTTTTTAAGATGAAAAGAAAAAACATGTAAGGTCATTTTGAAGTGAGTAAAGGCATGACGAATAGTCATGTAGTGCCGAGGGTTCGGCACATCCGTATCGATCTGCCTGCGAAGAAACTGTTCGCAGGATGCAGCGACTGAAGATAACGCAGTTTCCACACGTTCTCCAGGAAACTCCCACAAGCCCGCCAATAACCCTTTCAGCGGTCTACGCTGAATTAAAACAGTATCATCACATTTGATCACTGCAGCAAAATAATCAAAATGAGGGACTTTTTTCCGTGGCGTTTTGACTGGTAAAATATGCTGGAGATCTTTTTTAAATGCCTCACAGGATCTCGCCACAGGACAGGGAGTACAGCTGGGTTGTTTGGGCGTACAGACCGTCGCACCAAAATCCATAATGGCCTGCAAATATGTTGCAGCATCTCGATGGGGTAAAAGGGTCTCAGATGTATGCCAAAGCCAATCCTTCACCCATTTTTCGCGAGGATCTTTCGTTATCCCAAAAAATCGGCAGAGTACCCGGCGAACATTGCCATCTAAAATAGGATATCGTTTTTTATGGGCGATGGTTAAAATCGCGCCAGCCGTCGATCGACCAATACCGGGCAAAGCATTCAATTCCTGATATGTCGAGGGGACTTTTCCGGAAAATCGTACAAGCACCTCTCCAGCTGCTTTGTGGAGATGACGTGCTCGCGCATAATAACCGAGTCCTTGCCACAATTTTAAAACCCTCTCCAGATCTGAAAGGGCAAGTGCTTGAATGGTTGGAAAAATTTTTAAAAACCGATGATAATAGGGAAGTACAGTCGCAACCTGCGTTTGCTGCAACATAATTTCCGAGACCCAAATCGCATAAGGATCACAGGTTAAGCGCCAGGGAAGATCGCGGCCTGCGGAACGGTACCATTGAAGGAGTGGACGAGTAAATCGTGGCCGTGTCTTATCATCAATGTTTTTTTTCGTCATCGGGTTCCGACATGGGGACAACTTTTTTCGGATGTATTTTGTGGACTTCGTGCTTTAATTCCAAGAGTTGAATCTCGAGTATTTTGAAACGGTCGGCAATAGGATCTCTCATCTTGGCATGATCCAGATCATCCTCTTCACTTTTTCTCCGGACAACCCTTCCCGGAATCCCCACAACAGTTGAATGATCCGGTATCGCTTTCAATACCACAGAATTCGCACCAATGCGAACATGGGATCCCACAACAATGGCCCCCAGTACTTTTGCCCCTGCTCCGACAATCACATGATCTCCGAGCGTGGGATGTCGCTTTCCCACTTCCCTGCCCGTCCCACCCAAGGTCACCCCTTGATAAAGGGTCACATGATCTCCTATTTCTGTGGTCTCTCCAATCACAACGCCCATGCCATGATCAATAAAAAATCCGTGGCCAATGACCGCCGCCGGATGAATTTCTATCCCCGTCACAAAACGGGAAAAATGCGAAAGGAGTCGGGGCAATACAGGGATATGCAAAAAATGAAGGAGGTGCGCCACACGATGAAGCAAAACCGCATGCAACCCTGGATAGGCCAGAAATATTTCAAGAAGACTTCTCGCGGCAGGATCGCGTTCCCTGACAGCCTGAATATCTCCTCTAACCGTTTTGAACATCTTCTTTCAATGCTGAATGAAGTAGACAGACCGCCTGCGCAGCAATGCCTTCTTCCCGACCGACAAAACCAATCTTCTCATTGGTGGATCCCTTGATATTGATATCCTCAGGGCGCATTGCCAGCGCATGGGAAATTTTTTGCTGCATTTTTTCAACATAAGGGAATATTTTTGGTGCTTCTGCAATCACGACACAATCACAATTGATCACACGATACCCTTTTTCAGAAAGCATCTTAGAAACAATTTCAAGGAGTTTCAAGCTTGAAATTCCTTTCCAACGTGGATCTCCTTCACGAAAATGACGACCGATATCACCTCCACCCAGCGCACCAAGAATTGCATCAGAAATAGCATGGGTCAAGACATCGCCATCAGAATATCCTTTTAAGCCTTTTTCATGTGGGATTTTAACCCCGCCGATAATACAAGGGATGCCGGGTTCAAGCGGGTGAACATCATAACCCATTCCCACTCTCATCATGGTTTTACCCCTTCAACAGTCTGTTTTTTCAGAAAATATTCTGCCCAAGACAAATCTAAGGCCTCTGTAATCTTGATGTTTTCAGGAGGACCTTCAATACACGTAATCGAGACACCTAAACGTTCGACCAACATCGCGTCATCACTCGCAATAAAGTGATCGGAAGCGCCTCTTCGGTAAGCCTTCGCTAAAATCGAAAGCCGAAAAACTTGCGGGGTTTGCATAGCCCAAATCCTATCTCGTGGCACACTGTTTTGTATCACACCTTCTCTAGAAACGACTTTAAGTGAATCCGTCACATACCGACCCGCCACAGCCCCGCCACTGACTTTCGCTTGTTGAACCAAGATTGAAATCAAGGTTGTCGTAAGTAAAGGTCTCGCCGCATCATGAACCAAAACGATGTTATCAGGGGATTGTTTATTTTCAAGATAATTAATCGCCGCCGCAGCGGAATCTTGACGTTCCTTGCCTCCAACCAACACTTTCTTCACTTTGCTTAAGCAATATTCAGAGATTAAATCTTCAGTAAAACGCTGATCTTCCTTTGGAATCACACAATAGACATCGTCTACACAAGCCGCCTCTTGAAAAGAGACTAGGCTATGGACGAGAATCGGCTTACCTGCAAGATCTAAAAACTGTTTTTTCCCCCCAAAACGTTGACCTGAACCCGCAGCAAGGACGATGGCATGAACCGTCAACGATTTTCTGCCATTCGGCTTTCTGACTCTGGATTGACTTCGTGTGTCGGAAAGTTGGAAGAAGAAATCGATCCTCCATTTGTTTCGCCATTCAAACTAGAACGAAACCGACTGAAAATCATCCGTCCAGCAGGGGTTTGAAGTACGCTCGTTACCGTAATCTGAATTGTTTTTCCGAGCGACTTACGCGCGTCATCGATCACAATCATTGTCCCGTCGTCCAGATAAGCAATGCCTTGCCCCATCTCTTTTCCTTCCTTCAAGACAAAAACACGCATCACTTCTCCAGGGAGGACGACAGGTTTTAAAGCGTTGCAAAGCTGATTGATATTGAGTACCCGAACTCCCTGCAATTCTGCCACTTTGTTGAGGTTCAAATCATTTGTAATGACCTTTGCATTGATCGCTTTTCCGAGCGCAACAATTTTAGAATCCACTTCTCGAATTTTTGGAAAATCGGTCTCTACAATCTGAATTTTGATATCAGGCATCTGCTGCAATCGATGTAGGACATCCAAGCCCCGACGCCCTCGTGCCCGTTTCATTGAATCAGAAGAATCGGCAATATGTTGTAGTTCCAAAAGAATAAACTGAGGGGTGATAAAAACACCCTCTAAAAAGCCAGTCTCGCAGAGATCGGCAATTCTTCCATCAATAATCACACTGGTATCCAGTATTTTAAGGCTTTCAGGAGCGGTTTCCGAAGGAAGGCTCTCTTGAGCATTTTTCAAGAAAAACCCCGAATCGACTTCAACCCTTAAACCCACCAAGGTTCCCACATAAGAGAAAAAGAGCAGTGAAAGCCCTTTTAGAGCAAAAGAAGCCATGGGTGCAACCCCAAGAAAAGGCTCAATGGATGTATTCACCAGCGTACCGGCAAGCAATCCGCCGACAAAACCGATCGCACCCCAACACAAGCGTTTTATATTGTTTTTCTTTAAGAAAATAGAAAAATAAATCAGTCCAAACCCTACAACAAGACCAAGCCCGGCCCCGGGATACGCCAAATGTTCCCCATATTCGGAAGAAACCGCATATCCTGAAAACGTACTCGCAAGTAATAAACTCAAGTAAATAATAAAATCTATCTTCATTCTCATGCCCCCTTGCAATTAAAATGAAAAGATAAGATCCCGAATTGTGCTTTTATGAAAATCATTGCTCTACTACCTTTCTAAAACTCATGCCACTTTCATGGTGATACTGTTAAAAATAATGTTCGATCTTGTCGCCGAATCAAAAGAAGGATCGGCATGTCTTTATCCGCATGTGAAATCTGTTGCTCATAGTCATCAATATTGTCAACAGACTCCCGATTGACCTCAATGATCAGATCTCCACGCTGAAGACCCGATTCTGCGGACTTGCTTCCCCGCTCAACCGTCATCACCACCACACCTTTCAAGTCCGCCTCAAGATTCAGCTCTTGAGCCAGGTTTTCGGTTAAGGTGCTGACGGTAATGCCTCCTAATAACGCACTTGTATTTCGTTCCGATTCCTGTGAGCGGCTTCGTTTTACAAATAGATCTTTCGGCTGTACCTCAATAATCACTTTCAGGGTGATCATTTTACGCTCTCGGATCACTTGCACTTTGAGATGATCTCCCGCCAAGGCCTTAGCAACAATATGCCGCAATTGGTTTGTATCTTTTACCGCTTGCCCGTTAAAAGACAGGATCACATCTCCTGTTTGGAAGCCCGCTTTTTCAGCAGGGCTACCGGCCATCACTTCGCTCACCAGAGCACCTTTGGCCTCCTGTAAACCCAGCCCTTTTGCGATTTGAGGCGTAACCTCTTGAATGGCGACACCCAGCCAGCCCCGAACCACCTTGCCCGATTTCACTAAACTCCCGACAACAGATTGCACCATGTCGCTGGGAACGGCAAAGCCGATCCCCATATATCCGCCGCTTCGTGTAAAGATGGCCGTATTAATACCGACCAGCTCACCCTGAATATTTACCATCGCGCCACCAGAATTTCCCGGATTAATCGCTGCATCCGTTTGAATAAAGTCTTCATATTCTGCCAGTCCGATATTTGCCCGACCAACCGCAGAGACAATCCCCATTGTCACAGTCTGCGTTAAGCCAAAAGGGTTACCCACGGCGAGGATATACTCACCCACCTGAAGCCTTGAAGAAATACCCCAGGGAATTGTGGGTAATCCGCTTGCATTAATCCTCACAACGGCCAAGTCTGTTTTTGGATCGGTGCCGACCACCGTTCCAATAAATTCCCTCTTATCTGAAAGGAGGACTTTTATTGAATCGGCATCTTCAATCACGTGATTGTTTGTCACAATCAATCCATCAGACTGAATGATCACCCCGGAGCCGGAACCATCTCCCTTTCGGTCGTGCGGTCTTCCAAATTTATCACCAAAAAACCGGCGCAGCGGCCCCTGAAATGGAAAATCAGAGGAGTCCTTCTCCTCGGTTTTGGTACGGCGGGTTATCGAAATATTGACGACTACTGGCGTCACCGCTTTAGCAACGGTGACAAAGGCCTGCTCACTCTTGACCACGCCATTGGGTTTTGGCGAAAGGCTTTGTTTTCCGACCGCTTCACCCGAAGGGACAATACGAAAATTAGAACTCAGCACGACACCGAAAACGATACCCGCTAATAATAAAAAAGCGGAAAAGACAAATCGCCTCATTCCGCTCCGATCCTGTTTCGGCACGCCCCCCCTTTTAATCAATTTGTTTTGGGATTATACTACAGCCTTTTTCTTATTGTAAAGTACAGGAATAACAAGCCTTATGCCCGACAAACTTGAAGAACCCCTTAATATCAAAAAAAAAGACCAGCACTTCATCTGGCATCCCTTCACCCAAATGAAAGAATGGGAACAAGAACCACCCACCATCATTGTAAAGGGAGACGGGGTAACCCTCACCGACATCGAAGGAAAGCACTACCTCGATGGGACCTCTTCCTTATGGGTCAATATTCACGGGCACCGGCATCCGCATATCGATCAAGCATTGCTTGCGCAGATCAATCAAATTTCACACTCGACGCTCTTAGGGCTTGCCAACCTCCCCTCAATAACGCTGGCAGAAAAACTCCTTCAAATCGCGCCAACTTCCGAATCGCCCCCTGAAAAACTCGCAAAAGTGTTTTACTCCGATAACGGCTCTACGGCGGTGGAGGTTGCTCTGAAAATCGCCTTCGGTTTTTGGCAATACCAAGGAAAGAATGAAAGGAGAAAAAAGCTTTTCATTTCCTTCGAGAATGCCTATCACGGCGATACCATTGGCTCAGTCAGTTTGGGCGGCATTGACCTTTTCCACCAAACTTATGGCCCCCTTTTATTTGAGACGATTAAAGTCCCCGCGCCGACCTGCTATCGCTGCCCGATTGGGCTTCAATATCCTTCGTGCAACATGGCTTGCATTGATGAGGTCGAAAAAACCATGCAAGCGCATCAGCATCAATGTGCCGGCCTCATCATCGAGCCCCTCATTCAGGCCGCCGCAGGCATGTTGACTGCGCCGCCCGGCTACCTCAAAAAGATCCGTGCGCTCTGTACCCGATACAACATACTCATGATCGCCGACGAGGTCGCCACCGGATTTGGACGCACCGGCAAAATGTTCGCCTGCGAACATGAAGGGGTCGTGCCCGACCTCATGGCACTTTCCAAGGGGATTACAGGGGGATATCTTCCGCTCGCGGCAACACTCACCACCCAGCGTATTTATGATGCTTATCTCGGAGAATACGCTGAATTTAAAACCTTTTTTCATGGCCACAGCTACACGGGGAACCCTTTGGGCTGTGCCGCCGCCATCGCCAATTTGGAGGTCTTTGAAAAAGAAGAGACCCTAAAAAACCTTCAAGCTAAAATTCAATTTGTGAAAGAAACAATCGATCCCTGGAAACACTGGACGCATGTCGGAGAAATCCGGCAGGCCGGGTTCATGATCGCCATTGAACTCGTTTCTGACAAAAGGACAAAACAGCCCTATGCTTTAGAAAAAAGAATGGGTGGCTTGGTGTGTCAGGAAGCAAAAGAACGTGGACTGATCTTACGTCCCCTCGGCAATGTCGTGGTCTTGATGCCCCCTTTATCCATTGAAATGGCTGATTTAGAAACGATGGTTTCAATTGTGGGGGACGCGATTAAAAAAGTGACGGCTTGAGGAAGAAGAAACACGAATACTTATTCGCTCTATTCCAATTCCACAGACAATCTTTTCTTTTCCCCGTGCTCAATTGAAAATCTTAGAGGCGAAAAAGAAATAGCTTTCTCCCTAAACCCTTGTCAGGAACCGATTAAAATCGGTTCCTGAGTTGCAATAATAAAAGTCAAACAAAAACTTGATCCCTATTACTCAGGGAAATTACTTACGCTACAGCTGTAAATCTAGTGGGCTTATCTTCTAATTTCTAAACTTGATAATAAACAGATACCTGCAATTTCTTTATTGACACCATTCACATCTTCTTTTACCCCCATAATTTTTACTGGGATATCGGCAATGTACGAAGATAAGGCCATTGATAATAAATCACTATCCTCATTTCTGAATGCGAAATAATATTTGCTAACATTATGATAACAATTCGCACCACCTGAGATTGCCTGAGGGTTGTCAATTTCTACCCATAAGTGCGTTTCGTATCTCTTTATACCTGTAATCTTACCCTCAACATCAAGGCTGTCCGCATGTGCTACTGAGAATAAAAACATCAACGCCATCGTTGTCAGTAAAATCATTTTTTTCATTTTGTTCCTCCTAATTTTCAATATTTATTTTTAATAATAAAAAATCATCCTGTAGTCTTTGTTGCGATTGAGATGCTGTATACCTCTGATATCTGTCTGAACAAAACTGCAAAAAGCAGATGAGGTTTTGTTCTTTTTGTTGCTGAAAATCCGCGTTTACTGAAGTAATAAATTGATGATCGGCACCAACCAAGCCGCCAACAAAGCAGCCTGCGCTAAAGAGGCTGGTGTTGACAAAGGATCATTGGGATCGCTGCCCGCTTCGTATTCTTCTAAATTGGTAAACCCATCCCCATCCGGATCACTAGTCACCGGGTCAATACTGGCATCGAAGGGGTCATTAGGGTTTAGGCCGTTTTGGATTTCATAATCATCCGGTAGCCCATCCCCATCAGTATCTAGGATAGAAGGATTAAAGTCCCCTCCAATCACTTTGGCAATCCGTTGACCATTAAGGTAAACATATTCGGCATATGGCAATCCATTGGGGTTCGATTCGACCAATATATTGCCAGCGGCATCGTGATGATAGAGTGTTGTTTTTCCCGAGGGGGTTTGATCTATTTTCTTAATGCGTTTCCCATCTCCATCATAGATGTAATCCACACAACATGCATTTGGATGCGTTGCTTGGATAAGTTGATTCAGTGAATTGTAGTCTAAGACCCGCCCGCGAACAAAGGTCATATTGCCATTCGTATCGTATTCAAAAGAATCGGACTCTGCCCCACTGATAGAGGTCAAACGATTTGATATGCTTGAATAATTAAAATTCTTCGTACTGCCATTCAAAGTCCGTGTTTTTCGGTTTCCCACGGTGGAATAGGTAAAAGCGAGGGATCCCCATACTCCTGTGGCAGTGGTCAGACGATCCACATTGTCGTAGCCCATTGACCGGTTATTGTTTCCTGAAATGGATGTTATATTTCCAACCCCATCATAAGCATAGGTGTCATTCATCACGGATGAAACACTCTGGATTTTTATGCGGGAACGGTTGTCATAAGTAAAGTCGGTCTGTTTTGCATTTCCGAATTGAAGATGATCGATTCCACCAGAGGGATGGTAGAAAATAGTAGAAACATAACCTAAAATATTTGTGACACGATCCGCTGAATCATAAAAATAGCTAAGCGTTCGACCCGTCGGATATTCTAAAAACGCAAGATTCCCCTGTGGGTTATAAGTGTACTTGGTCGAAAATATCTTTCCACCAATCGTTACTTTCTCCAATTTAATGCGGTTTAAAGTATCGTAATCGTAAACATGGCTTGAAGCATCACTTGTCATGGTTTTCCGATTGTCTGCCTTATCATAAATAAAGGACGTATCATCGACTACTCCAGGATAATCAATATTCGTCAGCCGATTGATGCCATCGTATGTAAAGGTGGTCGTCCCTTTCCCATCTAGTTTTGAGATGACGTTTCCGACAGGATCGTGTCCATAAGAAATGGTTCCGATCTCCGGTTGTGTTTCGCTGGTCATAAAATTTTTGCTGTTAAATGAAAAGTTCCTCTGCAAGCCGCCGGGATGGGTGATTCTTTTCAAACTTCCCACAGCGTTGTATGCGTAGCTGGTCGTGCCAGTAGCATCTAAAACAGAAACTAAGCGTTTTCCTTCCGGGTCACCAAAGGATTCATATCCTCTTGTGGTCGAAATGTTCCGCTCATTTTTGATGGATACCTTGTTTCCAGAGTAGGTGAACACTTGGCTTGTACTGTCCGGATGCGTTACTGTTTCGACCCGGCCTAAGACGTCGTATACAAAATTATCGCCAATATTCGCTGTCCCAGCATAGGGATACGATTGATACACAACTTCCCCGCAAGTATTGTAAGTGGTTTTTGTTAGAATCCCTTCGGCTGCGGAAGTGCTTGTGACACGGCCCAAACCATCAACGTTGTATTGTGTAAAATTATTACCTTTACTGACTTTCCAATTGCTTGTGGTATAGGTGATCGTTGTACTATTTCCCTCCGGCGGGTCAATCAGTGTAATCCTGTTTAAGCGATCGTACTGAAAATTAGTGGTGTACCCTTGACCTCTTCCATTTGTTTCACTTTGTATCGTCCCTGCCGAATTAATCGTTCGACTGATTGAATATATTGTGGATGCGGGTTTTGTGATCTTAGAGACAAGCCCCTTTGAATATTGAAAAGTGGTTTTCTTGCCCCGTGCATCTGTCCGGGAGGTCATGTTGCCGTTGGTATATCCAAAGGTGGTGGTGACGCCATATCGGGTGAGGGTTTTTAAATTTCCATTATTCGCATCGTAGGTAAAACTCGTCGTGAATGTTTCTCCACTCACAGAGACGTTTTGGGTTAAAGGATAATTCGCGACGATGTTTTTAGAGCTGTTATAAAAATAGCTTAGGGTTGTCGTCCTGATTCCCTCTCCACTTTCGGTAATTGTTTTAGGGTTCCCGTATGGGTCGTAATTTCTGTAGGTCGTGGTGTATATTCTGCCATCTTGGGTAATTGTCTTCTTATCAAGCAGAGGCAAAAAAATCTCGTCATCCCAGGCGAAGGATCCGGTTGTGTAGAGATTTTCCAAGGAGACAGAAGTCCCCGGCACCCATTCATACACTTCGGTGCGTTCAACAATACCGCCATCTAGTATCTCTTTTTTGAGCAGCTTTCCAACCCGCCAAAGCAGGTTTCTCTTCCCAAAAGAATTCCCCAACTCGGCAATGCTTGCAAAGGTGTACCGCTCTGTTTTCACTTTCCCGCAATTTGGATAGGTGATCGTGCTCACTTGAGAATTGTTCGTATTCGCATTGTAGGCGTAATTCCAAGTTGCTGAGGTAATCCCTCGTCCACTGAAGGTTCGGCTGGTCACGACAGAAAAGTTATGGATATTATACCCGGTGTCAAACGGGACATCACTATATCCATAGCTCAGCACAGAACCGCTGGGATAAGTGATGCTCTTTAATTGATGATATGACGATCCCGTTGTATGGTAGGTGTAGCTCCATGAGCCAGCAGATGAACCTACATTGCTGGAAACTTTCTTTAAGAAATAAAAACCGGTATCCGGGAATTGCTCATATGTATAACTAAAAGTTCCCCCAGCCCCTGAAATTGAAGAAATAAAGTCAACGGTGATGTTGGGAAAGCCCCTTAAGGGGTAAGCAGTGTACCCAATATTAATTGTGTGTCCAGAACTTGTATTGTCGGTAATCTTGACTAATTGGCCAGGTTTATTTGGAAGATATGTAAAGGTGATCGTATTGCCGTTTGTCGTTGTGATCGAATCGACAAGGTAAAATGAAGCGCCATGGGCCGAAAACTTGTAAATCGTACCATCTGTTAGGATGAGTTCATACTGGTTGTTAGCGGCGCTGCGGTAAATCCAATTTTCTTTCGTGATTTTGTACGTAGTCGTATTATCTTTATCTGCGTAAGCAGGATGCGTTGAACCATCCGGCATTTCTATAATCGGATTGTTTCCATTGATTCCACTTCCACCTGGGATGTGCACCCGGCCAAAATGAAAGGACCAGCCAAACCCCATATGACTATCATTTTCACCAACGTGGTTGCCATAAGCCTTCACGCGGCTGTTGTAGGCTCGCTGAACATTGATGTCGAGGCCGCCATTGCCGGGGAGGAGGGTGTCGGTGTGAAGTAGATTGAGGTTGCCGCTAAAAGGATCGACGGTTTCCACCACATCCAGGAAGGGTGCAGAAGAATATGCCCCAATAATCGCATCTGTTCCTTTTTGCCCATAAAAGGGATCGTCAAGTTCGGTCTCTACTTGCGCATGGGTGAAAGAAGGGGACATGATAAAAACTATGAACGCGAAACAACTGATAAATAAGCATGAAAAGCTAAGAAATATTTTCATAAGAACTCCAAACTTTTAAGTTGAAAAACTCCCTACTTAATACGGGGATAGCCATATAGCCACAAATTTACTACCCGGAAAAAAAATTTCCTTTTGAGTCGCAGATAATAAATTTTGCTTTATTTCCTGAAATTTCCTTTGGCTCCGACATGATCCAGCTTTCATCCCACACATCGTCTCTGCCTTGAATAGTGAGTGTCTCTTTATCGGTGGTCTCAATTGTCAGATTTCCATCTTCTCTTACATCAACTCCACAAACACTTGCTCCAATAAGAAGCATTAACCTGTAAGCTAAAGCAGGATCTCCTTTCTCACTCCTACGAATTTTTAGTGGCAATGATTCGATAAAATCGCTCCATTGCTCATCTTTACCAAAATAACATCCCGATTTAATTTCCAAATGAATTACATTCGGCTTATCTTTCTCAACATTAGTGTGCTCAAAACGAAGTCTAAAACCTGCAGAGTAATCGAAGGCAACCAAAACTGTTCCTAAAAGCCACTCTTTTACTCTATGCCTAATATTACTTATTGAATTAATCATGGATTTTGTTTGAAGTGGCTCGCATCTCGTATTTGTTTTTTTGTCCCATGTGGAGTACCTCCAGAAGGAGTACGCGGGCTATTTCTCCCCGGTGTATTTATAACTGCTCTGCGGTTATGTCGACCTCCTCCCTCCATTGTACGTACATCGACTGATCCTTTAAGTATTGGAGCTGTATTTTATCATCCCCGGTTCAGGTGTTTTATCAGCTGCTCTACTAGGGAACCCTGCATCATCAAATCCCTTCCTCATCCGACTTTGACTTAGCGGCACTGCTACACCATCTGGCGTAACTGAAAAATCTGCTTTTTTCAGTATTCCTTTAGATTTTGAGGCTACTTTCCCGACATCCGCAGCTTTATCTGCCGCTCTTGCTGTTTTAATGGCAACTCCTGCACCGCCCGGAATAAAAGGAGTCGCGGCTGCCACAGTATCAATAATGACTGCAGCTGCATTGGCCAGAGTAGGGGCACTATAAAATGCACTAATACTAAAGCCCAAAGAAACAATATCAAAAGCCGTCTCCAGAAACTGCCCATCCGCGTCAACATAACGGTATGGATTATTCGTCGTGTAGGCATAAAGATTGTGGCGTTGCGGAAGAATCAACGTGGAACTCGGACGCCCTCCCATAAGAATGGGGTCAGCCGAAATAAAGCGTCCCAGGCGCGCATCATAATACCGCGCCCCAAAATAATGCAGCCCTGTTTCCACATCAAGTTCTTTCCCCGTAAAGCGATGGGCATTGGGCTTGGTGTTTGTCCTAAGCAATTCTTCCCCAAAAGGCTGATAATCGGCCTCCCAGACTACAGCCCCCAAATCATTGGTCATCGCCACCGGAGAACCCAAGGCATCGTTGTGATAATAAAAAACGTCTTCTGCCGAAGCTTGCGCTGCAGGCAAAAAGAGCGCAGCCGCTAAAAGCAAAGCCCCCAAAACCCATCGCCCGAAAAACCCAAGCAGGGGCTTACGATTCCTGCTATGCATATAAAATCTCCTCATGTCCATATTGAATAAACACTTCATGGCTTCTGCCACAGAATAGGGTCTTGATTTCAACGGTTTTTAGGGACTGTTTAAAAAGAAAGGTCTTCATCAAAAGAAAATCCCGATCACAGAAAATAAATAAAGTACGGCCTTATCTGGATGCTGCGGGTCACCCTTTTGAAACAAGAAAAAAAGGATCGACGGTTTCCAGCACATCCAGAAAGGGCGCAGAAGAATAGGCCTCAATAATTGCGTCCGTCCCTTTTTGCCCATAAAAGGGATCTTCGAGTTCGGTCTCTACTTGCGCAAGAGCAAGAGCGGGCAAAAGTAAAAGAATGTTCAATATTAATAAAATCTGGAATATCTTTACCACGTTATTCTCTCCATACATTGATTTGACAGAAAATTTTTATAAATCCAACGCGGGCAGCGAACTGACACTCTTTATGTATCCACAAAGACTAATTGACCTCTTTCAAAGAAAATTTTACGTCATCTAAATCAAGAACTGTCTGTTGACCGTTATAGTCAATCAACACCTTATCAAATGGTTTCTTTTCGTAATACCAACCATCATCCTTAATTGAAACAAACTTATCAATTGGCAACCCTCCCTCTGGTAGATTAATCAAACAGTCGTTTAAATGATCTTTAACAGCTTCACCAGATCGGGAATAACAATACACAGCATGGGTCGGCATTTTATTAGGTTGTATAATTCGACTACTTGGCGAATTCACATCCGCGCCATCACCATAAACCTCTAAAAATATTTCAGAATTTTCAGAATTTTGGGATAGTGATCCTTCTACTACCAATTCCCAATTGGCTTGAAGCCAGTCGTCCTTGAGTGAACCAGTTTTATCATACGAGATTAGCTGTTCCAGCTCGTCCCAGTAATTCCTAAGCAAAAATAAATACTTGTTTATGAGATCTCCAATATCAATCATTTAGTTAAGTCTTTTAATAGGCGCTTTTCTGTCGTTGTTGGACTACGCTTCAATCCTTTGCTTCCAGGCAACGTATCTTTGAACTTAACTTTAAGTGGTGGCGCTCCCGGAGGGGCCTTCGGGTGCGTATTAGGTACGAATTCTTTAACACGATCTTCCGTTATGTCTATAGCACTCCCATCATTTTTGGTTATTTTTACACCTGGCTTGCCTTTACGTGTCCGACGGGTAACGACGTCGGCAATATCATCTGCCTTATTAGAAATCTTTGGGATTTTATTAACTACTTTGCCGGCGACAAAACCTCCAACAGCAGCTACTGTATCTTGTACTATTATGTCTCCTGTAAATTCCCCACCTGTTTGAGAATCAACGAGCCCTTGATTACCTGAAGGGGCATTCACAGCACTCGGATTTGTAAGGTTATTGAATATTGCGACACCAAAACCAATCGCAAACCCCGTTGATATAAGGAATTCTCCATCAGGATCGACATAGCGATAAGGGTTATTGGTCGTATAAGCATAAAGATTATGGCGTTGAGGAAGGATCAAGGTGGAAAGTGGACGACCATATAACATTGCGGGGTCAGCCGAAATAAAGCGTCCCAGGCGCGCATCATAATACCGCGCCCCAAAATAATGCAGCCCTGTTTCCACATCAAGTTCTTTCCCCGTAAAGCGATGGGCATTGGGCTCGGTGTTTGTCGTAATCAATTCTTCCCCAAAAGGCTGATAATCAGCCTTCCAAACTACAGCCCCCAAATCATTGGTCATCGCCACCGGAGAACCCAAGGCATCGTTGTGATAATAAAAAACGTCTTCTGCCGAAGCTTGCGCTGCAGGCAAAAATAGCGCCGCCGCCAAGAGCAAGGCGCCCAAAATCCATCGCCCGAAAAACCCCAGCAGGGACTTGCGATTCCTGTTATGCATATAAAATCTCCTCATGTCCATATTGAATAAACACTTCATGGCTTCTGCCACAGAATAGGGTCTTGATTTCAACGGTTTTTAGGGACTGTTTAAAAAGAAAGGTCTTCATCAAAAGAAAATCCTGATCACAGAAAATAAAAAAAGTACTGCCCAATCTGGATGCTGCGATGACGACTAAAAAATGTTGCGGGTCAATCTATTGAAACAAGAAAAAAAGAGGTATACCCAAGATGTAAGGGATAATCCAAATATAAATATACAAATGAACTGGATTTATTTTGGCACTTTATATCCATAAAGTATCATCACAGTCAAGTAAAAATTGGAATAAAAACAGATTCACCCCAAAATGGGTTTTAAGGAAATGGGAATCAAGTTGTTATTTTTTTAGTCACAATTCAGTTGACCCATCTGTTTTTTCATGGCAAAAACCCCCTCCCCGCTTCCGCGTTTAAAATTCCGTGAAAGAGTTCAACCTTCGATCTCTATTCCCTTATTTTTTAAATTTAAGTACGATCATGCGTCGGGACCACAAGAACTGGGCAAGGAGAGCGTTTTAAGAGACCTTCACTGACGCTACCCATCACCAAATTATAAACGGCACCATGCCCGTGAGAACCGACAATAATCATATCGACACCCAACCTCCGCGATTCACGAAGAATCACTTCGATCACGGAACCTTGAATCAAAAGAGCGACAGCTTCTATGCCAGATCTTTTTAACTCACCTGCCCCCTCTTGCAATGCCTTATGTTCTTTCTTGAATTTATCCGAAATTTGATCCTGCCTTGTTGAAGGATCAGGGCCATAGCCAACATAACAAGGTTGAAGTCCCCCAAAACCAGGTTCATGGTCTACATAAGCAATGACCCCCGGTTTGGGTCCCACCACATGAAGCAAACATATTTTAGAGGATAGACCGGATGCCAATTTTTTTGCCTCTTGCAAAATAATATGAGAGCCCTCAGATAAATCAAGTGCCACTAAAATGTCCATGTCAGTCTCTCGTTTTCAGTACGCATAAATATAGAGGACTTTGATCCCTTCCCAAGTAGTGTATTTCGGACAAGGTAAAAAATGCAATACTGATCAACAACCCAAGATCAGGATTGCATTTTGAGGAATACAGGTGAAACGTTTTTATAAATAGAGGAGCATCAGATCTCACTGACACTGGAAGATTTAATAGAGCCCAGATCTTCTTGCGTTTAAAACATTCCAGAATAAAACTCGAATCTCGGATGAATATAATCCCCAAAAATCTAAGTCCAAGCGGCCGGCCATTGAATCGAATTTTTAGACAGTGTATTCTGGCGAGGATTGGCTGTACCTTCCCCAATGTTTATTCACAAAAACCGCAGCTTCTTTTCATACTGATTTACTGCTTGACTTGCTTAGGCGGGCGGTTATAATTCAATCTTTTGTTGACTAAAGAGTGCTGAAATGGCGAGTTTGCGTATTTATCTCAAAGATGAGTTCCGCTGGAGTTATACTCTGCTGGATCAGGAAGTACGCATCGGTCGAAGCCGGGATAACCATATCGTCCTCCCGCATCCCGAAGTGTCGCGCTATCAGGCCGTGATCCGAAAAGAGGGAAGGCAATACATCCTTGCAGATCAAAGTGGCCGCGGCCTTCAGGTTAACCATAAAAACACAAAAAAAACGCCCTTGACAGAGGGACAAGTCTCACTCATTGGCCCCTATCGTCTCATTTTCGAGCCCGAAGAGGTTTCTGATTTTCCAACGGATACGATGACATGGGAACCCACCCTTGATTTGCCGGCGCCCGGCGCAACACGGGTGGGCACCGGCAAATATGAACTGGTCGTGACCAACGGCCCTGATGAAGGGAATCGGATGCCCCTCAGCCAAGGCATTCTCAAGGTGGGGCGAAGCGCACATGCCAACCTGGTCCTCTCAGATAAAACGGTGTCGAATATTCACTTAGAATTGGAATCAGGCGCAACCGGGGTGCATATTCGCGATATGGGCAGCACAAACGGAACGCTTGTAGATGGACAGCGCATCCAAAGCCTTGTCGTTGACGTGGGCTCTGAAATTCAAGTGGGCAACTCAAGCCTCAAGGTATTCCTTGAAGAAGAAACGGTCCCCCTCTCCCCGCCTTCACTGGGCCGCCTTGTGGGGAAATGCCCGAAAATGCAAGAAGTGTATCAGTGGATCAAAAAAGGCGCAAAGAGCAGTGTTTCCATTTTGATTCAAGGGGAAACAGGCTGTGGAAAAGAGCTGGTGGCGAGAGAGGTGCACCGCTTAAGTGATCGGTCAGCCGGCCCTTTTATTACAATCGATTGCAGTGCCATTCCGAAGGACTTGATCGAATCAGAACTCTTTGGTCATGAAAAAGGGTCTTTTACAGGGGCCTCAAATCAACGACAAGGGGCTTTTGAACTGGCAGAAGGCGGGACGATTTTTCTGGATGAAATTGGCGAGCTCCCGATTGAGATGCAGCCCAAGCTACTGCGCGTACTTGAAGAAAAACATTTTAAGCGGATCGGCGGCAGCAAACAAATGGACTCTGATTTTCGAGTGGTGGCCGCAACAAATCGCTGGTTGGATCAAGAAGTGATCAAGGGCAACTTTCGGCAAGACCTTTATTTCAGGCTTTATGTGATTCCTATTTTTCTTCCGCCGCTCCGGGAACGCAAAGATGATATTCCACTTCTAGCCCAGCATTTTTTAAAAGGGAAATCTATTCATCTTCCCCAACCCACACTCGATAAACTCACCGAACACGACTGGCCGGGCAATGTGCGCGAACTTCGCAATGCACTTGAACGCGGGGTGGTCATGATGGAAGGGGTCACACTGAGAACCGATGATCTCCTCTTTTTGGGCAATAGCAAGAAAAAGGGCTCCGCCATGTTGTCGGTTGAAAGCGAAGACTTTTCTCCTCCGGCCTCACTTGAAGAGATTGAAAAGCAAGTGATTCAAAGGTCGCTCAAAATACACAAAGGGGACAAAAAAGCGGTCGCAACAGAATTGGGAATCGCCCTTTCAACCCTCTACGAAAAAATCCGTCGTTTTAAATAATTGAATGGATGATTGATTGAATAAAGGCATCCTGCCTTTGAAGCATTTCTTTTGAGATACACAAAAGATTAAGGGCTTTTCCCTTCGCCCACGATGGCGATTAAGACTTCTCCGTAGCGCTTGATCTGCCATTGGCGCATTGAGGGGATGGATTCAAAATCCTCCATCTGCTTGGGTTTCAAACGAGCGACTTCTTTCAATACATTTCCGGTCAAGACCATGGCGGGCTCAAGTTTTTCTGTTTCTGCTTGTGTGTTTCGCCATGTTTTGAGTACCTTCAATAACTTTTCCTGCCCTGAGGTCAGCGGAGGGTTTTGGCTTTTGACTCGTCCGGGCAAAGGCTCATTCGCTTCTATTCCTTTTTGAATGGCTGCAAGCCAAAGGGGGATGTTGTTTGAAATGGCTCTATTTATTTTGGGAAAAAGTTTGAGTAGTTCAGCTTCATCCTGAGGCATTTTTTCAGACAACAAAATCAAATGCCGAGATGAGATGACTTTAAAAGGGGGATGGTCTCGTTCTTTGGCCAATTGGTCTCGCGCCACAATGAGTTCCCTTAAGATCAGCTGGGATTTTTCCGATAAGGCACGCGAACCCTTAATCCGAAGATAATCGTTGGGCTCAAAATCCTTGCCGCTCCAAGTGATCGCTTCCATCAATTGGCACTCTTCTTCAAGTTGATCCAGGCGTCCTGTTTTGCCAACGGCCTCGGTTAAAATTTGATAGAGTCGATAAAGGTAAACGGTGTCGAGGGCGGCATAATCGAGTTGTTCTTTAGAAAGTGGACGCAGTTTCCAATTGGCTTTTTGATATCTTTTAGAGAGTTTGACCTGAAAATAGGTTTCGATTAAATTTTGAAGTGAAAACTGACGTATTCCGGCCGCACGGGCGGCCAAAGCGGTATCGAAGATGGGCCCCACCTGAAATCCAAAATCCCGTTTTAATGAAACAACGTCGTAATCAGAACCGTGAAATATTTTTAAAATAGAGCGATTTGAAAAAAGCGAGGCCAGCGCTTGTACCGTGTCGAGCAAGAGCGGATCGAAGATGTAATTCTTCTCATTTCCGGTAATCTGGATCAGGCTGACACTTTCTTTATAAGAAAAAAGAGAATCCCCTTCAATATCAACCCCGATATAATCACAATCCTGGAGTTCATTGATCGCCGCATCCCGTGCTTCTGATTCAGTGATGTATTCGTATTCGGGTATAACGCAACCTCCGCTTACAATAATTCTGAAAGGATTTTTCGGAATTGAGGATGTTCAAAGAGACCGCCGCCGCGATAGGGGACAATCAGTTGCCCTTCTTTGTCGAAAAGAAAAAAGGTCGGAGTCACTTGCGTTCCAAAACGTGATGCGACCTGATCCCCAGTGTCATAAAGGACAGGGAAAGAAAAAACATCGGGATGGCTTTTTACATATTCTCGAATACTCTGTTCAGAATCGCCAAAGCCAATGCCAATCACTTGAAAAGAACGCTCGCCTAACTTTTCATGAAGCAGGCCGGCCTTCGGCAGTTCGTGTTTACAGACATCGCACCAAGAGGCCCAAAAGACCAATAGGGTTGTTTTCCCCAGCAAATCTTTTTCGGTAAAAGACTTCCCACTTAAGGAGGTCAACTCAAAAGGTGGGCTTTTTGCCCGGTCTGTTTCAGTTTCAGCACGGAGCGGACGGGTCACGAAGAACGCGATGAAAACGAAAAAAACGACCCAATTCATTGATTTGCGAGTGAACATAAGAAAAACATTCTCACACAACTGCACACCTTTCGCAAGGTTTAGAGGCATCTGAAATTTACAAATCAATGTGTACAGGAGATCTCCACGGCAATGCGCTACCATTTCAGGAGATAATCTGATAACATTCCTGTCTTATTTTTTGGGGAGGAAAGATCAAAATGAACAGCATCATCCACATTAAAATGAACCCTCTTTTCATCGTCTTGTTTTTGGCCTTGAGCTTCATATCCCATCCAGTCTATGCACAATCTGAGACCAGCTCTGATGAAGGTCCCGGCAAAAGCGTGCCGACCCTCGGGAATTTACATATTTCTTCAATTAGAGCGCCGCACTCCCCATATAATACGATACCCCCGACTTCCGGCCCGCACACCCACAATGTCGCCCAGTGGGGGGTCTATCGACAGCAGGTTCCGGACGAACTCCAGGTACATAATCTAGAAGATGGCGGGGTGATTATTCAGTATGACTGCAAGGACTGCCGTGATTTCACTAAAAAACTTGAAAAAATAGTGAGAGGCTATTTCAAAAGGGCGAAAGAAGAACAAAAAGGCAAAGCGCGAAGCAAGTACAGCCATCTTATTGTGGGCCCCTACAAAGGGATTGGCGCAAAGATTGCGCTCACGGCCTGGGGAAGAATTGATAAATTTGATGAATTTGATGAAGACCGCATCCATCGCTTTATCGAAGCCTATGTGGGGATCGATCATCACCCCGCTCGAAAGGAATAAGACCTTCACCCTAAGCCAAGCAAGTCTATGACCTCTTCACCCAAGCAGGTCTTACCCTATGGGCTTGCTCTTTTATCGGGTTTCTTACTTGCCTTAAGTTTCCCGGATACCAATTTATATCCCCTCGCCTGGTTCGCGTTTATCCCCCTTTTTTTTGCGATCCGTTCCCAAAATCCGCCGAAGGCTTTTTTGCTCGCTTGGCTGACCGCTTTGGTTTATTTTTGCGGAACACTTTACTGGGTAACAATCAGTCTGCAGTTCTACGGCGGAATTTCTCCATTCGTCAGCACCTTGGTCATGCTCCTGCTTGTGGCCTATCTTTCGCTTTATCTCGGTCTCTTTGCTTGGATTCTCCAATATATCTCTAAGGAACATGAGAAAGGATTGTTACTCTTCGCTCCTGCACTCTGGGTGGTCTTAGAATGGCTGAAAGGGCATCTCTTAACGGGATTTCCTTGGGCAAGCCTCGCCTATTCTCAAAGTGATTTTCTTCCGATGATCCAAATTGCCGATTTTGGCAGTCTCTATTCCGTGGGTTTTGTGATGATGCTGGTGAATCGCGCTCTGTATTTAACGATACTAAAAAAAATCGACCACTCCTTTTTTATCCAAAGCATTTCTTGGAAATCGATAGCTTTTGCCTTATCGATATTTTTTTGTGCACTTTTTTATGGTTTCTTCCGCTTATCCCAACCGATGACCAATGGAGAAACAATTCGGGTTTCCGTCATTCAAGGCAATATCGCCCAAAATCAAAAATGGGATCAGGCCTTTAAAGATCAGACCACTCAGACCTATGTTGATCTTTCTCTTTCGACTTTAAAAAACAATGGAAACCGACCCGATCTTATTGTGTGGCCGGAGGCCGCAACGCCGTTTATATTCGGGACAGAACACGCGACTGAGGCCCTGTTCCAGGAATTTGTTCATGATAAAAAAGTACACTTGCTTTTCGGATCGCCCAGTTTAGAATCAAGGCCCTCTGGGGAAATTAGGCTGCATAACAGTGCTTTCCTGCTTTCTCCGGAACAGGTGGACATTTCACAATATGACAAATTACATCTTGTTCCTTTTGGTGAATATATCCCTATGCCTAATCTGCTCTTTTTTATAGATAAACTCGTCCAAGACATCGGAGACTTTTTCCCTGGAACCCAAGCGACTGTTTTTGAAATCGAAAATAAAAAAATAGGAACCGTCATCTGTTTTGAAGTTATTTTTCCAGAACTCGTCCGTCGCTTTGTCCAAAATGGGGCAAGCCTGATGACCACACTGAGTAATGATGCTTGGTTTGGAACTTCTAGTGCGCCCACCCAGCATTTCTCGATGGTCGTCTTTCGTGCCGTAGAAAACCGTGTGCCCTTTGCGCGCGCGGCCAATACGGGGATTTCAGGATTTATCGATGCTCAGGGTCACATTCTTCATCAAAGCAATCTTTTTGTGGAGGCCACTGCCACATCAACGCTTTCACTCCGTCAAACAGAAACCTTGTATAGCCAATTCGGTGATTTTTTTGCGGGATTCTGTGCTATGATCACAGCCATATTATTACTGAGGTCCCATTTTAAAAGGAGAATACGAGATGCTCTTTGAACAAGAAGAACAACTAAAAACAATCCGGCTTGAGAGTGACCAGCTCCGGGGGCATCTTTGACCTTTCATCAAACGCAAAAAAAATTGACATACTGACGACTGAATCCTCTGAGCCCAATTTCTGGGTAGATTCTCAAAAAGCCCAGGAGAAAATGGCGCTGAAAACCCGGCTTGAGAAAGCGCTCAGTCGTTGGCAGGATGTGGATTCCGAGTTAGAAGAAGCCGATCTCCTCATCGAACTGATTAAGGAAGAGGAAGATCCCTCCCTTGAAAAAGATCTTGAAGTCGCGCTAAAAAACTTACAAGACAAGATTGACGCGCTGACCATTGAAACCCTTTTTACAGGCGAGAGAGATTTCAATAATGCCATTGTCACGATTCACCCCGGCGCGGGCGGGACAGAGTCGCAAGATTGGGCACAAATGCTTATGCGCATGTATGGCCGATGGGTCGAACGAAAATCATATCATGTTGAAACGCTCGATTTGCAGGCCGGGGATGAGGCGGGGATCAAAAGCGTCACGCTTTTGGTGAAGGGGCCATACGCTTACGGCTATTTTAAAGCGGAAGCTGGCGTGCATCGTCTTGTCCGGATTTCTCCCTTTGATGCCAATAAGCGGCGGCACACCTCCTTTGCGTCTGTTTTTGTTTCACCAGAGCTTGAAGATGATGTTGATATTGAAATCGATGAAAAGGAGATTCGCCTCGATATTTTCCGAGCCAGTGGCGCGGGCGGACAGCATGTCAACAAAACCTCTTCCGCTGTTCGGATCACGCATTTACCCACTGGCTTTGTAACACAATGTCAGAATGAACGGTCTCAGCGCCAAAATAAACTCATCGCCATGCGGGTTTTAAAATCCCATCTTTATGAGCTGCAGCAGGAAGAAAAAAAGAAGTCAGTGGCAAAGATGACGGGAGAAAAAAAGGAAATTGGCTGGGGCAGCCAGATTCGTTCCTACGTTTTTCAGCCCTATCAAATGGTCAAAGATCACCGGACGGGAATCGAATCGGGCAATGTCTCTGCCGTCATGGATGGGGATATTGATCTGTTTGTTGATGGTTACTTAAAAAGACCCAAGGAAAATTAATTTGATGACTGAGGGTTTCTCCTCACCACCGGGATGCGAATCGATATCCGTGTGCCTTTTCCCGGTTGGGAGTCGATATAAAAGGTTCCTCCTGAAAGTTCGACACGCTCTTTCATGCCCAGAATACCAATCTCCTTCCGCATCATCTGCGGCGAGGAGAAATAACGCTTCACATCAAAGCCTTTGCCGTCGTCTGTGATGTAAAGATGAATGTGGGGTTCGCGCTTTTCCAGTGAGACAATCGCTGACTCTGCTTTAGCATGCGTCGAAATATTGGCCAGAGATTCTTGAATAATCCGGAAAAGAAGGATCTCAATCCGAGCGGGTAAGCGTTTGATTGTGCCGCCGATCTGGAGCTGTACCTTTGTTTTTGTTTGTGTCTCAAATTCTTTCACCACCCATTTGATGGTGGACACAAGGCCGGATTCATCTAGAATGGCGGGCCTCAGTTCTGCGGAAAGCGCTTTCAAGCGATCAAAGGTTTTACTCGCTTTGTTTCCTACACGGTCGAAGCGTTTTTTCATTTCTGATGAAGGCTCTTTGACTGTTTTTTTGAGCCATTCAATATCATCGCGAATTGCCGTCAAGTCTGCGCCCGACTCATCGCGTAGTTTTTTTGCGATCCGTCGGCGCTCTTCTTCTTGAACGTTGACAATGGTCGAGGACAAGGTCTGCAAGCGTTCACGATGCCGACTCACTGAATGGTGGAGTATCGCATTTTCGATCCCAATGGAAACCTGGTTTGCCATTACAGAAACGTTTTGAATCTCTTCGTTTGTAAATTTCCGAAAATATCGAGTCTCATCAAGTAAGAGTACACCTGTCACCCGATCACGATTTATGAAGGGCACTGCAAGCAAAGATCTTGACTTAAAGGCCTTAATCCATTTTTTCCCGACGCGTGGGTCGCTGGATGCATTTTCAATCACAAAGGGGTGGCGCTCCCGTGCTGTGATTGGAATTAAGTGGTTCTCATTCACTTTAATTTCAAATTTCCGGACGGCGTCTCCTCTTTGGTCAGATCCACTCGCGCCATAATAGACATGACGCTTTGCGTCCTCTAAAAAAATATAACTGTTACTTGCACCAATCATCTTTTTCAAATTCTCTGCTATGGAATTGAGCAACTGTTCTAAATTCAGATTTTTTGTAATGGACAGACCCACTTCGTTTAAGGTCTCTAAAGATTCGATACGTTTTTGTAAAAGATCAAAGGCTTTCACTTGGTCAATGACCCGCCCCACTTCATGGCCGAGTACCTTTAATGCCTTCAAGTCAATTTCTGGGAGAATCTCTTCCCGACTGAAAAGAATGAGTTCCCCCCAAAGGTGGTCTTCCGATTCAATGGGAACGCCCATGAAAGAGCTTAATGCATCTTCACCAAACAAGCGCTTTTTAATAGAGGATTTTTTAGATTTAGCCCCGATATAGACCCCATCCCCTTTTTCAATCACATTCCAAAGCAGGTGTTCTTTTGCGCCAAGGCCGTGTTTTTCAATCTGTTCTTGTTGGCGCTCGGAAAGCCCTTGTTCCGCAATCACAAGGAGTTTCTTTTTGCTGGCCTGTAATCGAAGTAGACAGGCCCCCTCAAGACCAAGCTTTAAAAATCCCTTTTTCAAAGCCTCTTTCAAAATTTTCGCTTCATCAAGCTGATGCTTTGCGCGACCTGAAGTCTCGTGAGAGATCTTTTGCAAGGCAGAAGAAATACTACTCCAAATTGCATACAAGGCATTTTTATAAATAATTTCTGTTTCTAATGGGTCGATTTGCGTGACATCTTTTGCAGATAATGTAATCGCAGTCAGTTTTTCTTCTTGTTTTTCTAAACTCAGTTGTGCGGAAAGAATCCTTTTTCGCCCTCCCGGTTTCAGCGCTTCTAAAAGGATGGACTCGATTCCCTCATCACTGGCTTTCAGTTTTTTCACTGCAGACAAGTAACTCGTGTAGGATTTTTTGGTGAGGTAGGTTGAAAGCGCTGTATTTTGAACACCATCGACATTTAAACCGATACAATCTAAAAATAAGGGACTACAAGCCTTGATTCGCCCTGAAAGATCAAGTGAAAGGGTAATCCCTTCTGTGCTCGATTCTTTTTTTTCTTCAAACTGAGGTGCTACGATAGGGGATGGGTCTGGCGCATTCGGCACAAGATAGGGCCGCAACAAATTCGACATCATTAAAAATGCACGCTGATCTGTCGAACTCATGGCACTGGGTTCAAAAAACCCGGTTAAAAGAGAACCATAAATGGTTTTTTCAGATCGAAGGGTAATACCATGGAAGGTGCGAATATTGATGCCTCGAATGACTTGACCAATAAATCGGCGGTCTTTGGAGATATCATCAGAATAGAGCGGTTCGGCTTCGTGGCTAACAATGGTGGGGAGAGACTGCCAGGCACGGGCAAGCTTTCCCTCACTGATCATATGTTGAGGCAAGCCATTTTGAAAATGGAGAAACCACTCCTGGTTACCCTCATCCCACTTAAAAAATAGAAGGAGGTCAGGATTGACTTCTTTTGTAATTTGTTCTAAAAGCCGGTCTAAAAAATTTTCCGAATCATGCCTGCGCTCAGCAAGGTCTGAGAAAAGCTGTAAAACTGGATCAAGTTTTTCGTAAAATCCTGAAGACTCTTCTTTAAGCGCGGGCGGTGTAACTCTTTCGTTATCATCGGATAATGACCCTTGCAGTACTGCGTCGGACATCTCAAATCCCTTACTCGTTGAACCGAGTTATATTCAGTGTAATATGACATAATTTTTATTGTGACCCTATTAACCAGGGATAGGCCGCGACTGAACCCATTTTCCAGATCAAGAGAAGCGGCTTAAAGGCATGTACTAAATACATCCTTGATGTTTCCGACCGTAGCATACCCCCTTTTCAAAGTCAAAAAATCAATTCAATTAAATCCCCTTAGTATTGATTAAACTTTTAACTCAATCCGGTTTTTCCCTTTATTTTTAGCAAGAAATAAGGCTTGATCCGTACGCTCGATCAGCGGCTCAATGCGATAATTGTCATCAAACTGATTCGAGGTAATGCCAATACTCAGCGTAACACGATCCGCAATAAATGAGGCCGGATGAGAGATGTTCTCTTGCCAAAGCGATTTTTTGATTTGCTCTGCCAAAGTTTTCGCCCCTTTGGCATCTGTGGATGGCAGAATGACCGCGAAGGTCTCTCCGCCATAACGCGCCAGTAAATCAACCGAACGCAGCAAATTCCCTTTAATCACCTCAGCCACACGTCTCAATCCATCGTCTCCGGAAATACGGCCACAGGACTGAATAAATTGCTTGAGATAATCGATATCACAGATGATCAGAGAAAGATCGGCATTTTCCCGCCGGGCGCGATTCAATTCTTCTTCAAGCCGCTGTTCAAAGTGGCTACGATCTGGAATTTGCGTGAGTCCATCAAATAACAATAAATGTTTTAAGCCTTTATTTGCCTTTTCAAGTTTGGTTTCTGTTTGCTTCAATGTTTCTTGTGTCAATTTATGCTGACTTAAATCTTGTAAAATACCCGTAAATGTTGGTGTTTTCGATGTACCACATGGCGTCATAACTAACAGTGCATGAAAAATAGAACCGTCGCACCGTTGGCACAGGACTTCAGGGATCACTTCTGGAGTGGCTCGGCCATTGCTTTTAAAATAAGTGGCAAGGTCTGAATCTGAATCGACTTTCCCTTGAGGTACAGAAAGACAGTGCACCGATTTTCCCCGCAGTTCGTCTATTGAATAGCCAAAAATCCGCTCAGCAGCCGGATTCATCTGTTCAATCTTTCCTTTTTCGTCGCTTGTAATAACCGCATCAAACATATGATTGAGAATGAGATGACCATAATCTTTGGCTTGAAGAAGGCGGGTATAAGCCATATGTTTTTTTTGATAAAGTCTGATTAAAACGGTTGCATTGACTAGGATTGTCAGCATGGTGAGAACGCTCGCCCCTGTCCTTAAGAGATCGAGTTGTTCTCTTTTTTCCTTAACTGGTTTTTTCATTTCTTTAGCAAGGACAGGATGAATCAACATCGCGCTGTCCAGCACTTGAAACCCTGAATCGATGTAAACAAAAGGTTCAGAAGAAGATTTCCGATCCAGAAGGCCTTGGGAATCATCAATAAATTGATGCCCTTGTTTCATAAAATTCTCGAAAATGGGGGTCTCGATCTCAGGGAAAACGGGCCTGAGCGCATCAATCAGATCGGCGACACGAAAAAGGAGTAATTCGGCTGCTTCTATATTTAAGCGAAAAATGTCCTGGACTCCACCTCCCCAATTTTCTTCGTCAAATAAACCGCTGCCATCTCTGAGGATCTGCCCGAATGCCGCATTGCTTTCTGAGATCAAATTATTAAGGCTCTCCAAAGCATTCATCTCTGCTTTGGATATCAAACGACGATCGAAGGGAATCGCGATCGATGTCCGTAGGGTGTGGACCTCTTGAATTAAAATGCCATATCGACGTAATAAAACGGGATTGCGTTCAGAGCTAATCTTTTGATGAAGTATCTTTTGGATTAAAATGGGAAGTTGCTGGCCTCTGCCCTCCATTGTGGATAAGTTTGTCATTTTATCGATCAGCAGGGCGGAGAGCCGCACCTTAAATTGTTCTTCAAGACCCCTTTTGTCTTGATCCTTGCTTGAAGTAAACGCGGCGAGTGTACGAATTTGATGCAGTAGAGAGCTGAGATGGCTTAATCTTGTCGATTGCTCAATGGCTTGATTATAGTTTGATAGAATGCCGACTTTTTCGTTTAAGCGAGTGAGAACTGCGAAGAGCAGTGCAAGCAATAGCACGCTTGAAAATGCAATGCCCCTTAGGGGGTGCCATTTTTTAAGCCCTGGATCCGCTTGTTTTTCCAAATAAATTGAACCTACCCTGACGCGATAATTGAAATATCCCCGTGGTTTTAATCTCCCATTGTATTAAGTATACGTCAAAATATGAAAAATATTTTGGCAGGAGGATTTATCATTTCAAATGGGAAGGAAGAGGGCTCAAGCCTTGATCTCAGGAGCCATTCGCTCTCCCCTAAAAGGCTTCAAAACGATTTTCTTTCACCCCTTTCATTAAAAATCCGTTCTGATGATTCATAAACCTTATCATCCCAAATAGATGTTTGAGAATCTGCTTCCGTTTCTTCATCGTTTCAGGGTCTTCATCCGAACCGCCTGGGTCAACTTTATTCCCTTCCGGACATCAGGTCATGTCGTCTCGGGTCTTCACGCTTGCTCAAAGAGGAGTCACAGGACAAATAAATCACTCTCACAGGGTATCAAGAAGTTGCCAAAATAAACATTCCCCGTTATAGTATAGTCCGTTACCGACTTCTAGCGACGCTAGAGCTAAAATATTCGCCATTAAATGAATCAGTCAATCAACACTAGGAACAAATATGGGGTTAATAACAAACTCACTTTAAAATAAGGAATAGGGGTAAAACATGTTGAAATCTACAAACAAGTTTTCGGGTTTCGTTTTTGCTTTGAGTCTTTTGGTCGGACTTTCAGGGTGCGGTGATGAAACAACTTCAAACAATTCCGTCCCCAACCAGTCAGTAAATAAGAAGGCAACTATTCAAGGGGGCGTCTTTGATGCCACCACGGGAGCAAGGATAGGCGGGGACGATCTTAGCTTAACGCTTGTTCAGGGGACTTCGCATCGTACACCGAACGTCTTAGTTAAAGACACAACCAAACCCTTGGTGGGCGAGTATGCCTTTTCAGATGTTCCGGTCAACATTGATGCCGGGAATATCACCTTTAAGATGGTCATCACCAACACGAACTATCAGCGCTTTGAAGGCCTAGTCACTTTTCCAGTACCTTCGGCAACCATCGCGGGGACAACCGATTCAATCATCAACATCGTCCGGGATGTCTATCTCTTTCCGGTGGGAGCAACAGCACCCGATATCGAGGTTGCAGTTTCTTATAGCGGTGAAGAAGTTGTAGGCGCAACAGTCATGTTACAGCAGAATGCGGCAGCAAACTCTGTATCGATAACAACTTCTGGAGGAACGAGGCTTGCTGCAAGTCCGGGGTTGTTGCCAACCCTTTCTGCAGTAACCGCTTTAAATGCGGACGGTGTTGCTGTTGCAACCTTTTCTGGTGCCAGCCTGGTTTTGGGTGGTGCTTACACCCCAGTCGTCTTACCGGTAACACATGAGGGCACCCCATTGGCTCGTCAGACCCTGGCTCAGATCTTCGCAGGAACCTCAGTCAGCCCCATCGCCGTCGCCATGACGGATATCGTTCCAGGCGCAAATAATGACGGTCTTCATGTCGTTTTTGCCTCTAACCGGAATGTAGACGATCTTGTTGCAACAGGGGCTTTGTCGCTTGTTTTTAATCGGGATATTGCGTTACCTGATGCTACAGCTTTTCCATTTACTGTAAGTATCACGCAGTGTCTCCCTAACACTGGGCCTTGTACTGCAGTAGTAACAGCATCGGTTACTCCAGTATTAACGAATAGCCGAACCTTAACACTGACCCCTGTTTTCTCAACAGCGGTGGCAGCTACAGATCTTGGTCTCCAAGTAACATTTGCCGGGGGAGCAGTTACTATCCCTGGTGAGAACGAAGCTGTGAGCATTTTTGGTACTGCCAACATGCTTCTATTTGATGGGTCACAGATAAGTGGTATTGTGAATATTCTTGGTCGATAAATAAGCACTGAGATTATTTAAATCCCAAAAAAGCTCTCCCTCTCTTAATGTCAAGGGGGGAGGGCTTTTTTTGTCTAAGGCTCATTGTAATCCTTGAGAAAAGTTCCCCTCGGCGACCAGGGTACTGATGAATCGCCCACTCTTTTTTGTCTTGATAGATGTTTCTTACGTCCCCGGCTCAATCACAGCCGACATAGAACCTTGGCATTTTGGAATGATGGGATCTGCGCCATAGGCATGGATTTGATCGCGTTTGAATTCTGCTTGCTCTTGGTGGCTTGTGAAAACGATGACGCACCCTGCAGAATCCACTTCAAGCGCCATTTGATAGGCCACTTCCTGGCTGTGTCCAAAGAGGTCTCCCAACATGGTGATCACATATTCGTAAGAGTGGTCGTTGTCATCCAATAAAACAACATTGTAGGGCGGGATCAGTAAAGTGGACTCCCTCTCTTCTGTCGTTTCAATTGGCTCCGGGGCATTTTTTGTTTGTAATGTGATCTGCTTCACCAATTTGTTGCCCCTGAGACTTGCTAAAAAAGCCTGAAACAGAATGTCTATTCTATCTCAGGCTTTTTTAAAGCGATGTCCTAAAGATTTTCTATTTATACAGCCGAATCCACAATCGCATTAAAAGTGGGACTCGGTCGCATGGTTGCGTTCGCCTTTTCTTCATCGGGCAGATAATAGCCGCCGAGATCAACCGCCTGCCCTTGGGCCGCGTTCAACTCGTCAACAATCTTGGCTTCATTCTCTGCAAGCTTCTTTGCGATGGGCGAAAAATGTGTTTGGAGATCTTTATCTTCCGTCTGCTCAGCCAAGGCCTGCGCCCAGTAAAGCGCGAGAAAAAAATGACTGCCGCGATTATCCAGCTCATTCACATTGCGGGAGGGTGACTTTTTGTTATCCAGGAATTTTCCCGTGGCGCGATCAAGGGTTTCGCCCAATATTTTCGCTTTTTCATTTTTAGAGCTCTTGCTTAAATGCTCCAAGGATGCCGCAAGCGCCAAAAATTCACCCAGAGAATCCCATCTTAAATGACCCTCTTCCTGAAGCTGCTGAACATGTTTGGGTGCCGAGCCGCCCGCACCGGTTTCAAACAGTCCGCCGCCCTTCATTAAAGGAACAATAGACAACATTTTTGCACTTGTGCCCACTTCAAGAATCGGGAACAAATCGGTGAGATAATCACGCAAAACATTTCCGGTAACTGAAATCGTATCTTTGCCTTCTTTGATGCGCTCCAAGGAAAACCGCGTGGCTTCGACAGGAGACAAGGTTCGGATATCCAGCCCTTCTGTATTGTGATTTTTCAAATAGCGTTTTACTTTTTCGATGAGCTGCGCATCGTGCGCCCTACTTTCATCCAGCCAGAAAACAGCAGGGGTTTTGCTTGCTCTGGCGCGGGTAACGGCCAGCTTGACCCAATCTTGTATCGGTGCATCCTTGGTCTGACAGGCACGCCAGATATCCCCTTCCTCAACGCGGTGTTCAAGCAGAGTCTCTCCCGAAGCAGATACAACGCGAATCGTTCCATTTCCCGGCGCTTTAAAAGTTTTATCGTGAGAACCGTATTCTTCTGCCTTTTTTGCCATCAGGCCGACGTTGGGGACACTGCCCATCGTCGCTGGGTCGAAAGCCCCATTTTTTTTGCAGAAATCGACGACTTCCTGATAGACCCCGGCGTAAGAGCTATCAGGGATAACCGCCTTGGTATCATGAAGTTGGCCGTCGCTTCCCCACATTTTTCCGGAGTCTCTAATCATCGGAGGCATGGACGCATCGATAATCACGTCACTGGGGACATGTAAATTGGTGATGCCTTTATCAGAGTTGACCATCGCAAGCTCGGGCCGATTTTGATAGCAGGCCTGAATGTCCGCTTCAATGGCGGCTTGTTGATTCTCTGGGAGCGTCTTGATTTTTAAATAAAGGTCGCCCAGGCCCATGTCGGGATCGACACCCAGCGTTTCAAAAACAGCCAAATGTTTTTCAAATACATCTTTAAAATACACTGAAACCGCATGACCGAAAATATTTGGATCTGAGACTTTCATCATGGTGGCTTTGAGGTGGAGTGAAAACAAGACATCGTTCTGTTTTGCGTCTTGCATCTGAGCCTCAAGGAATTCACGCAAGGCACTACGGCTCATCACCGTGGCATCAAGAACTTCGCCAAGCAGCAGCGCTGTCTTTTCTTTGAGCACAGTGGTCTTCCCGTCTTGAGCCACAAACTCGATTTTGGCGTCAGTGGCCTCAGTGATTGTCGTCGATTTCTCATTAGATCTAAAATCGCCCTCATTCATATGCGCGACATGGGTTTTTGAATCTGCCGACCATGGGCCCATTCGATGCGGGTTCTTTTTTGCGTAATTTTTGACGGCAGCAGGGGCTCTGCGGTCCGAGTTACCTTCTCTGAGTACGGGGTTAACCGCGCTTCCGAGCACCTTCGCATATCGTGTTTTAATTTCTTTTTCCGCATCATTTCTTGGTTCTTCCGGGAAGTCAGGAAGATTGTAGCCTTTTTCCTGTAACTCTTTGATCGCGGCCATCAACTGCGGGATCGATGCACTGACATTCGGTAATTTAATGATGTTTGCATCCGGTGTTTTTGCTAGTTCGCCGAGTGCGGTCAGTTCATCGGGTATTTTTTGATCTTCCCTGAGCTTGTCGGGAAAGTTCGCTATAATTCGGCCTGAAAGAGAGATATCTCTCTTTTCTACTGTAACGCCACAGGGCGCTGCAAAGGCTTTAATGATTGGAAGAAAAGAGTAGGTTGCAAATGCGGGTGCTTCATCTACTTTGGTGTAAATAATTTTTGGTGTTTGATTAGACATGCTTGTACCTCAGTTAAAAGTTTGAACCATTTAGAGGGTATTTAGTAATGGATTGATTCTATCCTTGTCAACTTTTTCTTATTGATCGAAGTGTTCCTGTAATGGCTTATTTTTTACGGTTTTGCTTCCGAGGCACATCGATAAAAAGGGCAACCCCTTTCCCTTCACTATTTTTAAAGAAGATAGTTCCACCGTGGCGGGTAATAATTTGATGTGAAATGGCAAGCCCTAAGCCAGCGCCACCGCGTTTGGTCGTCACAAAAGGAAGGAAGATCTCTTCTTGGTTTTCAGGGGGGATGCCGGGGCCGGTGTCTTTTATCTGTACGATAAAGTGATGGTCAGAAATAGAGGTGTGAATTTCTAAAGTGCCACTCCCTTTCATCGCTTGGATGGCATTGAGTAGTGTATTTAACAAGACCTGATGGAAAGCAGCCGGGTCGAGTTCAACCTCAGGCATATCATCAGGAATATGGGTTTTTACGATGATATCTCGATGTTTCTCCGGGTGAATGGCAAAAGCAAGTGCCCTATCGATCAATGTTTTGACAACCGTTTTTTCAAAATGGAGCGGAGGGGTGCTTGTGAATTCCAGGAACTCCGTCACGACCTCGTTAAGTCGGCCAACCTCGGAGACGACGGCTTCAGCGATCTTTTTCTGTGTTTCGTCCTCTGTTTTTTTAGCAAGGTGTTCGACGAGTGATTGAATCACTGCCAATGGATTTCGAATTTCGTGCGCAACCCCCGCAGAAAGGGCTCTCATCGCTGAAAGTTGTTCAGGAAGTGAAGAGGAGGGATGCGCTTCAAGCCCTGTATCAAGCCTGTTTTTCCGAGGATTCATTAGCAATATTGTCCTCCAAATAATGATTTAGTGTCCAAGTGCCAAGTACTTTAGAAAAAAAAGGTAGTAGATAACATAATCGGTATTTTCGATCAAGAAAATGGCATGAAATAGGCTGATTTCATTGAAAATTCCCTTCCTTTTTTAGCTTGTTTCACCGGGGTGTTTTTTGCCTCAAATTTTTAAAGACAAAGGTTTCGTGACATCGATGGGTCAAAATTACTATAAGGAGGAAAAAGCAAAAAATAGGTAAAAACAACAGATAAAACATGGGGTACGAGCGCAGGGGAAAAGAAAAATCTGAATATAGAACCCCTTTAAAATAGGGCTTTTGTCCCAAAAATAGGGTTGACAAGCTAGAGAGAAGTTCTCTAGTATTTAAAAATTTTCTGACGGTTTATTTATGCCCAAATGATTATAGATGGAATCGAATACTTATGATCCATTTTTATTGTGAATTGAGTCAAGTGCTCTATCAAAATATCAAATGACTAGAAAAGTGGAGGCGGTAATATGGCAAAGGTCTTAGAAGGACCCGGGATGAGGCTCCTGTCAAAATGGGGCATGGCGGTACCACATTATGTTGTAATAACAGATGCAACACAGCTCGACAATCTCGCTCAGGCAAACCCCTGGTTGCGCGAATCAAAACTTGTGGTAAAAGCGCATGAGGCCATTGGTGGACGAATGAAGCTGGGCTTGGTCAAGGTGGGCCTGGATTTGGCTGAGGCACAGGTTGCTGCATTCGAAATGCTGGGCAAAGAAGTGTCTGATGTGAAGATTTCCCAAGTCATCATTTCTGAAATGGTCGCACATGATGAAGAATATTACGTTGCGGTAAAATCAACGCGCGATGGCGCAGAGCTGCTTCTGGCGAGCATGGGCGGAATCGAAGTTGAGGCCAATTGGGAAAAAGTGCAGAAACTCGAAATTCCCTTGGGTGTCGACCCTAAGCTCTCTGAGGTGGAAGCACTTGCAAAATCTGCAGGTTTTAATGATGATCTCTTACCCAAGGTTGCCGAATTTTCGGTCAAACTTTTTCAGTGTTATGACCAGGAAGACGGCAACTACCTTGAGATCAATCCTCTCGTGATTAAAGCATCCACGGGTGAATTGACCGCCTTGGATGCCGTGACGATGGTGGATGGTGATGCGCGATTCCGTCACCCAGATTGGAACTTTAATTTTGCCTCAGAATTTGGCCGCCCCTATTCCGACAATGAAAAAGCAATTCTGGATATTGATACACGCGTAAAAGGCTCGGTCAAATTTATTGAGATCCCCGGTGGCGATACGGCACTTTTGCCTGCAGGCGGCGGCGCTTCAGTTTATTACTCCGACGCGGTGCTTGCACTAGGAGGGACTTTGGCCAACTATTCTGAATATTCAGGAGATCCCCCCGATTGGGCCGTTGAAGCCTTAACTGAGAAAGTCTGTTCCCTGAAAGGCATCAAGCGCATTATTGTGGGCGGGGCCATTGCGAACTTTACGAATGTAAAAAAGACTTTTTCAGGCATTATTAATGGCTTTAGAAAAGCAAAATCTGATGGAAAATTGGAAGGGGTTTCGATTTGGGTGCGCCGTGGCGGTCCATTTGAAAAAGAGGGTTTAGCTGCAATGAAAGTGCTTGAAAATGAAGGATTTGATATCCATGTTTACGATCGTTACACACCTCTGACAGATATTGTCGACTACGCAATCAAAGGAGGTGTCCAGTGAGCATCATTACAAATAAAGAAACCCGCGTTGTGATTCAGGGCGGCCCCGCAGGGGTGAATGCGGCCAAACGAATGGCCGAGTTCTGTCACCTGAGCCAGATCCCTTTTAACCTTTGTGCCTTTGTTTTTCCGCCAAGTGCAGGAAAAACAAACGAGATCCCTTTTGGGAGCACATTGGTTTCGGTACCCATCTTCAAAACCGTGAAGGAGGCGACGAAGGAATTCCCTGAGATCAATACCTCCTTGATTTACATTGCGCCAAACCGTGCATTGGCAGGAACGATGGAAGCACTGGGCGATCCGAATATTCAATTGATCTCTATGATTACAGAAGGATTGCCGGAGAAAGATGCTAAAAAACTACGGATCGAGGCAGAAAAACTCGGGAAGGTATTTAACGGGCCCTCATCCATTGGCATTATCTCCGCCGGGGAATCACGGCTGGGTGTTGTCGGGGGATCATATGACAACCTCATGTTATGCAAACTCCATCGTCAGGGTTCATTCGGGGTGATTACAAAATCAGGTGGGCTTTCCAATGAAATTATGTGGATTTGCAGCCAGTTTGCCGACGGCATCACGACGGCCATTGGAATAGGAGGAGATACTTATCCGGGTTCAGATTTTGTGACCTATCTCGAAAAATTCGAAAAAGACCCGCAAACCAAAGTGGTCGTGATGGTCGGTGAAATGGGCGGGGATTTAGAAGAAAAAGCGGCGGCCTGGTATGCAGAAAAAGAACGTCGGATTAAACTCATCGCAGTCGTTTCCGGTTATTGCCAGGAAGAACTGCCAAAAGGGATGAAGTTCGGCCACGCGGGTGCGAAAGAAGGACTGCATGGGGAAGGATCTGCGCGAAGTAAAGCCGAGGCCTTAACAAAAGCAGGAGCCATTGTTCCGGACACCTTTGGCGGTTTAGGCCCCGTCATTAAGGCCGCTTATGACGACATTCTTGCACAGGGCGGCCTACCCCTAATTCCAGAAGAAGATATTGCCACACGACAACTTCCAAAAACCATCGAAGAAGCCATTAAAGATGGAGATGTTTTTGCTGAACCCCTGTTGAAGTCTTCCATCTGCGATGATCGCGGAGAAGAACCACTCTATAGTGGTTATGCGGCTTCTGAATTGATCGACAAGGGCTACGAAATTCCTCATGTGATCGGCTTATTATGGGACAAGCGCCTTGTGACCCCCGTTGAGGCAGAAATTATTAAACGGATTGTGATTTTATCGGCAGATCATGGCCCCTGTGTTTCGGGCGCACTTGTCACCATTATTGCGGCTTGTGCCGGGATTTCGATGGCACAGGCGGTCGCGGCAGGCATGATCATGATTGGGCCTCGTTTTGGGGGGGCTGTGACAGGTGCCGGTCAGTGGTTTAGTTATGCGGTCAAAAACAAGATGTCCGTTGATGACTTTTTAAGCCATATGAAGAAAAATGTCGGCCCCGTACCTGGAATTGGTCACCGTGTGAAGTCTCTTCGAAATCCAGACAAACGAGTGAAGGCCTTGATTTCTTATGTAAAATCAACAGGAATTCCAACACCACATCTCGATTTTGCCTTATCCGTCGAGGAACGCACAACAGCGAAAAAAGATACCCTCATTTTGAATGTGGATGGAACGATGGCAGCCATTCTAGTTGATTTGGGTTTTCCTATTGATGCATTGAACGGATTTTTTATCCTTTCCAGAACCATCGGTTTGATCGGGCACTGGATTGATCAGAAACGTGAAGAAAGTCGCCTCGTGCGTCTGTTTAGATATCTGGCCAATTACACATCGACAAAACGAAGAGAGGTACCGCCACTCGATTAACGCGTAGAGTTTTTACACCTTATTACTGAGCAAGGGGGGAAATGAGCTGGGATCGATCCCGTCGTGTCTCCCCTCAGCTAGAATCAAACTTCCTTTTTTCAAGTGATCAGGCTGTCTTGAAAAAAGGAAAATGTTTGGAGGATTTGATTATGTCTGCTAAAGCAATTGAAAATCAGTACCGGGAAATGACTGTTCGGGTTGAGGCTGCGCGACAGCGTGTCGGTCACCCCTTAACCCTGACTGAAAAGATTCTTTTTTCTCACTTAGATGACCCGAAAGGTCAAACACTCGAACGAGGCAAGGCGCAACTGGCGCTCCGGCCGGATCGCGTCGCGATGCAGGATGCCACGGCACAGATGGCGATGTTGCAATTTATTCAAGCCAATAAAAAAGAGGCCGCGGTACCGACCACCATCCATTGTGATCATTTGATTCGTGCGCAGAGTGGCGCAAAAGAAGACATTGACCGTGCCATCTCTGAAAATAGAGAAGTCTATGATTTTCTTGCTTCCGCTGCGAAGAAGTATGGGATTGGTTTTTGGAAACCGGGAGCCGGCATTATTCATCAGGTGGTGCTTGAAAATTACGCTTATCCGGGTGGACTCATTATTGGAACTGACTCTCACACCCCGAACGGTGGTGGCCTCGGGATGCTGGCTATTGGCGTGGGCGGAGCAGACGCCGGAGAAGTGATGGCAGGTCTTGCCTGGGAAGTCCTTCAACCTAAGTTACTGGGCGTTCGTCTGACTGGTTCTCTCAGTGGTTGGGCCTCGGCCAAAGACGTCATATTATGTTTGCTCGGTCAGCTGACGACCAAAGGCGGAACCAATAAGATTGTTGAATACTTTGGCCCTGGCGCTGAAACCATCAGTGCAACGGGTAAAGGGACGATTACCAATATGGGTGCTGAACTCGGCGCGACCACATCGGTTTTTCCTTATGATCAAAAAATGGCCGCTTATCTCAAAATAACGGATCGTTCGGATATTGCAGCACTTGCTGATGCAAATAAAGCGATTCTGACGGCGGATCCAGAAGTCTTGGCCGATCCTGAAAGCTATTACGATGAAGTTGTTGAGATCAATCTCTCTGAATTAGAGCCTTTTGTTGTCGGACCTCATTCGCCTGACTTGGCCCGTCCCATCTCTAAGCTTGGGACTGAAGCAAAAGAGAATGGGTATCCCATGACGGTCTCGGCCGCCTTGATTGGAAGCTGCACCAATTCTTCCTACGAAGACATTACCCGTGCGGCACATATCGCGAGCCAAGGCTTGAAAGCGGGACTAAAAGCAAAGGGAGAATTTCTGGTTTCCCCTGGCTCAGAGCGCATTTATCATACAATGAAGCGTGATGGTTTCATCGAAATTTTCGAAGCCATGGGTGGAAAAGTCCTGGCAAATGCCTGTGGCCCTTGCATTGGACAGTGGCAACGGGAAGATAAAAAGAAAGGGGAACCCAATTCCATTATCAGCTCCTTTAATCGGAATTTTAGGGGTCGTAATGATGCCAATCCAGAAACCCTCTCTTTTTTGAGCAGCCCTGAGTTGGTGACGGTGATGGCTTTTTCTGGTGATCTTGCTTTTAATCCACTGAAGGATACCTTGACTTCTGAAGACGGCACAAAAATCAAATTCGAAGCTCCGCAAGGCCTTGAACTTCCCCCCAATGGTTTTGCATCCGGTGAAGTGGGTTTTGTGGCTCCGGATGAGGATGGTTCAGGAATTTCTGTGATCGTTGCTGAAGAGAGCGAACGGCTTCAATTGCTTTCTCCTTTTCCTAAATGGGACGGAAATGATTTAGAAGAGCTCACGGTATTACTCAAAGTTCAGGGGAAGTGCACAACCGATCATATCTCTCCTGCCGGACCCTGGTTACGCTACCGAGGACATCTAGACCGAATCAGTGACAATATGTTCCTCGGCGCGAATAATATCTTTACGGATACACCGGGTAAGGCCAATGATATCTTGTCCGGTGAAAAAGACCTCACCCCGTCACAAGTGGCACGGCGGTATAAGCTGAAAGGGATCGGATCCATTGTCATCGGGGACGAAAACTATGGTGAGGGCAGTTCACGAGAACACGCGGCCATGTCGCCCCGTTTTCTCGGCGTCAAAGTGGTGATTACCAAAAGCTTTGCTCGTATTCATGAGACCAACTTGAAAAAACAAGGTGTTTTAGCGCTCACCTTTGCAGACCCTTCGGATTGGGAAAAAATTGGGGAGACTGATCGCATCAGCGTGCTGGGTTTATCTCATTTGTCACCAGGGAAACCCGTCGAAGTCGTCATCCATCATGGCGAAGAAAAGATCAGCATTCAAACACAACACAGTTTAACCGATGCACAAGTGGACTGGTTTAAGGCAGGTTCAGCCTTGAACGCCTTGAACGCTTAGTGTTGTAAAAAGACGTGACTGAACAATATCGCACTCGAGTAAGGTGCTCCTTTCCAGGCAGCACCTTCTCAATTTAAGGTAAGAGATTGAATCAAAAGGAAAACCCAAAAGACATTACAGTCGAAATTTCGGGAAAGAAATATCAGGTGCCCGAAGGGCTGACCATGTTGCAGGCGATGTGGCATTCCGGTCTTGAATTGACTCGGGGTGTGGGCTGCCTGGGCGGGATTTGCGGGGCTTGCCCGGCAAAGTATCGCACGAAAGAGGATACAAAAATTAAAACCGCTTTGGCCTGTCAAACCCAGGTTGAAGATGGGATGGCCTTCTCCTTAATTGCTTCTTATTATCCCAACCGGAAGGTGACCTATCAGTTCCCGGAGATGAAAGATCCCAAACAAGATCTTTTTCGACATTACCCGGAAGCTGCCCTTTGCCGGAATTGTGATGCCTGCACGGTGGCCTGCCCGAAAGGGATTGATGTGAGAACCGGGGTATGGAAAGCCGTTTTTGGTGATTTCAAAGAAGGGGCTGAGCTTTTTCTTTCTTGTGTGATGTGTAGCCTTTGTGTGCCCGTCTGTATCGCGGATATTGCGCCGAACCAAGTGGGACTTTTTATGCGACGTGCCCAAGGCATCTTTTTTGAAAAGAAATCGCCACAACTTGCGAATCGCGTTGATGAGATCGCAGATGGAAAGTACAATGCAGAATGGGAAAATCTCTTAAGTTTACCGGATGATGCCATTCAGGTTGAGCCCATCTCTTGAACGGGGCGTTTGATATTGAACCCAAAGGAGCTTAGCGATTTCCAGCCCAATCACGATTACAATCGATGGGGAAAAACACCCCGTTCCACTTGGGATTACCGTCATTCAGGCCATGTGGCATCTTGGCCGTTCGATGACGCGGGGTGTGGGCTGTCTTGGCGGGGCTTGTGGCACTTGCACAATCACAACCCGCTTCCCCGATCAAATGATTCCAAAAACAGCACTCGCCTGTCAAACAATGGTTTCAGAGGGAATGAATATTACCTTTCTTTCTTCCGACCCTTCAAAAAAAACAATCTCACCCCTACCCACTGAATCGCCATCCCGAGAAACCCTGTTCCAATATTATCCTGAAACAAGACGCTGCGTTTCCTGTCAAGCCTGTTCTACGGCTTGTCCACAAGGGATTGACGTGATGGTGGCTGTACGCGAAGCCATTGTTGGTGATCTCTCAGCCGTGGCAGAGCGATTTACAAGCTGCGTCATGTGTGGGCTTTGCGCCGCAGTTTGTGAAACCAAAATTCGGCCTCACCGTATGGGTTTGTATGCACGCCGCTTGACAGGTGCTTTTTATCCCAAAGAAGCCAGTGATTTGGTCAATCGTATCGAAGAGATTCATTCAGGTCGTTTTGATCCAGAATGGGCCCGTGTGATGCAACCTGATGATGAAACGGCTGTAAAGACATAGATAGAGGAAAGGATTGATGAGTGATATAGAATCTTCAAAATCTTTGGTCAATGACGCGCGCCCCTTACGGGTCGATCAAGAAATGGCGCGTCTTTCTCAGGATGAAAAAAGCTTACTGGTTCATCGGTTTCATCCCGATTATAAAAAAGAAGCCTATGGCACCTTGCAAGTGGGACCCAATAAAGGTCAAACATCTGTCCATGAAGTCATCCGCTTGTTAGAGGGAAAAAGTCAGCTGGCTACAAAAACGGTTTCCCTTACGCCAACACACGAAGTAGATGTTTTGATTGTCGGTGGTGGAGGTGCAGGTTCGACCGCAGCACTGGCTGCAAAAGCAGCGGGGTCAAAGGTGCTGATGGCGACGAAGCTGAGATTGGGTGATTCTAATACGGTCATGGCCGAAGGCGGCATGCAAGTTGCCGTTTCTCCTGAAGATTCTCCTGTGCGGCATTTTGTCGATTCTTTTAAAGGCGGGCAGATGGCGAATGACCGCACCTTGCTTAAAACCTTGGTGGAGGAAGGCCCTTCGGTCGCGAAATGGCTCATCGATAACGGTGTTTTGTTTGATCGTGAAGAAGATGGCAACTTAAGCATTCGATCTGGCGGAGGAAGCAGCCTCCCCCGACTGCTACGCTGTAAAGATTATACCGGTCTTGAGTTGATGCGTGTTTTAAAAGACTGCGTGCTCAACGAAGAAATCGAGGTACTCGAATTCAGTCCTGTACTTGAACTACTCACAGACGGTGAAGGAACCTGTACCGGCGCCGTTTTAAAAAATTTAGATACGGATCAACTGATTATTGTACAGGCCAAAACGGTGATTTTGTCAACGGGCGGCATTGGCCGTTTACATATCCAAGGTTTTCCAACGAGCAATCACTATGGTGCCACCGGAGATGCCCTTTCGATGGCCTATCGTGCGGGTGCTGAACTGACCCTGCAAGATACCTTTCAATATCATCCAACCGGTTCTGTTTATCCAGAGGCGATGGCGGGTTTGTTAGTCACCGAGGCGATTCGCTCAGTGGGTGCTCACCTGTTAAATGTAAAAGGAGAACGTTTTGTTTTTGAGCTGGAAACCCGAGATGCCGTAGCCTCAGCCATCATTCGTGAATGTCAGGAAGGCCGTGGGGTTGAAACCCCAGCCGGGCGCAAAGGGGTCTGGCTTGATATGCCCCTGGTTGATGTCCTGCATGGCGAAGGCACATTGCGTGAGCGTTTTCCGAATATGCATCGGCAATTTTCAAAATACCAAATTGATATTGAAAAAGAACCTGTGCTTATTTATCCGACCCTTCATTATCAAAATGGTGGCATTAAAATTGATGTGGATGGCGAATCCACCCTGAAAAATCTTTATGTCGCGGGTGAAGCCTCTGGCGGGATTCATGGACGGAATCGTTTGATGGGAAATTCCCTGCTCGATATCATTGTCTATGGCAAAAGAGCGGGTAAAGCCGCTTCAAAAAGAGCAACGACATCGTTATCAAAATCTTTGTCCCTCAAGCATTTGGAGTCTTTTCAAGCAGAACAAAAAGCGGCGGGGATTGTTCCAGAAGTTCTGTCTCCCATGCTTTTTCCAGATTATGTCAATAAAGACTGATCGCTGGATCTTTTATGTTTAAACAGGATTGATTGCAAGTCAAACTTTTTGTGGAGGGTAAAATGAAATTTTTGAGTGTGATAATCATGATGAGTCATTTGTTTTTAGCACATGGGATTGCTTCTGCAGAGATGGCCAGAACGGCATCAAAAGTTGACGCATCCGTGTACATCATTTCCCCGGCCAATGGTGAAATCGTTTCCAAAACCTTTACCATCAAGTTTGGATTGCGAGGCATGGGGGTCGCTCCCGCTGGAACGGACAAAGCCGGAACAGGGCACCACCATCTTTTAATTGATGGCAAAACCCTTCCTCCTTTTGATAAACCGATGGGAAAAGAGGGTATCAAACATTTTGGGGGTGGACAAACAGAGACGGTCATGATGCTTGGTCCGGGCAAACACACCTTACAACTTGTTTTAGGCGATAAATCTCACGTGCCTCATCAACCGCCCCTTGTTTCAAAACAAATTACGGTCATTGTGAAATAATTGCTCTGAGTCCGTTTTTAAGTCCGTATAAAAAAAGAAGGATACTTATAAGATGAATATTCATGAATACCAGGCAAAAGCCCTATTCCGAAAATATCAGATTCCTGTTCCCAATGGTGATGTGGCCTTCTCTCCGGAAGAAGCGGCTTCCGTGGCCAAAACGCTGGAAACACCGATATGTGTCGTCAAGGCTCAAATTCATGCGGGGGGGCGCGGCAAGGCCGGTGGCGTACTTTTGGCCAGAACGAGGGAAGAAGTCATCCCGCTTGCGAAAGAAATCCTTGGGAAAATCCTCGTCACACCACAAACGGGCCCTGAAGGCAAAGAAGTCAAAAAACTTCTGATTGAAGAAGGGGCGGATATTCAAAATGAACTCTATTTAAGCCTGGTCGCCGACCGGGGCAGTGGCTCGGTCGTGGTGATCGCAAGTACGGAAGGAGGGATGGAAATTGAAGAGGTTGCGGAAGCAACACCTGAAAAAATTATCCGCCTTTCAATCGATCCTGCTTTTGGTTTTCAGGCATACGAGGGCAGATCTATCGCTTTTAAAATGGGGCTTCCCAAAGAAGTGATCGGTCAATTTGTCAAATTGCTTGGCAATCTATATCGACTGTTTATCGAAAAAGGAGCCATGCAGATCGAGATCAACCCCTTAATCATTACGGGAGACAATCGTTTAATCGCACTGGATGCCAAGGTGGGATTTGATGACAGTGCGCTTTTCAAAAACCCAGATGTGAGTAAATTGCGTGATTTGGATGAAGAAGACGTACTCGAAACCCGAGCGGCTGAATTTGGCCTTAACTATATCAAACTGGATGGAAAAATTGGTTGCATGGTCAATGGCGCAGGCCTTGCGATGTCAACGATGGATGTCATCAAACTCGCCGGTTCAGAACCCGCCAACTTTTTAGATGTCGGGGGCGGTGCGTCGAAAGAGACAGTCAAACAGGCATTTCAGATCTTATTGGACGACCCGAATGTGAAAGGGGTTTTAGTCAACATTTTCGGGGGCATTGTGCGCTGTGAGCGCATCGCAGGGGGTATTATTGATGCCGCCAAAGAGGTCTCTTTAAATGTGCCGCTGGTTGTGCGTTTGGAAGGGACGAATGCGACCGAAGCGAAAACTCTGCTGGCGGATTCTGATATTGAATTGATTGTTGCGGATACGCTATGGGATGGGGCGCAGAAGATTGTTGCCCAGGTGAGCTAAGCCATTTATGAGAACGAAGTAAGGAGTTCCAATGTCTATTTTAGTGAATAAAAATACACGCGTCCTGGTTCAGGGTATTACGGGAAAAGAAGGTTCTTATCATGCTTCTGCCTGTAAGGAATATGGCACCCAAGTGATGGCCGGCGTGACCCCGGGTAAAGGGGGGAGTGATTTTGAGGGCATCCCTGTTTTCAATACGGTTGAAGCGGCTGTGATTGAAACGGCTGCGGATGTCGCGCTTATTTTTGTGCCGCCCCCCTTTGCCGCCGATGCCATTATGGAATCTGCCGAAGCCGCAGTTCCGCTGATTATTTGTATTACGGAAGGGATTCCAGTCATGGATATGATGCGAGTAAAACGCTTTTTGGCTGAAAAGCCCGTTCGCCTCATTGGCCCCAACTGTCCCGGCATTATTACGCCAGGTGAATGTAAAATTGGGATTATGCCCGGCTTTATTCATAAAAAAGGAAACGTCGGCGTTGTCTCCAGAAGTGGCACCTTAACTTACGAAGCCGTCTTGCAACTGACTGAGCGAGGCATCGGCCAATCGACCTGTATCGGGATTGGTGGCGATCCCGTAAATGGCACCAACTTCATTGATGTGCTCGAAATGTTTGAAAAGGATGGCGAAACCGAAGCGATTGTAATGATTGGAGAAATCGGTGGCGATGCAGAAGAGGCCGCGGCTGTTTTTATCCAAAAAAATGTGAGCAAACCCGTAGTGGCTTTTATTGCAGGCATGACGGCCCCTCCGGGTCGAAGAATGGGGCATGCCGGTGCGATTATCTCCGGCGGAAAAGGGACTGCGGCAGATAAGATGGCGGCACTGGAATCCGCAGGCGTCACCGTAGTAAAAAACCCGGCACTGATTGGGGAAGCGATCGAAAAATGTTTCGCTAAATAAACATGACAAGGACTGAGATGGGGGTTCGAATGCTTCACGACCGGGATCTCACGCCCACAGAAGCCATTCAGATTCAAGGCCGTCTTTGTCAGCAACGTGTTCTTGATCAAGCCTCTGATGTAGTTCATATTCTGGCGGGAGTCGATGTCTCTTTTTCTATCGGCTCCAATGTGCTGTATGGCGCAATTGTTTTGCTTGATCTGAGCGATGCCATTTTTACAAAAAATGACCAGAAGATCGCGACTTACACCATTCTAGAAAGTGGGGGCGCATCTCTTAAAATTCATTTTCCCTCTATCCCGGGTCTTCTTTCTTTTCGTGAAATCCTTGTTGTCCTCAAAGCCTGGGAGAAATTAAACCTTCAGACTGATTGTATCATCTGTGAGGGGCAAGGCGTTGCGCATCATCTCGTGAATGAAGCACGGTGGAAGGCGGCCGCATGAGCGAGTGGTTTCTGGCAGTGCTGCTCGGCTTGGTCGAAGGCTTGACTGAATTTATTCCAGTGTCTTCGACGGGGCACCTCATTGTCGCAGGGGATTTATTAAAATTTACGGGGGATAAAGCGGCTACTTTTGATGTTTTTATCCAACTGGGGGCGATCTTAGCCGTTGTTTTTATCTACAAGGAAAAATTTTTAGGACTGCTCTCTTTTGAAAAAAAAGACGGGTTTTCCGGCATGAATGGCATTATCTTGCTGGCATTGACCACAGCACCCGCCCTGGTGATTGGCTTCCTGGTGCATTCCTATATCAAAACCTATCTTTTCAATCCCACGACGGTTGCCCTGGGCTTGGGCTTGGGCGGGGTAATTATGATCATCGCGGAACGGAAACTTCCCACCGCAGAAGAAACAACATTGGATCAGATTCAAAGGGGAGATGCTTTAAAGGTCGGATTTTTTCAATGTTTGGCCATGTGGCCGGGTGTTTCGAGATCCGGGGCAACCATTATCGGCGGCATGATGATCGGAATGCACAGGAAAATCGCGTCCGAATATTCCTTTCTCGCAGCAGTTCCTGTGATGTGTGCAGCAACCATTTACGACCTCTATAAAAGCCGCAGTTTTTTAAGCCTTTCTGATGTCCCTTTTTTTGCCATCGGTTTTGTCGTTTCTTTTATTTCCGCGTGGTTTGCCGTGAGATTTTTTCTTAAGCTCATCAGTACCCATACCTTGGAAGCCTTCGGATGGTATCGTATTGGCATCGCAGCCCTCATTTTAGCCTTCGTGTAAAACTCGTAAGAAAATGAACTTGATGGATTGAATTTGACGAGACAATGACTATATAGAAAACAGGATCCTTCAAATGACGTGATAGTGACCGTCATTTTTTTGAATTTTAGTTCTCAATCTTAAAACCTTCAATCAACCCATTTATTAAAATTATCGACAACAACAAATAAGGAGCACGAAGTATGACGACGGCAAGCAGTAATAAAGAGACATTTGAATATCAAGCAGAGATGAAACAACTGCTCCATTTAATTATTCATTCTTTATACACCCATCCTGAGGTTTTTTTAAGAGAGTTGATTTCAAATGCTTCTGACGCATCCAATAAAGTGCGTTATTTGCAAATGAAAAACGATACGATCATCGATCGTAATAAAGAATTGAAGATTAAAATTGAGTCCGATGAAAAGGAACATCGCTTTTCAATTGAAGATTCAGGCATCGGGATGTCGCGTGATGACTTGATCAACAATATCGGAACGATTGCGTCTTCCGGCACATTAGAATTTTTAAAGGACGCCAAAAAAGCAAAAAATGATGTGGGTGAGATGATCGGGCAATTTGGTGTGGGTTTTTATTCGGCCTTCATGGTGACGGATGAAATTGTGGTTGAAACGCGTCATGCTGACAAAGATTCTGTCGGGCTGCGTTGGACCTCTTCCGGAGATGGGAGTTATTCCATCGAAGAGGTTAAACGCGAAGAAAGAGGCACAAAGATCTCCTTCAAGTTAAAAGATGAATTCAAAGAATACTCAACGGATTTTAAAATTAAAGACACGATCAAAAAGTATTCAAATTTTGCGGATTTTCCCATTCATGTGGGCAAAGAAAAGGTCAACACCATTGAGCCGCTTTGGATTAAAAAAGCTAAGGATTTGAAAGCGGAGGAACTCAAGGAATTTTATAAGTTTGTTGCGAATGACTGGGAAGATCCTTTAGATCACTTGCATCTCTCCCTTGAAGGGGTCGGAGCGACATTCAAGGCCTTGTTGTTTATTCCAAAGCGGGCTCCCTTTGAACTGATGAGAACACAAGATCATAAGACGGTTCAGCTTTATTCCAATCGCATCATGATCATGGAAGATTGCAAAGACCTCTTGCCGGAATATCTTCAGTTTATTCGAGGGGTGGTGGATACCGCCGATTTGTCGCTGAATGTGTCGCGGGAAATGGTGCAATCTTCTCCTGTGATGCAAAAAATAAAAACCACGCTGACCAACAAAATTCTTCAATGGCTTGATAAAATGGCCACAAAAAATACTGAGAAGTATGCTGAGTTTTACAAGACTTTCGGCAAGCTTTTTAAATATGGGGTGAATAGTGATTTTGCCAACAAGGATAAAATCGTCGATCTGTTGCGCTTTGAAACCTCTCAGCAAAAAGAAGGCGTGCTTTCTTCTTTCAAAACCTATGTTTCTCGTATGAAGGAAGATCAGAAAGAAATTTATTACTTATCGGGAGAGAGCCGTGGTCAAGTCGAATCCAACCCGAATATGGAATATTTTAAAAAGCATGAGATCGAAGTCTTGTACTTGATTGATCCTGTGGATGCTTTTATCATCCCCTCCATTCCAGAGTATGATAAGAAACCAATTAAAGCCGTGGACAAGGGGGATTTGGATTTAAAAGAGGACGAGAAGAAGGGAGAGAAAAAAGACAACGAACTTTCAAAAGCCCTCATTGATCTCTTCAAAGAAACGCTTAAAGATAAGACTGAAGATGTCAGGACTTCAAAGCGCCTCGTCGATTCGGCGGTGACTTTGGTCGCGAGTGCGGATGGTGCGGACAAACATACGGAGCACCTGATGAAAATGATGGGTCAGGATGCCCCCCAATCCAAACGTATTTTGGAAGTAAATGCGGATCATCCTGTGATTCGAAATTTATCAAAACGCTATATCGCGAACGACAAAGATCCCATGTTAAATAAATGCATCCTCGGACTTTTCGAAAGTGCGCAACTGATCGACGATGAACTGGTTTCCAAAAACGACTACGTGAAAAGAATGATGGAAATCATGGAAGAGGCCACGCAGTAAAAGTTAACCCCTTGATAATAAAAAGGGATCATGACTCAGCATGAAGTGAGGGGCTTTCGCTAGAGAGCTCCTCATCATCCAATTTAGGATACGATTTTTTTTGGCGAGGAATGACCAAGGGGAAAAAAGCGTGATCTTTGTATGATTACCGTTTACTTCGAAAAAAGAAAAACATTCCAACAAGACCCGATACCATCAGAACAAAGCTTCCTGGTTCAGGCGTGGGAATAGGAGAAAAGGTCTGGCCGACATTGATATTTCCAAATGACGCCGCCTTTGGAGTCGCCCAGGAAAAATCTTCATAAGAATTTCCGATGCCCACCAACTGGAGAGAGTGGCCAATGGGTGTGCTTGAGGATTCAGACACCCCGATATCTGTACTTGTCATTCCGATTGCCGATCCGTCGTTGGCGGTAAAAAATCCTTCGTAACTTAAAAATTGGATGACATTGTCAGCACCATCTAAGAGGGCGATGCCCCCTGTAGAATTTCGAATACCGGATTGGGAAAAAGAACGTGCTCCGAAACCATTGAATTGATCCGGGATAACTGCACTTAGATCAATGTAACTGTTGTAGCGTGTTCCGTCACTTCCACGATAAAGCGCGATGCGCCATCCTGTGAGATCCGTTCCTGCCAAACCGGTAACCTCAATGCCTTCACCGTTGTCTCCTCCGGTATTGTCATAATGAATCTCATTGATAAATACCGGGATGGCGAACGCATCACTCACAAATAAAACGATGGTCATCAAAAATACAACAGGAAAAATATAGATATAAAAAGAAAGATTTTTTCGTATGCACGTCATAATTCACCTCTAAAAAAAGATTGAATAAAATGAAGCGATACTTGAGATGAAATCAACTTTTAGACTGTATAAATAAAATAGTTAGGACTTTTGGCTTTGTCAAGCATTTTTTAGTGTCTTTTGAAATAAACAACGACAGGAACTCACCCTCGCCACACCTAAGGATTACTATATCGACAAAGAGACAGGGTGTCTTATTGAAATCCAAGAGCAAAAATAGCCCCATTCGGTAAATTGGGGATCACTTTCGTTCCGTAAATACGCCCGACTTGATCCACTCTCATTTCTGGCCAATCTCCGAATTCAGCACCCAGTGCTTTGAGTAATGCGATCGCCGTTGGCGTAATCGTTTCACCTTTCGCATCAACACCATAGACAGGAACGCCCTTCAAAAGTTCTAAGACTGCCGGGACTGGCGTGGAAAGGAGGCCATGCTCGCAGCGGACTGTTCCATCACAAACAGGAATGGGACTACAGATAAATATTTCAGGGGAAATCAGATCAAACAAAGCGCTCGCAAGACAAATATCGAGGAGGCTATCCAAGGCACCGACTTCGTGAAATGTGACTTCTTGAACTGGAATAGCGTGAACCCTGCTCTCAGCTTCCGCCAATAAAGTAAATGCCGATACCGCATATTTTTTTGCAGAAACAGACAGTCGGCTCACCGCTATAATTTTTTTGATCTCTGAAAATCTTCTATGAGCATGCTGCCTTGGGAGTGAAATATCCGCTTGCCAGCCCGAAATATTGTTAATAGAAATTTGTTTGAGAGAGAAACATTCTTTTAAATCAGGGAAGCCAATCGCATTAATCAATTCGTCCAGTATTTTTTGAGTCAGCCTAGAAATTAGGGCGAACCCGCTTAACAACATATCCCCGCTTAAACCCGAGGGCGTTCGAATGGACAAGACTTTTTTAGTGTCTAGCATAATTCATCAGACGAATAATCCTTGATGCGGCACAGGCCCCACCGTAACCATTATCAATATTCATGACTGAAATACCCGAGGCACAACTCGAGAGTATCGCATTTAAAGCCGTCTCACCGCCCCGAGCCATCCCATAGCCCACAGATGTGGGAACAGCAACGATTGGCATTGGGCTCAAGCCCCCCAAGACTGAAACGATGGCAGCATCCATCCCTGCGACGACGATCACGACATCATGCGAATTGATTTCTTCGATTCGCTCCTGCAAGCGCCACAAAGCGGCCACCCCAATATCATAAAAAGAATTGTATGGGATCCCTAAAAAAACAAGTGTTCGGCTAAGCTCTGTCGCAACAGGTAAGTCAGAAGTCCCCGCAGTCACCACCGCAACACGCCCGCCTTTGACCGCTTCGTATGTCCCATTCAAAAAGGCCGTTTTTGATTCGACATCGTAGTCCAACAAGCTTGCAGCAGAAGAATCGAGTTTGTGATATTTTTCTACTTGAAGGCGTGTCAATAATATGGGTGATTGATACGCACTCAGTTCCGGAATCATGCGATTTAATATCTCGATTGATTTTCCCTCACAAAAAATAGCTTCGGGAAGACCAATACGTTCGTATCGCGCATGATCATAGACGAAACTCACGGAAGAGCTCTAAAAGCACGTCCGGGACGATAGGTTCCGGGATCAAGCGACACAGAACGCACCAAGGGATGATGTGACTGTAACTGCTCTCTCAAATGAGAGAGCACCTCAGTCGTCAGTTTCTCTCGGTCAGAAGATAAGACCTCGATTCTCATCTCATCCTCTTCGAGACGGCATCGCACCATTTTAAGGGGCACATTATTTTGTAAGATCGTTTCAGAGAAATGAATCGCCTGAAGTCTTTCCGGGGTCACACGTGTACCCGTATAAATCCGACTGGACAGGCAGGGAGAGGAGGGCAACTCCGAAAAAGAGAGCTCAAGTTGGCGTGCATAAGACCGGATATCTTCCTTTCCCATCCCTGCTTCCACATAAGGATGCCGTACCCCGAACTGATCGGCCGCAATCAATCCGGGGCGATACTCGGAAAGGTCATCGCAATTCGTCCCGCTCATAATCGAAAAACCCTCAGCGCCTTCTTTCAAAAGCCTTTGAGACAAAAAACTCAAAGAGCGATACAGGTGTGTCTTGCAGAAAAAACAACGATTAAGGGGATTGCTCAAGTAATTTTCGTCTTGAAACTCCTCGGACGAAATCAGATGTAAGCGCCACCCTTCTTTCTCGGCAAAGGTTTTGACCCGCTCAGTTGCTTCCGAAGGTACTGAAGGGCCGACGGAGTGAACAACATGGCATTTTCGACCTAGAGTGCGATGCGCCGTGACAGCAAGCAAGAGGCTGTCGATCCCTCCGCTACAGGCGATAAGCACCCCTTTGCATTGCTGAAGCAATACTTCAAGCGGAGAAATGTTTATGTCCAACATCACGACCTATCAATCAAAAAAAAGCCACTCCAAGTTTAGTTTACCAATACCCCTGTTGGCGCATCTGGGGGTAAATCGGGGGGGAGATTCCCGGAACGCACAACCTGAAAAGTAGCACTCCCTGTCGCATCAAATGACAGCGTCCCGGCAGAGGCTGATGCGGTCAGATTACTAAAAATTTTCGAACCACCTTTGTAAATATCATACAAACCAGGGGTCATGTCCACAAGAAGATGTCTACCTGATTTTGAGGAAGGATAGCTCACAGAGTAGGTCGCAGAAGCTACTGAGGCTCCGAGGGTATTGCTGGAAAACATCACAATTCTCGGTACTGTTGCGTCGTTAATTTGCGTCCCTACCATCGTATCTCCATCGATTCTCGTGCTTGGGGTCATTGAGGTTAAGGTTGCCGAATCGCCAATTTGCATTACGTTTAGGAAGGTGTCCGATTGCTGTCCTGTGGTGCTTTGCACCTGCATGGTGTAGGTGCCACGGTAGTATTTTTCCCAATCGGCAAGTGCGCGGGTCAGCATGAGGCGTCCACGCATGTCTTCCCAGTAATGTCCTGAGCCCCCTGTTTTGTTAATCTGAAAACTCGTGGGCAGAAGGGTTTTATTATACAAACGGCCATGCCCGTTGTTTCCACTCCAGGAGGCATTGAGTTCGATGATGTTGTTTTGTGTGGGGGTACTGTCTGTACGTACCCAGCGCCCGCCGCCGCTGTCGGGATCATCGGCGTAGTCTTGCGCCGTCATTGATATTTCGGTGCCGACACTATTGAGTAATTTAGGGGCATCATACTGCACCTGAAGAAACCAATATTTTGTCGTATCACTGGCATTAGGGGTATTCACGCGATCAAAAACAACGACATATTCATCATTTGATCCCCCTGCAGAGCGCAAATTTACAAATTGACGTTTGGCATAATCAACTTTTGAATCGCTCCAAGCATTGGAGTAGTCGTAGTCAACATAATCATACTTTGAGGCATTTAAATCCGATAGCAGAATGGTTCCAGAATGATTGGAACCATTCGTTTGCCAGGCAGCGGCATTCGGATCAATCTCGTATTGATTGAAGTTACTTCGAAATTCCGCGTAATAATTTGTACTAGGATTCGAATCGATTTCAGCCTGGCTGCGAACACCAATGACGTTGTACCAGGGGTTTGAATCTGTCTTTTTACTACCCGTACCTGAAAAACTTTTTTTAATGTTACGGTTTGTCGTCAAATGGCCATACTTATATATTTCAAAGGCCCCAAATGTTTTATGATTGTGGCCTCCACTTCCGTTAAACCAGCTTGGCGCCTCAAACTTCACCACAGTCGCATCTTGGTCGTCAAAAGCAGAGAGGAAGTAGTGCCGCCCATTCCCAATATTTTTCGACAAAGGAAGATTCAAGGTACTCGGACTTTTTGATATAACATTATCGTGCCGGTCTGTCGAAATGAGTTCAAAGGGCACCCATCGTTGCTGGATGTTGGCGGCGCTGGTTGGAGAATCGCTGCCATTCAGCCAGTTACTATCATCCCGAATCCACTTAAAAAGAGATGCCAAGTCACCTGAATCACTTTGATTACCACGCGCCAAAAAATGAATCGTCGGATTCATCACCATACGCGTCACCCGTCCCCAATCTCTTTTATAGTCCCATGAAGGATCCTTAGCCGAAGAGTCCTGCGACTGCAACCAACGGTGTTCATCTCCATCCACAAATCGACGAGGGTTAATCGAATAAAGATAGTAAAAGGGCGTATATTTCATCCAGCCTGTCTGCTCATAGTAGTTCGTGTTTAATGCCGTACTCATCGCGGGTAGAAAATCTGCCACCTTTTTGTATGAGATTTGCTGATAACCAATGCCTTCTACCGTTGATACCCCCCCCAAAAAGAAGTTGTTGTGCAGGGTGACAAAACCATCTATCCAGTTTCTTTTCAGGAGATCCATTAGGCTCACTAAGGTATCTGAGTAAAAAGTTGAACCGGTATCATTCACGTCATCACCATACAAACCCAGTACAGCCATGCCATTTTGATAAGTGCCATAGGATTGTTCCGTAAAAGGATTATCCTTCGTGCCCGCATATTTATTGTCGTAGGCATTTTTGGTCGCCCGGATGAAATCCTGCCGATCTGATTTGGTAACCTTGCTAAAAACCCAATCATTGACAATTGCCAAAGCTAAATTTTTAGGTCCATCATAACCCGTCGAGCCGTAGTCGTAGGTATAAAAATCCAACCAATCATGTTTACTTGTGGTAGTTGCACTCACCGCATTCAGTTTCACAGCAATGTACCGACCATACTCAACCGCTTTGTTTCCGTATTCAGCGCTTGTGTGCGCCGGGGAAATACTCAAATTGTAGGGAGGCGCTTTCAAGACATCCACATCAATGATGTAGAGAAAAGCGTTGTTGATCGCGTTTCGAGAAGCATCCAGACCTAAAGTTGAGGTCACCGTCTTGCTCCACTCTCCATCGACCGATGCAATAAGATCGTTGAACCGGGACAAATAAGTTAAATCATTCACCAGTTTCTGACGAATTTCTGTTACCGTCATTCCCATTGCACCGGGATTCGCAGACTTATAGGCATCTGAAATCAGATACAGTCTGGGATGTACGCCATTGGCCATTGGAGAACCCGCAGGAGGCGTCCATGCCAATAGCTGGGAGGGTGTGATCAAAAGAGAGAATAACAATAAGAAGATTGCGTGGATACCGACAAACGAGACAAGACGAGTCACCAAAATTATAAAAATATATTTAGGGCAATATTTATTTCCTATTCTATCGCGCATTCCTTCCCTTTCTACATAAACGACAATTCAATGCCAGAATAAAACAATCCTTGAGGTCTGACAGAGCAGTTATGATGCCTAATCACTTATTTTCTCTAAAAAAATAATAATATATTAATATAGTTACTTTTTTATAAAAAAATAGTTCATTTCAGGACGATCACTCACTATTTTAAAGAGTGAGATTACACAAATTGTGGTTTCAATTTCATAGAAAGTGTCTCCAAGAGACACCACTTTTTCCTAAAAAGATACCCTTTTAGAACCTAACATATTTTTGTATTCAAACCGGATGATGAAATAGAGTCTCTTTTGAATTTAGACCATAAATGGAATTAGAACTGAAAATAAATAAAAGGCTGAAATCCTTTTGGATAAAATAAAATGACCAACCAGACAAAACATAAAACGATCGCGGGCGTATACCAAGCATTTATGGGAAGTAAATGAAGGCGTGTTAGCTTGAAATCGTAAAGAATGTGAATCAAGAAGGTCCCAAACAAAACAAAGAGAACAAAGGGATGCATCCAGGAAACGCCAGCTCCAAAGGTAAACATCTTTTCTAGAATGGTAGTCGCATGAGCAAAATCAATCGCTCTAAAAAACACCCAACCGACAACGACAACCATCATTGTCGTGGCCCAACTCAGGAATGATACCAAGACCGAAACAAAGCCTGCCTCTAGGGGCACCGGCTTAATGCGATCCCAGAAGCGATTCACGATGAGTGCGAGACCATGCCACACCCCCCAAAAAACAAAGGTCCACCCTGCACCATGCCACAAACCACACAGTGACATCGCAATAAAGGTATTCACATAGGTTCTCATCTGCCCTAAGCGGTTCCCGCCCAAGGGAATATAGAGATAATCCCTGATCCAAGTCGAGAGTGAAATGTGCCACCTTCTCCAAAAATCACCGATACTTTTAGCGACATAGGGAAAATCGAAATTAATATTGAGATCATAGCCCAAGATTCGAGAAATCCCAATCGCCATATCAGAATATCCAGAAAAATCACAATATATTTGTATCGAATAGGCCAGCATGGCGAGCCACACCGTCGTCCCATCAAAAGCATTCACATTTGAAATAACGGGGTCAACAAACATGGCCAAACGATCCGCCACAAACACCTTCTTAAACATGCCTACCACAAAAATACGCGTACCCAAGTGAATATTTTCTTTTGTAAACGGATGAAATAATTGTAACTGAGGCAAAAAATACGAAGCCCTTACAATTGGCCCTGCGACAAGTTGCGGGAAAAATGCGACAAAAACTGCAAAATCAAGAAAATGGGTGCAGGGCTCCATCTTTCGATTGTACACGTCAATAGTGTAACTCAGGGTCTGGAAAGTGTAAAAAGAGATTCCCACAGGGAGAATAATGTTTAAGGTTGATAGGTTCAGATTCAAAGATCCAAGCGCCGCCTGAAAAGAAGTAATAAAGAAATTACAATACTTGAAGAAAAAAAGAATGCCTAAATTGATCACCAGGCTACACAAGAGGAGCCGCCTGCGCTGGGACAGACAATTTGTCTGTCCCAGCTTCATACCGATCAAGTAGTCGACACTCGTAGAAATTAGGATCAAACTAAGAAAACGATAGTCCCAATACGAATAAAAATAATAACTGGCCGCCAGAATCAATGTTTTTCTTAGCGTATTGTTTTTTAAGTAGACTAACGCTAACAAAATAGTCCCAAAAAAAACACCAAATTCAATTTGAGTGAAAAGCATCTTAGTCCAATCCTTCTTTCAAAACATAGTCAAACATCGCCTCTGCCACTAAACGGTTCCCATCCTCATTAAGATGCCCATCTCCTGGTATTGAATTGGAAAAACCGTTATGGAATTTACCCGTGGATTCATGGAATGAAATAAACTTCGGTTCAAGGCTCATAAACCCCACACCATGCTCCTCACATTTTTTTTTAAAATCGCGCATGAAGGACGCAGTTCTATCTGTAAAATCAAAGCGACCGTTACTTAATTCTGGAACCCGAGGGACATACACAAAAATGAGAGGACGCCTTGTTTGCTCCTTCAGTTTTTCTAACATAAAATCAAGTGCCTCTGATTCATCGTAGGACCTTGGTTTTTCCGACACTCCTTTTTTCTTTTCATGCCCATAAACCGGCCCCACAACAAACCGCATCTTGCTCCACTGAGGCACAGAACGAGCCAGTGCAAAAATAAAGTTAAGGTTGAGATCATTAATCAGTTTTCTCAAAACCAATGGCCCTTTTGGTGTGCTCTCTTTATAAACAAACTTAAACTCCGGGTCAGCCATGAAAGTGGATCCTCTTCTTTTTTTTGCAGGCAAGAGATCTCGTTTGTGATTGATGACGATAAAATGGGCCTCAATGGCATCAACCAGCTTCTCATATTTTGGAATATCAAAATAATAGTCAACAACGGCCCCTCCCAAGGCCCCAACGCTGAAGGCCATCAAATCCCTCTTTTTTACCTTACTTATTTTAGTAAAAACCTGAGCAATCTTTTGGTCGTCATCAACCTGGATTGCCTCAACAAAAGAATCCCCCCATATCGCAACTTTTTTGGAATGAATAGAAGTAATGTCTGGGATCCCATGTACACCCAAAACACCCGAAACGCTCGAGCCCCAACCTTCGTTTCTCTCTCGATTGACGGAACCCGCCACACGCACATATTTTTCCAAATCAGGGTTCCATTCATAGGGCTCAATAGTGTCAAGAAAAAAGGCGGAAACCACCCAAACAAACAACACCGAAAAAAGAAAGCTAAGGGATAATTTTTTCATAAATTTTGGAATAGATTAAAAAGATCTTGAGGCAGGAAGGCCGTCAAGTTTGACAGCGCCATAAAACATTTATTGGATGCTGAAGGATTTTTCTCAGCCTTGAATTTTTTCAAAAAGTGTTTGCTTATGTTTCTCAAAAATATCCAACTTCAACTTTCTCAGTACTTTTGCTTCTGATTTAAGGTTTTCCAAACGGGATAGGGCACTTTCTATTCCAGTCACAATCTCCTCAACAGAATTTTTCACAAAAACAGCGCCCATGGGGAAATTCTCCCTGAGTACCTTCCAATCCGAGGTGACGACAGGTCGACCATAATAGATTGCTTCATAGGCCCCACGCTGCATCGTATTATCCCGAGTCGTTAAAACCACGATCAGATCGGAAACCTGCAACAGACCCGCATAATCTTCTTCAGACAAAAAATCAGTAAAATGAACGTTTTTTAGTTCAAGATCTAAATAAACCCTTTGTTTTTTCCCGAGCTTTCCAGTCACAGAAAATTGAATCTCAGACAGGTTTTTTGTCGCTTCTAAAAATTGATCCACGGGCTCATCTTGTGCAAAAGTATTCACCAATGTAACATTGATTTTTCCTGTTAATTCGGGGATTTTAGCCTTGTCACATTTGATGGGCACATCTGGAACAATGACATATTCTGCCCCCCAGTCTTCAATAATTCTTGCAATTCCTCTATTTGTCACAATCGAAAAGATTGCTTTTCTGCAAAAAAACTGTTGTAAAAACTCGACTTTCTTCCATATAAGATGATCAAAAGCCCCAGTGTGTGCATCAATAACATATCTTGCATCAAAAATCTTACAATGAATATAAACGGGAATCGTGGCAAAAACGGAGGGACTCATTACAAAAACCACATCGGGTCGATCCCGAAATAAAATCGACAAGGTTACAATCGCTTGAAAAAAATACTTCAGAAGAACCGTAAAGTAGTTGCTTCCCAAAAATTCGGAATAAACCATGTAGGACTGTCCGCCTAACTCCCGGGCCGTATTGTCACTCCGGCTGCAGTAAGGCGCCCACGAGATGTACACAATTTTAGGAAAAGGGCTGCCTTTCTCCATTACTGAAAGACTTCTTTGAGAAAATTCAATTCTGTTTCAACCGTGTCTTCCACCATCGGTCGATAGAGCGATGGCTTTTGGTTTTCAATATCCCCTAAAGCTGCGGAGACCTTTTTATGCATGTCTTTTGGGTCTGTTGCGGCATAGGTCATCACCCCTGTTGGCCGCCGGCCATTTTCACTTGCAACCACCAGGGTTCCAACAGAAAGCGCTTCCAATACAGAAGAAGCCACACCATCGGAGGTGGGTGTTCTCAGATAGATATCGGCTCTCGCTAAAAGGCTTAAGAATTCATTGTGATCGAGTGATTTTACGAGTAGGACGCGCTCGCTCTTTTCAAAATTAAGTAATTTTTGATAGAGCTCAGAAACGCCACCATCTTCTATCACACCGATTCCCGTTAGAATAACACCGACATCTGCATCCAGTTCTTCCAGAAATTCAAGCAAGGTTTCGATATAGAAACCATTTCGAAGCACGATATAGGATACGATCAACGATTTTTTCTTTTCTGCAAAATGCTCTATTTCTGAAGCCAAAGCCACCGTCTCATAATTTAAATATTGCTTGCTAAAAGCCGGAATCGGATGAATTTTTTTGGAATGAATTCCAGGCCCATACAGTGAAATTTCTTTTTTGATGGCCTCATCGTTGCAAACAATCAAGTTCGCAAGAAAAAAATTCATCCAGATCACTAAATACATAATCCCAGCACTTTGCTTTGGGAAATAGAGTTGCTGCAGCCCCCCATGAAAAGTTAATGCCGCCCGCCTAAAGGTCAAAAGTGAAATGATGTGTGCCATCAATCCCAGAATTGGCCCTTTGACCGCTTGTGCATTCACATGGATGTGAAAACAATAGCCTTTCAAGCGCATATGCAAAAGGGTTCTCAGATAATGTGCTCCACCCTGAACATCAATATATTCCGGACTTTTTATCTGGCGATTTTTCCCCAAATTTAAGACTTGGCATACGTCACCCTGCTCTCGAAAGGCATCCCGAAGATACTTAATCCGCACACTCCAACCCGAAAATGGCGGTGGATAGGAACCGATTTCTAGTATGCGAAAACGGCTCATTTAGATAAATCCTCACCCTCACATCGGATCACAGTACGGGTATCGCAACAAAACGAAACCACATAGTTTTTCCCTTCAAGGGAAAAACTCGGGCGGAATACAGACTCGGCATGAGTCGGAGCCTCCTCTGATTGTCCCAAAGAAAACGAACACTTGTTTCCCTTACAGGGAATCAGCAACATCGGGAAAAGAAAGGGGTTGCGGCTAAGACTCATCTCAAAGGATAGAACCCATGCCGGTGTTTTATGACCATAGCCCTTTGCCTGCCATCCATATTCTGGCCCCAAACCCTCTTTGCCGCGTTGTGCGGACAGCTCGCAATCTTCAAAATATTGTATCAGAAGTCCGACTTCCCCACGAGATGCACACACCTGCTTCTTCTCCCGATCAATTTCAAGAGACACTCCAGCATCGAAGTGAAAATAGGCTGTGGCCTTCTCACCGCTTCCCTCACTTTTCAGCTGATCACACAGCGTCCAAAACTGAGTCCCTACCGATACGATTTCTCTTCGGTGTGCTGTTTTTCTATCGTAATTGATCTCACCGCAAACCGATTCAAGCCTTCCCAGTTGACCCCAGTGCAGGAGTTTCGGGTTGATCACTGATTTCCAGGTCAAGCGGCCACAGTATTCGGCCTGACGATGTTCTGCAATTTTGATCGTGTTATGCGCGGCTTCTTCCCGAAAATATCGATGCCAAGACAGGGGACCAAAATAGGTGTGAAAACCACCTTCGGCGAGTATGGCTTGTCCAAAAACAGAAAGCTCAAAAGACAGCGCATCCGCGTGACCATGCGCTGCCGAAGGAACGGCATCTTCGTGTAAACCCGCCGCCATATCACCACAATCAAAACAAAGATAGTGTGCATCTTTTTCCCATGAATCCCGCATCACATAATATCCACTCACGGAGAGGGCTTTAGAACATTCTTTTGGACAAAGACTGTGCAGGTTTTCAAAAGATGCGACTGCCGATTCATCGCAAAACCACAAGAGTTCCTCAGAGAGACCACTGCTTTGGGCTTTAAAGTCTGGACGATTGAATAACACGGCACCGAGGCTTAAATACCCGCGAAAATCCCAAGAATGCTCGGCATTGAAATATAAAGAGCGTGCATTATCGATGTCGCCAATGGCAGGAAGTGTGCCATCGGGCTTCGTGAGCACCATAGACACCTCAAGCGCCTTTTCAATCATGATGAGCATTTTTTCTGAAACAGGCTTATGATTCGCCTTTCGAAGCATTAAAGACTGTAGGTAAAATCCCAAAGTGAAGTGATGATAAAATGTCGCTTGCTCCACACACATCCCATCATCAAAAAACTGTTGCTCGATATTGCGTTCTAAGAGAGACCAGCCCAAGTCCTCCCAGGCTGGCGCTGCTTTCAATTGTGAAAAGAGGCTACCAATGACATGAAGCCCTGCGGCCTCACCAATCAGATGATTATAAGGGCTGGAATAAGTCGATAAATGATCAGCCATGTGGAGGCCATGCTCGTATATGGACTTCAAAAACAAGAAATGAAATGAGGCATTAAAGTACTTTGAACCGAGACACAGAAAATAGGCCCAAATCCAAGCCAAAGCACGAACCGCCAATTCCAGAGAACTGGTCCAATTCACTCCCGTATGATAGGGGTTGTCGGCAATCCAGGACGAAATAATCTCAACGACTTTCTTCGCGTATTTCTCATCCCCGGAAATCCAATAGGCCTTGGCCAACACGATCAAATATTGATGCCGGTTCATCTCCCAAATATACTTAATATCTACTGTTTCGCTGGGTTTAGATTTAGAGACCAGCGAGTAAAAAAGACGCGGCCATTCAAGGTCTTCAAACGGATCTTTATGCCATTCCCCAGATTGTGCTAAATCAAATTCGTGTCCCAAGAGCCACACCTTGTTCCCACAAAGATGATCCGCAGCCTTTAGCCAGCTTCCAGTATTGAGATGTTCACTGATTTTTTTGATCCGATCGGCTTTGACATAAGCCTCGGGGAAAAAGCGGTCTCGGTTACCGGATAAAAAATTCTGAAAAAGTCTGTCTGCCGCATTCTCTTGAGAAGAAAGACCACAGCATCTTGAAACAAAATCGGCGTCTGAAAGTCTGTCTTCTCCAGAAGCGTGGCGACGCTGCTCTTTTTTTTCAAGGCGGCGCTGGGCCAAGCGAAAGGCGATCTCCGCTTTGGGCATCACGAGCAACTTTCTTATTTTATTTATTAACATCTTTTGTTCATCACTTCAGGAGGGCTATTTCTTGAGCCAGCGTTGTAGTTTTAACTTACAGACTCCGATGCTATAACGTATCCGAAACTTGAGTTCTGACTCTTTCTTACTTATCTTGGTGCGCCGAATGGCGTCATAATCACCCATCTGAATATCGAGGTCTAAATAACTGTTGAGTTTTTGAATCAGTGTTTCTTTGTTTTTGAGTTCGTCGTAATGAATTCTGAGTACGTCTAAATTCTCGCGTTTGATGAGATGTTCAACTGCAGCCACTTGCTCATCATACTTTCTATAAATATCTTCTTTGGTGAAAAAGACTTTGTATTTTGTATAACTCCGAAAAATCTGCTTGTGATCCCGTGTGATAAAAATAAGCTTCACAGATGTGAGATCAATAAAGGATTTCCAAAAATAAATTGTGTAGCAAAGCCTGGGATCTTTCCACAACCAGGGGCTATTTTGTTCACATTTTTCAACAAATTGTCTGTATTTTTCAGCATCGCATTTTCCCGCCCAGTCTTCTACCTTTTGAATATCCACAGGGCGATCAAAACGAATCTTGTGGTGCCCATAACCCGACTCGAAAAAAATGGCCTTGTCGAGCTCAACCAAGTCCGGATTTTCATAGTCTCCATCAGGGTAGCCATCCCGGGTTTCAATCGCCTCCAAATTAATGTAGTAACGATCTTTCGAGATCAAACCCGAGAGGAGAGAAGAGCCTGTACGTCCCGGCCCCAATATCACGATATTGTTCATACGGTCGCTCCCCCGGCGTGATAGCCCTCTAAAAAAGCATCAATCATTTGTTCCTTCATACCCATAGAATACAGCATATTGAACCTGGCCTTTCGGAGATAACGACAAAAAAAATGAATGTCTTCATCAGGCAAGCCCGGTTCAACCGCGACAAAATCAATGACCTCCACCGACTGAGGCGAGACAAAAATATTTCTCGGGCTATAATCGTGATGGCAGGACGACATAAAATCACAACCCTCTGTCGGTGGGCGATCATATTTCGCCTCAAAATCAGTGATGTGCTCTGCGAGAACCGTCTCACTCGAAATTTCTTTAAAACACAGGTGGAACAAAGCCAACCAGTAGCCCACTTGTTCGCAATGCCCCACGATCTCTTTTTTGGCCACCACAGGAAATTTCCGCACCAAGTAGTCATTCATTAAAATTCCGGAACATTCTTTTGTGATGAGTAGATTACAATCCGGCAACAACACGATCGGCTGCGAGCAAGAAAAATGTCGATCTGGTATCACCCGTTGTTCAAAGAAATAATAGAGTTTCTCCATCACAGAAAACTGTTTTTTCAAGGCCAGATGAATCGCTACTTCGGGTTTATTTTTGAGATGACGAATCCAATACCGCGTGTCACCCTCAGATCCGCCACTCACTTCGATACGATAAAACTCGGTGTAACGTTTTCTTAAATCTGAAGAGAGTAGTGTGAGATCCGAAATATCGCTCTCTCGCTGCAAAAGACCTGGATCGGATTTCAGGCGATTTGAAAAGGCTTCAAAAGAAAAAAAGGAATTGGCAGCGCTTTGTTCCATTTTAAATGAGTCTTATCAGGCTTTTAATTTGGGATAGGGGATTTTGGATAACAGAGATTTGGCCTCTTCTGGAAAAGATTGGCAGCGATCTTCAAGAAACAGCTCATTGAACTTAAAAGCTGCGGCCAAGTTCAAGATGGTCAAGGTGGCATCTCTTTCTCCCGAAAAATGGGACATCACGAGGGTTTCGGCCGACTCAGCGTCAATCACACCCGGTAATGCAGAAGCACTATTGATCTGATCTAAGAGATAGTCTTTCAAGCGAATATCAGTCAAGGTGTCCCGTCGTGGATCTTTGTGTTTGGCTTTATGTCCTCGCCGGGTATTTCGAAAAACTTTGGAGGCCACACGATTAACCAGGTTTTGCATCAGACTCACGGAGATGGGCTTTCCTGTTGCTTGATAGGGGACATCCTTCATTTTTTCATTTAAGGTGAGGCAAGACATTTTTTCCCACAGGGCTTCTTGTCGGTAACGCATCGGAACCTTGAAATAAAAATCCAGCAAACGATTGTCGGCAAAAAACATCAAACCCTTAAAATAATAGCCATTGATCTGCATCGAATTGAAGGTGGTTCTGGGTTCTCGATTTCTGAGGTACCAGGCAATAAAGCGGTTTGAAAAACAGGGATCCTCCATTTCGGCGTAACTTTCTGAAAAAGCACTCTTAGCCACCTCAGTCTGTTCTTCGTAAAATTCATGCTTTAATATGCCGTGCCAATTCCCTGAGCTTTTTTGGGTTAAGCGCTCAAAAGTGTGGTCAATTTTTTCGGACATCGAGGTCGGGTACAACATGTAGGGTTGGATCAACTTGGTGGAAACCAAACCAATAAGGCCACCATGCGAATAATTTTTCACCCCGCGCTCCAACAGAAAGGGATGATACTTAAATGAGGTAAAGCTTTTGATATTGGTTTCAGAAGCCGTCAGCCACACCACGAGCGACAAAAGATCGGAATACTTCGTACTGATCCCGGGCTCGGTCACATATTGATGGTTCTCAAATCCCAGTCGCTCCGAAGTCATTGCCCCGTAGATCAAATCACGAGAACCTTCAAATCCGTAGGTCACCGTCTCGGCAGAAATCCCGGATTTTTCTGCCGCTCCCGCAATCAAACGACTATCTAGCCCGCCGGATAAAAAGATTTTGATATCTGTAAAATATCGAAACCGTTCTTCAGTTGCTTCAATTAAACGCCGGTTAAACTCATGTGAAACCCCCTTCAAATCGAGATCGAAATAGTCTCCAAATTTAGGTTTCCAATAGGTTTCTGTACTGACATTTTCACCATCCACCGTCACCGCACTCGCAGGCCCAAACCGCTCTACCTCTTTCAACAAGGTTCCGTCACCAAAGACATAACCAAACACAAAAAATCGGTACAAGCTCTGAAGTTCAAGGCTCGGATCATTCGTCATACAGCGGATGATCGAACGGATATTTGACGCAATGACGATACCCCCACCCATTTTATGTAGGTATAAGTTATAGAGGGAGGTGTGACAATTGAACGCTTTCAAAACATGGCTTCTACGATCATAGAGGAGTAGATTAAAATTTCCATTGAACTGCTCAATACATTGATCCCCCTCCATTATTATTTTTTTTAATATCTTATCGAGCGACCCTTGGTTGATGACATCACCTTCTAAAACCAAGACATGATCGGTTGATACAAGCATTTTTTTCGTTTGACTGGGCTCTAGTGACAGAAGACAAACATAGGCATCCAGAAAAACTTCTTCCTGTTGATCAACATTTGGAAAAAAATTCACAGCGAGTAGCTTCGGGAGCACCTCATTTTTGTGGAATTGGCTTCCTTTTGATGAGGTATAGGCTACAAGAGGCATTCTGTCCTCAGAAAGTTTGGGAAGAGCATCATAAAACCAGCTTTAGCTTTCCATTTCGGAACCGAAGTTCTTTCCACACAAAAAGAAAGCTGAATAGAACAAATTCTAGGCCAATAACGGGAATCCATAAAATATTCTCGACCTTTAAGTATAACCCATTCACCGCATAGAGCAGGACAAATAGTGCGATTGGGCCGACCATCACCTTCAGAAAATAATCTGAAGTCTTGAGCGCAATTTTTTTAAGTGAATAGATCGGGGTAATCAGACCACTGGTAAGCACGACTGTGATCAAGGAGGCAAAGGCAATCCCATAGACCCCGTAGGTTTTTACCAGCACAATGCTCAAGCCTAAATTGAGAAACATCTCAATTAAACCGAGAAATCCATAAAAACGGTTATGCCCCAAACCCACCACGACGTGAATCAACATGCTCTGGCTCATCGAAAAAGTTTTCGCAAACAGGAGAATAATCAATATTTCCCAGGACAAATCATAATTCGGCCCCATCCAAAATGCGATAAACTGGCGTCCAAAGAGTACGGCCATTAAAGCGGTTCCGAGTAAGAAACTCATTGTGTATTTAGGCATGATCATCGCGATTGCTTTTAGACCTTTTTCTTTGTTCTCGGTTTTGAGTTTACTCGTAAACGGAAGAATGGTTGCCCGGACTCCTTTCGGAATTTTTGCAAGATATCGCAACAAACTCTCGGCAATTGAATAAAAGGCCACCGTTTTCATATCTAAAAAAATACCGACCAGCAAGATATCCGTTCGTTCGAGAATGCGAATGGACATCTGCCGTAAAAAATTAAAAAAGGCAAAAACATAAGCACCTTTCATTGACTCAAAATCGATGAGTGATCTTGAAAACTTTAAAAATGGGCAAATCTTGAAGACAACACAAATGAGAGTTAGCGCCGAGACCAGCTCGACCGCCAAGACTGAAAGTGCCGCAACCACCAAACCATGACCCATCTTCAAAATAAAAATAATCGTGAGACTACGTAAAATCGAAAAAATGACATTGACCGTATTTCTCAAAACAAACTTTCTCTGGCTAACAATGACCCCTCTAAATGTATTGCCTATTGCACCCACACAAAAATTGAGTCCGACGATGCAAAATACGACTTGGGTTTCTTTAAGGAAGACAGGATCAATATTGAAAACTTTTTCGATGTTTAGCACCAGGAGAATGACAACGACAGCGATAATGGGAATGATGAATGAATAGGATGCCAAAGTCGTATTTAGTAAAATATTGGCTTTTTTGTATTCCTTCTGTCCACTGTAATCTGCAAAATACTTGATGATGGTGGTTCGAATGCCGATATCCAAGATGCCATAATATCCTGTCAGGGACATCGCGATTGACCAGATACCGTAACGTTCGTTCCCAAATGAGTGCACAATGATCGGGGTCGCAATAAAAGCCAAGAGGTAGGAACAGACGGTTCCTGTCCAATTCGCAACAACGGCTAGACCCAGTTCTTTTTTTAGAGACATTTTATTCTTAAACCTCTTGACCTAGCAGAGAGGACAAACCAGAAAGCGACCTTATTCAAAAAGAACCTTTCTGCTTAAAAAGATCCCCGTAAAGCCCCTCATATCGAGAAACCATCTTATTTAAACTATATTCACTTTCGACTAAAGCACGTCCCGCTTGACCATAGACCGATCTCAGTTCGGGATGCTTAAGTAGGTTTCCAATGGCAGAAGCCAGAGTGAAAATATCATCAGAAGGGACAAGCAGGCCGCTTTTCTTGTGTTTCACCAGTGCCGGATTGCCTCCCACATCTGTCGCGATCACCGGCAATGCACAGCTCATCGCCTCCAATATGGTATTCGACATCCCTTCACTTAAGGAAGGGAGCACAAATACATCCATCAGATTTAAAACCGCTGAAACATCAGATCGTCTGCCAGAAAATACAACACGATCCAAAACACCCAGTGATGAGGCCAGGGAGACGAGACTTTCTTTTAAGGGGCCATCTCCGACAAGCAGTAAACTCACATGGTCATCAGTTTCGACAATTCCCCTAAAAGCCTTGATCAAAAAATCTTGGTTCTTCACCGGCATGAAACGCCCCACCGTTCCAACAATGCGGTGCTCTTTATTCAGACCCAGCATCTCCTGAAGCGCGGTGTTTTTCTTTCTGTAGCAAAAGTGCGCCGTATCCACACCGTTTTGAATCACCTGAATATTATCGACCGGATACCCAACGGTCTTTGAAAGTCTCATTTTGTGCGCTTCAGAAACAGAAAGGAGCTGATCGGTCAATCCCCAAAAATACCGTTGTATCGGTAGATTACGTGCTTTTTCTTGAATCGTACCATGCTCACCATGCACGATACTGGACACCCCTGCCATTTTTGCGGCAAGAAACCCTTCACACAAGGTACCCCAAGCATGTGTGTGAAGCACATCGGGTTGCCATGATTTTAAGAGCCTGCGAAGCCGAAAAGGCAGCCCAAAGTCATTCCCCGGTTTTTTGTTCAAGTCAAAGAGTCTGGTCTGGGGTGTGCGGACACGTCCTTCTTGCGTGCCCTGGCCGACAAAAGCACAAATTGCACTTTCAATCTTACTCTGATCAATGTGATTAACGATGTTAATGATGCCATTTTCAGCCCCACCTGCACCCAATTGGTGAATCAGGTGCATCACTTTGATTCTCTGCATTTTTAGAGAGCCGACTGAGACAGAGCGCTAGATCGGGCCAATTGAATTCTGGGATGCTCTCCGATGAACCAGTTTTCATACCAGAGCTGGAACATCAGAATCATCCACAAAAGTCGTTCATAGTTTCTTTGTCCCGACATGTGTTGTGAAATCACCTTTTGAACAAAACTGGCGTCTAAGATGCCAAAACGCTTGATCCGCGTTTCCGAAAGCGTGTCCATCAGCAAGGGTTTGAGTTCTTGCCGGTACCAGTCGTTCAAGGGAATTGAAAAACCGGTCTTTCGATGACTAAAGACTTCCTCAGGTAATGCGTCTCGAAAGCTTTCTTTGAGGATATATTTTGTGATCTGCTTTGAGAGCTTCAATTCTGGTGGAACCTTCATCGCAAATTCGACCAAGTGATGATCCAAAAAAGGAGCCCGTGTTTCTAGGGAGTTGGCCATGCTCATACGATCCACTTTCGTGAGAATATCATCCGGCATGTAGACCTTCATGTCGAAATACATGCACTGATTGAGCAAGGGTTCTCCCTCAAGAAACACCCTGTTTGCCACTTCATGCGCACTCACCTTGGTCATTCTTTGCAAAAAGTCAATCGTAAAAAGCTCAGACAATATCCCTTCCCGAGCGCCAACGCTGAACAAGGCGTAATCACTGTATTTCAAGGATTGCAAAAAAGCTTTGCCTTTAAACCCAAAGGGAAGTGCCTCCCCAATATATTTTGAAAAGACATTCCGAATGGGTTTCGGAAGATTTTTCATAGCACCACGATCCAAAATTCTAGGGTAGCGATTGTATCCGCCAAAGAGCTCATCGCCACCATCCCCTGAAATCGCGACCGTCACGTGTTCTCTCGTCATTTGGGAAACAAGATATGTCGGCAAAGCCGAGGAATCACCAAAGGGTTCATCGAATGACCATTGGATTTCATCGATTAGGCTCAAGGCATCTGGCCGTGCTATTAACTCATGATGATCCGTTCCATATTTTTGGGCCACCGCCCGGGCAAAGGGCAGCTCGCTTATCTCTTGATTTTCGAGACCGATGGAAAATGTTTTTACCCGTGTATTGCTGGCCTCGCTCATCAATGCCACCATAATACTCGAGTCAATTCCTCCGCTTAAAAAAGCACCCAGAGGCACATCACTGATCAAACGAAGCGCAACAGACTCTTTCAATTTGTGGCGCAGTTCTTCACAAATCACTTCCTTTTTTCGTGACTCCGGCCGAAGCGCGTCATGGCCATAACGCGCTTCCCAATATAACTTCTTTCTCATTTCGTGATTTTGATAAACAAGATATTCCCCCGGAAAAAGCTTGTAGACATTTCTATAAATAGATCCCGGAGCCGGAATATAATTAAAAGTAAAATAATGCGAAACTGCGTTTGGAGACAGTTCTTTTTTAAATTTCGGATGACACAACATCGACTTTATTTCAGAAGCAAAGAGAAAGTCGCCATCCATTTCAGTGTAATAAAGGGGTTTTTCACCCATTCGATCTCTGGCCAGTATTAACTTTTCTTCATTTTTATCCCACAATGCGATCGCAAACATGCCGTTCAGGTGTGTCAAAAAATCATCACCGTAGCTTTCGTAGAGATGGACAATCACCTCTGTGTCAGAATGGGTATAAAAAGAATGGCCCTTAGAAATGAGCGCCTCTCTCAAAGAGAGGAAATTATAAATCTCACCGTTAAAAACAACGACGATAGACTTGTCTTCATTAAATATAGGCTGCGACCCCGAAGCAAGATCGATAATTTTAAGGCGTCGCATCCCTAATGCAACCGAACCTTCAGTAAAATACCCCGCTTCATCCGGCCCACGATGGTGGATGACATCGCACATGGACTGTAGCACCGAGCGATCATGATCACCCAGGTGCTTGTTTCTAATAAAGCCTGCAATTCCGCACATACTATTTCCTACTTTAGTCGCAAGATGATCTTCACAAAAGCTGTTCAGGACAAGCTGTATTCAAGCTGAATGTCCTTTTCCAATCCTTCTTTCGAACTCTGTTTCAATATTTCATTCTGCTGAATATTGCTTAATGCCGTTGCCAAGGCACAGTACCAGTAGACCCCTTCCCCGTAAATCCGACTGCCGAAGGCCGCGGAGATCAAAAACCCGATCAGGGCCACTTCAATGGCCACACTTTCGACATAATAAAAATTATCGTGATCCGTACCGACCCGCTTTCTAATTTTGTGCAACTCCATAAACGTCGCGTAATAGAAGATCATAAATAAAATTAGCCCCTGAATGCCCCAATCGGTCGCCATCAACAAATAGGTATTGTGTACAGATCGGTTTTCTCCGCCGTGACTGGCCACAATTTCCGGGATGTAGACCGGGCTATAGAACTGAAATCCTCCACCCCCTTTTCCCAAGGGATGGTCTGCAACCATTTCAAGTGCGCCAAGCCAGGAATCAATACGCCCCATGGCAGAGCCATCCTCCTCGAAGGTCTCAATCGTTTGCATCCGATTCCAAACACGCTCATCGGCCAAAGAAAAAAAAGCAATACTGCCAATCAGCAGCCCAACCATAATCCGGTTTCTGTTTTCACTTTTACTGAGCACAAGAATGGCCACAAACATGAGACCCACACCCAAGAATGCACCACGACTATTGCATAAGATTAAGGCATTTAGAATAAAGGGTGCTGCGCCAATCGCAGCCATTTTTTCCCACTTATTACCAAACAACACCAAGTTTCCGATAAAAGGAATGATCATAATCAGGTGATTAGATAGATGATTGCTACCCTTAATTCCTGGTGCACCGATATTTTCAAGACGGCCACCAACCATATCTCCCCGGGTAAATGCCATCCACCCCAAAAGAAAATTTCCCCATAGTTGAATCCAAATAAACATCCGATAATGCATTCGGGTTTTAACAATACTGGCAATGAGAAAGTAGAGAATCACCAACTTAATAAAGTCTATTACTGCTTCTTGGTTTTCTGTCTGATCGGCTGCAAAAAGACTCACAAACAACATATTGATCACAATCAGAACCAGCCATTTCATTTGAGGCATTTTTTTGAAACTGAGGTGAGCATCATTACCCCGATTTAAAAATAAGCTCCCCATTAGGACTATAGCGGCGTAAAATGACCAGCGGGACAAACCAATTTTCACACCTCTGGCCCACGAAAATTGGGTATAAAAAGTAAACATGTAGGCCATCAGACCAATAATGGGACCTTTTATAAAGGAAAATCCCAATCCACCGACATAAACTACAAGCCAAAGTATTCCGGTTTTTGATACCGACATTAGATCAATCTACCCAAAGTATTTGTCAAGTGAAGCACGATGTTCATCGTTGTTGCGCTGTATCAAAACAGATTTGTTGAAAGACCTCTGCGATATGAGGCCAGGAGCAATGTTTACGCACAAAATCAGAAGCCGCCTGTCCGATGCGGTGCCTTTTTTTATCTTGATTCAAAAGCGCCACAATCTGCTGGCTAAACTGGGAGGCCTCATCTTCAAGTTGAATATTATTCCCATCATTTACTTCTAAACCCTCTGCGCCGATCGAGGTTGACAAAATAGCTTTACCCATCGCCATGGCTTCATAAATCTTCATGCGTGTGCCCCCTCCGATACGAATCGGTACGATATACAGCGCGGCTTTTGCGATGAAGGGCCGCACATCTTCTACCCAGCCAGTGAGTTCAATTTCAGGCACGGTGGCAAGGTATTTTTTCAAGCGGGGAGATGGATTTCGTCCGACGACGGTCAGGCGAATCTCCGAGGTTTTTTCCTTCAATATGGGAAGCATCTCTTTTGCAAAATAAAGCACTGCATCTTCATTGGGCAACCAATCCATCGACCCGACAAAAACAAGACTGGAAGGTATCTCCGGCTCCTCCTGCGGATAAAAATGTTCAATATCCACCCCCGTTGGAATCGTGACAACATTGTGGACACCGTATAATGATTGAAACAATTCCCTATCCTGGGCTGAGACGGCAATCACTGTATCAAAATGTTTGCAATTTTTTTTTTCAAAAAAGAAGAGTTTTTTCCACTGTAACCACCAAAAAAATTTAGCCACGATACCTTTTGCACGATCAAAATGCCGTTTGGAAATCTGAGATTCCACATTATGCTGAAAAAGAATCGCGGGCGTTCCGGTAATACCACAAAAGTTAAGTGCCGACTGCACAAAATCGCAAATCACCACATCGTATTTTCGGGCACGATATTCATTCTCGAGCACCCGCTTTAAAGATTGGGATGTATCGTTGAGTACAGAAACAGGATAGATTGAAAACATCTGAAAGACCAGACGCACAAAAAAACGAGCGGAAAATTTTGGAATCTCCTTCCAGGGAACAGGGACGAATCGGGTACAAAGTCGGCTGATTTCCGGCAAGTAAGCCTCATCTTTTTCCGCTTCGATATTTGAGACCAGGGTAATCTCATGCGCCTTTGAAAGCTGCTCCAGAATCTTTCCGGTGCGAATCTTCCCACCTGTATCCATAGGGAACAAAAAGCGCTGCGATAAAAACAGAATCTTCATCTTTACCAGCAGATCCCCTCATAACCCTGGGGAAGGCCATCAAGACATTCGGATACCCGAACCAAATCATAAATTTTTTGGTCATCGGGTACCGATTTCAGCACTTCTTCGACTTCTTCCGCTTTGTTTCCAATCACGATCAGATCCGAATGCTGGATGACATCCTGAATCTCTCCGGTCATGAGTTTTGAAATATGTGGAATTCCTTTTTCGATGTAGTCTTTGTTGGCCCCCACGAGCCGCGCGAGCGATACATTCCGGTCATATATTTTGATATCGAACCCTTTTCCTATGAGTGCTTCGACCAGGATGACCAGCGGAGATTCTCGCAAATCATCTGTTCCCGCCTTGAAACTTAATCCCACAAATCCTACTTTTTTCGCACCAGAGCGTACAATGTTATCGGTCACACGCTCAATCTGAACCTTGTTACTGGCTATAATTGATGTGAGCAAAGGCACCTCCACATCCTTGGACTTCGCTTTATAATTCAAAGCGCGTAAATCCTTCGGCAAACAGGAACCTCCAAAAGCAAAACCGGGTTTCAAATAATACGAGGAAAGATTAAGCTTGTCATCCATGCAAAAAATGTCCATCACTTTGTGACTATCCACACCTATAGACTTACAAATGCTCCCTATTTCGTTGGCAAAAGTCACTTTTGCGGCATGAAAACAGTTACAAGCATACTTCATCATCTCTGCTGTTTTAATATCTGTTTTTTCCAATGGCGCATCCAGGAAATGGTACATTTCTTCAAGTCGATTCCCGCTCCTCTCGTCATATTGACCAATCACTGTCATTGGCGGATTAAAAAAATCATAGACCGACGTGCTTTCCCGTAAAAACTCCGGGTTCATCGCGACACCAAAATCTTTCCCAACCTGCTTTCCTGAGGCCGCTTCAAGTTCTTTTAAAATAACATCCTCCACACTACCGGGTAACATCGTGCTCCTGGCCACCACCACGTGATAGCCTGATTTTTTTGCGATGCCGACTCCGATATTATTGGCACAACGCCTCACATAATCCAGTTTAAGGCTGCCGTTGTCATTGCTCGGGGTTCCCACACAAATCAGAGAAATCTCGGATTCACGAACCGCGTACTCCGCGTCGGTCGTGGCCACGAGTTTGCCAGGAGCATAACGATCTGATTTGACGACATCAAAGATAATCCTCCCGATATCCTTCTCGACGATGGGACTCGTCCCTTCATTCATCAAATCAACCTTCGTGGGGTTTACGTCCACCCCGATCACCTCGTGTCCTACTTTTGCCAGACAGGCTGCCGAGACACAACCCACATATCCCAAACCAAAGACCGATATCTTCAAATTTTTCTCCTTCATTTTTTTGGACTGAGTATCATTGTTGCCAACTGTTTTCTGAGTGCCGCATCGTCGGCACCATTACCAGATAGATGAGGACGCAGTAACTTGCGAACATCTCCTTTTTTTGATGCAAGGCGGAGATATTCAAAATCCTGCGCTCCACGCCGAACCGCCTTAAGGCGAATGGAGGCAATCGTCTCTGACTTTCCTGAACGGTTTTCGCTGTAGATCAAAAAGTTTCGGCCATCCGAAACCTCACCTTTATCCTTGACCGAGCGCCAAAAAACCAGACCGTCCTCATGACGTAACCAAGCGTGCCAAGCATAACGGACACCTTTGATCAAGGGGTCTTGAATCCGGGGCATCCGTTTTCCGGCCATGTATTCGTATATTTTTTTCCCCTTGCGTTTTAGATTCAGCACTTTTTTCTGAGCAAAACGATCATCCATCGAATGTTTTGAAATGACCCAAATATCAACGGGCGCCAAAATCTCCTCGCCCCGGTTCTCTTCAAAATCTTTTTGGGGATGACCCCGATGTTTTTCACAATAAAAGTGGGAGATATCCAAGCGAAAACCAAACAAGGGGTCATCCTGAAATGCATGATGCGTTAAATCGACATAATACCGTAAGGCATTAAAATCTTCCGTCCCCTTTGGCTCATCTAAATTCCAGAGAATCCGGTTGTTTTTGTTCGGCTTTTGATTTAGAAAAATCTGAAAGATCGTCTGATCCCAGCCTTTTTCTTTAAAATGTTTGAGAAAAGCTTCGGCAATCAAGCGCCACTCTGTTTCGTATTTTTTCCGGTCATTTAAATAATTCCCAAAACTAGAAGGCCATTCCGGATTAAAGGGTAAATATTGATGTGCAATAGGAATTTTATTTTCAAACAAGGTTCCATCAAACAACAGACTGTAACGCTGGTCGTATTCCGTCCAATTCTTCACACGTATCTCCTCACCCTCACCAACAAGTTCCGGGGCCATTGTAGGATGAGGACGCCCTCTCTGACTTTTATAGGGAAGAGGGTTAAAGATCATCCGATGTTTTCGAGCGAGACGATAAATTTCACGTTCATAAATATAAGCATCATGAGTTCCAACCTGAAGCCCAACCTTCTTCAAAAAACTGACACCATAATTATTCAAATCTACTTCAAGACTTGGTCGCTCAGGCAAAGTAAAGTCGTACACTTCCAAAACAATGGGAATAGCAGAAAAAGGCTCTCGGCCTTGCCTTAACGCAATCTCCCCCACATAACGTCCTGCGGCAATCACGCGAGGCACAGAGATATCCACCCACATCACCACGGGTGCTGTTCCCTTCAAAGACCATGTTGAATCATCCAGCATCGGCATCAAGCAGTCGGGGGCGAATGCAGTCTGACAATTTTCCAAACGGAAAAACGTAATGTGTTTCACTTGAAAAACTTCGGGGCCACTCAAGCGCGGTTTTAAAATCTGAATCGGTTTTTTAGTTTTACTGTCTTCCGTCAAAACAAGTTGAAATGAGATGGTCTCATTTTTCGCAGAAAAGAGTTGGATAGGGGTCTTCCCACTCAGTCGATCAAAATGCCGAAGGTTGTGTGCATCGGCCTTAAGCATACTCAGGGAATAACGAATGTCGAGACCTGCCACATCTTGGGGCAAGAGGGCCAGAACAGTCAGAAATAATATGATAAAAGTCTTAAATCTTCGTTTACTTTTCATGGGCTGCGGCAAGCTTCCGCTTGAGAATCTTCCCAGACTCATTTTTGGGGAGACCCCTCATAAACGTGATCTCTTGTGGGATTTTATAGGCTGGAAGATACTGCTCACAATGTTCGGTGATCTCCAATGGCTCCAAGTGTGTTTCATCTTTTAAGACGATATACGCTTTAATGGCTTCACCCAAAGTCTCATCAGGAATGGCAATGACTGCGACCTCAAAAACATGCTTGTGACGGGACAGAACCTCTTCAATTTCCTTCGGGCTGACTTTGTGGATGCCCGTTTTAATCATGTCTTTTATTCTACCGGTCACATAAAAATACCCGTCCTCATCCATCCGGCCCAAATCGCCCGTGTGATACCATCCGTTTTTTAAGGCCTGTTTTGTCTCAGCCTCGTTCTTCCAATATCCAGACATGAGATTACTGCCACGGGCTGCAATCTCGCCTTCATCTCCGACGGAGGCCTCTGAGCCGTCTGGCTTCAATATTTTCATTTCGACATTCGGGATAGGATGCCCGATAGATCCCATCTTCTGACGCAACATGTCCGGCGGCAAGTAGGAGAGACGTGCGGAGGCTTCAGTTGCACCATACATGACGAATATTTTCTTATCCGGAAACTTCTCTAATAGGACTTCTTTGATCTCCATCGGCATGTGTCCACCGGCTTGAGTGAGGTAGCGTAAATGAGGAAAGGACATCTTTGCGATAGAGGATTTGTTGAACAGAATTGAATAGGTCGAAGGGACACCCGCAAAGCCCGTCACTTTTTGTTCAATCATGGTTTTGAGTACCGCATTGGGAAAGGTAAAGCGATTATCGATCACGATGGAGCCACCCACAAAAAAATGTAGATTAAGCAGGGTCTTTCCATAAACATAATAAAAAGGCAGGATCACCATACCATGATCTTCGTGGCTTACATCCAAATAGCTCACGATCGACCGTGTATTGCTCACGACATTACAATGGGATAACATGACCCCCTTGGGCCTCCCCGTACTACCAGATGTGTATATGATTGATGCCAAATCGATATCAATAGATCCGACCTCGGGTCGCTCTAAAACATCCCCGGCATAGAGTTCAGCCAAGGCCTCGAAGATTTTCCAATCATATCCCTCTTCCCCTCTGTTCACATCACTCAGCAGACCCTGCTGAAGCGAGGTCTCAGGATCATCCAACAATTCCTGAACTACTTTTTGAAAATGTTTTTCTGTGACCAACACCCGGGGGCCAGCGTCTTGTACAATTTGCCGCAGCTCTTCAACGGAAAGCCCCGTATTGATCGGAACAGCAACACATCCTGATTTGAGAATGCCATAATAAGCCGACACGTATTCCAGGGAATTTCGAAGCAGAAGCGCGACGCGTGCCCCTTGGGTCATCCCTTGTTCGATAAGCCAGTGCGCGATTTTGTTCGCATTGCCTTCGACCTCTTGAAATGTTTCGGATCGGCGACCCTGCACCAGAGCCGTTTTTTCTGGAAAACGATCGGCACTGTTTTCTAAAAAATGATGAATTAAGTAGGGCATGACAAGAGTTGCAAGGGCGCGTAAGGAAGAACGGTCACATCGCATTTTGTACCAAATCGTGACTTTAAAACCGACAAGACATCCTCCCAACGACCCAGCAATGGATACTCCGGGCTAAAAATCATCTGGTATTCCGCAGCATTGATATTTGGTGAGAAAAAAAACAGTTCTTTGTTTTTGAGAAATCGACGCTTGCCAGGGGGTTTGTACAAGCGCATGCCCGGTCCAAACAAGGAATGGTGCCCGATCCCATTAGAACAACTGCTACACAATACAATCACGCCATTTTCCTTCAGTAGGTCTTTCTTGATGGACTTCAGCGGGGTAAAGGCAGTATCGGCCTGGAGCAACTCCGAATCTTTTGGATAAGCGTTTAGAATGAGTACATCGGCTAAAAGAGGAACCGCAGTCTTGTAGATTTTTCGTCCATACTCGACCCCACTTCGGTGGGCCTGGATAAGATCCCCGGCAAAAACTCCTGCGGCTTGCCTTTTTGAGTTCGGAACAACCCCGATAAAAAAATCAACCCCCACTTGCCTGACGACGCCTTCCAGCTCTGAGCGGAATTTATTGTTTTCCACGTCATTCACACCGCCGCGAAGCCCCATCATGACAAATTTATGGCTCCGCTGGAGCGTTGCAATATCGGACAAACCCGGTAAAACTAACTTTCCTCCGGCGCTGAAACCGGCAAAATGATGTGGCATCACGCTGCCAATCGTGATTTTTAAGTCTGCCTCGTAAAAATACCGATTCACTTTAAAAGGTGTTTTCCCCAACAAGATGCCTGTATCCACCAAGTTGTCATAGGGATTGTGATTGAGTACGACATAGTCTTTGAGTATCTCTTCGCCAAACTTTCTGAGTAAATCTCCTCTCAGCATCGGCGCATGCGCACCGTTGCACACCAGAAATTGAATGGCCTCTTTGGGTACGCCGGCTTGACGTAATTTAGAAAGAACAAGATTGAGAACAAGCTCAATACGGGATGGCCGGGTAATATCTTCGACCGCAATCACGACCTTGGATTTCCCAATTGCAATTTTTTCAAGACCCGGAGTCCCGATCGGAGAGGAGAGCGCGGAGGCAATTTCATCCTGTGACAAGGCCTCAGCATCCACCATGACACAATGTGAAATATCCCAGGAATCGGGCATTGGGAGCGATACCTGGCATTCTTCATACCAGGCACTCCAAGGCAATTGAAGCACATTTTTTGTCTCGGAATCAGCCATTGCGTTTTTCGTCAATATATTCCTTTATTGCAAACAACGAATCAAAATTGTCTGGCATCAAGTCATCTTCATCAACGGTAATCCCATACTGCGATTCAATAAATGAAACGAGTGTTTGAATACCCAGGGAATCGATAACACCCTCCTCAAGCAAAGAATCGGTCTCAGTCAGGGTCGCATCCGAATCCATCAATTTTTCTTCGATTAGGAAGGACCTTATTTCATCAATGACATCCATAGATTTTCCTTTCATCTTTTTTCATCATCACACATCTCGATCGCCTACCGTCATATACCAGTTTGCGCCATCAATCCAAATATCATGTATTGCATCCCCTTTCTTCGCGTAGGCATACACAGACGATTCATCCGGCCTCAATTTAAAACCGACCGATTCAAAGAGGGGTCGTATGGGATTTTGATCCATGAAAATAGTGGAAATCGATTCAAATCCTTCATTTCTTAAAAAAGCGATCCATCTTTCAATAAGGCAGCACTCTGTGTTTGTTTCGGAGACACAGAGCATGTCTTTGAAGACGACCACCTTGTCTTTAAGGGTATAGAGAATATATCCTTTCAAAATACCCGCCTTTCTGATTTCAAAACGGTCTGTTTTATAGAGGGGATTCTGTGTGTAACGCCAGTTCAGGTAAGCAGAACTCCGATCCCCAATCACACGGTAGCGCGGTGACACCCGATCAAAAAGTGTATCGTATTCCGAAGAAAATGATTCATTTTTCAGACAAGCTACCGCATACTCCTGATCATTGTTTTGAATCATCAAATCATTCATCCGGAGCACGAAGTTGCCAAGGGGGCGCGCGAAACGGCGAAAGCCCTCGTTTTTAATCCGTTTATTGACTTGCGCATCGACACGCAATAATTTGACATAACGCTTCATTTTTCCGATGCAATAATGTCCGACAGATTCATGAATTGTAAGCATGCGGTCATTCGGGTGTGCATAGAAGGCCAAAACACGATCCTGCTCAACGGCTTCTTTCGCTTTTCTGCGAAGTTTCATCGCCACACCCAGTGTTCTAAATTTTTTGTCGACTGAAAAATCCCCACAATTCCAGGCAAGAATTTCTTTACCATCGACCTTCATCTTTCTGGGCAGAACGCAAGTAAAGGCGACTTTTTCACCACTTTTTTCATCGACGACAAACCAGGCTTTAGCTTGGCCGTGCGGGTTTTTAAGATAGAGCCATTCAAAGCGCTCCGGTGTAACAAGGTGCTCCCTGTTTCGATTTAAGAGTGCTGTAAACTGAGCAATATCCTGTTCTGGATTGGCCTCGAAAATGTGAATGGGCATGGATAAAACTAAGATTTCTCTGAGATGAGACGTTCGATATCCATCTGATAAATAATCTCAGACAGATGGTCCGTCACTCGAATGCGTCTCAGTTCAAATCGATCTGCATTGCACCTCACAATACCATTATTCGATGTCGTGGATGTCAGGTACCCCGCATCAATGACCATCTGCTTTACCTCGCGGTTGTAATAATCATAGTTCCCTCCGTTGGGATATGAAAAATGACAAACCGCTTCACCCAATTCTTTTTCTAAACGTTTTTTACAAAGCACAATTTCATTTCGGGCATCCTCTGCCTCTGCATTCGGAAGATTCAAATGTGTCATCGTGTGTGAGGCAATGGTCATCCCATTCTGATGCATTTCTCTCACCTGATCCCAGGAGAGCATTACAGTCTCAGATTTTTCGTCGATATCCTCGACATCGTTGAATGAGGTACGCAAGCGCTCCCGTATCAATTCTCTCACTTCTAGATTGTTTGACTTAATCAGGGCTGTAACTTTACGAATGACACGGTTCTTGTCGTCGGGTGTTTTTAATAAGAAACTGATTTCTTCTCCATTCAGCGTTAAAGACAAACTGTGTTTCCGGGTATTTTGAATCAAGTAAATCACTTCAAACAACCAGAGCGGCTCACCTTCACCAATACAACCTGCCGCCACATAAAAAGCCCCAGTCACACCATACTTTTTGAGTATCTTATAGGCACGATAGTTATCCCTGTAACCATCGTCGAAGGTGAGAACAACAGATCGTTTTTGGAATTTTCGTCGATTTTGGAGCGTGTCCGCCACTTCATCAAGATCAATAATATTATAATGTTCACTCAAAAACCGTATCTGCGCTTCAAAGATATCTTCTCTGAGGCAAATAGAGGGGCTGGCATAAAAATTATCTTCCGAATTAACAATGGCGTGATACCGCAAAATAGAAACAGATTCTTGACTTTGAAGGCCTCGAAAAAGAGACATCACACCAGACTGAAATAGTAGTTTTTTTATGGCAAGCGATTGTTTCATCTTATCCCAATAGGACTTTAAAACTGCAGCTACTTAATATATCCATTATTTTCCAGATAAAGGAGAACTTCCTGAGCGGCTTCTTCAGGGCTGAGTGCTGAGGTATCCAGTTTCAATTCAGGAGACTCGGGAAGTTCATAAGGGTCATCAATCCCTGTAAACCCTTTAATCAAACCGGCCTTTGCTTTTGCATACAAACCTTTCCGATCTCTTTTTTCACAGACTTCTAAGGGGGTCGATACATGCACTTCGACATATTTCCCATACCTTGAAATCAATGCCCGGTTATATTCTCTCGTGTTTTTGTAGGGAGCAATCGGCGCACAAATCGCAATTCCACCATTTTTAGTAATTTCACTGGCGACAAAACCAATTCGTTTCACATTGATATCACGGTGTCCCTTTGAAAAACCCAATTCACTCGAAAGGTTTTTTCGCACAATATCACCATCAAGCAAGGTCACCGGACGACCTCTCATCTCCAGTAGCTTTACGAGAAGCACATTGGCAATGGTTGATTTTCCCGCCCCGGATAAACCCGTAAAAAAAATCGTAATGCCTTGTTTGTCTTTTGATCGGTATAACTCCCTTAGTTCTCGAATCACCTCAGAAGGGGAAAACCATTCTGATATTTGAAGCCCCTCTACCAGACGCCTACGAAGTTCTTTATCTGAAACCTGCCTTGTCTTTTCTCCTTGAACAATTTCCTCAATCGGGAGGTACTGCGCTTTGTCCTCAACATAAAGCATCTCTTTGGCGGGGATCTTTTTTATCCCAACTTCATTTTCATACTGATCAAAGAGTTCTGACAAATTATTGTTAGAATTATCAGATTGAACAAAACTGAAAGAATCTGACTTACGACCTCCTGATATAGACATATAATAGCAACAACCATAATTCCTTCGTATAATCCCTTGCAGAAGATCTTCCTTTTGTCCCCCATTCTTCGTTGCAAAAGGCAAGAGACTCAGCATGATTCTATTAGAAGGGTACTTTTTTTCAATCTCAATAAAACACCGGATTCTCGCGTGAAAATCCTTATCGGCTGGTTTTGTCAAGCCGACAGCAGGATGAAGCAGCAAATTGGCATCCAATGATTTAATCGCATTTAATGTCATTTCTTGCTCGGCACGATGTAGCGGCGTATTTGTCTGGAAAGCCACAACGCGACGCCATCCGAGCTGCTTAAATTTTATTCTGACTTCCGCTGGTGGCAATCGAAGCATTTTATAATCATAATGCACGGGGAGTTGAATCCCTTCCAGTTTTCCACCAATATAGTGCGTATTTGTCTTTTGATAGAGTGACTTCACGCCCCGATGGGCTTCGTCAATGGTTCCAAAAAGCTCTTGGGCCTCTCTCTTCTTATCAATTTCCCATATTTCTTCCACTGAAAGGATCGCAAGCAAACAGCCCTCTTGATCACGCAGAGATATCCGATCGTGAATAGAGATTGATTTGGCTTTTTCTTCTGAAATATCCAAGGTAATCGGTAAAGGCCACACCATTCCATTTTTCAATCTATTCTGATCTAAAACAGACTCATAATCCTCTTGAGTCATGAACCCTTGTAAGGGGGAAAATCCGCCATTCAACAATAATTCAAGATCACAGATCTGCCTTGAAGAAAGATCTATAGAGTCAAAAGAAAGTGACTCCATTTTCAAGTCAGCCACGCGACCTTCTTGAGCAAGTAACTCACATAGAACGCCTCCATAAGGAGTGATCATTTGTTCCAAACGAACCTCCAGAAATCAGAAATCTTTCTTCTAATGTCGAATCTGATCATCCTCGCTCAACCTTTTCCCATGTGACTGGCTGAAGGTTTGCCAAACCTTTTATGATTCCAAGCAAGGCCGCCAGATTCACCATACAAAAATAAAAAGGAATGGAGATCAAACCCTTTGCTTCAATATTTGAAAAAATGGCGAATATTGCAATCAAATAAAAAATGACCTGTAAAACGAATGCAATCTGATAAAAGGGTTCATTGAGCAATGTCATATTTGAAATAAAGATCACGATGAGATCGATCGGGACAAACCAGCGCATCACTTTATGAAAAAGAAATTGCATTGAAAAACAAGGTTGATTTAAAAATCTCGGAAGTCCCTCTCCTTGTTTCATGGCCTGAATCGCTCCGGCGATGACACGAACCTTTCTCTTGAACTCATTTTTTGTCGTCGTTGAACCCGATTCAAATGCGATCGCTTCCGGTTCGTAAACAACCCGATACCCTTGCCGCGCGATATTCATGGATATCACAAAATCATCTAAAATAATATTATCGGATGGGGCATCAAACAACTGTGTCCTGATCGCATACATTGCGCCATCGACACCCACCATACAACCCACTTCCGTCTCTTTCTCCTGAAGATATCGTTCATATCGATAATACGCACCTTCTGACTTCCCCAAATACAGATCGTCATTTTCCAAAATGACATCCCCGCTGACCGCACCGACTGATGTATCCGCAAAATTTTCAGCCAGCTTTTTTATTGCAAGGGGATCATACATTGTATTGGCATCTGACAATACGGTAATTTCGGATTCAATCACAGGAATCGTTCGATTCAAAACCGAAACTTTGCCTCGTCTCGGTTCATATTTATGCAAAAGAATTCCGTCTCGTTCATATTCTTGAATGATTGCGTTTGTTTGATCCGTGGAGCCATCTGAGGCGATCATAATTTTTAGCTTGTCTTTGGGATAATCCAAAGATAAGGCATTTTGAATCTTTTCCTCGATGACCTTCTCTTCATTGTAGGCAGCAACAAGTAGTGTCACGGTCGGAAGAAACGGTTTTTTTTCGACGGATCTCTTCCGGATTTTGGTCAAGAGGGTTAATCCGAGAGGATATCCTGCATAGACCATGGTCAAGAAGAAAGCACTTCCCCAAAAAAAATACTTAGAAATAGAATCATGCTTGACTAAAAGTTTAGAACCAAAGCTCAATATGATGGTCAACAAAATCAATCCTAATGGCAAAGCCGAGGTCATTTTCACCATGCGTCTTTTTCTCGCCTTTTGCCGTTCAGGCTCCCATACACTCTGCGTGTTCCCCATGAGCCCTTTGTAAATACCAATCAATGAGGCCAGGTTTGCAAGACAGATGTAATACGGAAACAGAAACAATTTACCTTTCCATTGGGCGACAGAAAAAATCACACCGACCAGCGCAAACGATAAAAATAAAAGCTGTAAACCCAAGAAAATTTGATACAAAACCCCTTCTCCAGTAAGTGCAAGATTGCTTAGAAAAGCGAACATCATCATCACCGGGATCAACCATCGGAGGAGTTTATGGGAGATTAAGGCAATTGAAAAAGCACCATAACGGAATGGATTTAACAACTGTGACACACGAAACAAGCCTCGCCAACTTCGGCCAATAATTCTAACCCTTCTTCTAAATTCGCCTCGAAAGCTTGAAGCCGTCTCTTCATAACAAACCGCCTCCGGCTCATAAATCCCACGAAATCCTTTCGCAATAATCTGGAGAGGATTTACAAAATCATTGATATCTGTTGCTTGAAGCGGTTCATATAATTCTTTTCGAATCGCATAGATCGCGCCATCGGCACCCACCATTGATCCGAGTTGAGATTCTAATTTTTTTACATTGATCTCATAGGTCCAATAGAGGTTTTCCATCACACCCACAGAAGAAGTGGCTGAAGTCATATACCGAGATTCTCCTGTCACATACCCAATTTTGGGATCAGCAAAATTTCGCACCAGTTTATGGACGAGATCCGGTTCATACATGGCATTGGCATCTGAAAACAGGACGATTTCTCCTTTTGCTTGACGAAGTGCTTCATTCAGGCCGACGGTTTTACCGCCACGCTCTGGCATTCTAAGCAGTCTGATCCCATCACCTTCGTAATGCTTTGTGATTTCATCACTCTTGTCTGATGACGCGTCGGAAACAACCAGCATTTCAAGATGGTCTTTTGGATAATCCAAAGCCAAGGTATTTTTTAACTTCGCGTCTAAGGTCGCTTCTTCATTGTAAACACTGATGATCAATGTCACATTCGGTTCTATGCTCCGCCTTGACACCTTTCTATTCGGGAGAATCAAGCCGAGCAGGAAGAGGCCTAAGGGATAACCAACATAAACGTAGGCGATCATTCCGATTGAAAACCAAAAAACAAAAACAATCATAAGCTGATGTGTCTCCTGATCACCGGCCCGATTACCTGGGTCAAGGCAAGCGGCAACTTCCGCCAAATCTGTTCTACACCTGCCCGATGCATCGAATCATTCTCTTCGACTTCGGGCGTTTTGCCATTCAACATGATCCTGTGCCAGTAGAGTGGCACAGGCTGGGCCCCCCATTGTGCTTTAAAGTTATAGGTGCCTTCATTGGGTGATGAGCGTCCAAAATCAAACCGATGATAGCCATGATCTGCCGCATATTTTATAAAATGCCAATAGAGCAACATATTTGGAGAAAGGTGGTTGTGACTTCTTAAAGTCGAAGCCCAGGGAATAGACAGCCCTGTTCCATTGCATAAGATAATCCCGGCACCGATCGACTGATTGCCCACATGAATCAAACCCATACGTGCATCGGAACCGTAATATTCCAGAACAGCTTTTATCCAACTCTTCGAATGAACGGGGGAACCAAGATCTCTCATGTTGAGGCTAAAAACCTGATAAAAGAGATCAAGCTGCTCAATCCCTCCCCAAGTAAAACAACATCCATTTTTTTCAGCTTTTCGAACCTGACTCCGTAATTTTGCTTTGAAATTTTTCCAAAGGACCTCAGAAGAGTTGGGTAATTCCAAGATCATACTCACCTTATGAGACAAGGTACGCATCGATGTGATCGGCACTTGCGGTAAAGAAAGGACAGGTACTCGGCTTCTCAGCTCTAAAAAGCGTGCGTTGATCGCTTTGGCAAGCGAAATGGCTTTCGCCAAAAGAGCCTCTTCCACTTCCCGATTTTGCGAAAGCTGATCACCCAAATCACAAAAAGGAAGGGAAACCATCTGCCCCGCGCTCCAAAATGGCTTCATGTAAACCAATGGGAATATCCCGACGATCTGCCCCTGTTTCTCTGCGATCAGATAAAATGCCTTATGACTGTAAGCCGTTTCCACGGCCTTCCCCCATGCAAAAAGGAGATAGGGGGAAGATTTTATGTGCTTTTGAACGAAACAGTCCCAGCGCTTTTGATCCGAATTTATTGCAATTTTTATTTCCAATATGAAACCTTACAATCTTATTCTATAATTTCTTCTATCGTGTATTCTCTTGTCTCTCTTGCGTGGGTAAAAATGATGATTTCCCCGATCAAACCGATGGCGAAAATCTGAATTCCGAGCACAATTAAAAGAATACCAAAAAGAAGCATCGGCCGGTCTCTCAACGCCAGCCCACCGAATAAACGACCGGCAACAAGATAAGACACCAATGAAAAACCAGAGGCCAATATTGCTGAGCCTGTCAGACCAAAAAAACGGAGGGGTTTCCGCGTAAATTTCACCAAAAAGAAAACCGTTAACAGGTCAAGCAAACGCCTGATATAGACGCCAAATGAATACGTCCGGACTTGCTTTTCTTTGGAAGATTGCTGAAGCGCTATTTCCTTTATTTTAAACCCCCGCTTATGAGCAAGAAGCGGGAGAAAACGATGCAAATCACCATACAAGCTGATTTCCTCCAGGACTCTTTTTTTCATCAACCTCACGCTGCATCCAAGATCACGAAAAGAGATCCCCGTCATGGACTTTACGATTCCATGGAACAATTTGGTCTGGATTTGATTTAACTTTGAATCGATCCTCGGCCAGCGATAACCAATGACGAGATCAGACACATCCAAACATGAAAATAGTTTATAAAGGTCAGCGGTCTCGACCTGATGATATGCAGGTAAGGTCATGATGTAATCCCCTGATGCAACTTGAATCCCTGCAGTCAATGCGACCGCTTCCCCAAATGTTCGGGCAAGTTTGACAATGACAAGCGGCTCACCTTTTTCTTTCAGTGTTTTAAGGGATTCGGAGGCCTGATCAAAATCACCATCAATCACAAATATAATTTCATATTTCATACCGACATTCGATAATGCTTTTTTGTAAGCCTCATAGAGCTCACAAATATCATCATGCCGCTCTGTAATCGGAACAACCAATGAAACCATTAGATTAGGACTCCACTTGCATCTTGACAGAAGCAAGATTTTTAATATTACCTGTTTTGATCACCAACTCACAGAGCACACCGACAGACAACATAAAAAGCGACAAGACATACAATAATAAACCACTTGATGCCATCATGAAATCAAAGTGCTGCATTGAAAAATAAGATAAAAACGAAAAGGTCACGATCCCTACGCCCGCAATCATAGAGATCAAAGCAATAAGACCAAAAAGACGAAGCGGCTGCGTCGAAAAAGAGAGGATCATTTTAATGGTCACTAAATCAATTAAGACCTTATAGGTTCTAGAAATCCCATATTTTGATACACCGAACTGCCGCGCATGATGCTTTACTTTTATTTCAGAGACGCTTGCACCGGAAAGAGAAGCCATCGCTGGAATAAAACGATGCATGTCGGAATAAAGACTCACCGATTGAATCACTTTTGCCCGGTAAGCTTTAAGCGAACAGCCGTTATCTTTGATGGGCACGCCAGTCATTTTCCCGATGATCCAATTGGCAATTTTTGAGGGAATTTTGCGTGAGATCAGTTTATCTTTGCGTTTCTGCCGCCATCCACAAACAATATCATTACCTTCATCAATTTTTTGAATGAAATGTGGAATATCAGTAGGGTCATTCTGAAGATCACCATCCATGGTAATGATAATCTCTCCGCGAGATTGGTCAATCCCTGCCTGCATGGCTGCTGTCTGGCCAAAGTTCCGGCGCAAGCGGACAACTTTCAGTTCTGGAAGCTCTTTTTTCTTCGTGCAAAGTGCCGCGGCCGTTTTATCCGTGCTGCCATCATCCACGCCGATAATTTCAAAGCGAAGCCCTAATTGGGACAACACGGATACGATACGATCCACACACAAAGCAATGTTTTCCTCTTCATTGAAAAAAGGGACAACGACACTTAAAATGATAGGATTTATTTTTGTCTTTTTAAGCATCACTTGAGTCCAGACATGGCTTGGTTTCCCTTGGGAACAAACTTAAAGATCTTCACCGTTGGCCCTACATAATCACCCGTTTCGACAGAGATGGTTTTCAGCAGCACCGCGTGTTCAAAGAGCGCGGCATACAAACGCGCAAAAGCAGGAAAACGTTTCGCCTTCCTAGAGTTTTCTCTAAAAAAACCACCGTATTCGTTGCTCTGTACAATGGCGTAGTCAAAACCCTGCGCAACATAGTCTTCGTAGCGATCCACACCCACGGGCCGAAGAGGATTTCCCATATCTCGATCTCTCTCTGAGGTGAGCGACTGAACCCCACTGTCCTTATAAGATTCACGCCACCATGGAAAACGAATGTAGCTTAAATCATAGGCGACGACCCCTTTGGCGGCTATCAACTGATAAGACAGATATGTATCGTAGTGCGCGGTAAACTGTCCCTCCTGATCCGCTTCACTTGCACCCTCCATTTCAGTGAGCAAGCGTATCTCGTTTTTTAAGAGCTGAGGGCCATTTTCATCTAACAATAATTTTGTGCCAGACGACAAGTTCGACTCAATCCAAACTTTCGCTACATTTCTCGTGTCCGGCTTCGAAACGTCATAACCATGAGCCAAAATTTCCAGTAATGGAACCACGAGCAAGACACAGAAACCAAGACTTACAACTTGCCGATATCTTTGCCGCCAATGGGCAAGCGTCGTCACGAAATAGGCTGCAAGAATACTTAAAAATGGGAAAAGTGGTAGTTGGTGTCTTGTGTCAGCACTACTTGGCGATGCAATATTTGAAATCAGAGTGAAGAGAAAGGGAAATAATAGAAAAAGAGTCATTTTCTTATTTAAGCGGACTATAGAAAACGCCAAGCCTAAAAAAGAGAGCGATCCAATAAACCATCCCAAACCTGTTCTAGAAAAAAGCAAAGCAATATATCGGACAACGGAGGAAAAAAAGCTGGGGTTCTCAGAGAGGGCAAGTGTTGCCAGCTTCGCTTCCGGCGTTCCGAATAGTTTAAAAAATACTTCCAAGGCTTTTGTGGATTTTCGCCCGAGTGGATCTAAAAAATTATAGGGAGAACAAATAAAGAATACCAGAAAAAACACCACAAGAATGAGCAATCCAGTCAGAAATAACCTTTGAAACAAGTCCACCTTATTCGGAATCTCTTTCGAAAAAACAAAAGCCATCCCAAGCATGATTGACGGCAACATGACAAGCGAGTATTCCTTTGTGGCTGTTCCTATGCCTGCCATCACAACAGACGCAAATAAAGCACCCCATTTTTTTTCATCAACATAGTTCAAAAGAAACAACATTGACGCAATCGTAAAAAAAACCGTGGGGGTATCCGCCTTGATATCCTGGCTTGAGACGACATGTCCGAAGGTCAGGCTTAAAATCAGAGCCGAGGCGAGTCCGACCCCAGGTTTAAAATGACGCTTGCCGATTTGATAGACCAGCCAGATGCTTCCGACACTAAACAAGACCGTCGTAAAACGACCAATCATGTAAAATGGCCCCGGATTCCGCACATACTGAACAGCAAACTCGCTTGTCGAGACCCACAGACCCGCGATCTTTCCAAGAAAAAAATAGAGCCCATACTCAAAAAAAAGAAGGTACATATAAAATGCCGGTTTATGAAACCAGTGCGGATTAAAATCGAAGGAGCCGAAAGATAAAGCCCGTTTCACAAAATGTGCCTCGTCAGGATAATAGGAATAGGGGTACCCGTGCTGCACACCATATAATCGTACTGCCAGCCCTAAGATGAGGACAAATAATATCCATGATTTTTGTTCCAAGTTACTCTATTTCCGGATAGAGGTGGGCGCTATTGTTGTCAAATATCGAATACATCAACAAGCAAAACCTCATTCACCCTAACTACTCTACCGATTGGATGTGGACACGCTTATCGTCATCTCTTAATGGGTTGTATTTCGGAGTCAACCTTTTGACTAAGGATTCTCGATCTTACTTCAGATCTGTTTTTCAAGCAGAGGGATGCAATTCACCTCAGCCCTGAGACAAGTCACAACGAATAGAATCAAGCTCCTTAGGATCGGGCGACTTTCGGGTCTGCATGACAAGAGGCCTCATTCCTCTTAATCTATCTCAAGGAATTAATCAATTATTGCCATCATTCAATATCCACGCAGAGCAAAACAGAGAGATACATATAATAAATGGCCTGAGAACAACGCGCATGCCGCTATTGTTCCTGATCAACACTTAGGCCCGTCGGAGCTTCAGGAGAGGTTCTGTCTAGCGTCGGGGCATTCCCCAGTTTATAGATGACGACGCTATACATATTCCCCGAAGACAGCTCATTTCCTCCGAGGGTCACGCTTCCCGCCCCATAATCTTTCCGCCACAAGCTGTGTGGTTTATCGGCTATTATCACGGTTAAGCCAGTATTTCCAAAATCACCCATCCAAGCGGGTTTTAAACTTAGACGCTCATCATGAGCGATATAAACGGCCACGTCTTGATTGACATCAAATGATAGAAAATTACTCCCGGTCGAACCCTTGTCATCATTCGATGTTTTGACATACGTTCCGCCTGAAAAACCATTGGGAACAGCCGAAAAAATATAGCTTCGATCGATATAAACCAATACGCCATTGTTAAAGCCATTTTGTACAACTTCATAAAGTTTCGCATTGCTCACACTCAAATTATTGATCACCAAGCCGGCCAAAAACGTGTAGTCAACTGTGCTGTTGGAAGCGATCACATTGGGTGTGCTTGCCCGGTCTCGCACATTGTTGACCAACAACTGATAACGACCTCCATCCGTCTGTGGTGAAACCGTCAGTGTTACCGTCTTGAGGTCTCCGGCCAAAGATCCACTGGAGATAACAATCCCATTGTTGACAGAATAGTTTCCAGCATTGCTTGCGCTGGATTCTTCCAGCGCCTCACTGAAAACAACAACAATTCGTGAAACGGAAGGGACACTCACGGAAACAATTGTTGGCGCGGTGGTATCCGCGACTGTGCTTTTGGAAACCGAAGGACTCTTAGCCCCTTCCAGCCCTACCCCATTTACGGCGGAAATTTCATAAAGATAATTTGTGCCTTCCGAAAGACCGTTATCCATATACGTGGTACCCGATAATGAAACCACAAAAACACCGTCCCGATAAATTTTGTAACTGGCAACACCCGATTCAGGATCACTCGCAGGCGACCAAGTGAGGTCGATTCTGGAATCACTGATCGTCGTCGCAGACAACCCAGAAGGCGCGTTCGGACTCGTTGAATCGGACATCAAGGTTACGACCCCTTTCATATGCTGATACGCGTCTTTTGCAATAAGATCACTACCGTAACCCGTAAACACCATCCAGAGCATCAAACCGTCAGAACTAATCCAATTTGTCGGAAACTGACAAAAATACATATTGTCGCTGCCCATCCAGTCATCCACATATTCTACGGTTGTCCACGGCCCCCACGGATCAGGCGCATCGAATACCCCGAGTCCTCCCGAAGCCCCGGATGAGGGGTTCAAATCATGCGTCTTGCACATAAGATAACGATTCAAACCCGGATTATAGATAACGGAAGGACTATCCGTGACCTTACCGTTTGTGTCGACAAACACCGCTTGACGTTGACTGACATCACTCGTCCACATGGGATTGCCATCACGATCCAATCCCTTAAAAAATTCGTAGGCCGCACGATTATCAATCTGGTCCTTCGGCACCCTCCCCATACTCACACGAGTTTGCGGAAGCGATTCTCCGCCTGAAGCGTCCGGCGCATAAACATAAACATAGGCATCCCGAGCACCCGCATAGTCTTGACCGAAATTTAAAAACGTGGGTTTGCTAAATCCGTCTGTGTAACGGAAAAAAGATGAGCTGCTAAGCTCCCAAGTCACTCCCATGTCCACAGATTTTGCAAGCCAGGTTTCCTCCCAGGCCGTCCAACCGGAACCTGTCCCCCGCCACATGTAAAGGACGCCATCCACAGAAAGCATGCCGACCGACTTTCCGTCAAAGGTCGCCGGATTTTCGCCATTTTTGCCCCCCCATACATTCTGAGCCGTAAAGCTTTCAGGAGGTCCAATGATACGCGCCACACCAAGGCTCACACGTCCATCTGAATTTGTTCCGCCCATACCACCGCCATCGCCCCAGGTGGCATACATATTTCCGTCTTGAGCCCAAGTCGATGCCCAGTTGTCGCTGCCCGGAGCAAGCCTCAACAAAGAGGAGGCATCGAAAGTAATACCACTAATCATCGTACTCGGGGGGTAAGGGGGACTTCCCTCGGCACTTCCGAACAAAAAAACAGCCACCACGGCGGGGACAACTAAAAAAACCATGGCCATTTTAGATAATGCTTTCATGAGCGTAGTATCCTTTTCTCTAACAAAATATCAAGCCAAACGCTTGCTCCATTTTTTGCGTCACATAGAAATAAAATGTCACAAAAATACTGAAAAAACAATTGAATAGAAAGATAAAAGATTAATGAATCGACTGACTTTTACGATGGGTTCACCTCTGTCGGCACAGAAACAGTTTTGCCCAATATCATGCCTGGTTTCGGCATGTAAATCGAATATTCGGGAATGTTCTGCATGACCACACTGCCCGCGCCAGTCATGCAGCCTTTTCCAATGGTAACTCCATCCATGACCAGGGTGTTGCCGCCAAGATAACTTTTTTCTTTGATCACGATATTTCCTTTAGTATATCTCGAAAAAGCAACTTCGTCCTTGTCGGTCATATGGAATGTGAAAAGTCCACCGGAAATTTTACATCCGCCCGCAATTTGAACCCAGTCTTCGATTTCGATGCCGCCTTGCGCGACAATATTTGTAAAAGCACCAACATTGCAGTGTCTTCCTATGGATATTCCCCCAACTTTTGAAAGAATAACCGTGTATCGTCCGACGATGGTTTCGGCACCAAGACGAATACCCTTATCTCCGGAACCACGTCCATCAATTAAAGCATAGTCATCAATGATGACCCGATCGCCGAACTCGATTTTCTCTGGATGGCGGATCGTGAGACTTTTGCCAAAAACCACTCCTTTCCCAATTTTTTTAAACAACAAAGGATAAAACTTTTTACGAAGAAACAAACCCAAAGCCCCGGGAATGGATCCAAAAAGGCTCGTAATCAGCTCATACTTGATAAGCTTGAGCACCGAAAATTCCCCGATGACAAAGGCCGCATACTTTTGGAGCAGGGAGGTTTTATCGCTGTAAATTTTCTCACGGACAAAACTACTTTCATCCAGATCACGCTTATTCACAGTGCGTCCTTCTTGAAGACATTTGCTTTGCTCAGCATGAGATCCCCCCATCCACCAAGATTGTTTGGCCCGTAATAAAACAGGCATCATCCGACAATAAAAAGCGAAGCAAAGGAAGCACGTCTTCCAAATCAGCCAATCGATGCATCGGCGTTCGCCGGATAATCTGTTGAAGCTGTTTGTCGTTCAAACTGGAGGACATCTCTGTTTTCATATAGCCGGGAGCAATGGCATTGACTGTAATATTTTTTCGACCCACTTCTCGGGCCAAACTTCTCGTGAAACCATCCAGACCCGCTTTTGTGGCTGAATAAACGGTTAAACCATTGTAGCCTCGGGTGCCAATAATCGAACTGATGTTCACCACCCGACCCTTTGCGGACATCAACATCCGGCCCATGCAGAGCCGGGTCAAGCGAATAGCCCCTTCTAGGTTGACCGCGATCATTTTGCCGACCTCAACTTCAGGCAAGGTCGCCAATATCCCCTCTTGGACAACAGCCGCATTGTTGACCACACCGTAAAGTGTGCCATTGCATTGCACGGCTTTTTTTACAAAATTTTTGAGTGCTTCCGTCTGTGTGATATCCAGAGGTTCAAAATAGAACCTGCCCTCATACTGCACCGACAAAAGGTCCATTTCCTCCGTTCGTCCTCGGCTGAAACTCGAGACGCGATATCCGTGCCGAAGCAGAGAGGATACGATCCCGAGACCCAGTCCTCTGGCACCGCCGGAAACGATGATGTGGTTATTTTCGGATTTTTTTACCATTTTCCGAGACAGGAATTTTATCTACAAAACGAATGTACTGAGGGACTTTGTAGGGTGGAAAGTTTTTGAGCAGCGCCTTTTTTATGGCCGCAATCATCCCAGGCTGCTGATTTAAGACGACTACATCTGAGGCCAGGAGCGCGCCCACCATGGGATTTTTTTTCTCATAAACGATACAATCCTGAATATCCTGCAATGCAAGTAGCGCCGCCTCAACTTCTTCGGGCAAAACCTTACTTCCTCCGACGTTGATCCGACCATCTTTCCGGCCCACAAAAAAATATCGCCCATCCTTCATCTCAAGCACATCGCCGGTGGAAATCCATCCTTCCGAGTCCACTCCCTTCATCCTTTCATTGCCACTTGCCATTGCCATTGCCGAAGGAGACTTGACCTCCAAGACATCTTCACAAATTCTGAATTTGACCTTTCTCGTTTGATCGAAATAATCTGAAGGGAACCCGGCCTTTTTATCCGAAACAATTACTGCAGTCCCCACTTCCGTTGAAGCATAAATATGGGTTAGTTTAGACGGCTTAAAGAAGTGATCGACGAGATCCAGAACATCCTGTGTCACAATTTCTCCACCTAAAGTTGCTTGATCAAGCCTTGGGGCCGAAACATCTGCGGGCCAACCACTAATGAGGAGTCGCCAAAAAGTGGGGGTCGCACTCACAATGTTGACCCCGTGTTGCACAATGGCTCTACAGTAACCTTCAAACCCACTCTTACGAACATAGACTATTGTCCCGTCATTTTTTATGGCAGAAAAAAAAACCTGAAGTCCAGCATAGCCCGTTGGGACATATGACATTAGCCAGGTTTTTCCTTGTAAGTTCCTCCCCACAGAAGTCGAAGCGACAGAGATTGAAGCCCAGGTATGTTTAACTGCTTTGGGTGTTCCCGTTGTGCCCGTCGTGAACATAATAAGACAAGATTCTCTATTTTCTTCTCTTGAACACGAGAATTCCGTAAAGCGGAGGTTTTCGATTTCGTCGTCTGTAACCAGCAAATCGATCTGATGGACTTTGAGAAGAGTCACAAGCCGGGTCTCCGTAAAATGAGAGGGACACAAAATGAGCAGGGCTCCAACTTGTTCACAAAGCAGCAAGCAAATGTTCTGTGTTAAGGGATTGTCGGAATAGACTAATATTCTATTGTGTTTTTGGAAAAGGGGAGCATATTGCGACAAGCGCTGATCCAGTTGAGACGATGTGATCATTCTATCGTCAATGATAAAACTAGGCCTCATACAGGGCAGCCAATTCACCAATCGTATTAAAAGTGACAAAACCTTCAGAAAAGGGATCTTTATTGGTTTTTTCCTCGAGTTTTACGAGTACGACGGCCAAACCGAGCGAGTCCAGCGGGGTGTCTTGAAGGATGTTCGTGGTTTCATCCATCACAACACCCTCCAAACCATTTTCCTCCATGGCCTCTAATACCGTTTCTTTCACCAACTCAACATAATTATGACTCATATTGCTCCCTATTTTCGATCTGTAAACGGAAAAATTTATGTTCAGCAATGGCATTATTCGTAAGATTCATTCTCACTCGAAGCAGTCCTCTCTGAAATTTTTTTCTCGCCTAAGACGCATGTATTCGGGAAAACTTCATTCGTAATTGATCCAAAACAAGTCTGTCTTCCTGATCAATCCCCAGCATCAACAATGTAATCCCGTAGGAGGTCAAAAACAGGCTAATGCCAATCGCGGTAGCGAGAAAAGTATTTTGGATTTCCAAGGCACTTGTCGTTGCGTAGACTAAACTTAACGAAATAAGGCTCGATAAGACAGGTTTTGAAAAACCCAGATTGAAAGGATGAACTTTAACCAAGCAGAACACTTCGCTAAGTCGTATCGTATTAATGCAAACGATTGAAATCCCGGTCGCCATGGCGGCCCCCAAAATTCCGTATTTTGGGATCAAAAAATAGTTGAGTCCGATATTGAGCAGACAGCCAAAGGTGTTCGTTGCCATATTAATCCATGATTTACCTGTCATGAGCAAGACATAGCCAGCCAAGCCCGTGAGAGAATAAAAAATGTACGCAAGACCTAAAATAACCAAAGCAGGCGCACCAAGCATAAACCCTTCACCATAGATATTCAGCAGCGGTTTAGCATAATAAATTAGGATCAAGTAGAAGGGACAGCTTGTCACAAAAATCCACTTGGAAACCATTTTGTAGAGTATTTCTAATTGGCGTGTTTCACCGCGATTAAAAAAATCGGAGATTATCGGATTGAATACGGTTGCAAAAGAATCGACAAAGAGAACGCCGAGAACGGCAATCCCCGCAACCACATAATAAATCCCGATGTCGGCTGATTTTGAAAAATATCCCAACATAAAAATATCAGTCCACATGGTCAAACGAATGGTAACTTCAGAAATTGAATTCGGAAGAGAAAATAACAACAGCCGTTTAAATTCATTTCGTTTTTGGGATTCAACCTGGTAGTTCGCCAGAACTTTATTCACAAAATAATAGGCGAGGACGGCGACGAGTAGAAACGAAATCACGTTTGCAAAAATGACACCAGGAAGCTTCCAGCCGAGCAGTAAAAACAAAGGCGTTAAGATATATTTGAAAAGATTCTCGGACACCTCCCTGGTGTAGACTTTATACTGAACTAGCCTGAGTGATTGCATCACGGCAAGAAAAATCATCGTCGCGGTGAAAAAAGGAATTGCAAAAGAAAAGACCTGTAATACTATTTTCAAATCCGGCTTATCAAAAAAATCTGTTGCGAGCATTTCTGAAAAGGAAAAAATTGCGACACTCACCAAAAGACTCAAGGGCATGCTCACCATCAGCGATGTTTTTAGCGTATCTTTCATGCGTCCGAAATCTTTTTCTCCGCGATACAATGCGATAAACCTGAGAATGCCTGTATCGAGCCCGACTAAGGACACGATAACAAAAAACTTTAAAATCGTTAAACCGAGAGAATAGAGTCCCAGTTCTGCCTCTGACAGCGCTCTGGCAAGAAAAAAAAGGTATAAAAATCGTAGGCCGCTTCCCAGCACAGAACCAAAAAAGCTGATGCCCGCTCCCTTGACAACCTGCACAACATCCTGTGGGTTTACTTGATTACTCATGGCTTATGGCAGCACTCGATGAGTCATGCTTCAGACTGACCTCATCAAAGAGAACTTCAATTTTATTAACCATGGCTTCGATGCTAAAAACATTGACCGCACGTTCTTTTGCGGCTTTGCCCAGTTTTTTAGCATAAGGAGTATCTGTCAATAGTTTTACAATCCCATCGGCAAGTGTCGCGGGGTTCCCCGGTTCAACCAGCAAACCCGTTTCACCATCAACAATGACCTCAGGAATCCCCCCAACCTTTGTTGCCACAATCGCTTTTTCCGAAATCATGTATTCCAAAAGGGAAATCCCAAATATTTCCGATTGAGAACAGAGCACCGCAACGTCAAAAAGGGGAAGAAGTTCAGGAATATCGGTTCGAGTCCCCAAAAAATGAACATGCGTTTGAATATTCAACTTTTTCGACTGCAATTCAAGAGAGTCTCGCTCTTGTCCGTCGCCGACAATAAGAAAATGCGTGTTCGGGCGTTTTTCAATGATAAGCCGCGCGGCATCCAAGAGGACTGAATGTCCTTTCATCGGAACAAGTCGGGCAACGATCCCGACAATCTCATCCCCCAAGCTCAAATCAAAACCCTGCTTGGAAAGAGAGGACGTAACACACTTGAAACGATTCAAGTCACTACCATTATGCATAATACTTATTTTGTCGGCAGCAATTTTTTCGCTATCGACGAGCTTTTTTTTGTGATAAGCGGATGTCGCCGTTACCTTATCGACAAAGCGTAGTAAAAGTTTGTCCAACAGAGTTAAATAACGATTTTGTTTCAAATCATAAGGATCATAGTGGCTGGATAAAATCAGTTTAATGCCGGGAGAAAATACGCTCGCGATCAGTCCCGTTGTTCTCTCCGGTTGCGTATCGAGGCAAAAAACAATGTCCACTGCTTTTTTTTTAATGAGCCGATAGATGTCTACAATTGCACTGACACTCAGCATTGTCTGCATATCAATTTTAAACATCGGGGTATTATTTTTTGCTAATATTTCGGAAGCGATGTTTCCCATATCAAGGATTTGGGCTTTTGTGTACTTCCCCTTGTATCGTCTCGCCTTGTAAAAAGGGAGCAGACAGCAAACAAGGGGCTGATATCTTGTGCGGTTCATCTTCTTTGTAATATCGAAAATCAGGCGCTCGGCACCGCCCATTTCTGTAAAGTGGAATATGAATAGCACATTGACCTTTTTCATATCAGCTTGCTTGTCTTTACAAAAAATAAATATAAGGTCAGTTTCATCGAATCCGATTTCAGTTTTTCGCCAGTTCCCGGTACACATCCAATGTTTTTCGCGCCGTTTCGTGCCATGAAAATTTTTCCACCCGGGCCAAGCCCTTTTTTTTCATCTCTCGCTGAAGGGACTTGGACGCAAGAACCTTTACAATGGCTTCACCGAAACCCTCAACATCCGCGGGGGACACGGAAATGGCCGCATCTCCCACAACATCGGGGAGTCCACCTGCATTCGATGCGATTACGGGGACGCCACAAGCCATCGCTTCCAAGGGCACCGCAGGGAAAGCCTCATAGTGTGAAGGAAAGAAAAAGAGATCAGCCAGGTTGTAAACGGTCGGCAGATCCTCAAATATCGGGCCTGTAAAAATGACCGCTTCTTCCAGTTTCAATTCCTTCAGCAAAGAGACCATCGTTTTAAAATACCAGGTCTCTTTTCCAACAATAACAAGCTTGTGTTTAATCCCCTGTTTTTTGGCCAGACCGAAAGCACGAATGATCGTTTCAATATTTTTAACGGGTAAAATCCGTCCCACAAAGAGAATAAAATGATCTGGTAGCGTGTAGCGTGTTTTTACTTTTTGTAAAATATTTGAATCTTCGATCACCCGAAAACGACTGTCTGATGCCAGATGGATCACTCGAAACTGATCCTCTGGAATGTTGAGATGTTTCGCATAGTGTTCTTGCTCTTTTTCAGAGACCACGATGAACAAATCATAATACCTGGCGGCAAGAGGAAGTGTCATTTTCCAATATAAAATGTCATACCATTTATACTGTTCCGGCAAAAGAAATAATCGGGCGGAGTGAAAGGTGATGACCTTTTTGCATGGTCCGCGAAACAAGGAGATATGTTTAAAGGAATGATAGACATCGACCCCTTCCCGTTTTAAAAGGTCATTCAGTCTCGTATTGCTCCATACCGTCCATGCCAGAGGATTTTTCGATGGAATAATGACTTGCTTTGCATTGTCAAATGACCACTGCTTGTCCTTTTTAGTCGATACAATCAGGTATTCATTCTCCTGATCCCTCTCACACAAAGACTTTAATAAACATTTTGTATAATTAAATATACCTGCGTAGCCTGGGCTTCTGACATCAAGACAAATTTTCATATTAAATTAATAAGGAGAATCGATTATCGGACAAGGTTTTTCAGTCGCATCAAGCTGGTCTTCAGTGAGAGATACCCGCCAAAATCACCCATCGCAAGAAAATTCAAGGGCAACACCCGGAACATTTTTGCAGCCGCGTTGATCCGCTCCAAAGCAAAGGGGTCACTCGTATGACTCGGTCGACCCGGAATGGTAGAAATCGCCCCCTGAAAGGTTTTCTGGACTATCGCTCGAATACGATCATCAAAATTTCCATAAGGGTAAGCAAAGTGCGGAATAGCACGGCCCAGTTTATCTTCCAATATTTTTTGCGATCCATAAATTTCTTCTTCAGCCACCTCCTGCGACACTTCAGTCAAATGTGGATGATTTTGTGTATGGGCCCCGATATCGATACCTGAGTGATCCAATTCGAGTATTTCATCCCAAGAGAGCATGGTCAAAGACGGAATGGAGCTGTGCTGATTCGGCCAATCATTCATCTTGCCGCATCGGCTCGTCGTGATAAAAATCGTTGCCGTAAAACCATATTTTTTTAAGAGGGGTAGCGCATGACTTAAATTGTTCTGATAGCCATCATCAAAAGTAATGACCAGTCTTTTTTCAAGAATGTCCTCCGAGCTTTTCAAGACAAGCAACGCATCCCTCAAAGCGAGGGATTCATAACCATGCCCTTTTAAAAATCGTAACTGCTGTTCAAACATCGCAGGCGAAACAGAAATTACGGAGCGGCTGTCATCCACAGAATGATAAGTCAAAACCACGATGGGATGCGAGCTTTTCCCCATACTTAACTTCCCTTCCGGCAAATGCCCGCAATTTTTTTTGTAAAAATCTTATTCGACTTGCCATAGAGTTTAAAATTAAAACGGAAAAAAAGCGTATTGAGTCGGTCTACGAACATCGCCACATAGTTTAAAGGGTTCATAAAGAAAACATAGAGATTCAGAGGAATGATGATGATGTCTTTGAATCCTTTGAATTTAAGGATCTGGTGCAAGCTAATTTCAGTTAAAGTATTATAATGGTCAATGTTCTGAGAAAGGGCTTCCGACCCTGTAATAGGATTTGCCCCATTGAGCGAATGGACGATTAGACGTCCTTTTGGACTCAGATTTTTGTTGGCCAAGTCGAGAAAAACAAAGATCTCATCCTTGGTCAAGTGATTCAGTTCTTGCTCGGCAACAATGAGATCGTAGTTTTCTTCATTGGATTCTAGAAAAGGGAAGGCGGCTTCGACACGACAATTCAGTCCCTTCTTTTTTGCGTGTGCTATTTTACCTGGCCCTGAGTCAATACCCAAAACATTGTCGTAACCTTCTACTTTTAATAAATTAACAAAATAGCCCGGCCCACAGCTAATGACCAATATATTGATTTTTTTATCCTCTGGAACATGCTTGAGATAGTTGTTTTTATAAAATTTATAGAAGGTTCCATAGCCTTTTTCAACATCATCCGGCCCTTCCCAAAAGGAATCAAAGGGTTCTATCTTTCCAGTCAACTGCATTCGATTATCCTTTCAAAGATCTGATCACACATGATTCAGCATGCACCCACAACGCGGGATTCAGCATTCCCGGCCTGACATTGGGCCTTCAGTCTCAAGTAAGCTTCTAAAACCTCTTCCGGAGAGATATCTTTGATACACTTTCTGCCATAAGGGCAGGCCGGGAATTCACCCAAACGGCTGTAATTGACACAGGGGATACAGGCATAGTCCTTTCTAATTCCGAGATGCTTTTCTCCCGGCGGCTTGAAGCGCTCCATCACCCCGGGCCCCCAAATTGAGACCGTGCGACAACCCATTGCGGCCGCCATGTAAACAATCCCGCCATCACAGGCCACCATGACATCACAAAAAGAGAGAATAGCCAAGGACTGAGAATAACTTGTTTCACCCACAAGATTGACTGGTTTGCTGGATCCAGAAACATGGGCCAATACTTCTCGGGCATCCGGAAGGTCAGCCACAACACCCATCAGTAGTATTTTTACCATGGCATCATTTTGATACATCAGCTGAATGAGGCGAGCAAAAGATGACATACGCCAGCGGTGGTGTTTTTTGAGCACCCCAGGCACCACGACAACAACGATATCCTTTTCCGGCTTCACTCCTTTGGAGATGAGTGAAGCCCTCGCCTCTTCGACCTCACTCTCGGGCAAAGGAAAAGAAAGATCTTGTGTTTCGTCCTCAGGAAAAAATAGACCCAGAGCTTGGAGTTGACGGATCATATTAAACGATTCGTAATATTTCTCATTTGGGTAAGAAATCAAATGCGTGTAGAGTGCACGCCGCTCATTGGTGTCAAACCCGATCCGAATCGGAGCACCGGAAAAATAGGCAAGAATACTACTCACTTTTCGAAAAGGTTCCAAATCAAAAACCACGTCAATCGCCCGTGTCGAACATAGCTGAAACATTCGAAACAATCCACCCATCGTGTCCAAGACAATCTGTTCGTCATAATAAGATACATGTTCATAGGCTTGTTTATTTTTCTTGAGACATACGAGGGTCACCTTGTTTCTGGGAAAGTGTTGTCGCATCGTTCTCAAAAACGGCATACTCATCAGAGCGTCACCCATCCCTCCGGGGCGAATGACCAAGAAGTGTTTTCCCACATCGTCTGACTGTGCCAGATCTGCGTCTTCAGGGACAGAAGGTCTCGCAAAAAGGGCCAGGACGTAAAATAGGCACTGAAATACCGTTTTATCTAAGAATATAAGCAAGTGGCGATTCATATTGTTTGTTTCTTCGAGTTATAAAAGCCCTTGAGCCTGATACCATTTCATGGTTTTTTCGACACCCGATTTAAAATCAATTTTCGGCTCGAATTTCAAACCCTGTGTTGCGGCTTCCGTCGAAAACGAAAAGCTCTTCCGAAAGAAATCTATCCGTCTTCGATGCAGCGGCGGTTGAATCCCCAGCGGTCGCAGGCTCAACTCCATCACCGTCGCGGCAATAAGAAACAGGGACAGTGGGGCATGTATTTTCGGAACACGACTGCCGAGTTCCTTCGCGATGACTTCGGCCATTTCATTGGTTGTGGCCGTGTCTTTTCCAGCGAGCACAAAGGTTTGTCCTATGGCAGATTCTTCTTTCGATGCCAAAAATAAACCATCAATTAAATCATCAATGTAAATCAGGTGATGGACATTTTTCCCGTTCCCAATAATGAAGAAGACCTTTTTTTTTATGGCGCGAAAGAGCTTCAAGAGCCTTCGGTCTCCGGGGCCGTAGGTTTCGGAAATACGAATGATCGACACAGGCAATTGTCCCTGAAAAGAACGCACGAGCTTCTCACCTTCGAGTTTCGTCACGCCATAAATATTGTTCGGCTCCAGGGAAGACTTCCCGTCAATGTCACCAGACAAGGCCTCGCCGTACACCCCAATGGTACTACCGTGCACGAAGCGTTTCACCCCTGCGTCCCGGCTTGCCTCAAGCATGTTTCGTGTACCATCGACGTTGACATCCCAGTAACGTTGGTCGGGCACATTCATTTCATGTTGTGCAGCCGCAAGATGAAAAACAATATCGATCCCTTGAACAACTTTCGCAATGGCATATTTGTCCGTGACCGAAGCAAACACAAGCTCAGCACCACTTTCACGAATCTGTTTCGTATTTTGTGATTCAGCCTCTGTGTTCTCTTTCCCTAATACCCGCACGTCATCGCCACGCTTTATACAGCGGAGCGCCAATTGAGAACCAATAAAACCCGTTCCCCCCGTAATCAAAACCTTCATACTTATCCTTCTTTATTCGATCCTGAAGTTACAAGACCCCCTTCATTGTCGAATAAACCCCTTTTTATCGAAAAGGGTCTTCACTTCTTTCAGCTCAGCACCCAATTGATCCGCTGTCCATCCAAATCCGTCCCCTGCCAAATCCGCACATTTTTTTAATGCTGCGTCTCCGGGACTTCCACAAGTTCCCAAATCTGTACGGCGGAAAACGATATCGCCCAAATTCTGGGCCATTTCTTCCTCAATGGCATATTTTACTTCGGCTTTAAGACAGGTGGTCTCCCCAATTGTTCCATGAGATGTCCCCATTTCATCCCCGTATTTCAATACACTGGGATATTCGGAACCGTAATTTTTCACAAATGCAGTCATCGTCTTTTCATTGACAGATGTAGGCCGTTTTTCCAAGGCTTCTGTCAGAAAGGGTTTAAAATACTCGATCTCGCCACCCCACACTGCCGTGCAAGCCGTAAGGCTGTCCTGTGTTTTTCTGCCCAGTTTTTTTAATACCAAATTGATGGTCTTTTCGGCCATGCCACGTGCTGTCGTGGCACGAACACCAATCAAAGTGAGAAGCCCTTCGATTTTATCGGTCTCTTGATGATCAACAAGGCGAGATCGCTTGGCAAAGCTCATTTTATTCTCGCCCTGTTTCTCTTTATCCCCAAACAAGGTCAATCCCGTATTCACCCAAGTAATATCATCCAGGGAGAGATTCAAAGCAGGATACCCTCGATTCACTTCATCAATATAGGACTGAAGCTCTTGCGGTTTCACATATAGTGCTTCCGGCGGCGCATCAAAAACCTTGTGCCATACACCAATTAAGGTATGATCCCGCCAGGGAGTCAGAAAAACATGTCGGCTGCCACGGTCGATAATGGCATCTTGATCACCTGAAGGAACAGGACAGGCCAGTGCGTACTTGTCCGACATCTTTCGGGAGACAACAAAAGCCAAATCTCTTGAATAGGTGGGTTTCGGTTTCAAAGATTTTCCCACGCTTTTTTCAAACAATCGGTGACTCCAAGGCCCACAGGTTAAGAGAACTAATTTTCCTCGAATATCAAAACATTCGCCCTTCAAACAATCCTTGACCTTCACGCCAACGACATTTTCTCCCCGCCTCAATAAATCCGTCACTTCGAGGTAGTTCGCCGCAGCTGCTCCCGCTTCCACAGCCGACCTTAAAAACGAGATGGCAAGACGCGGCGAGTTGAAATACTGGGCCTCGTGCAAGATGGCAGCCCCCGTCAATCCACCCGTATCTAAATCGGGAAAGTGTCTCAAAACTTCCTCTTTTCTCAAAAAATCACCATCTGGAATACGTCGCTCAGGGTCTTTAATCTCACGGTTTCGATCCAGGGTCAGCATATCGTAAAGCGAAAAACCCGCGCGCATAAATGCGAGGCCTCTTGTTCCGTAGCCGTAAGTCGGAATCATAATCGGAATTGGCTGAATAAGATGTGGAGCGATCCGGAGTAAAACAGCACGCTCCCGACAAGATTCACGCACACGGGACAAGTCGGCATGCTGTAGATATCGGATGCCCCCATGCACAAACTTGTAATGGTTCGCAGACGTTCCCTGACAAAAATCGTACTTCTCGACGATGGCCACCCGTAACCCCCGCTGGGCGGCATCCCAGGCTGCGCAAACACCAAAAATACCGGCCCCGACAATGATAAGATCGTATTCTGTTTTAGTGAGTGTTTGTAGGACGCGTTTCATCGCAACGAAAGATTAGGAGAAAAAACAAGTTACATCAAGCAGGGACAACCGCTGCCATAGGGGACACCTCTGCAGAAAGTTCACGCATCGGCACAAACTGAAAATCGGTCAAAAGATTTTTTACCACCTGCTCGGTCTTTCTCAAATTGACGTAGTGACGGAACTTAGACAAAAAACTCCCATCGATGCGAGGTTGATCTGGATCCACTTCCCAGGGATGAAGATAAACAATCGCAGGATGTTTTTCCTTGATATTCAAATGGCCAATGGCCCACTTCGTCACGGGATAAGGAAAAAGCCGAAGGTAACCTCCCCCTCCGACTGGAAAATTGTTTGAGCAAAAACGAACTGTAGACAGGGGAAACTCCAAAATTTCACCAGAGGCTCTTTTGATCACATGGGAAAATCGTTCTCCACTTGGGATTCCGTAGCGATCATGCATAATGGGAAAGATACTCGAATCGTACAAATAACCTTCTTCTATCAGAATATCTAAGGCCCAAAGGCTCTTCTCCGTAATGGAATAACTGGCCGCACGATAGCCTGCGATCAGTTTCCCAGTTGTGTCTTCCAGAATCCTTTTAGAAAGACGTGTCTCCTCCCGGAATTTTTCCGGGGACTGCGTGTAGACCCGCTGATGGCTATATCCATGCGATGCGACTTCATGGCCTCTTGCGTCGATTTCTCGAACAAGACTGGGATGCCGCTCCGCAACCCAACCCAGAACAAAAAACGTCCCCTTCGTTTTATATTCATCCAAAATATCTAAGAGGCGGTATGTGTTTCGTTCGACTCGGCTCTCAAAATGATCCCATTCCGCACGCTGAACAACTGTCTCAAAAGCCGAGACTTGGTAATAGTCTTCAACATCAATTGTGATTGCATTCATCATCTTTATTCTATTCTTTTTCGGCACTAATGAAAAATGCGCCATGAGGAGCCGATGGCGGTTAAAGCAAACGAAAACGTATTACGCTCACCATCTCCGCCAATGTGTCCTCTGGCTCTCTGCTTCAGATATCCATAGTTGATACTCCCCTTCAACCACTCTAATAACCGGAACGTCAGTCCCATGCTTACGGTCGTCGACACATTTACTTCAATTCCTGAGACCGAACGGTTTTCCGTGTAAGTCCCTCTGAGAAAAGAACTGACGCGTTCACCCAGTGTTTTATTACCCGTTGCAGCAAGGCTCTGGATCCGGGTCACACTTTGAATCACACCAAGCCCTGAGACAACTTTACTTGAATAGCGAAGTGAGAAAGTACCGGTACGAAAATATCTTGAAAGACTCCCGAGAGCGGTCAGATAGAAAGATTCTCCTTTCAGATAGGAAACACCCAGTCCTGCGGCACCTGAAAGTACTTTGGTAAACTTATAATCAATATCCATCTTGGCACCATGGATCAATTGATCCTTGCCCTCACCCGTTGTTAATGTTGCCTTGTAACTCGAATTCAATCCTTTGCGCAAAGAAATCGGATAGCGATAGGATCCTCCTAAATTTGTTTGGTGAGTTTCTCTGTCTGGAAATGTGTTTTCTTCATATCGCGTCACAATATTTGTATAATCTGTAAGAATATTAAGGCGTTTAGTCCAGTCATAAGATAAGGAAATTCCCGCGTGGTTCTGAAACGAATCAACCCGTCTCAGCTGAACCCCTTGTCCAATACCTTCTGGTGTTTGATTCTGCCGACGCAGCTCCTCTTCTCCTGACGCGTCACCTCCGAAAGTAAATCCCGGAAGTTCGGGTGAAAATGTCATTACCTCTGTCACACGAACATAAACACCCTTAATCTGACGATTCAAAATAGGAAAATCAAGATCGATAGAAAGATTTTGAAAATAACCATCCTCGCCGGAATTTTTTTCGTAAAATTGCGCTGCACCATGGTACCCGAGTCCCAAAGTCACACTTTTACTTGTAAACGTAAAATTAATATTCGGGGAAAGAGTTGTTACCAGATCCAATTTTTCATCTGTGGAACTAAAAAAAATATTATCGTTATAGGTTTCAGACAAAGACAGAGAGGAGTCCAGAATCATAGTTGCCGGTAATTCATTGACAGAAAGGCCAAAAACAATCAATGCACAAAAAAATCCGAAGAGAAATAGAGAATATTGCTTCAACATCTTTCCCTGTTTCTCTGCCAGAATTTTCCAAAAAAAAGCAGGCTACCGCCCTTCCGGTGCAAAGACCGTAACTCTTTCATTCTCCAAATCTTAACCCAGACAAAGTGGCCGCTCAAATCAATGAAAGCTGCTCCTCGCTTGCATGATTCACTAGCACTGAAGCAGTGCTAGTCTACATTCAGTTTCCTGGGTTTTCACTAATAAAATAAACAAAACCCGCCCACTATAGACTCTCGATCAAGTCGGGTCGCTTAAGAGTGGACGGACGAAATAATTTCTCGATCAACAACAATGCGTGCTTTATACTCAAGTGAGTTCAGAAGCAACACAACACGATCCTTTGAATTCATCTCTCTTTCAAAAATGGCCTCAAATCCTTCAAAGGGACCACTTTTTACACGGACAGCTTCACCAAGTCTGAATCCGGGCGGGGTGTGCGGGACAACCCCCTCTTTTAATCGTGACCGAATAAAAAAAATTGCAGAATCATCAATTGCCGTGGGGACGGTACCATAAGTGATCACGTCACGGACGCCATGTGCATAACGGACCGCTCGGTAGTGTCGATCTACATCAAAGCTCACAAAAAAATACCCCGGAAACAAAGGGCCCACAAGCCTCTGAGGTTTCTTTCGAATCACGCGATTTTTCTGAATGAGGGGTAAAAAAGTTTTTAATTCTAGGTGCTGTAAACTCTTTTCCGCCATTTTTTCTTGACGGGGTTTTGTGTGCACAACATACCAATTCATCTAAAAACCCATCAATTTATTGGTTGCTGAAATCATTCCTCTCCAAAGCTTATCGTACGGTATTTACCTTGTCAATTCAGCGACAACAAAACATGACCTCCCTTTAATATCGTCCACTAAAGTCAGCACTCTACTTGAAAGTTGTAGGACAAAAATATGATTTTTTATTTTGTCCTACAATGAAGACTTCTCAATAAAAAATCGTGGAAAAAAACCGAATGAGGAGACCTCGACTTTAAGGCTCAATCGTTTGGAGTATATAAGGCTATCTTGCACCTTTCCCAAGTAAAACGACACGAATTGTATCAATCACTATGGTCAGATCAAACAAAGGTGAAAGATGTTTGACATAATAAAGATCATATTGGAGTTTTTCTAACGCATCTTGTTCAGTCGCACCGTATTGGTACTTCACCTGAGCCCAGCCCGTCAGCCCCGGTTTAACCGTAAAACGAAGATCATAATAAGGGATTTTCTTACGAAGTTGCTCAACAAAAAGCGCCCTTTCAGGCCGAGGCCCCACAAAGCTCATTTCACCCTTTAACACATTGATCATTTGAGGGATTTCATCGATTCGGAGCATCCTCATTATTTTACCCAGAGGTGTCACACGCGGATCATCTTCAAGCGCCCAAACCGGTCCACTTTTTGCCTCGGCATCTTGTTGCATTGACCTAAATTTCATCACCATAAAGGGGCGACCGTTTTCACCCACACGTTCTTGAAGATAAAATACCGGGCCTTTAGAGCTTAACTTAATTAGTAAGGGGATCATCAAGAAAATTGGCAAAGAAACCAATAATCCAATTACCGAGAAAAAAACATCCGACACTCTCTTCGCAATACGAATGAGGTTGATCCGATTAAATCCCTCACTAAAAATCAAGGTACTTGGTTTCAACCAATCGACACGGAGCTTGCCTGCAACCCGTTCGTAGAAGGAAACAGCTTCAAAAATTTCAATCCCTTGCACTCTCAGATGAAGAAGCGATTCAACGGGGAGTTGGCCACGCCGATCACTTAATGCAACAACAACTTGTTTGATACGTTGCCGACTGACAATGCTGTTGAGATGCTCCAATTGATCTACAGATTTATTCGCAGCATTCAAATCCCATTGAAAATGAAAAATACGATATCCCAAGTTTCGGTCATTTGAAAGAAATTCCTTCAGAGCAGTTGACACTGCGCCAGAACCAATAATCAAAATTGGCGTATCTAATCTGTGGGTTCGATTGATTTTCTGATATCCTAAACGAAGCCCAATGAGAAGTAAGGGGAAAGATGCCAAACGCCACCAAATCATCCCTCCCGCTTCTGTCCTTGGTGGAGGAACCAAAAGAAAAAAAACAAGTAGAACGCCTGCCGCAAACAACATCGCCGGCAGATGCTTGACCAAAAACTGTTTAATCGAAATCCGTGGTAAAGAAGGGAAAAGCTCACCATAATAAAAACAAACTTGACAGACAAGCAAGGCCAACATCATGTAAGCCCACTGTCCGCCAATGACGGTTCCCCACATCAGGAAAAGAAAGACGAAAGTATTTTCAAATGCCAAATAAAAAGCATGCCTTATTGAAAAATATCTATTAAATAACCGAAACATCTGACAACCTATTCCACTTCAACAAAGTTCAATAATGAATGGGAACCAACAATAATATGATCAATTAATGATCATATTTATATTTATATTGACCATACCCATACTTCCAGCTTGTCTTTGCGCAATTCAGAACACTTCCTATAATTTTATTTGATCCAAGAGTCTTGACCGCCTGAGATAACACAGCTTCCGGCGTCACTCCTGTCTTTACAACAAGCACAATCCCGTCAACAGCTTCTGAAATCACACTCATATCGAAGAGCGGTAAAATGGGAGGCGCATCAATCCAAATATAATCGAAAGAGAGACGGGCTTCCTTCAATATTTTTTGAATCCCATTTTCGGTCCAAATGTGCGCATTTCCTTTTATGGCCAATTCAGACTCACCACGACGCACCTGACGTCCCATGGTTAACAGACTTAAATTTTCGACTGGGCCTGTGGTCAATCCCTGAGTTAAATCACATTCTCCTGAAATCACATTCAACAATCCAAGTGAACCCTTTACCCCAAAACGAATCGCCAACGAAGGGTTTTTGTAATCACCATCAATGATCAGGACACGTTTTCCAAAATCTCTCGCCGCAATAACAGCAAGGTTGGATGATGTCGTCGTTTTGCCTTCGCCTTTAACTGCACTCGTGATGGCGATTACTTTTTTATCTTCTTTTCGACTAATCAAGTCAATCTTGGCAAAAAGAAGACGGTAACGATCAGACACAAATGACGCGGCTTTATTCAAGACAATCACGCCTTGTTTAGAAATATCCTTTTTGTAAGAAGAACCGATCATTGACTTCCACCGCCTCGTCTAAGATGACGGTTGCGACCGGAAAATTGATCAATATCGACCACTTTGTGTTTTTTCTGCTTTCCCATCTGTCGAAGTTCATCCTCAAAATCAGGGATGACGGATAAAACAAGCACCGATGTGATACGTTCAACTTCTTCGGCGTTTCGAATAGAGTTATCAAGCTGTTCCCGGATAAAAGCCAAACCACACCCTACGCCCAATCCCAATACACTTCCAATCAGCAAGACCAACATTTTATTGGGTTTGATGGGTTTTTCAGGTAGGTTCGCAGGATCGATCACTCGAAACTTTTCTCCTTTTTGCCTCTTTTCAAGATTTTCGGAGATTTCTGCACTCAGTTTTTTCTCCAAAAGAGACTGATAGCTTTTTGCAATGTTATTGTAGTCACGACGTAGGACAAGCATTTCTTGTTCTCGTTTTGGGGTGTTTTCCACCCTGATCTCATAAAGTCGAATTTGTGTCCTAATTTCATCTTCTCTTTTTTTAAGATCTTCCAACTCCTCGCTCTCACTGCGAATTTGAGCCACATATACCATCGCTTGCCCAGAATCAGCTGAGTTCAAGGCACCATCGGCGAGTTCATTCAATGAACCTTCCCTACTCCCAGTGAGCCTTCTTTGAGCCTTGAGAACCTCTCTTTCCAAATCTTTAACTTTTCTCTTTAAAGTCACCACATCTGGGTAGATGTCATTATATTCAGTCAATAGGTTCGAAAGTGCCTCACGGCTAAGCTTGAGTTCTTGTAAGAGCGATTGCGGGAGTAGTGCATCTCCTTGAATGGGGCTTTCCAAAATAATTCCCGTATCGACTTGACCTTGCTGTTGAGAAAGTGCCTGATAGGCCTTCTCTAAATCTGAAATCCTGTCATTCACACCTCGCCTTGAAAGATGTATTGCGTCCAGACTGACTTGAAATCGGCCAAGTGCCCTTAGATTCGAGTCAAGTTGCTCAGGAAGTTCTCCAAGATATTTCCGCTTATACGCTCCAAATCGATTTTCCTGTCTTTCGAGCTCCTGCTTCAAATTATCCAATTCACCATTGAGGAAATTTGTAGCCCCTTCTATAAAACCTTCCCGAATACGTAGGTTTTCTTCAATCACAAGGGAGGCCAGTTCGTTGGTCACTTTCATCACTGTCACAGGTTCCCGTCCCATAAAAGAGATCGAAAAACTCTCGAGTTGTCTCCTCCCCTTAGTTTGAACCAATATAGCCTTTCTCATACGCTCTATTTTTTCACCCGATGTTGCGGGTTTGTTTTCTTTTCCAAACCGACTCATGAGTTTACGAAAAGGGGACGGCGTATTTTCCTGATACAGGTTGAACTTATCTATAATTTTCATGAGAAATGAGCGACTTAAAACTTGCTGCTTGATACTAGAGAGCCGTTCTTGTGCGCTTCCAGTCACTGCGGACTGAACAATCGACTGCGGCACCTTCTGAGCTTCTACCATAATAAGGGTATTCGACTGATACACCTTAGGAAGCGCAAAAAATAGATAAACGGAAGCCATGACCCCTACAACAAGGGGGACGATCACCCAAAACTTCCTCCGCCAGGCGATGCCGACAAACTCCCAAAACATTTTTTGATAATCTTGCTTTTTACTTGCTAATTCCACGCCTTTTCTACCTTTTTTTTAAAAAATACAAACACCGTAACCTGCTACGGGACGAGTATTGTATCACCTCGTTTGAGCATCAGATTACTATCTGACTTCTCTCCACTCAGGATATCTTTGTAATTAATTCTAATTCTTCGTTCTTGTCCGTTCTCTCTTCTCAATAAAACAATCTTTTTAACATCGGCAAACTCAGTAAAGCCTCCGACCAAGGTCATGGCTTGAAGAAAACTGGTTTCACTCCTGAGTTTAACCTTTCCAGGCTGAACAACTTCTCCCACAAAAAAGATAGAAAAGCTATTAATCTCTCGAACGATTACAGAAACTTCTGGCGTTTTTTTGTACCGCCTTAAAAGCACTTTAATGGAATCCCTTAATTCTATGGGTGTCAGTCCCGATGCCTGCAAATCACCAATGAGCGGGAGAGAAATTTTCCCATCGGGTCGGACAGATACATTTGTCGATAGATCAGGATTCTTCCACACCATCACTTCGATAATGTCTTCAGCCCCAAGTAGATAGTCAGACGTGCCTGGCTCTAAAGCCACCGGAGGGACGGAAGGTAAAATTGAAACCACCATATTACTTTTTCCAGAATTAACCTTCTCAGAAAGCAGTCCTCTTTTATTTGCTTTTGGCAAGACACGAACGACACCACAAGCACTCAGCCAAAAAGAGACTAGTATAAATACTGCGAGTATCCGCTTGCTTGTCCTCACTAAACCTCCTTAGATATCAATTTGAAATAACTCATTTTTTGGTAATAAATTAAGAACTTAAATCAACTGTACGTACTTTAGGGGATCAAAAGGAAAAATTCAAGCCCCTCAAAAGAGGGGGGATAGGAAAAACACACGATAGAACAACAACTTAACTTTGAGGGAACTTTCTTTTTTTTTAAGATTGGAAGTGATGCCGCAAGACTTTGGCAACAATACCTGCCCGCGTTGTGACCTCGAGTTTTTTCATAATCCGCTTGATGTGATCTTTCACCGTGTATTCTCCGATATTAATACAGACCGCGACCTCTTTATTTGTCTTTCCTTCCAACAATAATTGCACAACCTCATTCTCCCGAGGTGTCAATTTGGCTGTCCAATCAATCTGATCGATGCGAAGCCCTTGAGAGACCCTTTCAATCAAAATCATGAAATGATCCTGTTTTTTGTGGTTTTTTTGATTTTCCAGAGACAAGGCGCGAAGCAAGTAGACCACCCCGACATGAATACAAATTCGATTTACGGTTGGCACCGGTTCTTCGGATGCTGATTCATAAAGTATCAGCGCTTCGGTAAATTGCTCATAAAGCTGGCAAATAATTTCAGGCAACACCATCTGCTCATTTCCCGCTTCATATTGAGGAGAAGGAGAAATTCCCTCATCTTGAGGTGCTAAGCGCGATTTTTCTGTCAAACCCGCTAAAAAAACTTTAGCATCAAGATTTAAGTAAATCACCTTCATTCTTTTATCTAAGATAAGAATCCCAGGCTGAGCTCTCCTTCGGATGAGGGAGTAGAGCTCAGCCTCGTTGATTCCAGTCAATTGCTCAATGGGGTCAAACAGGTTCGTTTCGGGTCGCAAGGGCTCTTCATCTAACTTGGATTTGATGACCACCGTCCCGTTCTTTGGCTTTTTTTGTAACAATGCACCCACCTCGGGCAGGAGCCCGGTAAACAAATTTAGATCTTGGTCTAAAAATTGCCCATTTTGTCTTTTTTTCCACAATACGATATAAGCGATACAGTGTTTTTTTTCATCATATAATGGCGCAATCATCGAAAAAAAGAGCTCTTCCGGTTCTAAGACCTTTTGGTAAAACGTGTGTGTCATCAGTTCAGCATGGGTCCACCACGCTTCGCCCCGGATAGAGACCTTGCCTTGTTCTTCAAAATCAGAAACACTTGGAAACAAATCCTCATCCAGGAAGAGCGGTCCGGCTTCAATCTGAGAAAAGGCCCCGCTCCAATATTGGAGGCTCTCATCCATCCGCTTCAGAGAACTCGGATCCACAGGAAAAAACCATCCCAAATGAAAAGCAATTTCTTCTTGAAGAATCGAAAATATATTTTTAAGAAGGAGGCTTCGCTCATGACGAGAATCAACGATAGATCGAATCTTTTGGCTTAGGGTTGCTAAGCGTGATCTAGATGGTCTATTCACTTTTGAAATTTACAAAACCTCCGGTTACCCCTACAAATGTCAATTGAGTGCTTTCAATGTTTTTTCTGCCTCTCCAGCACTAGGAAACTGAGGATCTAGTTTGAGTGAGGCCTTTAATGCTGCCTTTGCCAAGTCAACCTGGCCATCTTTAGCATAAGCCATGCCAAGATGGAACTGAACCGTTGGGTTCTTGGGAAGCTTTTCAGCGCTGTCCCTTAAAAGAGAAATCGCCTTTAAGTACACATTTTTTTTATAATAAATCCATCCCAAGGTATCAGAAACCCCTGGATTATTGGGGAGGATCTCTTTTGCTGTTTGAGCCAAAGAGAGGGCCTTGTCAATATTCCCTCCATGGTCAATATAAAGCCAAGCCAAGTTATTTGCTGCAGGGCCGAATTCAGGATCAATCTCGAGGAGTTTTTCATATTCGATCTGTGCTTCCTTAAATTTCTTCTGCGATTCGTAGATCACACCTTTTAACATGTAGAGTTGAGGCACATTTGGATTTTTCTTAATCCCTTCATCCAATTCTTGAATTGCACGCTGATATTCCTTTTGACTGCCATAGAGTTTGGCTAAATCAAGATAGGCCCCAAGTTGATTGGGTGCAAGGGAGATGGCCTTTTTTAAGTCGGACACAGCCTCCTGATGCCTTTTATCCGCCACATAAAGACTTCCCCTCAAGCGATAAAACGCCCCATGATTTGGAACGGTTTTAATTTGCGTCGTGACCCGTTGAATGGCCGCTTTCATCTCACCTTTCCTCAAATGAATGCCGACAATTTGAGCTAAAACTTCCGCACGATTCGGATCCAATGAAAGTGTCTTTTCAAAAAAAGAAAACGCTTCAGAATTCTTCCTCCGGGAAAGGTTCAAAAGTCCCAAGCGATAGAGGACAATCACATTTTCCGGGTGTCTTTTTATGACACGCTGATAACTGCTCTCTCCTTGACCCGAATCCCCCAAACCCAAAGAAGCATCCCCATGTAAGATCAGGGCTCTGACATTTTCCGTTTCTTTTTCTAAAACAGGCCCTATTGTTTCCAAGACCAGCTTAAAGGATCGAGAACGAAGATAAATATCCGCAAGAGAGAGCCGAGAAAGCTTATGGTCCGGTTCCAATTTGACCGCTTCAAGCAATTCAGTTCTCGCGGGTTTGACCTCGCCCGCCAAAAGATGTATTTGAGCCAAATAATAATGAACGGTAGGGTAATCTTGTTTAATTCGTACGACTTCTCGAAAAAGCCCCGCCGCGCTTTCTGGCTGCTTCTCTGAAAGCAATAACCTCCCTTTATAAAATAAGGCATCAGGATCTTTAGGTGCCTTTTCGAGAATGCGATCTAAGGTCGATCTTAGTTTTTCTTTTTTTCCCTGAATCAGATACAGCTTCGCAAGATGTTTTTGGCTCAAAAACCCATCTATTTCTAAGTTATTCGCTTTTATATAGGTCGATTCCGCTTCTTCTAATCTCTTCTGAATTGTGTAAAGTTCACCCAGCATAATGTAAGGCTCCACATCACTGGGATCAATTTTTGCCACATCAATGAGAACCTGCTCTGCGTCATCGAAACGTTCAATGCTTTGATAAAATTTGGCAATGGACATGTAAGGCATCTTTTCTTTCGGAGACAAAGAAATGGCTTTTTTGTAGGCTTCTTCAGCCTTCTCTTTCTTTTTTGTGATCTGATAAAACCGTCCAAGACCCAAATGCGTTGTTGCATTATCCGGTTCTACGGAAAGCGCCTTGATCAGCACCGTTTCTGCTGAATCAAACTCCTTTCTAAAAATATAAAAATCTGCAAATTCATAATAGGTGTCCAGCATCTCCGGGTTTATAGATAAGAGCTGGCGAAATCCTTTTTTTACGGCCCCAAACCGTTTTTCTTTCACAGCAATTCTGGTTCGAATCAACAGCGCCATGGTGTTCTCCGGTTCCTTTTCAAGAACAAACCTTGCCTTTTCTTCTGCATTTTTCAAGTTATTCGACATCAGAAAAAACATGCCGATACGGACTTGCGCATCCATCAAGTCCGGTTTAACGGATACGGCTTCGTTGAGCAGCTTAAATGCATTCCTCAGGTTAGCCATGCCCCCTTGTTTCATATAGACGAGCGCAAGTTGATATTTTGCATCTGCATGATCTGGAGCCAGCTGAATGACATTCCGAAATTCAATACTGGCTTCTTTCAATCTTTCTTGCGAAAAATATTCAAGCCCCTTTTCATAATGTGCTGTTTTTTCTTCCTCTTCCGAGGTACAAGAAATAAAAAGAACAAGAAAGGTCACCACAAAAAATAGCGAGAGAAAAGAAGAAAAACGAATCGCCATTTTTAATACTTCTCCTTAACCGGGTCGAAGCGTCTCTCCGGGCCTTCCCACGCTAACATATTGGAAACCCAAATCCAGCATACGCTTTGGATTATAGATGTTCCTCAAATCAATGACGATGGGGGCTTTGAGGGTTTTCTTGATCCTTTCAAGATCAAGATTACGGTAAGGATTCCATTCTGTCATGAGAACCATGGCATCCGCCCCTTCAATCGCAGTATAAACGTCTTCAGTAAATTGGACATTGGTGAGCACTTTTTCCGCCTCATCGATTGCAGCCGGGTCACAAGCCACAATCTCAACACCCCTCTCCTGAAGCGCTTCAATAATGTCAATTGAAGGCGCATCACGCATATCGTCTGTATTCGGCTTAAAAGCAAGCCCAACGATGGCAACCCGTTTCCCTTTTAAATCTCCAAGGGCTTGTTTTATTTTTTCAACCATATATCTTCTTTGGTTTTGATTCACTTCCATGACGGCGTCGATAATTTTAAATTCATAGCCATTTTGCTCTGCAATTTTAGATAAGGCTGAGACATCTTTTGGAAAACAGGAACCGCCATAGCCCGGACCCGGATGCAAAAATTTTGAGCCGATCCGGCGATCAAGCCCCATACCCTTGGCAACTTCTTGAACATTCGCGCCTACCGAATCACATAGGTTTGCAACCTCATTAATAAACGAAATTTTGGTCGCTAAAAAGGCATTGGAAGCATATTTAACCATCTCAGCGGTTTTGACATCTGTAACCAACATCGGGGTTTCGATGAGATAAAGCGGACGATAGAGATCCTTCATAATCGCGGCAGCCTGCTGTCCACTGGTTCCAATGATCACACGATTGGGACGAAGAAAATCCTCAATCGCCGAGCCTTCTCTCAAAAATTCCGGGTTGGAGACGATATCAAAATCAAAGTGTTCTTTCAGGCGACCGCCAATAATCTCTCGAAGTCGCTCTCCCGTTCCAACAGGAACCGTGCTCTTTGTGACAATCACCTTGTAACCATTCATGTTGTCTGCAATCGTCTCGGCCACTTTTTCAACATAAGAAAGATCCGCAAAACCATCTCCTCGTGGAGGGGTTCCCACAGCAATAAAGATAACAAGGGAATCTTGAATCGCCTGACCCAAATCAGTCGTAAAAGAAAGCCGATCGGCTTCAACATTCTTTTTAACCAGCTCTTCCAATCCCGGTTCGTAAATCGGGATAATCCCTTTTTTCAATTGAGAAATTTTCTCTTCTTCTTTATCGACGCAAACCACATTCACGCCAAGCTCAGAAAAACAAGCCCCTGTTACCAGGCCGACGTAACCACTCCCGATCATGGCAATATTCACAAAGCACCCTCCAATAAAAAGTCAAATTATATGTTTAATGAATGAACGATATCAAGACAAGATCGACGACGCATGTTTCGTCCCTTCTCAAGGACTCACCGCACTTAAGCGATCCAAGAGATTAAAAGGGGACATCTGAATCCCCGCAACCGTCCTGAGTAATTTATCATGTAGAATTGTTCTTTTCCCTACTTTTTTAAACACCCGATCCCGCAGCCAAACAATGGGGGGCAGGGCACTGTTCCAAAATAAGACCATCTCATCCCCAAGCGCTTGCAGCTTCTCAACATTCACTCTGCGCTTCATTTCATAATCACTGAGCGCTTTATCCGAAAAATCACCTGATTGAAAACACGATTCTAATACATGGGAAAGGATCATCGCATCTTCCATCGCCGTATTTCTCCCCTGGGCGACATGTGGATTCATCGCATGCGCTGCATCACCCAGTAACGCACCGCCATTGACCACCCAACGATCACAGCGCACACGAAAACAACGCATATAGGCGGTTTGATCCCATGAGGCAATCTCTTTGAGTGGAGCAGCCCACTGTAATCCCCTTTCTGAATGCAGCGATAAGATCTTTGCCTTTAGCCATTTAATCCCTTTGTCTCTCACCACCTCTAATTTGTTCTTCGGAACGAGATAAAAAAGATAGACCTTTTGACTTGAAACGGGAAAAGCACCGAAAATCATCTCTTTGCCAAGAATGTAAGATGAATCCGACTCAAACCCCGGAGGACGATCAACAACCATTGTAATATAACCGTCGGCATAGGCATGCGACTGATGTTTTATTTGAAATGCATCTCGCACACGCGATCCTGCCCCATCCCCGCCAACCACCATTTTACACTCAAAATGAATCGGCTCAGCCGCGCGCTGCGCTTTCGCACCCGTCACCCGTATGCCCTCCCGGCAAACATATTTGAACGCCGTTCCCCAATAGGTTTCAATATTCGGCAGCTCAGCCACTTCCCTTAACAAAAGGCCTTGCAAGACTTCGGGCAATAAAACCAAGGCATAATTATACGGAGATGGGAGTGTTGAATAATTGATCGTACAGAGATGATTTCCAGACGCTTGCTGAAAATGAACCTTTTTATTGTAGTGGACATCAGCTTTTAAAAGGTCTTGTAGTAGACCCAGCTGATTGAGAATCTTCAACCCGTTGGGTTGAAGAATTTCACCACGCGGAAGCGGCATCGGAGATAGTTGTTGATCAAGAATGGCAACCTTCAAGCCTTTTTTTGCCATTAACAAAGCGAGAACAAGCCCTCCTGTGCCCGCCCCGATAATCAGCACGTCATATTTTCTAGACAAATCGCTCAAGCTCCATTCTCAAAATGTTACTCTACGTTAGCGATGAAAAGAGGTCAAGTTCTCCGGAATGATGTGAGCACGTCCATATTGAAAAAAATGTTTCAAAACCGCTTTGCGAGATTGACTTCAGATGACAATTTCAGTAGTAAAGGGGCAGATTAACTATTTACTGGGACAATTCACCTTTATTATCAAGAGAGAGAGGCTCTATGGCAGACCCACAACCCGTTCAAATTCAGATTGAGATTGACGATGCAACATCGCAAGGAATCTACAGCAATCTTGCGCTCATGGCCCATAACGAAACCGAGTTTGTCCTCGATTTTGTGTACATCCAGCCTCAGGCACCCAAAGCAAAGGTTCGCGCCCGTATTCTTTCAAATCCGATACATACCAAACGGCTTTTAATGGCTTTGCAAGATAATATCCGGCGCTACGAAGAAAAATATGGCAAGATAAAAATGAGCGCGGAACCTGACAAAGAATCTTCGCAATATCAGGGACATTACTTATAATCCGCGTACATTGAACTGAAGCGCTCCACCTAGGATCCCGGGACACAAACCTCAATGACACGCTCTGCCCAAAATCCATTGCATATTAGGAAAGGCCTTTCACATTCTGTCTGTAAATCGCTACACATCAAGCCTAAATCAGGCAATCGATTCAAAGGCAGTTCGCTTATTTCCCAAAACCTGATTCAGAAGTAATTCAATATTGATATAAAATATTCCTGTTCTAAGTCCTTATTCTACGGGGAAAATGAGATCTGAGCCATTTGATATAAAAGTGGCATCTTCCTTGCGTTAACTCCCGACAAAACAAGGTTCTCGGGATAAAAAACCCTTGAACAGACCCTGTAAATGAGCGGCGTCCCCTCGTTTCTCCCGACTCCCTACCCCTAGAGGCGGGCGTCGCTCAAATGGGGTCAGCATCACCATAAAGTATTTTGATTCTCAGCAACGCCTTTTCCGTTTCCCCCGACTCCCTACCCCCTAGGAAAAGGCGTTGCTGAGGTCAGATTCAGCCCCCTCTTAAAAAACCACATTCCACTTCTGAGTGAAAATATGTTACAAAAACATCACTTCACTTGGAATCTGCATGGAATCACGATCAAAACCATTAGCGACCCCCTCAAACCAACGGGAGCAAATCGGTTGGTATTTTTATGATTGGGCCAACTCCGCCTTTGCAACCACCGTCATTACGGTCTTTTTAGGCCCCTATCTCACCTCCATCACCAAAGCTGCTTCGGATGCTTACGGATTTGTCACGCCCTTCGGTTTAGAAATCAAAGCGGGTGCCTTCTTTCCTTATGTGGTTTCACTCTCTGTTCTGCTCCAAGTCCTGACTTTACCGATCCTCGGTGCCATTGCGGACAATACGCATTGCAAAAAAAAGTTCTTGGCCATTTCAGCTTATATCGGCGCTTTTTCAACCATGAGCCTGTATTTTCTAAAAGGAGACAACTACCTCCTCGGCGGTTTCCTCTTTCTCATCGCCAATCTCAGCTTTGGAGCTTCTATTGTGTTTTATAATGCTTTTCTTCCTGAAATTGCCTCCCCCAAGGAACGGAATATCACCTCATCTCGTGGCTGGGCCTTAGGCTATCTTGGCGGCGGATTGCTGTTGGCCATCAACCTCGCTCTCTTTTCTCAGGCGGAAGACCTCGGTCTCACCACAGAACATGCGGCCCGAATCAGCCTCGGCTCCGCAGGACTTTGGTGGGCCATCTTTACATTGATTCCACTTGCGACCCTTAAAAATCGAGAACCCGTTCAACAACTTGCACCCGGAGAACATTACCTCAGCACCGGTTTTAAACAACTCCGAAAAACACTGCGCGATATCAAAAAATATCCGCACACTTTCCTTTTTCTTGCGGCTTATCTGCTCTACAATGATGGCATCCAAACGGTCATTGCCCTCTCTTCCCAATTCGGGCAAGAAGAGCTGGGCCTTCCGATGGCCACCCTCACTACGGTTATTTTGATGGTGCAATTTATCGCCTTTTTCGGGGCCATTATTTTTGAATTCATCGCCAGAAAGATCAATACAAAACGAGCGATTATGACAAGCCTTCTTATTTGGGGAGGGGCGCTCTGCTATGCCTACGCCTTTTTAAAAACCGAAGTGCAATTCTTTTTTTTAGCTGCAGTCATTGCCATCGTACTCGGGGGAAGCCAAGCCCTCAGTCGATCCCTCTATTCGTTAATGATCCCCAAAGGGCAAGAAGCAGAATATTTCAGCCTTTACGCGATCAGCGAGCGTGGGACCAGTTGGATCGGACCGCTTCTTTTCGGGCTTGCATTGCAATTCACCGGCAGTTATCGCATCGCACTTTTTTCTCTGATCGTTTTTTTTATTACAGGTTTGCTTTTGCTTGTACGGGTCGATATTCAAAAAGCCATCGTTTCCAGTGGCAATAAAGTCCCCAGCCTCGAATAAGTGGGTAAAAATATACACATTTGATTGACGAAGGTCGATCTCCCAACTTATCATCGAACGAATAGAAGTAAAAACAATGGAGGAAAGTGTGGGCAACGATCAAATTTCACCGCTTGAGGTCAAACAAAACAGAGATGCAGGGGAATCCTTTATTATTTTAGATGTGCGGGAACCTATCGAGTATCAAACAGCAAAAATCTCAGATTCGATTCTGATTCCACTCGGAGAACTCCCAGGAAGAATCGGAGAGCTTGATCCAGAACAGGACATTGTGACTTTGTGTCATCACGGCATGAGAAGCCAAGCTGCCTTGGGGATCTTAGTCCAAAATGGCTTCACAAAGGTAAAAAATCTGACCGGGGGGATTGATGCCTACTCACAAGTGGCAGACCCCGGCATCCCAAGGTATCGGTAATTTCAGTTTTAAAAAAAGTGGATTATGTTGCGAGGATCTTCGCGCTTTTTTCATGCACCATTTGGATCACCGCCTCAACACTTTCAAGCGGCGTTTCCGGCAGGATGCCATGACCGAGATTGAAGATATGTCCCGGATGTTTCCCGGCACGCCTGATAATATCATCAACACGTTTTTCAAGTTCTGAAATCGGGCCAAACAGGGTCAAGGGGTCAAGATTCCCTTGAACAGCAACTTCATGTCCGAGGTGATCCCAGGCCTCATCCAAATTCACCCGCCAATCCAAACCGATCACGTCACCTCCGGCCTCTTTCTGCATTTGAAGCAGCGTGGCCGTTCCTGTGCCAAAATGGATCAGGGGTACGCCAAAGGCCTGCAACGCTGAAAAAAGTCGCTTCATATGCGGAAAAACATAGGTTCGATAATCTCCCGGAGAAAGCGCCCCGATCCAACTATCAAAAACTTGAAGTGCCTGTGCGCCCGCATCTACTTGCGCCGAAAGGTAATCGGCCAGCACGCGCGTGAGTTTCATCATGAGCCGGTTCCAAGTTTCCGGCGCCCCATACATCATCTTTTTTGTATAAAGATAATTTCGTGACGCGCCGCCTTCAATCATATAACTGGCGAGCGTAAAAGGTGCCCCGGCAAAACCAATCAAAGGCACATTCAGATTGGCGCGTGCCAGTTTAATCGCCTCCATCACATAAGCCAGTGATTCCTCTGGCACCACAGGTTTTAAGGCCTCGACATCTTTTTCAGAACGCAGCGGATTATAAATCACCGGGCCTTCCCCTTTGACAAACTCTAGCTTCAAGCCCATCGGCTCCAAAGGCAAAAGAATGTCGGCAAAAATAATCGAGGCATCAAAATCAAAGCGATTGATCGGCTGGAGGGTCACCTCACAGGCCAACTCCGGCGTTTTGCAGACGGTCAGGAGGGAGTGTTTCTCCCGAATATCACGAAAGGCCTTCATATATCGCCCCGCCTGCCGCATAAACCAAACCGGCGTCGCATCCACGGGCTCACGGCGACAGGCCTTTAAAAATCGATCATTCATAAAAGCTCCTGACATCCATAAAAAAGGGGGTAAAAAAATGCGGATTTTACCATTCCATCAAAATGGAGTCAAATATCTTAAACTGAAGACCCAAGATGGGAATGCATTTTCAACTTTGCTTGAAACATTGAATAAATCCTATCAAACAAAATCCCGTTACTGAGAATAGAAAACCCATGGATATACATGCTAAAAAATAACATGATTCAAAAATTTTATTTTTCTCAAGTATTAAATTTGCTTCAATTTTTGAATCATGTTATTTATCCACGAGAGCAATCCCATTCTTGCTACATCATTCTAATTGTCGCAATGAATAGTGGCAAGATCTCTTAAACCTGATGTAAAGGAGGAAAAAATGAAGAGAAGACGTTACAACATTACGGGTGTGTCTGTACTTCTGCTTGTAGCACTGATCGGAACAGGTTGTGTCGGTCGATTTGCAGCATTTAATAAGCTTTCAGATTGGAATCAAAAAGCCCACGACAACAAATATGTGAATGAGGTCATTTTCTTGGCCCTCAACATCATTCCTGTTTACCCCATTGCCCTCCTTGCGGATGCCATTGTCATTAACTCCATCGAGTTTTGGACAGGGGACAACATTATCTTATCAGAAGGGGAGACTCAAAAGGTCGTTGAAGCCGGCAAAGATAAAGTCATCCAAACGTTTTATCAAACGGATGATCTTAAAAAGGTTGTCATAGAATATTATCACGAGAACCAACTTGTAAAGACAGTAAGACTTTCACAACACATTGAATCTCCAACCTTCCAAGAAGTCGTAACCGATGCGAATGGGATTGTTGATCAATATGTTATTCAGCCAGAAGCATCAAAGATTATGGTTTCTCATATCAGCCATCAAGAAAAAATTCACAATTCAAATGTCATCACAGGAACTGAATTGGCATCTTTATCTGAACAAGTTTCAAAGTTGATTGACTCACCTGAAATTCAATTAGCCTCTATCCACGAATAATTTTTCGACAAAAGAGTGCTTCGTGAATCAAAATATGCGGAGTACTCTTTTGTCGGACAAGAAGCTAATTTCCCTTTGACCTCATTGAAAAACCAAAGAATAAAAACTTACAAAATCAACTCATTAGAATCTAGTTGTGTTCCAATTTTTTTGTTATTCTCTTTAGCGGATGTGGCTCTCCTCCCGAAGAAGGGATAATCGGGACAGATGGCGAGTTGCTACGTGCACTAAATACAAATAAAAACAATAGCAACTCTATTCGCTTTGAATCTAATACAATAAAAGTTTATATAGAAAATGGCCCAAATGGCAAGGAAGAAGCAGAAGAATGGATCTGAGTGGCGGGAATGGGACCATCTCATCACAGGTTAAAAAGATAATAACAGCCCTCTACAGACAAACCCCAAACACAGATATTACCCTCTCAGAATAGGTTGGAAACCAGACGCCCTTTCTAAATTAGAATATCACAGCATACCTTAATTTTATTCTTGATATTTATACAATTAACACCTAGGCTTTTTCCCAGAGCAATCTGCCTACACGAGAATCACCAAACTGCCCAACGATATAGCCCAAAATCCAAATGGAGAACTAACATGAACTCAAGAAATACTGATCATGATTGTTATTTTAACACTCAACGTTGGTTGTGCCACCGGATTAAACTCTATTTAAAAAAGAGAGTATATGGCATTCCAAAATAACCGCGTTCTTGTAGAAGAAAAATCCCCAGGAACGGGAGCAGCATTCGGAATTTTACCAGGGGGTGGTTCCTTTTATGCACGTGAGCCTGTACTAGGCGTTGTAAATTTGTTGCTTTGGCCCCTTTCAGTGCTTTGGGATCCTCTCAGTGGCTACCAAGGTTCTATGGCAATAAATTATGATATGACAAAGTTTAAACTTAGGAAAGACAAAGAAAGTGAGACAACAGAGTTAGATGATAGGCTTGCTTCAGGAGAAATTGATGAGAAGAAGTACATAGCGCAAAAGCGAAAGATTGATCAGAAATATAATTTCGAATAACCGCTTAAAGCATCCCAAAACTCTATTTGATCAAATAGAGTTTTGGGATGCTTTATAATAGTTCTATTTCTCGCGTCCTCCAATAAAGAGGGCCTCGGGACTAACTATACTGAGGCCCTTTCAGATTTTCTTAAACTTCTTAACTAGTTTTGTTCGATAATCCGACCTTGAAGCGGCTGGACAGGGCGAACGTTGTCGTTAATCACTGCTCTAAACTCGGCAGGGTGGTCAATGAGCCGGGATAATAAAAGTATGAATGATTCTTTGGGAGAAATTTTGCCACATTTAACTTTACTTTCTTAACACTATTCGTATCCCCAGGCTTTCTTAGGCAGATGCTTCCATAATTTCCCAAGCAACTTGTTTTTCTTGCCTTCTTTAAACATGACGCCGATCACCGCTAATGACAGAGCACCTCTAAATCTTTGGGTTCGATTTCAATCAGGCTGTCCACAACACGGTCGGCCTTACCTTCCAACATGTGACGCGGATACGAGCTGGTGACGGCAAGACAATGCATTCCTGCTGAGACGGCTGATTCGATGCCGTGCAGGGAATCTTCTATCACGACACATTCCGAAGGTTTAATAGGAGATTTTTCTGGCGTCAATGCATTCAACTTATTTAAAGCCGTCAAATAAGACTCCGGATGAGGTTTCCCATTTCTAACATCCTGAGCGCTGACAATGATCGGAAAGGCCGAGCGGATACCGCCTTTATCCAGCGCAAATTTAATTTCACCTCGAAAAGCTCCGGATGCAATGGCCAGGCGGTAATGACCTGAGGCTTTATTGACAAAATCCACCACACCGGGATAAATAAAAAGTTCCTCTCCCGAAAGCTTTTTATAAACGGGCATCTTCTGTAGAATCAGTTTCTTCAAAATTTGATTGTCCACCGGACGTTTGTGCGCGGCAAGTACGGTTTCAAAAAGCCCCTTGTCATCAAGCGCCAAATATTTTTCGTAGTATTCTTCCTCAGTCAGAATAATGCCCTCTGTTTTCAGAATCATTTGGAAGGCTTTCAAATGATGCGGTTCACTGTCCACAATGACCCCGTCACAGTCAAAAATAATCGCTTTGAGCATGTTTTGTTTCCTTAATTTTGAGTGAGTGAGATTAATCGGATTAAAAAAAAATCGCAAGGGAAATCACCTGTCCGGCTCTATTCTAATCCTCTATTTCATCATCAAACCGCAGGTCTCATTAATATCGCGGAATCAGCAGTTTCAATTCATGATATTCTCAGATTTTAGATAAAGCCATAAATTGACAAAGGAACAAGAGGGCGTCTACTATTTCTTGACCTGTAAAAACAGATTGACTATTGAAACAAACTTTCAGAGGAGTCTTAATATCAGCGACCACACCGTCTATCCAGAAAGTACGGAAGAGGAGCAACCGGGCCCATCAGAACGTCAGTCTGCCCTGCAATTAATCGACACCCTGCTTTTAGATGTCGTAGAGGACGCACCGCGCAAGGTGCTCGTCGCCCTGCGTGAACGGGTGATGCAGACGGATTTGAGCCTGCTGCAGCAGCAATCCGAGCTTAAAAAACTCACGGAAGTCGTCGAAAAGGTCACCGCACCTGCCAACCGGATTGGCACCTTACTCAGCTTGCCGACGGCAGAAACCGCGCACATCGTTGTGGGGGGTGCGGAATATTATGCCAACATCGATCCCCGCCTGAAAAACGAACAACTTGAAATCGGGGTACAGATCTTGGTCAACGAAGCCTTTGTCGTCATTGAAACACTCGACTACGACAAGAGTGGGGCGGTGATGAAAATTAGCGATCTCTTGCCGGATGGCCGCATTCGCGTCGGACAGGAAACGGGTTTAAATGCCACCCTCTTGATCCCTGCCGCCGTGCTGGCCGATGTAAAGTTAAAAGTGGGCGACGAAGTTCGCACAGACTCTAGTCATCGTGTCGCCGTTGAGCGTGTGGATCCTGCACAAAAGAAAAACTATTTTTTAAAAGAGACACCCAAGGTGAGCTGGAACAACATCGGGGGACAAAAAGAAGCCATCGAAGCCATCCGGGATACTTTGGAACACCCTCTGCTTCACCCGGAACTCTATGCGCGTTTTAAATATTCTCAGCCCAAAGGATTCCTGCTGTATGGACCACCGGGTTGCGGCAAAACCCTGATCGGAAAAGCCACCGCCGCCAGCCTTGCCCATCGTTTGCAGGAAGAAAAAAAAGAAAAGGTCGAGGAGTATTTCCTACATGTGAAAGGGCCCGAAATTCTCAATATGTGGGTGGGCGAATCGGAGCGCATGGTGCGCGACATCTTTGCGCAGGCCCGCGAAAAACGCGACTCCGGCTACTTGCCCTTTGTCTTCATCGACGAAGCGGAATCGATTCTCGGTACCCGGCACTCCTCCCGCTCCAGCAATATTTTGAGTACCCTGGTCCCGATGTTTTGTGCCGAAATGGACGGCGTGGCCTCTCTCAAAGAAATGGTCATCATTTTGGCCTCCAATCGCCCGGATTTGATTGATCCTGCCATCTTGCGGCCCGGCCGGATTGATCGAAAAATAAAAGTCGGCCGACCCGATAAAGACGCGGCACGAGAAATTTTTTCGATTTATTTCGACCCGGAATTACCCTTGGCTAAAAACCTATTAAACGAAGCTGAAGGCGATCAGGCCAAGGCACGAACACGCTTGATCGACACCGCCGTAGAAGCCTTGTTTCACCCCGGAGCCGAAAATCGCATGATCGAAGTCCGTTTGCGCAGCAGCCGCCGCGAAATCTTATCCCGCAAAGACCTGCTCAATGGGGCCATCATCGCGTCTATCGTAGAACGGGCTAAGGAAAAAGCCATTAAACGTGCGATTGCAGGATTGGCTGAAGGCATTACCACAGAAGACCTGCTTGACGCGATGAGCGAAGAATACAAAGAAGGGGAAATCCTTCCGCCGACCAACATCCTGGAAGACTGGCTCACCCTTATCGACCACGATCCTAAAAATGTCGTCGATATTTCACTGTTGCACGAAAAGAAACAAAACCATTGGCCGCGAAAAAGCGTGATTTAATGTTTGAGAATTAAACGTTATTCCGGAAATGCTTAAACCGGAATCCAGTATCTTCAAGAGGATGGATTCCCGCTAAAAACATGCGGGAATGACGAAGTAGAAGATTAAAGGAAGAGACCCAGTCTATGCAGCGACTCATCGGTATCGAAACGGAATACGGCATCATTCGCGAAGATGTGGACGAAAGTGATCCCGTGGTGGAGTCGATGGAATTGGTGCGCTGTCACCGACGTCCCTTTCGCGCCGACTGGGACTACAGCGAAGAAGATCCCAAACAAGATGCCCGGGGCTTTCGTGCCGAGACCCTGCAACAGGAACAAGAGGAACTGGATTTTGAAAAACACGACCGAGAGCGGCCTTTTTCTTTTCATGAAATGAAGAGCGACCTCATGCTCGGCAATGGCGCGCGTTTTTACAACGACCACACCCACCCCGAATATTCGACCCCCGAATGCCTCACCCTCAAAAGCTTGATTGCGCATGATCGCGCCGGAGAACGTATTTTGCACGACTGCGCAAAGCGGCGGAATCAGATTTTAGGCATCGAAGGAGCGCTACAGCTCTACAAAAACAATACCGATTTTCACGGCCACAGCTACGGTTGCCACGATAACTATCTATTACCGCGCACCCTTCCTTTTGCCGATCTCGTCACCCATCTCATCCCCTTTCTGGTCACCCGTCAAATCTTCGCGGGTGCAGGAAAAGTGGGTGTTGAAACGGGCCATCACTATACACAAAAGGGTTTTCAGCTTTCACAACGGGCCGATTTTTTTGAGGTGGAAGTCAGCATCGATACCATGCACGCCCGACCCATTCTTAACTCCCGCGATGAACCACATGCCGATGCCACTCAATACCGCAGACTACATTTGATCCTGGGCGATTCCAACATGTCGGAATATACGACGGCGCTTAAAGTCGGGACGACTTCCCTCGTGCTACAGCTCATCGAACAAGGGCTTGCCCCAAAAGAAGCGAGACTTGAGGCCCCCGTCTCGACACTACGCGCCGTCTCCCGTGATCTCTCTTTAAAACAAAGCGTCACCTTGAGCGATGGCCGAAGCATTTCTGTAATTGACCACCAGCGGCTGTATCTTGAAGCGGCACAAAAAGCCTTTTCAAAGGGCGATGCGGAAACCCAGTGGATTCTATCGCACTGGCAATCCACCCTTGATGCCTTGGAAAAAGACCCCATGCAGCTCGCAGATCGCATCGATTGGGTGACTAAACTTTGGCTCTTAAAAACCTTTATGGAGGCCGAAAGCTGTGCATGGGACGATGCGCGCCTACCCGGCTTGGATTTGGAATATCACAACATCGACCCGGAACGCGGTTTGTTTTTAAGCCTCGAAGCCGAGGGAGAAATCCAACGCTTTGTGACAGATGACGCCATTACACAAGCCATGGACATGCCACCGATGGATACCCGCGCGGGCGTTCGAGGCTTGATCGTACAAAAATTTTTGAAAAACATCCATAAAATACAGTGGGAAAAAGTAATTTTTAAAGGCAATCAAGCGCAAGGTGTTTACCGTTTTGATGACCTGTTTGATGACAAGGCCATCAAAGCAGAAATTCATCGGCTCAATCAATGTACACAGGTCGCATCACTGCTCGCACATTGACTCGGGGCGATTTCAGGAGGTCCAATGAAAATGCAATTTGAAAGACGCGAAAAACCGATGGATCCGGTCGAACGCCCCCGGAAAGAGGACGGGCCCAAAAAACCCGATACCGATCGTTCGAGGGACAGGCTCCTAAAAAAGATGAGAAAAGTCGATCCGAAACAATCGGAAAAATATCGCCAGCGAACGGGGGAATAGTGAGCGGAGATTTTCTGAATTTACTCAAAAAAAGCGATTACACACTCGGGGAAACTAGACTTTCCGGCAACCCAATCCACAACATCCCTCCCACATCCGCGACGACCATTCTCTCATTTAAATATCGAGACGGAGTGCTCGTGGCCGGAGACCGGCGCGCAACGGCGGGCATGACCGTCATGCATGACCGCGCAGACAAAGTCATCGACATCGACCGGCACAGCGTCATGGCCATTGCGGGTTCGCCTGCCACGGCCTTTGAAATGGCCCGTGTTCTCGCGCACAGTTTTAAGTATTATCGCCGCAGCCAGCTCCAAGACTTGTCGCTTGAAGGCAAGGTGCGTGCGCTTTCCCGTCTGCTGAAAGAGAATATCCCCATGGCCTTGCAGGGCGTGGGTGCCGTGGTTCCCATCTATGCGGCCATCGATCCCAAAACAAAGGAGGGGCGCATCTATTTTTACGACATGCTCGGTGCAGAATTTGAAGTCGTCGATTTTGCCACAACGGGTTCAGGCTCTCCCGGTATTCGCGGTGTGCTGCACTATCATAACCGATGGAATACGCAGACTGTGTCCAAACTACCCGAGGAGGATGCCGTAGTGCTGGCCATGCGTTTATTAGAAACAGCGGCGGAGTTCGATGTCGCGACAGGCGGGGTAAAAGAAAAAGCCCAGGTGTTTCCCATTATTAAAACCATTGACGGAGAAGGGGTTCGAGAGATTCCTTTTGATCGCTTGACCGCACTTTATTCCGAGAAAGTGGATATCCCCCATGTTTGAAGAACCGTATCGCTGGGTCGAAGCCGTCTCCAATCGCCGGGAGTATTTGGAAGATCAGCTCAAGAATGGCAGCCCCGTCGTGGCCCTGCCCTGCATTGAAGGCATTCTGCTCTTCTCGGTTAGCGCCGGCACGCAAAAAATATATGAAATTTACGACCGCGTCGCCTTAGCTGCTATGGGCCATCCGGCGGATGTGGAGCGCTTACGAAACATCGTGCTCGACATGGCCCATTTAGAAGGATTCAACCGTTCACCTTCCGATGTGACGGCACGCCGCCTCGTACAATTTGGCCTCGCGCCACCCGTCAAACAGGCATTTGAAGAAATCGGGCATGCACCTTTTATTGTACGCCTCTTGATTGCGGAGTTGGATCATGACAATCGGCCGGTTTTTTACACACTTCACTACGACGGTGTTTTTAAAGAAGAACACCGGGGTATTGTACTCGCACCGCCGGGAGAGGCGACAGAACGCACGGAGACCGCGCTCAAGGCCTTAGGCGATTCCAGCACCCAAACAATGTCTGAGGTGTTTGCGGAGGCCTTCAAATTGTGGGGATTGGCCGAAGTCGAAGAAGAGACGCTGACAGCCCACCTTAAAGAAACCTTGGAAACCCGGAAACTGGAGGCCACTCTGCTTTCAGATGAACGACCCGGCACATCAAAGTATCGCCAGCTGACACAAGACGAGCTGAGCGAACTCACGCGCCCCTGGAGCGATGCGTGAGACATCCCCACCTTTTTGGCATCGAAACCGAATACGGTTTACTGTATCACGATCCGAAAGATCCCTATGCTGCAGAACGTTTGGTACACCGTGTGCGAGATCACCTTTTCGAAACCCGGCGCGTCGGCTTACTGGACTTACATCATCGGGCACATGACGAACCGCCGGGAAACGGCGGTTTTTTGTTGAACGGCGGCCGATTTTACATCGACATGGGTCACATCGAATATGCGACTCCGGAATGCACACGACTTTCAGAGATTGTGGCTTATGATCGCGCAGGAGACGTCCTCTTACAGGAAGCGCTTCAAAAAATGGGGCTTTCGGAAGACGCCAGCTTTATCAAAAATAATATCGACTACGAAACCGGCGCAACCTTCGGCGCGCACGAAAACTACCTGGTCTCCCGTGATTTTCCTTTTACGCAGGAAGGATTGGGACGGTTAGTGCCTTTTTTGGTCACACGTCAAATTTTCACCGGTACCGGTCGACTGGGTGCAAACTTTGTGCCTGAGGGATTTATCTCCTTGGGTGATGAGGAATTTCCAGAGATCCCCTTTCAAATTTCTCAGCGCGCCGACCACATCGTCACCGATTTCTATCAGTGGGTACAGTTCAGCCGTTCCATTATCAATACGCGGGATGAGCCCTTGGCCGATCCGGGGCGCTATCGCCGCATCCACCTTTTGTTGGGAGATTCCAACCTTTGTGAATATGCCACGGCCCTAAAAGTGGGCACAACCGCACTCGTCCTCGACCTCATTCATGAAGGTTACGCACCGGATCTTCCCATTCTTGACCCGGTGATCGCGCTGAAAGTTATTTCGCGCGACCCGACACGCCACTGGGAAATTCGACTTGAAAATGGCAATCCCATCACGGCTTTGGACATCCAAAGAGCCTATCTGGAGGCTGCAAAAAAACATCTCGCAGGACAGGACGAGGACACAGATTGGACGATTCAGGCCTGGGAAGCGACTCTGAACGATCTTGCCGAAGACAATATTGATGCCCTCGTCGGGCGTATCGATTGGGCTTCGAAGCTTTGGCTCTTGCAAGGTTTTATGGAAGCAGAAAAATTAGAATGGAATGATCCCTGGCTCAAAAGCCTCGACTTGGAATATCATAACATTAACCCGGAATGCGGGCTTTATTTTGACTTGGAAAACGAAGAAAAAATCATCCGCCGAACGACGACAGAAGCCGTGGCCCAAGCCGTCAAAATCCCCCCCGGAGAAACCCGAGCCGCAGGACGTGCTTTCCTCATTCGAAAACTTATGGACATGCCCACACCCTACATCATCAATTGGACTTCATTTCAGCTTGGAGAAAATGGCCTTTCGATGATCGACCCTTTCAAAACCTATTTAAAAGAAGCCAAACAGTTTTTTGAGGAATAAGGATTTGGACCTATTCGGATGTTCAGAATAGAGCAGATGAAGCCCGTCTCATTAAAAGGCAGATTGACATTTACATTGTCCAATCAACTTAGCAAACCACTCTAATTTCGGTAGTCTCAGTTTAAAATTTCCGAGCACGTCATACCCGCGGAAGCGGGCATCCATTTGAGCAAGAAATGCCAAGGCACAATAAAAAGGGTGATTCAAAAACCCGAGGGCTTGGTTTCGCTGTATCCGTAAGGAATGAAAGGGTTCAGGTCGGAGTCAATCATCGTTTCTATTTGAGACAATACGTTTCAGATAGTGTCTCAAATGTTTGTGAATAATGAGGAAGAACAAAGCGGAGAAGGGAAAAACCCGTGAGAAGCTGAGACAGAATTACCAATTCTCTCTCAGGCTTCGTTGTTTCATTTGGGAAAGTGGCGTAAAAAAACTGTTATTCGGCGTACCCGCGATGGATTTGACAACCCACGAACTTTATTCAAAGTTAAGGATTGCCTCAACACACCATACCTCTTGTATCCCTCTGGAATAATTCTCTATATCTCGATTTTTCGCCAGATACTGTCTCTTGCGCCACTTGTAGGATATTTCTTTGAAAGGTTTTCGATGTATACTGATAATTTCTTGTGAATCCCCTTATCGACTCCGTATACAAATGAAAGCCACCCATTAATATGCGTTAGATTATTAGCTTTACCAGTAAAGAGGTGGTGAATTTTCACTCTTAGTTCTCTGTAGACTTCTCGCCCGACCCCGGCTTTTTTCGAACTCACGACTAATCCTGTCACAGATTTTTTTTTCCTTAAACCCAACAAACGTGTTTTTTTCTTATTGACTCTAAAACCTTCATCTTTGATGATTGTTTGAATGAAAGATTTTGCTTTTTCGATCTTTTTTATTGATTGGCATGAAAGGGTTATGTCATCGGCGTATCGAGTATAGGCCATCCCCTTTTTGCCAGCATACCCTTGTATCCGAGCATCCAATTTGGAACAGACAAGATTCGCTAACTTCGGAGATGCAGGACTCCCTTAGGGTAAAAATCCTTTGTAGGTACACAGACTTGTTAATGCGGAAGAAATATTTTTTGGGTATCCGAGTGAATGAAAAACACCGTATATTTTGTTTCCTGGGATACTGGGAAAAAAGTTGTCAATATCCAAAGCCAAAATGACATTTGAGCCAATATGAGGATATGCATTATCATAGATGGAGGTACCAATCTCGAAACCTTTTGAGGCATCAGATGAGTGTAATTTATCTAAAATGTTCCGTAGAATCCAACTCTGAATAGCTTTTAGATGACGACAAGGCTGCGCAATAAGCCTTGCTCCGCCACTTTTTTTAGGAATCTCATATGTGAAATAATAATAGTCTCCGAACCCAATATATTTTCTAATTAACGACTCTGAGAGCCGGATTTCTTCAGAAAATTGGTTTAAGTCCCGTATTACTGGAAGCCCAAGATTCCTCAATTGATATCTGTGGGAAGAATTTTCCATAGGTTCACAAAAATGAGTGTACACACCCTTACGTCTAAAGAGTATCGTGACTAAAGAGTCGCTTACTTTTCAAAGAAAAGGGAGCGAACCTTGAGTCACAAAATATGCAACTGGCTTTCTTGTGGGATAGCGAAACACCACCCAGTGATCACTTATTCAATGATCACTCGCTAAAGATGTGCACACTCAAAAATTAGCTCCTTTTATCATTTTGTTTTTACGGTATTGAGTATTAATGAGTTCCATTCTAACTACATCTAGATAAGTAGCTCGTAACGTTCGTTTAATACGGTTGATTCCCTGTTTTGTAACTGTATATCCTTTAGGTGTACGATTAATGTGGTGGCTCTCTATAAGTCTAGAAATAGACGCTTTTGTAGCGATTTCAGAACTTCTTTTCTCTTGCCCTGTTGCCAACTCTACGAGTCGATACAGTTCCCATGCTGGAACTAATTCAATGAGATAGATACATGGGAGAACGAAATTTTCTGTCTCCATTATGTTAGCAACATTTCTCTTTATAGGATTTTTTTTCTTAATTGCTGTGATTGCACTGTTTATTTTTTTGTAAATTTTATCTTTTATAATATCTGAAGCTAAATTATCATATACAATATTGAACACCTTCCCTGTGTCAGATGCTTTAATAAGCCTAATCGGACCATAGTTAATGAAACTCTTTCTCTTCTCATATTTATGCTGGCAAACACAGATAAGTTTATTTGCTAGCCGTTTATTACTAGCAAAAGCACCTAATTCAGCAAAAGACCCCGGACTCTCAGGAAATAAAACAATAGAGTCAACACTCTCAGCTAGAATGTCCTCTAAGTCAAGCAAGCTATACTGTCCCTGGCCGACCAAAAGATCATCGAAAATATCTTCAGGGTACAGCAACTCATATCTTGCGTGTTTTTTGAATAATTCCATCATCTTGTGGCGGCCTGTTTTTTTATCAGACCTATCTGCCCCGCAAAGAAAAACTGTGGTTTTCCTTGAGTATGTTGGAACGAAGATCTTGTCACGAATTGTTTCGGCCAGGATTTTTAGTTCATTATCCCTTAACCGGTTAATCTTAATCATATGGTAAATTCTAAACTTCCTTTTGTTAGGAGATCTTAAACCCTGTCAACTGTTTCATTTCTTAGCAAAATCAACAATATTTCCAACCAATTTAGCAAGTGAATCAGATTTCAAGTTATCGTCCCAAGCAGACTTTAAAGCCCACGCAATTGCAAGAGGATTCTTGCTTAATCCGCCAGGTCTTCCATAATGAGCTTCTGCTTTGTATTTATGAGTATTCCAATCTGAAGAAAATTCATTTTGAATTATTTCGGTGAGGGTTGTATGCCACATACATAAATCCTCTTTTCGGATTGCCTCCGATGGCCATTCGTCCAAGTACTCATATTCTAAAAGATTTAAAATTGCTCTATTATCTTTTTTATGTTTTTCTACTTCAGATTCTCTCTTATGTTTGTCTTCAATTTGATCTTTATCAGTATCAGCATCGCAAACAACAAATACGGGGATATTTAATAGTTTCGCCATCGCCAAAGGTTTAACAATTGAGCTTTTCCCCCCAACAGGGACAATATGGCATCCATATTTCCTAAATTGCATGATCCTTTCTGTAAGCATTAAATATGTTGAGATGTACGCAACATCTTCAATGCCTTCAGTTAAGATCAATTTATTACAGAAAAACATTTCATTAATTATTGGATTTAGAGACGGATATAGTTTTGCCAACATTCCTTCTTCTTTTAGCGCCTTTTGTCCAGATGACTCAAGCTTATTAGACAAATCCACATATGAAAGTTGGGAGATATAGGATGTACTGGGATTATCTTTTTCTCGGACAACTCTTATTGCCTCAAAATTGTCGCCAGGAATGAATAAAGGATTATGTGAACAAACTAATATTTGAGAGCCTTTTTCCGAAAGGTCATTTAATGTTTCCGCAAGATATTTAGCTTGAGGAGGATGTTGGTAAATTTCTGGTTCTTCTATACCCATTATCAATGTTGGAGCAATTTCATCAGAAATTTTTGTTAATTCTTGAAGTAAAGCAAGCATATATGACCGCTGCAAACCATGTCCAAATCTTGCCAAATCGCCTTCAAATCCTCGCTCACCGATTTTGATATATGCCCGAGGTTCTTCAACTTTCACCGATCTGTCAGAATCTTGTTTCCACAGGATTTGCGAGGTAATCCCAGGATGCGCCCAAGACTCTAAACTCTCCTGCAATGTTGAGGATATTGAATCTAATGCTGATTGTTCTTCGTCCAATATTTTTTGATATTCTTGTTGTGTATCCTTCTTTAGCTTGCCAACTTTTTCTGAAAAATTTACTTTTGATCTAACAGTTCTAGCTAATAGTAGTCCTAATGCTGAATCCTTTGATTCTTCGCTTTCTTCTGTCGCATCTTTTGATGCGGAAATGAAAACCCATTGGACATAATGAGCTAACTTATTCGCTCCTTTACTCACGCCATAAAACTGATCTTCACTTCGAATTAATTCGCAATTACCAGGACGGTCGGCTTCATATTTTCTGAGGGCATCAGTCATAGCAGTTTTTGTTCCTGGATTAGGCAATTCAGTATAGATTTTTTTTAATTCTTGATAAATTATCTTTAATCCAGCAACTTTTTCGCCATTCTTTTCTGCTTCAAAATATTTTCGGAAATCCTGAAAGCCTAGGCGGTTCCCATATTGTTTAACTTCGGCGAGATCTATCGCAGAATCATACTCTGCGACAGAAGAAATAATTAACTTGTCTTGCCTCACGTAATCAGACAGTTCATCTTTTGCATCATCTGGAATCTCTGTAAATGTAAGTGTGATCTTTACTGGTTTATCTGTGTTTTTATGATGGAAATCTTCGTCGGTAAGTTTACTTAGATCAGTTTTACTGTCTTTATACTGTCTGAAAAATACATTCAAAGCATTTAACGTGGTTGATTTTCCAGAGCCATTTGCGCCGACAAAACAAGTATAGTTATCAAACCTAATTGTTTCATCATTGAAACTTCTAAAGTTCTCTATTCTTACAGATTCGATTTTCAAGGTTTTTTCTTTTTACTAACAGCGAGCTTGTTCATATAAAGAATCTCGGAACGCTATCCAATTTCATAGTGTTTAGCAGTATGGGCAGGTTTATATATGTTCGCAAGGGGTTTGTTAATTAGGAGAAAGTATCCAGAGAAACTAAAACTACCTCCTGAGACAGAATTACTCATTCTGTCTCATAGGTCAACCCCTTTATCCTCATCCACAGTACAGTGAAGTTTATACACGGCTTGCTTGTAGAACTGACCAAGACACCTCACATTCCCCAGATTCAGGGCGATATAAGCCATATCGCCTGTAATGGTGATGGACAAATCCATCCGGCGCTTCACCAGCGCCGCTAAGGTTTGGATGCTCCCCTCATTGAAACTCAAAAAATAGAAGCTTTCAGTGCGCGGCAAGTTCTCTTTTTATTCAGTGCCGGAAAAACGATCGAAGCTAGTGGATTTTTCTTCTTGGGTCATGACTGTTTTGCGGGTGTATCTTTCGGGGAGATTCAGGCATTTCAACTTATCGTGCCACAGAGGGTTATAAGGCAATAAAGTGGCATCCGAAACAGATAAGGATTTTAGAAATTTTGAAATGCCGGAAAGATTTGCCTTAGTGTCTGTAATGCCCGGAATCAGGGGAATTCTGGGCACAACCGGAACCGCCGCTTCCTTCACCAAACGGGTGAAATTCTCAAAAATCAATTGGTTTGATCGTCCCGTAAAATGGATACTTTCTTGCTCATTGATCAGTTTTAAATCAAAGTAGATTAAATCAAGATAGGGCAAGATCAAGTCTTGAAAATGGTGATAGTTAAAAAACCCGCAGGTTTCAATGGCGGTGTGGATTTCCAGTTCTTTTAATGCCTTGAGGAAGATATTGGCGAAAGGCATTTGGCTGGTCACTTCACCACCCGACAAGGTCACCCCACCGCCGCTTGACTGATAAAACGGGGCGTCAATTTCAATACGATAGAGCAATTCACTCAGCGAGATATAGTAACCGGAGGGGGCGAGTGCGCCTGTGGGGCAGACATCAAAACAACAGCCGCAGCCTGTGCAATGATCAAAATCGACTTGAAGTTGGTTTGCAAAAGACAAACACCCGATTTCACATTGACTGATGCATGCAAAATCACAAACAGCGGGATTACAGGCTTCCGCCTTAAATGAGAGTTCGGGGCGTTTCTTGTTTCCTTCCGGGTTTTGGCACCAGGTGCAAGATAAAGGACAGCCTTTAAAAAAAACAGTGCTACGGATTCCCGGCCCGTCTTCACTGCAATCCCGTTTAATATCAAAAATAAGTGCCTGTGGTTCCAAAATGATCTTCCTCGATTTCAGCGATGCTCTAGTCTGAAAGGCCCAAAGCGGCTTCCGTTTCTGCTGCGATCGCCCCTAATTTAAATAAATGGCCGAAATTGCCAGTCAGTTGTACAACGTTGTCTAAAAGCAATCCGACGATGTCGACATCTTCTTTCCCGATCAGTCCTAATATTGCCGCGTTGTCTTTAAAACGAATTACCAGATCCACCTGATCCGGGTTTTCTTCCAGGGCTTGTGCTTTTTCTTCATCCAATGTTTTTGTGTCTACAACCGCCAAGGGATTTAAGCAAGGCCCAAATGGCGTATCGACAAATAACGCTTCCGGTTTTGAGCAAAAGGTCATATAAACATTCATCTTGTCTTTTGCCTTGCGGGTACGCATGAGGAACTTCCCTTGATAATAGCGTTCTCCCCCAAGTGCATTCGGATCGGTAATGACAAAATGGTCTTTGAAGAAAGTCATGGCTTTTTCAGATTGGTCCTGATCAAGCCAGCTGTCACGCATCACCAGGCCAAATCCGAGTTTTAAAAGCAAGGCCATCCCACTCGCAATGAGCGTACCAGCTGCCGATTCGAGTGCTGCCGGCACTTCGCGCGATTCCGCACCGCGCCGCATCACCTGGTGAATGTCTTTCGTCAAACATGGGAAAGCGGCATGCATGGCTCACCTCCTTTTATATTGCAGCCAGTGTATGTTGTTCGACACCGGAAGCCAGTGAAAAATTGGAACGATCAATAATCTCTTGCCGCATTTGAGGACTCAAAGAAACAAAATATGCCGAATAACCCGCCACCCGAATCATTAAATCTTTATAAGGCGTAAGCGCGGCCATTTCGCTCTCTCCCGCACTTGGCTGACTCGCTGCCGTTGCGGCTTCGTGCGCGACAGTAAGGTCTTGTATGGAAGACACACAGAGCTGAACCAAGACGCCATCATGTTCGAGAAACACCTTCATATATTTGGAAAAAAGTTCAGTGTCCTCCGCAAAGTGATCAGGATCCCGCGTGGTCAAACTCAGGTTATAGGTATAGCCATTTTTGACCGTATCTCCTTCGACTTGTGCAACCGACAAAATATGATCCAGAATCATCACCGGGTCGCCATTTCGTTTGACGATACCAGGGCAGGGCGTGATGCCACTTGCAAAGGGCTGGCGGGATAAGCGGCCATTGGGGGTGGCCTGGGTCAACATGCCAAAACCGGCGTGATTGGTCATACTCCAATACCCGACAAGGTAACGTCCTCCTCGATGTGTCCGGTATTTATAAAATACTTCTTGAATCATCTCAGTCACAAGATGGGTATACCGCAGGGCTAAAGTGTTATCGAAGGTGCCGCCGGGGGTTTGATCGACCCCCGCCCCATATTTCGGCGCAAGGCGGATGGCCTCAATGATTTCCTGCAAACGCTCTGGACTCAGCTCGGGGAGGACACCCAGACCTTTTTGGCGACTAAATAAGGACCGTAACAAGCTCAGGAGCCGCATCCAGAACGGCGGGTTATTTTGTTGTGCGAGATCTTCATCGCCAAAATTTGATACGAGGGCTGCAAGTAGTTCATTGGCCTTTATCTTTCCGCCAAAGACCAAGTGATCAATCACGCAAAAAGAATCGATAATATCCGCTAAACCAATAATCGCCACTCCGGCAGAATTATACTTGGCACCCCCGGCAGAAACATCCCGGAATTTTGCATGATTGGAAGCCGGTGTATTCGTTGGGCCGTCAAACAAACCGGAGAGGAATGGAGAAGGCCTGACCGCTTCCGTCGCCCGACCCAAGTAATTGTTACACTGCACCGCATGACCTGCCATTTCATCTAATTGAAACCGAAAAGCGTCAATAAATTCATCCATGCTTTTCATCTGAGTCAGCGGTGTTGAGGTGTAGTTTTTTTCTTCATAAAAAAGGTTGGGGGCCTCCCGGTCAATGCCATCACTCCGGTGTTTTCCGCCGTACAAAGCCAATTCCAATACCGCAGGAAGGACAAACAGGGTCGATCCTGTGTTGCCATAATGTTTCCCCGCAGCATTTTGTTCAATACAGCCGATCGAGGCATAATCATAGGCATCGGCCAAAGCCTCCGTCTCACTCACCCCTTCGTGGGCTGCATAATATTGCGCCATGGAGTGTACGACCGGCACATCACCGTGCAATGCCGGGGTCGCTCGTGTCAGAATATTGACCTGAGTGAGACGTTTCAAATAGGCATCATATTCACCGGCAGGCAAGGCATTCCCCGCTGCATCACAATGATGCAGCTCTTTGTGGTATCGCGCATGGACATTCGGATCACGGATGCTCAGCAACTCGGTTGCCTTCAAAATCACATAGGTCATGTCATTGACCGCATCGACCACCTCGCCGTTCTCATATCGCGTCCCGCCCACGGTGAGGGCTTGGTTTGAGCCGCTGCCGGCAAAGAGTGTTTCAGAACCTTCCGTCGAAAGCGGGATATGATCGGAGCAGCGTAAGAAAAAATGGCAGACCAATTCAACCGCATGTGCTGTGTAGGCCTCCTTCTCTGCTGGGGTCGCGCACTTTTCCCAATCGCAAAGGTAGTATCGATTCAGCAACTGATCGAGACGTCCAATGGAAAAACCGAAGTTGGTATTTTCTTGCAGCAGCAGGTGATAACAGATCCAAAGACTCGTTAAAGCCTCATGCAGCGTTTCTGCCGGTTTTGCCGGCACCTTTCTGCAAATGGCCGCGAGCTCAGCATTTCCCGCCATTTCAGCGGCCTTGGCAAGGTGGCCTGCATAAATTTTTGCCCCTTCAAAAACCGTTTTGACTCCATTGAGAAATTCTCTCTCGGTTTCATTTTCTGCTGAAAGATCGGATAAATCATCATCGATTCTCCTGATCAGTTGATCTAAGCCAAAGCTCAGCAAACGATCAAAATCGGGAACGGTGTGTGAAACGCAGGTCGCTTTATCGGAAAGATAAAAAGCGACCCGCTCCATCAGCTCCTGACATTTAGGGGTTTGTCCCGCCTTCTTTTTTAAAACCGGATCGATGGACTGCCCACCATCAACGGTATCGCGACCCTCATTTAAATAATCTTTTGTGTCGTAGTCACGATACCGAGCCACTTCCTGCACGGGTCGTCGTTCAAGCCAATAGGGGAATATTTCTTTATTGAGCCGCTCAGCAACTGCTGGTTTAATTTTAAAGGGGTTCTGTGCCCGAGTGGCGACCGACTTTAACTCCGGCCAAATGCAGTAGCCAATGGCATCCACATAAACCACTGGCCCGACAAAACTCGTGGTGGTCTGACCCGGCAATAAATCACTACGCTTCACCAAAGGCGTTTTATGTGAAAACACATGGTGGAGCGCTCTGGCACGGCGTGTGTACGGAGACAACTTTTCTACTTCTGGGCGACGCAGAAACTCGGTCAACAAGCGAGGGAGTTCGTCACAAATTTCAGGTCGGCCTTCCGGCAAAAATAGTTTTTCCCGCCAGGTTTTCACCACAGGAAAATCGTCCAGCTTAATATGCGATAAAGCCAAATCTGAAAGTGTCAGCACTTTTTCAAAATGATCGTTTGGAATGGGAAAAACAGAAGCGGATTGCGGCAGATTCAATCTGTTTTTACTTTGTTGATTTAAATCAACATGAATCCCACCAGAAGAATAAACTTGATCACTCATGATGCATCCTCCAAAAACTGGCTCAATTGAATAAAGCAAAGACCTTTTTGAGAATCTTGTCACTTGCTTTTCCTTGCCAGGTATCGAGTTCGATTGCGAGGCGATGGCGCTGCCAATCATCATCCAACAATAGAAAATAACCAAACAATTGATACTTGTACTCTTCTGGATTGGTCGAAGAATGAAAGGGGATATGAAGCGCTGTTGAATAAATGAGCTGTCCTAAATAAAGCCCGTCGGCAATTTCAACCAATTCGTCCAGGCAATAACCAATCGGAACAGGACCGCCAATCATCGGGTAGCGATAATGAAATTGAAAGACCCGCTTCTTATCGGCCCCGACATTGTTCGTGGGTAAAATGGATTTTTGATTTGCTGCACCCAAAAACACATAACCTTGTCGTGCAAAAGGAGAAGGGCCTGCTTCAGCAAGGGCGAGCAAGAAGGGATCCGGCGTTTGATAATTCATATCCGCCATCCGCATCATGGGGTCCATTGTCAGGATGCGCTTGTCTTGAAGGTTTTTTCCCATGACCCAGTGTCGGTCGGCTTCTTGAATCCAGAATGATTTATCCGCTTCAGACATCCCCTGATCCCAGGCCCCACTCTTGAGGTGTTTCGAATATTTTCCCTCTTTCACCCAATAATGTCCTTGGTTCCGTAGCACCAAACCGTAATGAGGCGCACTCGCCAAATGGGTTTTTAATGTCTGAACACGCTCAGGGTAGCGGACTGCAAGATCATCGCTTTCATCCAAGAGCATACTGAGTTTTCTTCCCTTGATTTTTTCAAAGGATTTCCCTGACCAAGGGAAGATATACTTACCGATACTGCGCCACACCCTGTTCAAAACATTCGGTCCCGGGACCATGTTCTCTTCAAGAAGATTGGACAGGGCACTCGGGAAAAGCAAACTCTCTTTCACCTTGTTTTTCAATGAATCCGCTATGGTTTCATTGAATCCAAAATGGAGATTCAATGTCGCGCCGTGGTAATAATCAAAACCTGTCGTCACCTCTTTTTCTCCGTACCAATCATTTGTTTTCGTACTTTCTGCACGCGTGTTGTAACCGGTTTTCCCACGACCCTGAAATAAGCCATTTTGAACGGAGGGTCCAAGTCCGCTACGAAAAAGTTGGTGCAACTTTTCAAAATGGCGCAGATGATCTTCCGGCTTGCTTTGCTCAGAAATTTCTTCACTGATCCGTTTTAACATCTGCAGTATCGATTCTCCCGGATGCAACATGCGCTGTACCGCCTTGGCATCAGAGGTATTGGGCGAGAGCTCAAAAATAAAATGGGTGAATTTATCTTGCAGCAAGGTATTTTTCTGCCAAGCGCTCACCCAATCCTCTTCGGCTTTTCCTATAGTAGACGAGACCGCTTTCGCCGCCGCTTCATAGCCCAACTCGATATAACCACTTTCCCCACGATGAGGCCGAAGTTGAGGAAAAGCATCGTCATCATAAACTTGCTTTGCATACGCCGGATCCATCATCAAGAAAAACCCATTATTTTGATACCCATAATCGATCATTTTTGTCTGCGGGCTACCAGTCAGCCATTCCAAAATGCCGTGCCACCAAGAGGGTTTCTCCCGAGGTGCATAGCTTTCGCCCAATGTTAGATTTTGTTCGCCAGGGATAAAGGGCAAGTCGATGGCCCCTAAATTATAATGACGCGACGCAAAAACCAATTGCCCCAAGTAAATACCTTCAGCAATTTGCACCACTTCATCAATCAAGCGTGTCATCGGGAAGGGCGGATTTAAATTTTTCCAGCGGTAATTGAGCTGATAGACCGATTTTCCATTCATTTCAGGCACAACAGACTGACCCAAGTTCGCGAGAAAAATTCCACCCGTCTTGGTATAGGGAATCACATTTTCCTTTTGAAGGTTTTCGTCTAACAAGTCGCCATCAAAACCTGTGTCTGTTGTTGCCATTGGCCGATCCAATAAATGCCAAGCTTCGTTGAGCGCAGGCAAGCCCAAACTTTGTAAAACATTGGGATCTCGGGGCTCTCGAAAAAAGTTTCGCCCGATGCGCGTGCGTTTCGGATCATATGCTGCCATCACCTCTGGGTCATTTTCACATTTTTCGGCAAGCCTCTCACGTGAGACCGGCTCATAGGTTTTTCCCATCCAAAGCCCGGTGTCCGCAAAGGTCGCATTCCACACGGTCGCCATCCATTCAATTCCGGCCACAAGGGAACGATCCTTCCCGAAAAGAGACAGGGCATCTTTAAAATAATCGGTATCGCGAATTGAGACCGGAATCCCGATCATGGGCCCATCAAGCGCAACAGGTTTTCCGCATTTAAAAAGTATTTTTAAACTAGTAAAAACCTCCGGCCAGAGATGGCGCTGTGTATTGTCGGCCAAAATACCTTGGTATCGACCCAGCAGAGCAAAAAAGTCACTCTCCAAATCGCGTGCAATGAGGCGTTCTAATTGATTTTTAAGCGCAAAAACTTCTTCTGAGGACTGTGCTGGAAAGTGCTTGCTGGATAAATAATGGTTCATGATGCCCCTCCCCTTTATCCATAAATAAAATAAATTTATGGCACGTCTCACAACCTTCTGAGACGACGATATCGGTCACGGCTACAGTTTTATCTTACGCTTTTATGGGGTGATTTAAAACTTAAAAAGGAGCAACTACGGGGAAAAAGTAAGCTATTTCGTGTCATGACAGTGCGCACAAGCACCATAAACTGTGCCTGCCAAATAATAGCTGGGCGGGTCAATTTCAATCGCGCGTCGCGCTGATACGAGGTCAGTTCTAAACTTCATGATATTCCTCGAAACCGTCGAATGACTCCCTGGCCAGCCCTCTCTTCCGAGGGTCATACTGATCTCTTCCATTTTAGAAAGAATTTGAATGATTTCTCGCCGCTCTTGCGCTGTCGCTCCGTTTGTTGTCAGTATGACTTCGTCCAGTTTTTTCACATGTTCGGCGAGCTGCCACATGGCCGATTTGAGTTGTTTGTCTGTAATAAAAGTAAACTCCGGCGGGTAGGTATGTTTGCGAATTTCCGCCCGCATATGCGGGTTGCATGCAGAAAGCAATAGAATGGAAAAAACGAAAAGAAGGACTGAAAGGATCAACTTCTTCTGTAGAGCGCCGCCTCCCATCATTACTCCTCCTCTCGATTAAAGGTGCATCCATCACTGGGGTTGTCACTTGAAACGAAAAACACATTTTTTCATGTTGACTTCTACTTTGAATATACACCTTTGTGGAATGGCTTTCAAACATTTCACATCATAAACCACCGCATAAAACAGGGCCGAAATCCTCGGAGGAAAAGACCAAAGCTCCCTCATCCATTCTAAGAAAAAAATCGATACCGAATATGATCAAATTCCTGAAATTTTGGAGCGGGTTATCACTGACCTTCCCAACATTCACCGTATCTCGTAAAAAAAGGAAGCTTGTCCCTGGAGTGTTTTCTGACCTGGGAGTCAAGATATTCAACATCTCGGTCTCGGAATTGATCCATTCGATTTGGCATTTTTTTCGATGTTCACCTTCTTGCGTTTGAGATATCTGATACCCCGCCGGATGAAAGGCCTCGCCTAAAACGGGCAGTCTCGGTGGCTTGGGATGTCAAGAAGTGCGGGAGAAAAGAAGCAGTGCCCATCAGGCCTGACCCACCTTTTCCCTTTTGCCTTATACCTATTGAGGAGAACAAGTCGGAGCGAATATGTGGCTTGAAGGTGATAGAGCTTGTTTGTCGTAGTTGGCGGAGAATTGTTGTTGTTCGTATCGAATTGAACAGATCAATTTTTGAACTTAAACGAGATAAAAAGACCGCCGACCGATTCGCATCAAAGTCGTCGAGTTCTCTGGGATAAGGCTTGAGACCTCGCCGGTCGCCGGAGCCAAAACCATAACTGACGCGTTCCGAATCTTTTCAAAATCCTGTAAACGATGCTCAAAAAACGAACAGCCAAAAACCGGACATTATTTCATGGATTTACATACAATGGGATCTTTCTTGACCTCTTTTTTTAGCTCTGTTAGACTATGTGTCACTTTTTATAATATCTTTTAATAAAGAGGAGGATTTATGTCGGTTGAAACAGACTTTACCCTGGAAGTTGATGGCTCTGTTGAGAAATCAGTGAAGTGGGGCTATGAATCTCTTGTCAACATTCCAGACGAGTACCAAATTGAAGATGTCAGCAAACATGTTGCCGGCATGGCAGGTTCCGGGGTACTCGTGAAAGCACTTTTAAATGCAGCCATTCCACTCCCTTCGTCAGACCACGTGACCTTTCATTCACAAGATGGCAAGTTTGCCGCGAGTATTCCAATTGGCGAAATCAGAGAGCAGGCCATTCTTATTTATAAATGGGACGGTGCTCCCTTGCCCGAATCAAAAGGTGGACCGATTCGGCTTGCGATTCCGAAAGGGGACGATGAATGCGCCAATGTGAAATCGGTTATCCGAATCGAGGTCACTTCTGGCAAAGGCAAAGATACAACCTACGACCCCTTTCACGACATTCCTGAAATTCATGGTCATTCCCATGAGGGTCACGACCATGACCATAGTCATGATCACGGTCACAGTCACAGTCACAGTCAGGACCATAATCATGATCACGACGATCATAGCCATGACCATGGCGATGGTCACGACCACTCCCATTAGAGGAAAATTAAAGCAACCGACAGTACCGACGCCATCACATTCTGTTCAAAAAACGGCCGGGTTTTTCAGGCCGTTTTTAATAAAAGAGCGCTTGTCCTTCCCTTGCCTTGCCCCATATTTTTCCGTATGATGACCCAGAAAAAGTGATATCACCAAGGAGCACCTCATGAAAAAACGTTTGTTTTTCATCTTTTCTGTGTTGGTTTGTATCTCGACAACACACGCAATTTCGAAAGCCGCAGAACCCTCAGAGATAGAGAAAGTTGCACTTGAACTACTCGAAACTTCTGGGGCGATAAAAATGTTACCCGTCGTGACAGAGCAGTTAATCAACCAGCAAAAAAAATCGATGCCTGATATTCCAGAGGCATTTTGGAAAGCGTTTTCCAACGAAGTTGACCCTGAAGCCCTCAGTCAAAAACTCTCTTCTGTTTATGCACAACATTTCACTATCGAAGAAATGAAGGCTATTATCGTCTTTAATCAAAGTAAGGCAGGGAAAAAGTATGTCGCCGCTTTGCCTGAAATTGCCGTAGAATCAAGAAATGCCTTCAAACTATGGGCGATGGAACTTCGCATGCAGATCACAAAAAAACTTGAAAAAACAGATCTTAAAAAAATGAGAGAATCCGCCGAGGCACCTTGAGTCCCGATTAATCTCCAGATGGATAAAAATATCAGCCTTCTGATTGGCCTGATTTTGTTGGGCCTTGCCCTGTTCTTTCTGACCGACAGATTATTAGGCAACAAACAAGCCGTCATTCACTTCACGGAGCAGATTACCTCGTCTGATTTTACGGAAGGGATGCTTAAAGAAGCAAAATCCCCTGAGGCTCAGCATTTTGTTGATATCTGCTCACAATGCCATATCACGCCAGACCCCAAAGCACATCCCTCTGAAGCGTGGCCTGGAATCGTCACGCGAATGATCTTACTCTTGAATGAAGAAAAGAAGAGGCTCCCTTCCCTCCTCATCCCCAATCCAAAAGAAACTCGCCAAATCATTGAATATATGTCTAAAAAAGCAAAGAAGAACAAATAAACAAAGCCGCCAACACCAGAAAGCATATCAGTTTGTTTTTTAATACCAATTACGCTATAGTCGAAAGACGTTTTTCTTAGCCGTAATAAGGCACACACTAAACTTCAAAGGAGAGAGTTCGATGAAAAAGTTGGGTCTTTTTATCATTGCGATTTCAATGATTTTTGGCTTTTCTGTCACAGGTTTTGCGAGTGGCGATCACCCGGGAGGACATGGGAACAAAACGGTCGGCGAAGTCGTCAAAGCTCAAGGCGCTTTTGTCACCGTGAAAGATGATCACGGAAAAAGTCATAAGTTTCATGTCAATAAACAAACAAAGCTCACAGGAAAAATAAAAGTAGGGGCTACAGTAGAGGTTGATTCGACGGATAGCGGACATGCAAATGCGATGATCGTGAAAGAATAAAAAAGCCATTCAGAGATTGAAAAAGAAGAATCTTTCTTTACCCAAAATGTAAAGCGGGGGCTTTTTTTTAGCGATCTTTTAGGAATCTGTCGATTTCGTGTAGATCTGAAATGGGATTGAGTTCAGGCCTTTCTGAATATCGTCCAACCCGATCAAGCAGGAGCGCTGTCATGCCCACCGCCTTCGCTCCCTGTAGATCATTTTCAAGATGATCCCCGATAAACATTGATTCCGAAGCGAGCAGTCCTGATCGCTCTAAGCTTCGATTAAAAATGGCCGCACCCGGTTTCGCACATTCCTCGTGACTTGAGAAAACAATGATATCGAAATAATCCCGAATACGGAGTTGCTCACAAATCGGGAGCAGTCGGGAGTCAAAGTTTGAAATAATCCCGAGTGTATATTGTGCCTCTTTTAATTTCTTCAATACGCCCTTTGTTTCAGAAAAAAGGTCCCATGTGTCTTTTCTCTCAAAAAAAGCATACAGCTCTCGAAAGAAACGGTCAAACTGAGGAAAATCAATCCCTTCAAATACGAATTGGACAATTTTTCGCCACCAATCCATTTCCAGACGAGGGAGTTCTTTGTGAGAGGCACCCGGAAAAGAAAGTGGTCTTGATTTTTTAAAGGCGCTTTTGAAGCGTTGGTCAAGTCGGTCTGCGTTTACAATGACACCATATTGTTCAGCCATCTGACAATACAAGGAGCCAATCGATTCTCTTGCCTTAAAGAGCGTATCTCCTGCGTCAAAAAATATTCCACGTATTTGGTTTGATGTTTTCACTTATTGGTATTGCTCTAACTGAGATTTCATTTCGACCCCCTTCACCAAGGCATAGAGTATGCGATGAATGGGCGTCTCCACACCCCATTTTTCCCCGCGTTTGACCAGATCACCGTTGAGATATTCAATCTCTGTTTCTTTGCCATTGCGGACGTCTTCGTACATAGGGCTTGCTGAGAAAGTCCTGTTGGAAATTCAACCAAAACAGAACCGGAAAATTTAAGCGAACTATTCCAGCGATGCCTTCAATCTACTCTCAGGTCCATGCCAATTTTCTCGGGATAAGGCGCATGTACAGGGTTTCAAGGCGAGATAATGCTCCTGTCAGAAGGCAAGCGATGATTGAACAGGAATGAAGACAAAAAGAAAGGGATGTTACCAGCATCTTCTCAAGATTCATCACCATGAAAGAGAGCATGATCATGCTCTCTGAGGTAGCAGCGAGCTTCGCCATGATTCTCGATAGACCAAAGCGTCGTTTGCCTTGTCCAAACTTGCCTTCTATCGCAATCCGATCTATCTCATCCTCGCGAAGCAGCTTCTTGTGAGCGGCAAGCTCTGAGGCATTTTGATCTGTCCGCTTTTTCGGTCTTCCTAAGGCTGGTCCTGATAGCCGAATCCCTTTGTCTTTACAATATCTGCGATTCTCCCGTGTAAGGTAGATCTTGTCGGCGTGGACGGATTCAGGGTAATGGCCGAATCGTTTGCGATAGCCTTCAATTTGATTTTTTAAATCTTCTGATTCGTTGTAGGCATCCCAGCTGATCCGATCCACAAAACTGATCCCGTCGATCAGGCTGACTGAAACCTTGGCGCCAAACTCCACTTTCGCTCCTGCTTTGCCCCGTACAATGGGACGAACATGGGGCTGGCTGAGACTGACGATCCGATCTGATATCCGATGAACTTTGTTGATGTACATCTCTGCTTGCTGCCGATAAAGCTCTTTGATGATCAGGACTTGTCTATATTGAGCGGGATTCAGATGGGTCAGTAGTCCTTCCCCGGTCATCCCGGCGATTGATCCCAGATTCCTCTTTACGTAGCTCAGTTGCTTGCCGATTCCCTTTCTCATTTTCCTCTTGCCTGGCTGTCTTGCTTTGGAGACCAGGAGATAGGCCTTTCTCGCTTTCTGACGGTATGTCCGAGGTTTTTTTGTGGGCTTTGTTCGCTGTGAGTGCATCTGGTCGATGATGGCTTCTGTCTTCTCCCGGGCTTCGTTCAGCAGGTTTAGGTCTGTGGGATATTTAATGTCGGCCGGGGTGCAGGTGGCATCGACGATCAGCTTGCCTTTAGGCGGTGGATCGTCTTGCTCGGACTTGGGCGGCTCTTCTGTATTGTTCTCTACTTCTTCCAAAGCTTTCGCTGTAAGCGCGATGGATTCGTTGATCTTTTCAAGGGACTTCTGAGTGAAGCGCTTTCTAAAATGGGTTAACATGGAATCATGGAACGGGGCCGCGTATTGATAAGCCGAGAGCCCAAGGAAATACTGAAGAAAATGGTTTTCTGTGATTTGTTGCACCAGTTCACGATCGGTTAATCCAAGTCTCTCCTTCAGGATCAATGCGCCAAAGGCCATTCTTGATGACTTGGCTGGAGAGCCCATGTCATCTGAAAAATGAACGATGTATTCTTTCTCAACCTCATCCCATGGAATCTGTTTCGAGAGAATCACCCAGCGGTTGTCACTCGAAAGTTTTCCGCCGAACGGTAGATGAAAACCTTCAAAGGACAGCTGATTCGGGTTACTTTTCCTGTACATCTGTACTCCGGGTGCACGCTTTTTAGAGGGTTATGGGGTTTTTCTTTGCACTTCGAGCAGTATAATACAGGTTAATATCTTTTAAAATCATAAACTTAGGTGCTTTTCAGCAAACCCTACATAGAGGTATAAAAATCCTTCAAATCATAAGAGCCAGAGATTGTGGCCTCTATTATTTTCGGATCTAATGTGATTCCTTCTTTGCTCGCCACTGCACCTACCTCAGAAATGCCCTCTCGGACAATTTGTGTGAGATGAGGGTTCTTCAAGATAAGCGAAATCGGATGCTTGAGAATCACAGAAAGTGGATTAAAGGTTGCGTTCCAGCAAAGTTTTTCCCATTTTTTTTGACGGATTTTTGATGTAAGCCGACTGGAAATCCCTGCTCCTGCAAGCAGGGCATTTATTGCAGTCGACCGTGGGCTTTTTTCACCTTTAAGTTCCCCGACAGTAATCATCCCTCTACGGGAATGCACGATATGACCCGGTTTTTCTAATCTGGACGTAATAAAAGCGACTCCGGCAACGACACAGTCTTTTTGATAAAAAGAGAGGATTTCATCTTCAGTACGCACCCCATTTTGAAGCGTTAAGATAATCGCACCCTTTTCCACTAAGGCTGAGATTTCAGGGAAGACCGCATAAATATCGTAACATTTTACCGCTAAAATAATGAGATCAATGAATTCAAGTTCAGCCGTATTCTGTACCACGGGGGGATGAATTAAAAAATCTTCCTGATGGCTTTCTATTTTTAGGCCATTTTTTGAAATGAGCTCAAAGGTCTGTGGTCGCACGAGAAAAGTAATATCTACACCCGCCTTAAAAAGAATCCCGCCAAAATATCCACCAACCGCGTCGGCGCCCACAACCAAAACTTTTTTTATTTCATCGGCTTTTAAGCCCCCCACGTCACTTACGCCCCCTTTTTTGAATACCTATTGAGTAAGTAATATATCCTAAAATAAGAAATGAGAACAAACCCACAGGTAAAAAGAATAGACCCTGCGGTTGACAAACTGAATATGAAAGATTACTTTTATGAAAATTAAACGCCATTGGAGGTCATCATGGATCTGGAATATTTAGGCCTATTGGAAACGCGTGTGCAGGGATTGATTGACCTTCTTCGCACAACGAAAGATGAAAACCAGCTTTTAAAAACATCGCTTTCTGAAAAAACTGAGGCACTACAGCATCTTCAGGAAGAGCGCGGTCAAGTTCGCTTACGTGTCGAAAAAATTTTAGGGACATTAAGCCATATGAGTGAAGATTCGGAACCCAATTTAGAAAACCAACACGAGGAATCGAGGCTTGAGCAAGAAACTGCATATTGAGATTTTTGGTCGTAAGTATGATCTTGTCGGGCAATCTGATCAGGGATATGCAGATGAAGTCGCTTCCTTTGTTGATGAGAAAATGTGCGAAATTTCAAGGCGTTCTCCCGGCAGTCCCTTTTCAAAACTCGCCATGTTATCCGCTATTAACATCGCACACGAACTTTTCCAACTCAAGGATCAACAGCAAGAAATCAATTCAGCTTTAGATGGAAAAACACGCTCAATCATCAAAAATATAGAAGAAGAAGTTCAGTCCCTTAAGCGATAGCCAACCCTCCCCCCTCTTTTCTATTTTTAATGATACGAACTCTTTTTATCAAAGGCAGTTCCCTTTCTTGATATTCATTGTTTATCTTGCTACAGTGGATCCTAGTTAAAGAATATGTCCCTACTTTGTGCGTGAGTGGGTAATCTTCGAACCTAAATTTTGAGAAAGGGTGCTGAGTTCAAGGGGGCGGTGAGCATGTTCCACATAGAATGGAAAAGCCTAAAACCTTCATCTTAGTACCCACCTGGTGACCCAGGTTTGAGTTGATCTTCCGACCACGGCAAAGTGGGGATCTCTTTACTTTTTTCTTCTCTAGCCTATTCCTGGAATTATTCTAACAATAGACGGATAAGACTTCTCAAGTATCATGGATCTTTTTCCAAGCCACTCAGAAACGCTAAACCCATCTCCCGACCTCTCTGCCCCCTTAGCGTGGCGGATGCGTCCTCGAAATTTTTCTGAATATGTCGGACAATTCCATCTATTAGGCCCAGGAAAGTTTTTGCGACGTGCCATTGAGGCAGACCGTGTCTCATCTCTTATTCTTTACGGGCCTCCTGGCTGTGGAAAAACAGCCCTTGCCCACTTAATCGCAAGAAACAGTCAGTCAATTTTTACTGATCTCAACGCAGTCACTTCAGGGGTCGCTGAAATTCGCCAAGTCATCACAAAAGCACGAAAAGCAAGGTCGGTCAATGGACACAAAACCCTGGTTCTTATCGATGAAATTCATCGTTTTAATAAAGTGCAGCAGTCGGCCCTACTGCCTGATGTCGAAAAAGGCACCATTACCTTGGTGGGGGCATCGACACAAAACCCTTTTTTCTCCATCATTCCAGCACTTTCATCTCGCTCACAAATCCTTGAACTCAAACCGCTAAAGACAAAAGATCTCTTGTCCTTACTCAACCGCGCGATCAGTGACCCAGACATCGGTTTTGGAAAACTCAATCTGAAAGTCGCAGAAGATGCAAAGTTACATCTCATTGAAACCACAGAGGGAGACGCACGAAAACTTTTAAACGCATTCGAAATCGGGATATCTACAACACCCCCTGATGATGCAGGACTGATTTACTTTGATCTTTCTGTTTCCAAAGCCTCCATTCAAAAAAAAGGATTGGTGTACGAAAATAAGGACGATCATTACGATACGATCTCGGCCTTTATCAAAAGTATTCGGGGTTCTGATCCCGATGCGGCGATTTATTGGCTGGGAAAGATGATTTATGCGGGAGAAGATCCGCTTTTTATTGCGAGACGCATCATTATCTCGGCAGCAGAAGACATCGGAAATGCTGACCCCGATGCCCTTGTCATCGCGGTGGCTGCACACCGTGCCGTTGAGGCGATCGGCATGCCGGAGGGTCGGATTCCGCTTGCAGAAGCCGTCACCTATCTTGCCACAGCGCCCAAGAGCAACGCAGCCTATTTGGCAATAAACGCAGCCCTAAACGAGATTGGATCAGGAAAAAGCCTGGCCGTTCCTCAACATTTAAAAGATAGCCACTACAGTGGGGCCAAACGGCTTGAAAGAGGGATCGGCTACCAATATCCACATGATTTTCCAGGGCATTTTATTCCACAAGATTATCTTCCTGAAAGTCGATCCTTTTATACGCCCAGCGATCAGGGCAAAGAAAAAGAAATTGGGCAGCGGATGAGCCATTGGCAAAAAATGAAGCATGCCTCTAAAAAAAATGGCAGTGATGAAAATAAAGAGCCGGTTTAAATGGGATTTTTAGGGACAAAAAAGGAAGCAGAACGCAAAATATTAAAGGTTCATGAACTCACATCCGAAATCCGTTCTCTTCTGGAAACGACCTATTCTGATCTTTGGGTCGAAGGGGAGATCTCCGATTTAAGAAACCCGCGTTCGGGTCATCTCTATTTTACATTGAAAGACAGTGGGGCTAGAATCTCTGCGGTCATCTTCAAATCACACCTGAGATTCTTACGGCTTATCCCGAAAGAAGGCGAACATGTCCTGATTCGAGCACACCTGAGCCTATATGAACCGAGGGGAGAATACCAACTCATCTGCGACTATATCGAACCCCGAGGTGCAGGAGCACTACAGGCCGCATTTGAGCAATTAAAAGAAAAATTACGATTGGAAGGTCTTTTTCATCCAGACCGAAAACAAGACATGCCCCTCCTTCCAATGAGCATTGGGATTATCACCTCTTCAAGCGGCGCGGCAATTCAAGACATTATCAAAGTGATCGAGAGCAGTGCTTTTAACTGTCGCTTACTGCTTCACCCCGTTCGTGTGCAAGGTTTCCATGCGGCAGATGAAATTGCAGATGCGCTCGATGAAATGAACGCTTATCGTTCTGAAGATTCTTGTCCCCTGGATCTGCTCCTTCTCACGCGCGGAGGCGGTTCACTTGAGGATCTTTGGGCCTTTAATGAAGAGCCTGTTGCACGTGCCATTGCCCGGTCGAAAATTCCCATCATCTCTGCTGTGGGACATGAAAGCGACACCACCATTTCAGACTATGTCTCAGATCTGACTGCACCCACACCCTCTATCGCAGCGGGGATGATTGTAGAGCAGGGGATTAGGGCTTTAGAAAGCGTGCAAGACTTCTATGAGCGATTAATCTTCGAGATGAAATCTCAACTTGAAACGCATCAAGACCAAATAGTGACAGCTTTACGTTTATTGACGCCGCCAAGGGCTCAGATTGCGTCTAATCACGATCAAATTGATCATCTTCAAATTCGGCTCATGCAATCGATTGCCCGATTTTTTGAAGAACGACGGGCATCGATTAATAAAGCCGATCAAGGCCTTTCGCATCTCAGCCCGATGACACAATTGACCGACTTGAAACAGCAGCAATCCCGGCTTGACCTCCGTCTTTTTCAAGCCGGGAAACAAATGATTGACCAGCATAAAAACAATCTTCAGGGAAAGATGGATCAACTTCATTTGGTGAGCCCGCTTAATGTTCTCGAGCGAGGATACAGTATCACCCGTAAACTGCCTTTACTGGAAGTCATCAGGGAATCCTCAGAAGTGGCTGTGGGAGATAGACTTCAAATCAAACTCCATCAAGGTGAGCTGACCTGTGTTACGGAAGAAAAAGGCTCTGTTACAAAAAATCTAAAGATATGAGCAGAATTTATTTTTTTTAATGGAGAGCGACAGATGTCTGATTTCAAATGGCGGCATTTTCGTGATGAAATTATTCTGGGCTGCGTTCGCTGGTATTGTAAATATGTGATCAGCTATCGTGATCTGGAAGAAATGATCTTGAAACGCGGTCTCGATGTTGATCACACAAAGTTCTATCGCCGGGTTCAACACTAGGCTCCTCAAATGGAAAAGTGCTTGCGTTATTTCTGGAAACCGACCTTGGGATTTAGCTGGACTAAGGTCTGCCTTAAGAACTTATTTCACCGACAAGTCAAATATCTCAACAATATTATCGAAGCGGATCATGGTAAATTGAAACGATTGGTCAAGCCTGTGCGCAGCTTCAAATCGATGAGCGATTTGAAGTCATGAGAATGTTTCGCTTAGGCCAGAAGAACACCAGAACCTCTGGGCAAGGGTTAAGTGCTGAGATCCCTCTGATTAAAAGACCGTTCGGGATTTTCACGGCCTAATCGGCTGAGCTTAAAGCCATCGCTCTGAGCAGTATACATTTTTGCAACAGAGCCCTTCAGGAAATCAGCAAATCACCCAGAGTAATATTCTGAAGGGCCGATTCATCCAGCGCGACTTGGAGTATGGCCAATTCCTCCTGTAAGCGCGCGAGGCTGTCTCCACTGACTTCCGCATCTTCAATCAACTTGGCCAAGGCTTGTGGCGGTGTTTTTAGTAAAGCGCTGATCGTTGATTCCGCAAGCGGCATAAATGGACGCATATCAAACCTCACAGCCATGACCATTCTCGCCTTTGCCCGGAATTCTCTGAGATTAACGGCTTGAATTCTTCCCACGCCTTGGAGCGGATCAAGCCTGAGCAGATCTGATAAAGTGCGCACATTTTGCCTGCGAAGGGCGGCGGAAAACTGTTCTCCAACCCCGTCAATTGCAATCACGGGCAGTCTAGCCCCGAATCCTCCAGCCGTTTCCATGGGGCGGTTGGCTGCAAAGCTTAAGTGAAGGTTTCGTCTGAGGGTCATTTCTGCAGAAAGGTCGATACGCGGATGAATGACAGTGTCGATCATCAGTCCACTATTCGCTACCGTTGTGGCCTCACCGCCAAAAAGGCCAAATTCCCGTAAGCTCTGAATCCCTTGTCCTTCCAATCCAAAATCGGCTCCACTGAAAGAGGCGGTAATCTGCAATCGACTTGTCGGGCTTTCTGAAGGTTCATTGCGTGTATTGAGATAGATGATTTCATGGGTCGCAAGCGCTTTACGAGACACTTCACGAACCAAGCAGGTGTCGGAAGGGGCGGGACTGGGTGAGCGTGTATCCCAAGTAGACTCCCCTTCTCCCACGGCCCAATAGAGAATCCCGGAGATGCCTTCCTCTCGTTTCATCATCGCGGAAAGGAGGAGGTTACAGCTTTCGACCACTAGATTTGAAGACCAAGCGCTCTGCCAAAAGATCTTTCCATTACCATCTTTGATTTGGTCTTGATAACGCCCTTCGAGTCCTTGTTTGTTACGATGCATTTTCACTCTATTTCCTTATCTTCTCCTCAGTGGATTGAAACGATTTTTTCGATTTGTGACATGGCTTCAGGAATCAGATTTTTTCCCAATTGCTTGTCTTGAGAAAAATAGCTCACGAGTGGGATGAGACGCTGGCTTTGATCCAGTACTTTTTTTAACTCTATTTTGAGAAAATCCCGCAATGTATCGCTGGCCTCTTCACACATTTCTTTTTTGATTGTGGAATGTCCTGCCATGATGAGTAATACGTCATAAATATCAAAGCTACGCGTGTAATCTCTGTTTCCCCGAAGTCGAAAGGCATCAAATTTCACCGCCAGATAGCAGGGTGCTGAGATCGCCTTGATCACAAGATCGGTTTCAAGTTGAATGCGCTGTGGATTATGCATTGCCTCTCCACACCAGGTGTTATTGAAATTTAGAATATCCGGGTCTGCGGGCAACACATCAATCTTAATATCATCTAAAGCCCATCGACAGACAGCCCCCGTGCCTCTTTTTTTAAACCCGCAATCCCAAAGGGCATCTTCAAAGGCATAAATTTCATCTTTTGTTTCAAAGTCGATTATGAAATCCACATCCTTTGAAAATCGCACGTAATCTGAAATGTTGGACGAAAGCAATAAGGGCAAGACCGTTCCACCTAAGAAAACAACATCCTGTGTCAGTGGCCCCATGTGGGTAGCGACATGCCGGAGCATTTCAATATTCCGATATTTTGGAGAAACCGTCCGCATACTAAATTGACTAAATAAATTCGATCCGATAGAGACTGTCTCTTAAGGCGTTGCCGGGGGTGATGATCTGAATCGTCGCAACCCGCTTGAGCTTCTCTGAATAAAGTCGAATTTTGGCTTCGCCCTTTTTCAACTGAATCCGGCTGATGTCCTTTTTCCCATTTTCATCACGAAGAGTCCCGTAATCGGTTCTGAGATAAAGGACTTCATTATCCTTTGTTCCACGCTGTGGTTTATAACGCTCATCCATTTTTTTGATGGTTAATGTCGTAAAACCCTTGCCATCTGCCGCGATTTCTGGAATCCCGTCAACAGGGTGCTTATCCGGTGCATTCGATGTGATATACAGCGAAAAGACTTCCGGGTCTCGAAAAGTCAGTTTCGGGGTTTTTGCCGTTCCCGTCAAAACCAATTTTTCTGGAAAAGCATCCATATATTCCTGTGCTTTTTTATGATCATTCACTTGAATGGCATCGTAAGCACTGACTTTTTCCCTTTTTACTAATCCTTCCACGGTTTCTTTAAGCGCAGTACTTTTATCGACATCAAGCACAGAATTGGGTGTCAGCCCAACGATTGCGCGTTCCGATTTATTATAAATCACCCACATATTTATTCCTCCAAACCCGATGGTTGATCAAGCTTTTGAAAAATTGAATTTAACCAAAACAAAGCAAACGCAGTCTCACTTGAAAATTTTGCAAGGCTTGTGTTCCGGGGGTAGAACCTGTGCCGCCCCCCCCCGTTCCCGTCCCTGAAGGGTCGGCACGATAAAAACGAATCGTTAGACCCGTGTTCGAAACCGCCGTAATCCGCGCACCCAGTGTCCCGATTCGGTTTGGCGTGCTGGCGCGATCTGAAAACTCCGTTCTGCTGAGATAAGACAACAAAAAAGAATCCTGCCGAAAAAAAGGCGCGCTGGAGGTGCGGAAAAGGCGTGTTCCCGCACACTGTTGAAGGATTGTTGTCCGCAAATCGGCGTGTCCGGTCGAAGGCGCCCCGAAATATGAACCCGCCAGGACGGCGCGGTTGGAGGCCTCCGCCCAAACAATTTGCGGCCTGAATCCCAGATTAATGGTTCGGGTTGCATTATTTGAATCCGCTTGGGTAAAGAGCACATTGGCGGAAACCCGATTTCCGAAATGATAGTCACTGGCCGCCAAAGCGCCGATTTGCTCGGTGGTGACATTATGCGGATTGTTAGACAAGGACAAGTGGTTGACCGTGTCCCTTAAGTTGAGGTTGGTCTGCCGAAGATCAATTATCCCCCCTGGTGTAATTTGAGGAGATCCCCCGACGCGGCTCAAGGTTGCCAGCGGATAAAAGACATGACCTTCTGGAATAATTACAGGGGGGATCGTGGCATTTTCTGCAACGCGAACCGCCCACTCTCGTTTATTGCGAACACAGGTTTCGACACCAATGCCCGGATTAATGAGATTAATGTCTTCTGTGGCCTCTACTTCTCTTTCCCAAATATCAAGATAAGCAGTGTCGGTTCGGTTTGCTGACGGTGTGGTCAGCGGCTCAAGTGGATCAACTCCCCACTCGGCGGCAAGGGTTGCATCATTGTATAAGGTCTGCTCACTATACCGAAGGATGCTTTCAATGATGGCATCCCAGCCATCCACCAGGATCCGTCCTGCGCCGTCTGCAGTGCCATCCCCTCCCGTGATTTCAAAATCGTTGGGGTCAGCCAGGGAGGTAATATTGAAGCCATTATTTCCGGCAGGCACCCCATTGCCCACAAACCATTTGAGGAAGGTTTGCAACTCGTATTTTCTGATATCTTCTTGTTCATTCCAATCGGCGTCAACGATCGGGACACCCTGCTGTAGCCGGACACCAACGTAATGTTTGAGCCTGTCTAAGGTGTCCCTGGAAAAGTTACCCATAATATCTCCTCTCTTCGTTCCTTTTAAAAATAAAGTCTCATAATTCGAATCAATGTTGCGTTTTCATCCTTGTGAAGCACTGGATGTCTAATGTTGTTGATCATAAATTCACTTGTACCCAACTGACCAAATAAACCGAATTCCCGAAGTGGATAAGTTGTTTCTACTGCAATGGGCGCCGGAAAACCGGGAGCTAATGTGGCTGTAATTTGCAGGCGGCTTGAGGGCTCTAAAATGATATTGTCCGTGCTGTCTAAAAAGACAACCTCCAAAGCTGAAAATGGAATGGATGGATAGGCCCTGTTTTCCAATACAGTTGTTGTTGCAGGATCTGGCGCAGGCGCGCCTTCAAGATCCCATGCTTCCTGACCTTGGCCGACCGCAAGATATTGAATACCTGAGGCAATATCATTTTTCATAAATCCGGCCAACAATAAGCGGCAGCCATTTAATATGGTGTTGTTGTTCCAACCGCTGTCAGAGACAAGTCGATCATTTGTATCTTTGAGGATGTCGCGGTAGATTCCTTTGATCGCAGTGCCTATTGATTCCATCACTTATTCTCCTTCTTGCACTTCAACCAAGATGTCTTCTACCCCTGAAATCAGCTCAGGAATGGTTCCGTCATAAGATAACTCGCCGACAAGCCGTTGTGGACTGGCCATCGGAAAACCATAGGTATAAACCCATTCTTTATAGGTAACCGGTTCGATAATAAAGACCGCACGCACTGGTATGGGGAGAAAGTCTTTTAAGATATTTTCGATGAGTGTGCGGTTACGAGAAATAATATCGGGATCTTCGGTATCGGGTGTGAGATAGATGCCAATGGTATTCCTGGCGTACCACGTACCATCATCAGGAAGGCCCTTTTTTCCAGTATCGTAAGAATAGGTTTGAAAGTCGTCAAATTTTCCACGGAGTGCGGTTTTCGCCAAATTTGAGGCATGAACCGTTGTGCTACCTGAATAGCGGGAATCGACCGTTTCAGTCGCGGTGTAAACATCACTCAAATAATGAAGCGGTCTGTTCGTCGAATAAAGGAGCCAAGTCCTCCCGTCGATAAGGATAGGCAGGGGGGCCCGCTGTGAATGGGGGATCTCAGTGACCGGCGCCAGATTAACGAGATTCGGTATCGCCGCGGTTATGATTTGTCCTGACCAAATGGACCATCCTTGATCCCGATTCGAACTCCAAAAAAGTTCAATGAGACCATCCGCATTGATAAAAGCGGCGGGTTCTCGATCATCGTGCATGGGTGATGCTTTGGGCACCGTGTGCACAAAGCTCCAATCTGGCGGGCGATTAACATACCAAGTTAAATAAGAGAAGGTCATGGGATCTACATCAAAATCGACCGAGGTGTGATTAGGAAATTCCGTACTCCAGGAGTGAATCCAAGTGAAGGCATTCGGGTCAATATTAATGGCAATGCGATAGGCAATTTCCCAACGGGTCTGTTTTGGCACCCCAGTCGGCACTTTGCGCGACCAGAAAACCCAAAGTCGCGGCATCGTATCGGATGTCGTTTCCGGAGGCTGAAAGAGCACAAAGAAATCAGTGTCGACTTTTGGGTTTTCACCCCCATCTAAAGGAAAAGTATGGGCAGAGGCCAAGTGCCAACTGCTTGCTTCGCGCCGTTTATATTTGAGGGCCCAACGGCGGCCTGTTTTTTCAAGCCAGAAAAGCCAGATGCTTCCTGTATGGTCGACAAGGGTTTGCGGCTGCCTCCGCTCCCTTGTTTCATCCCCAAAAGTCTCAACCGCCGACCAAACGCCCCCTTGTCGGATTTGATATTGAACCTGCCAGTGCTGTCCTCTTTCATCGAATCTATCCCAGAAAACCCAAAGCTGATCTCCGAGAAGCACTGCAGTCGGGTGTTTGTCGATTTCTTGCCCATGCGTAAGTCGTTCACTGGGTGACCAACGATACACATCCAGGTTGCTTCCAGCCTCAAGTACTGAATAGACCTCGTGATTTTCTGTATCTTTTATCACCCATTCATTTTCATTTTTTTCCACTTTGGCAGAAAGGGAAAGCGCATATCCGGCATCAATAAAGGCCGTTTGTATCTCGAAAGAAATCACATCACGATCCAAAGTTTCCTGGAAATTAACCGGGATACTGACGATCGTGAGCGTTTTTGTCCAAATATCCCAATGACCATTTCTCAGGGTATGAAAAAACAACCATAAGGTTCCTGTTTCATCATAAACTGCGGTCGGCCTCCCCTCATAAGAAAAGCCCAGAGATAAGGGGTCGGACGGCATGGCCCATCCTCCTAATCCATTGCGGCGTGTGACCCAAAGGTTGAGCCCTTCCGGCTGGTTGCTTTGGGCCACATTATGGACAAATTCCTTGGCCCGACTTTCCCAGCCCAGCATTCGTTTGACTGTTGCTTCGACGGAGGGGATAAGACCGATGGTTTGATAGACAGAAACGGCGTCCCGAATCTCATTTCGTTGTGCATCCAACTCAAGCCGGTAGTCTGTCTGCCAACCAATCCATTGTGCCAAAAGCGGAAGCAGGGCCCCATCGACTTTTTCTCGATTGCTCAGATCAAGCCCTGATTTTGCAAAACTGACAAACTGATCGAGTTGGCCTCCCGGCAGATCCAGAAAACGGCGGAGTGCGCCGCGCGTTTTATCCACTTCCGACATCCCTTCCGGGATAGTTCTCGGTAGCACCGTGTCATAACGGTGATATATGGCAGGTAGAAGATCATATATTTGTCCGGCCATATTATTTGGGCCAGTCGCCATGGCTGAGACACGGTTGTGCCGGTCAATCACATAATCGGGCGGATCATTTTGGTAAGGGAAGAAGGCGTAATAGTAGACCGTTTCAGCATGAAGATTTTCATCCAGCGCCATATCAAGTCCCTCACCCTCCAAGACCAAAGCGCCATCGTCCGGTGCGATTGGATAGGTCTCGGTGCGGCGCATGATTCTCACGCCAGGAAATTGCGCCACCTCCGGATTGGTCCACGAAAGGGTAATTCCGTTTCCAAGCGGGTCGGCTTTGGCTGTGATCTGCTGAAGACGCATGATCAGATGCCTCCCCCTTCTGTCATCACATAAATACCTTTCCCATAAAGGGCCTCAAGCGATGGAATGACTGGAATTTCGTTACTCCCCATCACAAGCTTCCCTTCGGGGTCGACTGTATCTTCGGTTTCATTCTCTTTTCTAAATTCAGAAATATTGACGCCCTTTACCCCGTTTATCGCCTCAATTGCTTCATAAAATTTACTGAGGTAGATCGTTTGCGCGAAATTAACGGCATCAAATCTAAGTAAGGCCGCCACGGCATTTTCAACCTCATCCTTAATTTCGTCGTTTGAATAATAACTTTCGACTTCAACTTTTGCCGTGACATAAATCTTGATGTAATCGACGCCCTGAATTTCAATGACCGTCGTCACAGGCCGTTTGTCTTCAAAATAGGCCAGCAAGTTCGCTTGCAGAACATCGCTGACATCACCACCCCCCTCTGGCGCGACAAAAAGAGTCACGGTATTCCAGTTTGTCCCTTCCGCCCGTACCTTGCCGACCCCTGGAAAATCGAGCGCCAATGCTTCATAGTCCCCTGCGGTAACCGCCCTCTTGAGGGAACGAAAGACATGCGGGGCATGCTTCACGGCGTGCTCAATTGTTTCTCGCTCTGCGCCTCCCACCGCAGGATTCGGATTGCTCACCTTCGCGCCGAGCAGGGTGAGTTGGGGCGCATCGACAATGGTTTGAATCGTAGCAGCCACGATGTTCCCTTTTAGGCCGCCACCCACACGATAGCTGACGCTGATTTCAGCCCCCGGTGCGGGGATTGCCCCGAAAGCCCCATCTCCAAAAATGACGGTGGCTTGATCATTTTCGTCAACCTCAATCAGAAAATCTTGTTGTCCTTCCCGGCTGAAAGAAAGCGATTCCTGCAGGGTCCACTCTTCGAGGGCTTCCCCCAATTTCGTAAGCAGAATAATATCTCTTTGGATTTTTCCCTGTCCGAGCGATCTTAAAATAAAGCCGGAATGTGCCAAAGTGTAGCGTTGATTTGGACTGCCGTCAGACGACCCTAAAATTTCATCTTTGACCAAACGGCCCTCTTCGATTGGAATCTTCTCCGCCACCTTGAAGCCGCCGGAGGGCGTAATCGTGCTGCAATCTATTTCTAAAGGCAATTCACGTGTGTATTCAAAACGGACACTGGGGCTGTCTTTTTGGCTCTTTGTGGCAAATGCGTCCCCTTTTTGAAGCGTCACCAATTCGTTACAGCTCTCTGGAAATGTCAGTGTGAGGGCCGCAGATGCGGGTGCCGCCGTCGAGAGCTGATATCCGATGAGTCGTAAATGCTGAATGATACTCCGGCGTGTTTGAGCCGTTGCGAGAAAACTTTCACTGACAACACGGTCTTGATAATACCCGACGATATCGCCCATATGCGCAAAAAGCTCTAGGAGCACATTGCCGAAATCAGCCTCCGATTCAGAATCTTTCCATTCAGGGAGTTTCGTCGGAATGAGTTCTCTCATCGATTGGAGCAGGCTGCCGTAATCGCGCGCCATGTAGTCGATTGTTGTTCGCCCGTTTTGTTTTTTTATCTCCGCCATTGTGATGCCCTTTTATTTAAAATGAATCCGGACCATTTTTTTTGAGAGATCCGCCTTTTTTGTATAAGCAATTTCGATGGTAATTTTTTCTTCTTCTGATTTGACGTTGACTGCGTCAACTAAAATGTCATCAGCCAACCACCGTGTGAGCGCCTCTCCTACCGTAAATTCCATTGCTGCAGCCAAGATGGCATTATTGGGTTCAAAGACCAGCTTGAACAATCCACAGCCGAAGGTCGGCAGGTTGACCCGTTCGCCGGGGGCAGTAAAAAGGACTTGGATGATTTTCCCGCGGATGGCTTCATCGCCTCCGATCGCGCTCACATGTCCCGCAACGTCGATGGCGAAGGGAAAACCAAGGGATCTTTTTTCAGTGATCATGTTTCCCCATCGTCATTTATGAAACCCGCCCTGTCCCGTCATTGTTTTGCGTGAAGACGACATTGTTCTGTGTGGCCGTACTCCCTGAAACCGTTGCCGAAATATTGCCACTGGCTTCGACGCCCTTAATTTCCATGTTGGCTTTCACATGATCAATGACCCCTTTTGAGATGGCGTAGGCCAATTGTTTCCAACTGTCCTTAATTTTTTCCAGGTCGGCGGGTGGCATATCCGATAAAGGCGGGGAGAGGATGGTATTCATCTGATCATAAATCGCCTTGGTCATTCCTGAAGTCGCCGATTTGCTCCCAATTTGTAAGGCCATCTTTATGTCACCTTATTCGTCAGAGAAAGGGCAGGATCGAGTATGAGCGGTGCTCCGGGCAGAGGCGGCGTGGTTGGCGCACCCAAATTTCCCGTATGCATGTGCGTCATATAGGCGGTATTGATCCAGTTTTCGAGCGCCATTTTGAGTTGATTTCCAAGAACGAGCGGTTCGCTTGCGCCGTCACCGACATTGATACTGCTACTTTTGATGGTGACGCTCGAATTATCCATCGTGATCACATTTCCGTTTTTATCCTCGACAATAATGCCACTGCTATCGAGGGTCATTGTGTTCCCGTTCTTTCCATCCGTGATTTTAATCCCGTCTTTGTTCATCGCAACGACCTGTCCATTGACAGCTTCTACAAGCAACACCATCTCATCCCCAGCAGCATCTTCTAATTGAATCGTATGTCCTTTCACCGTTTTAATGATCTTGCGCGTGGGCGGACTTTGAACACTGCCTTGCTTTTCGCCGTCTGCGTCGTTGGGCTTCGGAAGTTCGCTTTCTCCCCCCGGTTTACTCCAGAAGGTTCCCACCCAAATCGGGAATTCGAGATCGCCTTCTTCGAATTCGACCCAGACCCCGGCATGATTTTCTGGAATAAAGAGGAAACCCTGATCCTCTGCACCGCCATAGGGCACGCAAGGCATCGCCCAACCGGTGACCACCTCGCTTCCTAACACACTGGGGACTTTTACTTTGACTCGGCCAAGTTGTTCAGGGTCATCATTTTCGACGACAAAACCCCGGTACTTGCCGTAAAACCGCGTTTCGACTTTTTGAATGAGATTGGCGACCACTTTGTCTAAACTCACAAGAGACCTCCCAAAAGGCCCGATGTCCCTGAAAAATCTTCTGAACCGCTTGGCTCCAAAGCGTTTCGTTTGACTTTGAAAGATTGGGTATAGCCATTTGGCGTAAAGGAATGCGTGACATGCGTCACGTAATAGATGCCGCTATGCATTTCTCCCAGGCCTTTAATCGTGACCGTCTCCCTGGGTTTTAAGACATGAGCGTATTGATTCGCAATAATCTCCCCTTCTCCAGTGACAAACCAATGCCCTTCATGAAAAAGTCCTTGGCAAAGTGCAGACATCTCGGGACTGCCTGTTGCAGAATTCATCCCGATATAGGCTTGTCCCGGACGCATCCCTTGTCCAAGATATCCATTGCTGTTTGTCTTACCCAGTGCTGTTTGGAGGCTGGACTCTGTAAGACATTCTAAAATTTCTTTGTTGATCCGATCGACTTGAAGCATGGCAACATTAACCGGTGTAAGGGCATTCACATCAAGTGAGAAACGGGTTACATTGGTTTCATCGCCAAAATGAACCGCTAAAATGGGTTGAGGGCTTTCATCGATCTGCGCGGATCGGAAATAGCCTGTTGTCCCATCGACATAACACTCAAAGCCGTTTCTTAAGGCCAGACGTTTTAAAAATTGAATATCTGTTTCCCTCTGGATAATGGTTGAAATGGCTTCATCATGAATGACTTTGGACTCTTCTATTTCAGGGATAAATCCGTAAAGTCTGAAGACTTCCGATGCGATATCGCTGTCTTTTTTATTTGGCCAATCTTTTAATTTTTCTTCTCGATCCATCAAAACACTGCCGTCCATCCCCCAAATATCCAAATAGCATTCGGTGGGATCTGTCTCAAAATTGGGTTTCACATGTGTGATGTAACCAGAGATTAGGGGTTCCTCCGATTCAACCCCCCCGGAGATTGAGACTTGCTTCCAAATACGAAACGGCTCATCGTCGAGATAACGCCAGAGACCGTCGGCCTCCTGTGAAATGGAGAGTTTGATCTTGAAAAGGCTTGCGAGAGAATCATCCAGTTCCACTTCGAGACTCATCAAGTCAGGAAAAAGATCCTCCATCACTTCCCCTTCGATCTCTATCGTAAAATTTTCATTTTCTGGCATTGATTACCCCAAAATATTTCGAGGGATCACGATTTTCTTTCCAACACGACCGATTTTCTCCGGTGGGCCAACAGTAAAGGAAAGCGATGTGATTGTTTCTGTTAAGGTCTCAGACGAAAGATTCATTTCATTAAAAATAACAATGAGAGTGTGCCAATACTCCGGCACAGTAAGGCTCACCATATCTCCTTCAAATACTTCAATCCGTTCAACAAGACCGATCGCTTCTTTTTTGATCTGAACGGATTGAACACCCACGGTATCCCGGATGACATTTAATAGATTCGCCCAAAGAGGTTCCCCGGCCTCCGAATCAATCACTAAGGGGAAATGGAAAGTCACGATGGGATCTTTTCCTAGCAAGGCTTGCGGGAATATCATTTCCGGATTGGCATCACAAATACGCCACCATTTCCGCGACTGTTTGTAATACTTGAAGGCCAGATGGTCAAGCCGATCCACCTCCTCCACGGTGTGAAAAAAAACACCATCGACCTCTGGAAAAAGTCTGAGTGCTTTCGATTCGGCCATTTTGCCGTCGGGATCAACCGTGACAATCTCTTCCAGGTTTTTATATCGTGAAATTTTTGAGAACATATCCTTTATCCCGGAATAACGACATCGGCAATATCGGTAATATTGGCCAAATTCAAAACAGACATGACCTCTTTCATGGCCTTTGAATACATGTAGGGAATATTTTTCCCTTCGATGACTTTCAGAGTCACTGCGGCTGAAGCCCGGATCGGATTTAAGTCCGTACTGAATTCTGTTTCAGTGATGTTCAAGGATTGTATGTTCACTGGCAAAATCCGCTTTCGCCCCCAAATAAAAAGAATCATGGGAGGATTTGCCCCCTTGGTAAAGCTGAACCCACCCGGTGACCCGAGCAAAGACCCCAGGGCTTGTCCAATCAGACTTTCTTCTTTGGGATGAACCATGAGCTCAAGTGTAGAGAGTTGCGGGGAGATGCCGAATTGCTCTGTGATGACATCCCCATTATTCAAGTCATCAGTCGCATCCAAGCGAATATCAAAACTGATGGTTTCTTCCGGCACCGTGACTTGCTGTTTCTCTTGTATTTCAAGCAGATCCATTTCGGTATAATGCAGGCTCTGGTTTCTTGGCGTGGTCGCTGATTCACCCGGCACAGAAAAAGAAAGTGTCCGATTCCGTGTGAGCTGAAGCGGGTTGAACTGAAACACGACAAAGAGCGGGGGAAGGCTCAAGCCATATTCCACAAATGCGCCCCGTAAAATTTTAGGTTTGTTGCTAAAACCACCAGACATTGGTTTTTCCTTTTAAAAACATGTTGAGCCCGTATCGGTACTTCGCCATAAATGTGCAGCAAAAAAAGCATAGGCATCCGGCACATTCATCCTGCCGGCAGTGGTCTGTCCTGCCGGAGGCGCCGTATTCCCCACTGGGTATTGCGCCGAACCCCTGTTCGGGGTATGCGGCCCTGGTGCCGCATCAATACCATTATCATGGGCGACTTCGTGAATTAAAATAATGGCGCGACAGGTTGCACCAAAAGCCCAGAAACGATTGCATATATGCACCAGATCATCTGCAGGACGCCAAAAGGCTTGTGTGGTCCCTCCCGCACAGCTCGCATGTGTGGGATCACAGATATAGTTATTCCGGCGCCCGAGCTCTGTGCGAATTCGGCGATAAGTGGCTTGAATTGTTGTCCGTTGTGCTGCGGTAGGGGAAATAAAATGCCGCGCAGACGCTGTTGCATATGTCGTCCTTGCGCGAGGGGCACCTCTTAATCGTGCGATGGCTACATCCACATAATCTTTTGCCCGCCTTCGCGACACTTCCATCCGGGCACTTTGGTTTGCAGAGCAATTGGTGTATCGCGGCCTGGGTCGTGCCGGTGCGGGTGCGGCTGGGGCTGCTACAGGTGCAGGGGCTGCTTGCCTCTGAAATCGACTATTCCCTAACCTGCCCGTTTGCTGGATCACATGGGTCAGTTCATGGGCGATCAAGCCATTGTCCCTTTCAGAGGCCCCTTTTCCTAACCAAATATGGTTTCCAGATGTGAATGCCTTGGCTTTAATTTGCGCGGCAGATTGTCGGGCCTGCTGATCGTTATGGATGCGAACATGTCCGAAGTCTGAGCCAAAACGCGGTTCCATAAACTGACGTGTCGAAATAGAAAGCCCCTGTCCGCCGCTTCGTGATAGCTGAAAGTCCGGTCCCGGATCGAATCCACCACCGCCACTTTCTGACAATCGTTGAATCTTTGGCTGTAGCACCTCCTTTTCTTCTTCCGTTTGCGCGGAAATATCGGGCATCCGCATAATTTGATCGGCGACCTGATCCGCCTCTTGTTCATAAACGTCGTTTGCCGCACCCACAGTCAATTTTGCCTGGATCCCTGTTTCTTCTTTGGCCGCGCAACGGGCACAACTCCCCCCGCAGGCACATTTTCGTTGGATAATAGGAGACAGACCTGAATGAGCCTGAAAGGCGCTGTTCCCGACGGCCCGTTGAAGAAATCGATGCGGCCTCAACAAACCGGGTGACATTTGAGGAGTGGGTTTTTTCTGAACCGGGCCTGAACTGTCTCCAGTCTGTTTTTTTGTTTTATCTAAGGCAAACATGACAATGTCCTATTAGTTTTTTCCTTCATTTGACGGACGAAGCCGACTGCCGTCCCAGAGCTTTCCAATCTTTTCAAACTCACGCTGGGTACCATGGATAAGATGTTCCATCCCGATAAGCTGTCCATTTTCTGCGGCTAAAAACGCCGCATTTAAAACAATGTTTTTGATGTTGCCGCCTGAAACTTGCACTTGTTTGGAGAGAAGCGCGTAATCAACCGACGCGCTGACCGGCGCTTCTTTCGGGAAATGGCGTTTCCAAATCTCCAAACGGCTCGCGGCATTGGGAAAGGGAAACTCGATGATAAAGCGGATGCGCCGTGTGAAGGCCTCATCCATATTATCCCGAAGGTTGGTCGCTAGGATGACGATGCCTTCGTATTCTTCCATCTTTTGCAGCAGGTAACTTGTTTCAATATTCGCATATCGATCGTGGGCATCGGAGACCTCTGTTCGCTTTCCGAAGAGGGCATCTGCTTCGTCAAAAAACAAGATTGCATTGCTTGTCTGTGCCTCTTTAAAAACTTTTGACAAGTTTTTTTCGGTTTCTCCGATATATTTGCTAACCAAAGTGGAAAGATCCATTTTATAGAGATCCAATTCAAGCGCATGCGCGATGACTTCTGCCGCAAGGGTTTTCCCTGTTCCGGGCGGTCCTGAAAATAGAGCAGACAAGCCTTTGCCATAGGAAAGAATATTGTCAAAACCCCAGTCTTCAAAAACACGTGCACGATGTTTGACTTGATCGCAGATTTCTTTAAGTTGGGTTTTCTGATTTTCTGGCAAAATCAGATCATTCCAATTTGCATGCACATTTATTTTGATCGCTATCTTATTCAGATTTTGATTTGATTGTTTCCTGCAAGCTGAAAAAAGATCAAAGAGCGTGATTTTTTGATCTGAAGATTCGATTGCCTTTTGGTTTTCAGCATTTTGCACGACCTCTAAAATTTGACCCGGTGTGAAGCGAAACTGACTGGCCAAGGTGGCGGCCCATTCCTCAACCTTGTCCGGGATTGTTGCGCACAAATGGTGTTGCCAGGCTGCTTTTTGAAGACTGGGCTCAGGCAGAGAAAGTTGGACGGATTGCAAGACCATTTCTTTGAATAGCACAGTTTGAGGCCATCTCTCTTCTCCACTGATGAATGTAATCCATCCATACTGTTCGATGATGTTTGAAAGTATTTTTAGAAGGCGTTCGCATTGTGCCTCATCCTTCAAAAAAGTATCTATGTGTTGAAGAAAAAGGGCCGCTTGCTGAAGCAAGCCTTCACGAAAAACACCTTGGAGTTTGTTTTCTATCGCTGGATCGTTTGCTAAGAGCATTCCCAAATCAATGGTTAACAGTGGGATATTCAAGTCAGAACAAATCCCCAAAGCGAGCCCCTTTTTACCGACACCGTGAGGCCCACAAAAATGAAAGACCAATTTTTTCCGATCCGGATTTTGATTAGACAAATGCTGTCGAGTAAAGTTCAGGAGGTTTCTTTTGATGGTCGTTTCAACGAATAACGTTTTAAATGAAGGCTGTGGAAAATGAAGCATCGATTTACCCAAAAGCTGTTCATCAACTTCATTATTCCCTAACAGATAATTTAAAATACGCGGATCAAGTTTTAAAAAGCGTGCTAAATCACTTGACCCGGAGGGACTCTGATGATCATCAACAAGCTGTAATATTCCCGCTCGAAACAGTGTGGAATGGGATGAAAAAACAGCCCTTGCATTCCATCGTTCCATCTCGGATGGACAAACGAGATCTAAGATTAAATCGACACTCGGTTTTTTACGCGTAATATCGTCCTGCAAGTAGGCATAGAGCTTGTCATATTTTCGTTGCAGCTCTGGTGCAAGGCAGATGATGATGGCTTCAATTTCTAAAGATGAAAGCGAAAAGATCTTCGCCAGCTTCGGCAGAGCTAAAAAGATACCCGCTTTCATACTCTGTTCCACTTTGGCATTGATTTCTTTTTGAGTAAAATCAAGTGATTTTTGAATCATTTCGACTTTTGGCTGAAGCGAGGAGAAGCTTGGACTTGGTTTGAGCAGATGATCGACTTCTTCGGGAGAAATATACATCGACGAATGATCCGGCCGCCTCAGCTCATTCTCTTGTTGTTGGAAAATCGCGGTTCGAAACCGAATCAGCAAATCAAGACTTTTCAACTCGTCTCTAAGATGACCATGATTGTTTTGATAACAGACCGTTACTTGATCCACCTCATGGTGTTCTCGGATTTTCATGGGGTTACCTCGAAGAAAAAGGTTTTTCGAAAGAGGTGGGAAATATCAACACGAATTTCATGAAAGCCGGGATCAAGGTCTCCCGGAAGTGTGACATCGAAGCTGTCTCCAGTAATTTCGAAGGCATTCAAAACAGATCGCCGCATGATGGTGACATAGGCCTGCCATCCAGAAAGATGTTGTCCGCTGAATGTAATGGTTGAACCCGCAGTGGCGCTGGCCGGGCTGACCGTGTCAACGGCAGGAGGACTAAAAGGCGCTCTAAAGTCTGGAATGCCCACTTGCCGCACCCGCTCCGCCATTGCGCGTTCACTCTCACTGAGCATGTCAACCTGAACGACAGAGACTTCATATAAAACAGAGAGACGAAAGGGTTCCGTAAAGGTATTCCAGACCCGGCTGAGCTCGTCCAAATCGAGGGTGTTCAACATGATTTTGATCTGATGTTTGGCATCCGAAAGCCCTTCAACCAGATAGTCTTGTGAAATGATGGGATTTTCGTAAAACACGCGCATGGCCTCTCCCAATATCTCATGGGATGCACTGTTTCCTGTTTGCGGGTCATTGGGCGCGTAAGGGGTCATGAGATAAAACAAATTGAGCGATAAAGGCGGCGGCGTCAATTGGCCCGAATCTCCTGGTTTGACCTGCCAATCTAGATTTTTTAAGCTGGCATTCTCTTGTGCTTTGTACAAAAAAAGGTTGACGCGACGGCTCCCCCCTCCCGAATCATTCGGTGACAGAACGGTCACATTGGGAGCAGGGGTGATGACCATTTCTCCGGTCAAAAGATTCCGAAGCGATTCACTGACCATTCCGATTGCGGTTGAAACGCTCATCTTAATCGTCTCATTCTAAAAACGTGGCTGAGATAACTTCTTTCCCAAAATGCGGAGGGTGTTTTAGTTTGAATTATTTGACGTTTCATGATCACGACCGGCTCCGCTGCCGAAGCCGGTTTTTCAGGCCTCGAAGAACTCTCTTTCTCAGCATCGCTCTGTTCACTTGGTTGTGATGTCTCTTTCAAAGCGCTTTTTTGATTTAGGCTTCGTCCCGTTTGACGCAGTTGTTCAATTTTCGCTTCAGCATTGTGGTTGGCTTCATTGGGTCGGGTGATCTGTCCTGCTTGTTTTTGAAATATCAGTGGTTTGTTTTCAGGGTGATGAGATTCCGATTCGGAAAATTGTTCAATGTTTGCCTTTTGTTGAAGGGGCATCCTCGGTTGAGTACGCATAAATTCGATTGTTTTTGATTTCTCTGGTCTGTCCTTTTTCCTGATTTTCATCTCAGATTTTTTTGAACTTTTGACATACTCATCCGGTGTGTCTTGCTGTTTTTCCAATTTCTCTTCAACTTCCGATTCATTGGGGGAGGAATGCAAGGTTTGACTCTCTTCTTTTTTTAGGGATTCAATCGGAGGAAAAGTGCGGACTTTGTCCGAAAAACCAGGGATCTCGATCTTTGTCAGTTGGGTCTGTGAAAGGCTTTCCTTTTGTTCCGTTGTGGCTTTACTGGAATAGGGTATTTGTTCAACAGGGTGGCTCAGTTTTTGTTTTTTCTGTAATTTAGAAAAAAGAGACGATGACTCTTCTGGCATGCTTGATTGCAGATTCTCTTCTCCCTTTGGATTTAGAAACCTCTTCGTATTTTGAAATTGGGTCAGCTTGAGTGGACGGGCTTCTAAATCAAAAGAGGGGATCTCCTTCTGTTCAGCCTGAATCACAGTACGCATTTCAGCCAAAGGGTGTGTACTTGTATATTTAAAGCCACTCGGCGGCATCGGCAGGGGATAGGCGATCCCGGACGACGTTTGTTCCGGGATCCCAAGGAGAGATCGAATGCCCCTGCGGTAATAAAAGGGTTTCGTCCCATTCACGAGGATGTTTTGAAGATACCCTTTATGTGTCTTATTTTGATCAGACGGCACTGTTTAACCTCTCGATCTCATCGGCTAAGATATCAATATAATGTCGACGCCGCTCTTTCGGCATTTCCATAATCTCTTGCTCACTCCAATGGTAATGGTAAGCCAGGTAGTGCACTTCACGATAAAGCAAGTCTCGGCTGGTCCTCATCTCTCCAAAAAAGAAATCTTGAAGATCAAAAGGCAGGGTGAACAAGCGCGCACATTCAGGGCAATTGATGTCCATGTTCAGCTCCACTTTGGGTGCGACTTTCGACATCTCACGTTCAATCTCTAAGCGGGCCAAGGGAGAGAGTTCCTCGATATCCTCGATGGTCTCAATGTTGAGCGAACCGATGGTCTGTAAACAACGAGTTAGCAATTCGCCTAAGGCGCGTGCTTCGTTCTGAGCCAGCATGGGCACGACTTTAGACTGATCCACTCCGGTTGGGAGTCTAAAGGTCAGCTCCCGATGTTTCTCCCCATTTTGAGTGAAGGCGGCCCCTGGTGATAGAACCAAGTTGTAGATGGGGCCTTTCTCTTCAGATGAGGTGACTGGAATATCATCGATTAAAAAATCGATGTCGGTTTTTTCACCACAATCCGGCCAAGGACAGGGGACTGTGGCTTGAACCTGGGATCCAAAGGTCGCCTCCCGTATTTTCAACAGGAGATAATCCCGGTCAGCAATCAGAAGGTTCTCTGTAAGGGATTCTGGAACGGGACGAATTTCACCAATCTGTCGAACACAACGACTTAAAACAGTCGTAACGAGGGAAGCGTATTCCCCCTTATGGTTCTCAGCAAGTAAGGCCTCTTCTCGGCCCGTCAGTGGAGAGAGCAGGACTTCTCGATGAACGACACCCGCCGGATCAATCCACCCTCCGGGGAGGTTGCAAGTCATTTTTTCCATGAACAATCCTGAAAATAGCTTTAGGATGACGAGGGATCAGTCATCAAATGTAGAGACTGATCTCTCGTCATCTTATGAGCCCGGGTTTAGGCTTCCGTGGGCTCAACAACGGAGGTATCTCGCTCCCATCCCTCATTTTCAAGTTTGATCGTTTGGATCATGATTGCATTCCCACTGGCATCCAGTTCAGGTAAGGCTTGATATTCCGAGACCCAACAACGGAAAACATTATAGGCAAGCACCTTCTGACCAGAGAGATTAAAGACATCAATCGTGATATCTTTCCGAAAGTTTTTCAGGGATGTCGCAGAATCGCCTTGAAAGTTATTCACCAAGTTTGCCCATTCCTCGAAGGTGGTGTCATGAGTGACACCCGCGTCGAGGCTAACAGCTTCATAAGAGGTTTTACCCGGTATTTTTCGGCCACTGCTGGGGTCGCCTCCTTCACGCCAATCAGATGATTCGGTTGTTTTTTTCAAGGCACTGCATTTTGAAAGCCCCGCAACATATTGACCATCCCATTTGATTTTGAATTTGAAATTCCGGTATGGATCAAAGCGATGGGAATTGACTGCAAATTTTGCCATCTTGAATCCTCCTTACAAGTTGCTTTAAAAGCGGCTTATGACGATTCACCCGCTTTTTGACTAATTTTGACCACCACAAATTCAGCGGGTTTAAGTGGGGCAAAGCCGATTAAGACATTCACAATGCCAAGATCGATTTCCGCCTGTGTCGTAGTTTCAGCATCACATTTCACAAAAAAGGCTTTTGAAGGGGAATCACCCTGAAAGGCTCCCTGCCGAAAAAGAGTCGTCATAAATGATCCGATATTCAAACGGAGTGCGGCCCAAAGATCTACATCATTCGGCTCAAACACGGCCCATTGAATGCCGGCATAAATGCTGACGCGCAACATGATGGCCATCCGACGGACGGGAACGTACTTGTATTCCGGATCTGAAGAAATAGTTCTCGATCCCCAGGAAACAATGCCGGAGGACGAAAACCTGCGAAGGCAGTTCATATTGATCCGGTTTAAATTCCCCTGCTCGGTATCTGTCAGATTCACTGCAAGACCCACTGCACCATTGATGCTGGCTTCTGTCCCGGCCGGGGCTTTCCATACACCCCGTTTTGCATCAATTCTGGCAAATAAACCCGCGATATAACCCGAGGGCGGAAGAAGAACAGGTTCTGAGGATTGCCCTGAAAGGTCGAGTGATTTAATCCAGGGGAAATAGACCGCGCCGTAAGAATTGGGCGTGGTCAGTGCACTCCGAAAGGATTCCGCATCTGAAGCCTCAAGATCATCCTGTGATGTTTCCCCGATATAAAAAATATCCTGAAGTGGCCGATTTTGACAGTAGGCCATGCCTTGGTCGACCATCGTCTCCGTGCCAACACCCGGGACAGCAAGAAGACTAAAATCGGTTTTATTATCAAGCAGCGTAAAGCCTGCACTGTAAGAAAGTTCGTCTAGCGCGGCAATGCCATCGCTACCCAATGTGACCGCAGTGACCGGGGCTGTAATTGCTGCATCCCCAACCTGTATTGTTGCGGCGTTTGCAGGACGACGTACCGCAATCCCGTTTTCGGAATATCCCCTGTTGCCTTCCCCTAAATTAAGGCTGACTGCAGCATTTTCTGATGAAGCGTTCTGAATACGGACAGAGGAGCTGGTCGCTGTTGTCCCTGATCGAAGCAAGAGATGCTCATCTGTCAGGCTCCCTGGGTTCACCACGACACAGGTAAAACCAGAATACGCAGTCGGAGCCGTGCTGACCTTCAAAGGGGTCATCGCGGAAACAATGGTTTGTATATCAAGCGCAAGGGCAACAAGGGAGCCTAAGCTTGCCGTGATTGTCACAAGCTGGTAGCCATCACCATCCAGATTGATCTGAAAATTAAGATTGGTGTTCGGTGGAACCGAAGGTAGGGTTCCACCACGATGGAAACCCCGCTGAAGACTCGTGTTCAGACCATCGACCTCAGCATCAATTAAATTTGAATTATTGCTGAGAACATCCACGACGAAATTTGATGAAGCCGGATCCAGACTTAAATCATCATGGGTTTCTAATGGGGCAATATTGAGAAAGTCCTCGGGCACCAGATCAGCCACTTCTTGTTTACGAATACTGATTTTGAATGTGTTGCCACTGTCTGTGCTACCGTCTTCGATCTGAAGATAAAGTGAATTTCCCCAAACACCACTGTTCTTTGCGCTAAAAGTGAGGCCATTGACCGGGGCACTTGCCCGATTTTGAACAGTCACATCTGCAATCGCGGTATCGGATCGTGTAATTCGGACGACATAACATTGCCGCCCGCCATTGTTAAAACATTGGAATACAGATTCCGCTAAATACCCATCATTGATATACGATCCATAAAATTTCTGAAATTCGGTCCAACTGGTGACCCGTCTTGCTTCGTCATCTGGGCCCATTTCTGAAAGCCCGACAAATGCAGCCGTAGAGGTACTGGCTGCTTCAATAGGGCGAATGCCACTCGAAACTTCTTCTACGTAGACCCCTGGGTAAGACAAAATTGCCATTTTATCCCCCTCCTTTCAATATGAGAGTTTTATTTTTTTCGTTTTAGCGATTTGCGTTTCGTTTTAGCGCTTGGCGCTTTTTGCGTCCCCTTTTTAACCTCTTGCAGGACAATCACATGTCGCCCCTGAAGTTTTTTTACTTTTTCATTGTTGCTCACCTCTCCTTCGACGATTTCGGATGAAGTGCTTCCAGGCGAAAGATGCAAGGATACGCCACTGTTTAGACGCATTAATACAGGCCTGTTGGTTAGGTTTTTAATCTCTAGGGGCATAACAGTTCCTCCCATTCAGTTTATTTTGGATCGCGGTGGCAGTTCAAAAAAATACAGGTTGGCAAGCAGGCCTTACATGGAGAATTTTGAGTGCCGTATCACTCAAAATTCAGGCATGTGTCTAAGTTAAAAAAAGACAGGCCATTATTATACAAAATAAGATATCTGAATAAAACCTCTTTTAAATGTAGATATGAAAGGAATATCCTAAATACGTTACAGATGAGGCGAAACTTTTGGATAAAAATTCATCCGACCACTTTAGGATGCCTTGACACCACTTTCGGAGTTTCCTAAAGTGGTCATCTTGTTCATATGGTTCAAAATAGGATGAATATTGTCTACTTTGATTTAGAAACACAGAAAAGTGCTGATGAGGTCGGGGGCTGGGGGAACAAACATCTAATGCGCGTTTCCATCGGGGTGACTTATTCCTCTGCAGAGGATCGCTTTCAAGCCTTCGAAGAAGAGGACATGCCAAAGTTGATTTCGGAATTAAAGCGGGCAGACCTGGTCATTGGTTACAATAGTATTGGTTTTGATTATGCCGTGCTGTCTTACTACAGTAACTTTAATTTTTCAAAGTTGCCAAGCTGTGATTTGATGCTGGATCTTAAGAAAAATTCAGGCGTACGCCTGAAGCTCGATAATGTTGCACAGACAACACTACAAACGGGAAAATCGGCGCATGGCCTCACTGCGCTAAAATGGTTTCATGAAGGTGCGTTTGCAAAGATTGCCCTCTATTGCAAAGAAGATGTCCGCATTACCCGCGATGTGCATCGTTTTGGCCAAGACAAGCAGTGTGTCTATTACACCGATAAAAAAAATCAGATCAAAAAAATCGCGGTGGACTGGTAATCCCTCTGTCTTTTAAAAGAACATTCTCCCACCTTCCTTTTCATTTTCCGTCTATGATATATTGAACGGCTCCAGTAATCACTTAGGTTAAGCACAAATGATTCCATATCCCAATATCGACCCTGTTTTTTTTCGGATCGGCCCGCTCTCTTTTCGCTGGTATGGAATGATGTATGCCCTCTCATTCATCTCGGCCATCTTTATTATTCGATATATTGCACTAAAAAAGGCCATTAAAATTTCCCAAGAACAGATTTCTGATTTAATGCTTTATGGTGCGATTGGCGTCATTTTGGGCGGGCGATTGGGCTATGTCTTGTTTTATAACCCCGGTTACTATTTTTCAAACCCCTCCAAAATTATCGCGGTCTGGGAAGGCGGCATGTCTTTTCATGGGGGTCTGATCGGGGCGATATTGGGCGGCATCTATTTTTGCAGGCGCTTTAACTTTCCAATCTATCAAATTGCCGATGTGGCGATTGTGCCTGCACCCCTTGGTTTGGGGCTTGGGAGAATCGGGAACTTTATGAATGGTGAACTCTTTGGTCGAGAGACCGATGTTTCATGGTGCATGATTTTTCCGGGAGGGGGTGATGTGTGTCGTCACCCTTCTCAGCTGTATGAGGCCGGACTTGAAGGGGGGGCGCTTTTTGTCATTCTTTGGTTTCTTTCAAAACGGAATTTAGCTCCCGGTGTTGTTTTTTGGTCAATGATTTTAGGCTATGGTGTTTTTCGATTTATTGTCGAATTTGCCCGAGAACCGGATGCCCACATTGGTTTTCTGATGGGGATATTCTCAATGGGACAGCTCTTAAGCACCCCCATGATTCTACTCGGACTTTTTATGATCTGGCGGCAACAGCGGGATTTCTCTACGGCTTAAAAAATGCCGGTGACCAGTCTATTCACGATTGGCACCGTGTTGGTTAATGTGACCGAGAGTGCCGCCAAAAAGTAGAGCCCGACAAGCCATTCGACAAGCACAATATATTTATAGTTGATCCCCATCATTTTTCCGGAAATCGTCTTATTTCTCACGCCAATCTTCATCAGGATCACCGCGCTGAACCAGAAGATATTGAAAAAATTTGAAAGGGAATGCTGCGGGTTTTCTAAAACAGGTTCAGAGGAATAGTTGATTGGAAAATCAAACAACCGAAGCCGAAACGCATCATCCGGGTTCTGAGAGGGCTTTAAATCTCCACGGGCATAAATGAGCGTGAAAAACAAATTGATGCCGAAACACCACAGGATGATCCAATAGATTCGCATCCCAAAACCCGATGTCCCCCACCAAACTAACCCAAAAACTTGTTGAAGAGGATCGCCTTGTAGGGCTTTGTCTTGTCGTACCACATCGAGTTCAATCTTTTTAGAATGATAATAAGCCTCGTTGGCATCGTCTAACAGATTTTGATTCCGAAAATTTGTTTCAAGTCCTGAGAGTGCCTGAGAAAGCGGTTCGATTCGCCCTATTTTTGAAGGTGCGATCTCTTCTTCTTCCTCTTTTTCTAAATCTATGAAACTGGTGACTTTTTCTTCAGAGTCGTTCAGCCAAAGATGAATGCCTGGCAGTTGAGCCCATGTGATTTTCAGATCGTTAAATCGCACATAAGATAGCGCGAATTTATGTGTTATTCGAAAGCTGGCATCCGTAAAATCCGCTTCACTTTTAAAACGCACATTTTCCAAGGCACTTTGGTAGCTAAAGTTTGTTCTGAGAAAATAAACGCTGCCCCCAAAAACAACATCCCTTAACACAAAAGAAGACAATAAGATGGTGTCTGAAAAATCCACATCCGCTTCAAAAATGATGTCCTGTATATGGCTGTCTCTAATAATTGCTTTTCTGAAATCGATCCGACCCACCAAAACAGCCGTGCTGCTCTGAGAAGAATCCCAATCCAACTCTCCAATGGTTGTTTCACGAAAATCACCATATCCTTTGATCTGTGCGCTTCGAAAAGAAAGCCTCTGTTTAAAGACAGATTTTTTGAAATAAGCCAGACTGTTAAATATTGTCCGATCGAAGTCAGCACGATCAAAAAAAGAAGATAGTTCAAAATCAGCATCTCCCTTAAAGATCGTCAGACTAAAATCGGCGCCCCCTTTGAAGATCGCAGAATTAAAACCCGAATCTCCATCGAATAACACCTCTCTAAAATTAGCATCACCTCCAAAGATCGTTCCTATAAATGTGGAAAACCCCTTAAAGGAAGAGCTGTTAAAACTCGCAAAGCGCTTAAAAGTACACAGGCTGAAATCAACATCACCATTGAAAACTGTCTCTTGAAATGAAATTTCTTTATTGAATTCGATATTGTCTGTGATCAGCGAATGAGAATTTTCCGGGATGGATTGGATTTCAGAATGGATGATTTGGATGCGGTTGCCGACCATGTTATGAAGCGCGTGTTTTGTAAAATCTAAACCATTCACGATCACCGCATCTTTGATGTTTATGTCATAGTTTGTTGCAAAGATGATATCGATGAGGTCCTCTCCATCGACAATAACTCCTTGAACCTCTTCCTCTTTTTCAAATTTTGATAATAGATCGTCTCGGCTAATCCGGACTTTGGGCGACTCTTCTGTGAAACCTGGGCTGGGTATGAGCGGGAGGAACAGGAAAATTGAAAGGAGTCGCATTTTTATTTTAAGCAATTTTTTGTTTATCCATACAAATAGGAGCAAGCGACAATGGCAGCGATAATCCCGGCAAGGTCTGCCGTCAATCCTGCAGCAAGCGCATGACGGCTTTTTCGCACCTGTACCGCTCCGAAGTAAACCGCGATGACATAAAAAGTGGTTTCGGTTGATCCTTGAAAGGTACTCACAAGGTAGCCGATATAGCTATCCGGGCCAATGGCAGGATTGTTGATGGTTTCCGCCAAAAGACCGTATGCTCCCGAACCGGATAAGGGACGCATTAATGCCATGGGTAAGGCTTCTGCGGGAAGCCCCACAAAGCTTGTGATCGGCGCGATGACATCGATCATTAAGTCCAGGACCCCACTGTTTCTCAACATCCCTACTGCAACTAAAATGGCAACTAAAAATGGAATGATCTTGATCGCAACCTGGAAACCTTCCTTTGCACCTTCAACAAAAACTTCGTAAATGCTCACTTTTTGTATGAGACCAAATGTCAATAACGTTATTGTTAATCCCGGCACAACCCAAGGGCCGATATTTTTACCATAAAAAATGGCCACTGGAATCAAAAAGAATAAAATACCCAGGGCCGCATACGAGACCGAAGTTGGATAGGAATTTTCTCCTTCCGGCGGAAGATCCGGCATTTGGCTTGCTTCCGGTGTATGCCCTTTTTCAAGCGAAGCCTCTTCCTGGTTTTCAAACGATTGCCTTGAAAACCCTTGATAGCATTTGGCCGAAATAATCGCGACGACCGTTGAGCAGAGTGTTGCAAAGAGCGTTGTGGCCAATATCCCGGCAGGATCTAAAGATCCTGCCGCAGCACGTAGCGCAATCACGCCCGTGGGCAATAAAGTCACACTAGAGGTATTGATCGCCAAAAAAAGGGCCATGGCATTGGTCGCCGTGCCTTTGTGCGCATTCAGCTTGTCGAGTTCCTGCATGGCACGAATTCCGAAAGGGGTTGCAGCATTCCCGAGGCCCATCGCATTTGCAGATATATTTAAAATCATGGCTCCCATTGCGGGATGATCTGCTGGAACATCGGGGAAGAGACGCACCATAAGGGGTCGGACAAGCCGCGCGATCATTTTGAGTAAGCCGCCTTCTTCCGCGACTTTCATCAATCCCAGAAAAAAGGCCATGACCCCGACCAGGCCAATGGCGAGTTCCATCGAACCCTTTGCCGATTGAATCATCCCTTCAGTAAGTTGCTGCATGGGCGCAACTTCATCAGGGGTGATCGCGACCCAAGTGAGTTGATCGTAGCCTGTATACAGAAAAGCAATCGATATCAAAAGATAAAAAATGATGTTCATTTTTGAATCACCAATGGAGGGAATGACGGTATTATACTTAATCTAAGCATGGAAATGTGAATTTTAAAATGGGGTATTCCAGGTAAGCTCGTCTTAATCAGTGCTTTTTTTAGATTTTAGAACTCAGCTCCCGGACTTCGACAAGTTGATCCGCTTTTCTGGGTAGGCCGAATAAAAACCCTTGAACCAAGGAGATGCCCGGGTCGATTGTCCTAGGGGGCGTTCTCAATTAACGTGAACGCCCCCTAGACGAAACGCCACCTGTTTGAGGACGCTATCTCCCGCCTGGGACCCTAACATCGTTGACGGCTTTAAAGGCGTCAAGGCACAGACCATTACTGCAAAAAGGGTCTTTTTTCGAAAGGCTCTCTAGATTTTTCTTGAATGCGAAAATCAAAATATCGCCTATTGTATAGCTTTGTCAGCGGATCGCGAATGGTCTGCTCTTCCAAGGCCTCTTCCGCTTTTTGGCGGGAGAGGCTCATTTGATTGAAGCCTCCTCAAGTTCCCCTATCTCATCTTTCTATTTGACAGGAATGAGAGAAGGCCATTTCCTGGTAGAAATCACCTTTGATGCGATAGAAAGGTGTTGAAAGGCGGGGTCTCTGGCTTCTACGGCGAGTTGACCTCTGAGCTTAGGTCTTGATCTCGATTCCTATTTTACAAAGGGAATATTTGATATTTTTACAGTCCCACATAAGTTATCCCATTGGGTTAGCTCTAGCAATCGGGATGGATAGGAAAATGGAAGGCTCTGCTCTATCTTTCAGGTTTGGATAAAGAGAGAAAACTCAAATTTGAAGGGTCATTTGTGCCATAAAAATTTTTATCCCGCAGTAAAATGCGGTGCCAGTAGAGGTAGTTCTCAATAATCGGCTGACCCCGCTGTTGAGTTTAATCCCTTTCATTATTCTTATTTTGGATGTTTTAGACGGTAAAAGAGATCCCTTACAAAAGCTTGATGTCTCGGATGAGGGACAACTCGGTGGTAGAAACTTGCTAATTCTTGATGTCTGACCAAACCGCATATTCATTAGCATTCGGGTCACCAAAATGAAATCGACGCCCCCCTGGAAACGAAAATATCGGTTTTAGGATTGCGCCTCCGGCATGCGTTATTTTTGATTGGGTTTGCTCTAGGTTTTTACTGTAGAAAACAATCAGCGCACTGCCGTTTTTAGTGGATGAAGATAAATCGGATTTAAAAAAACCACCGTCAATCCCTTCATTTGAAAACGCCGTGTAATCTGGGCCGTAATCGACAAACGACCAAGCAAAAACAGCAGTAAAAAATACTTTCGTGGCCGCCAAATCTTTTGCCGGGAATTCAACATAATTTATTTTTTCGTGCTTATTCATTACTTCGTTTCCTGTTTATGCATAACAGGTTGAGCGACGGGTTAGCTGTTTGTAATTACCCCTAATATTTTCAGACTAGAAATCTCAACTCCTTTAAGAGGGTCAACTCGTATTTCTTTTAAGCAACTAAGATTGACTTTTGGTCGAATCATTGTCTGTATGTATTCAATGCTATCCTGAGACCCAGCTACTGAGAATTTGTAACGCCCTTCAGGTAGAACCTGATTTTCTAAGACACGAAGACGACCACGGTTCAAGTATTTATCGAATGCAAAAATTTCACACTGAAGCTCAATAGCTTCTTCCTCTACCTTTGTAGGCACCTCGAAAAGGTTATGATCATCAACATTAAACTTAAATGCAAAATCTCTTTCTTCTGCTTCTTCTGAAAAGAGTTCTGCTGATTCGACACTACCTGCTTGAAGCAACTCAGTGAGTCGTTTGTACGATGGCACAGAGACTCGCGCTATTTTATAAACTGGACCATTGTAGTGGTAGTGCTGGTCCCCTAAATGCACATCTACTCCTTCACTTCCATGAACCTCAATCCGAGGAGGAACTTTCCCTTTTGAAGCTGTATAAACTACCTTAAGAAAATCAAATGCTGTCTTCGTTTGTTCCCAAACAATATCTGGGGAAAGAGCCGTGATAATTGGAAGTACTGGGGCAACAAGATTAACTACTATTTCAAGGTCTGATATTAAAGAGCCTTGTCTGATACGATGAGACCTCAGATAAAAAGAGCGTCGGTCTTCATGGGTAATCCGTTCTCGGCCCTGTGAAATTAAATATGATTTATCGATAATTGATTGAAGTGCATCAAGAGAATTTATCATTAAGTGAAGAGGGAGTTCAGATTCAAATGCGGGGCCTTTCATTTCAAAAATTACTTTTCCCATCCGAACAAAAACCTCAGTTTATTTCACAGCTAACATCCACCATCCGGCCTAGTTGCCATATTATTTACGGGTGAATTTCAGGTATAATCTTTTTCTTCTTAAAAATCAAACAATTACAAAAAAGAGTGTCCTTTTGGTTCTGGTCAATACGGCTAAACGGATAACATCTGAAGACTTAACACAGTCCCCGACGGCCTTGACCATTAGAGGGTCTGCGGTCATAATGAAGATATCAATAGGGAGGATATTCCAATGATGCGTATAGTGATTTCCTTTGTTTTGCTCGTCGGTTTTATCATGACCCCGCTTCAAGTTCACGAAGCTTTTGGGGATCAATTTGGCCGAACCGGAAGCCTCATCCTTATTATTAAATCAAATAAACCCAAGTACAATGTGAACGAGCCGATTTTTATTACGCTCAAAATTTCAAACCACACCACAGAGCCGCTGTTTGTCAACAAACGCCTCAATCCCTTGCTGGATATTCAATGGGATCTTTTTTACGAGAACATTGGCGGAAACATGAAGATGCTTGAAGCCAAGCCCATTGCCTTAAGGCCCGATGATTTTGTTAAACTTGAAGTCAATGAAGACTGGAAGGTCAAGCTGGATGACCTTGCCACACTGGTCGATGGCCGATTGCATGTGGGACGTTACGCAATCCGCCTGACAATTTCCAATGAAGAAAAGGTAAAAGGGAATGAAACCTGGACCGGCTTGGCCGTGACGAATCAGCTTTGGATCGAGGTCGTGCCCAGCCAAAAAGTATAAGCCACATTATTTTAAAACGGGCAATTCCCTCGCCTGTTTTTCAGCATGATAAGAACTTCTGACGAGTGGGCCGGATTCCACATGAACTAGGCCCATCTCTTCTCCAATTTTTTTTAAATCTGAAAATTCACTTGGATCGACAAATCGCGCAATGGGCAGATGTTTTTCGGTCGGCTGCAGATATTGGCCGAGTGTCAAAATGTCGCAGCCAATCTTGATAAGATCCGCCATGACAGATTTGACCTCGTCGATGGATTCTCCCAAACCCAGCATCAGCCCGGTCTTCGTCAAAAGCCCCGCAGTCTTTGACCAGGAAAGGATTTGAAGTGATCGGTCATAGGTGGCCTGTGGCCGAACCTGCCGGTAAAGCCGTGGAACGGTTTCAAGATTGTGCCCCAGGATATCAGGACACTGGTCAAGAACGAGATCCACCGCTTCCTTTTTCCCTAAAAAATCAGGAATTAAAACTTCAACGGTGCAATCGTTTGTCTTCTGCCGAATTTTTTGAATGGTTTGCGCAAATATTTCCGCCCCGCCATTTTTTAGCTCATCTCGATTCACAGAAGTAATCACCGCATGGGAGAGTGCAAGCGTCGCAACAGCATCGGCGACATGCACCGGTTCGGCAAGATCGAGTTCAGTGGGTCGGCCCAGCTTCACATTACAAAAACCACAGCTCCGAGTGCAAATCTCTCCAAGCAGCATAAAGGTCGCCGTTCCGGCATTCCAGCATTCCCAAATATTGGGGCAGCGGGCTTCTTCGCAAATGGTGTTGAGTTTGAGCGTTTTAGTCAAATGCCGTAACTTGAGGTAGTTTTTGCCCGTTTGTACTTTGACTTTGAACCACTCCGGGAGCCGTTCGCTGCGCTTTTGGGCTGGGGTCAGGAAATGTTGCTCCGGCATGCTTAAATTTCCTCAGAAATGAATGGCGGCGTCAAAAATAGCACCGCCGGCTTCCATCACCGCTTCGCTGAGGGTCGGGTGAGGATGGATGCTTTGGTGGAGATCAGCCGCTGTGGCTTCAAGGGTACGTGCGAGGACAAATTCTCCGATGAGCTCGGTCGCTTCCGCACCGATAATATGTGCACCGAGTATCTCGCCCTGTTTTTGATCAGCCACAATCTTCACAAATCCCTCCGTTTCACCGAGCGCGAGAGCTTTGCCGTTGGCGCTTAAAGGAAACTTGGCCACTTTAATATCAAGCCCTTGCTCCTTTGCGACCCTCTCCGTCAGCCCGACCGAAGCAACTTGTGGATGACAATAGACCGCGCTTGGAATAATGTCGAGTTGACCCTTGGGTCGATCAATCCCTGCAATGGATTCGACCACCGAAACACCTTGGGCCATCGCCCCGTGTGCCAATGCGGGACGACTGCTGGCATCACCAATAGCGTAAATGTGTCTTTGGTTGGTTTGCATCTCTTCATCGACCTGAATGAGTTGACTCCCTTTTTCCTGCGCAATACCCAGTGTTTCCAATCCAATTTTTTCGACATTGGGTGCGCGACCCACGGCCACTAAAACCACTTCAGCAGAGCAAGTTTCTGAGTTGCCGTTTTTATCAGTGAGCTCAATATCAAATGTTCCATCAATGTCTTTGATTGACTCGACGCGGCATCCTGTTTTCACAGCAATTTTACGTTTTTTGAAACTGCGCTCAAGCTGCTTTGAAACCTCATGGTCTTCCGTGGGAAGCAGTGCAGAGGTCATTTCTGCAATACTCACTTGTACGCCGTAAACCGAATAAATGTAGGCGAATTCCACACCGATTGCACCCCCACCGACAATCAGAACGGACTTTGGAAGGTTTTTGCGAAGCAGGGCTTCATCGCTGGTCATGATGCGCTCACGGTCCAGCGGAAGATTGGGCAGGCTTTTTACGCGGCTGCCCGTTGCAATGATGATGTTTTTCCCCGCAAGAGTTTTTGTCCCATCGGAACGGCTTACTTCAATTTGATTCGGGGATACTAATTTCCCAAAGCCTTCAAAAATATCCACTTTATTTTTTTTAAATAAATGAAGTAGGCCCTGATAGAGTTTTTGAAGAACTTGCTGACTTCGTTCGACGGCGAAACCGAAATCCGCTTGAATGTTTTCGACTTTGATGCCGAATGTTTCTGAGCCTTGAATGAGCGAAAGCACTTCAGCACTGCGGATCAATGCCTTTGAAGGGATGCAGCCGTGGTGCAGGCAAGTGCCGCCGATGGCTTCTTTTTCGATCACTGCCACCTTTAAGCCAAGCTGACCGGCTCGAATCGCCGCAGCATAACCACCAGGCCCACCACCGAGTATGATGAGGTCATAATCCGTTTCCATTTTTTCTCCGCTGGGATGGCATAGTTAGAAGGTCATTTCTTCAGAGTATATCAAAGAAAGTGCGGAAGGTGTCGAATTGTTGCGCGAATGCCTGTGGGTGTTTCGTCTTAGGTTGGGCGGACAATGATCGGGAAAGTAGAGCGCAGGGCCTGGATAGCTTCTTCAATGGGGGTCCCCTTTAGAATCGCAGGACTTCTAAAATCGATGTATCGATGAATTTTCAAGAAAGGGCGGGTTTTCAATGCGATGGAAACTTCTTCCTGATTATCCTGCCTGATTTCAAGCAGATTGTCCGGGTGTTTTTTCCACTCCCAGGGGTCTTTCGTCATCAAAATAAATAAGCCTTTTCCGGACAGTGATTTGTAATGTCTTAAAATATTTTCTTTATATTGATCGAGATATTTTCCAGATAAAATCCACGCAAAAATAAAATGATGCCCCCACCAAAACAAGCTTCGGAAGGAAAACATCTCTTGTTTTGTATAGTATTTCGGGTAATCGAGGTAAAGGTAAGGAAAACCTGAGAGATGCTCCCCTTTTACAAATTGGTGGTTATCAAGATGAAAGTCATCGGGTGCAAGAAAAGGGAAATCCACCAGTTCTTTTTTTAAGGTGTCATGAAGTAGATGAAGCAAGGTTTTTACTTTTTGGGTAATGAGGGCTTTGGTTTCAAAAAACGAGGTGTCTTCAATGAGACCGAGTTCTTGATCGGTAAATTGTATGGGTGAATTGATCAGTGGCTTCTTATCGGCCATGAGGGATCGTCGCTTGAGATCGGTTTATGCGGATGGTGTCCCGAAAACAGCTCTTTCAAGGCCATCCCAAAAGGTATGGCGATAGGCCAAGGAGCGCATTGCGCCTTCTTTTAAGCGTTGTTGTCCTTCTTCTGTTTCGACATGACGGACAATCAGCTTGTTGAAAACAATCGCGTGTTCTTTGTCTTCAATGATGTGCATTGAAAAATATTCGACATCTTCATCACTGAGGTCACTGTTATTTTGCAAGCCTGGAATGAGGTATTCAAACATGGTCGGGATCGCAAATTCGTGGGCAGGGCCAACGGCACCCAAGCCGATCAGAAAATCCTCCTCGCGAGTGAGTTTGAGATGGGCTTCAAGATATTGGCTGACCTCTGGAAGCGGTTTGACCCGGCCCCATGCACCATCCGGCAAGCCGAGTGCTTTTAAACAGTTACGGTAAAGGGCCGGATGACTTCTAAAGATGGTGTGTTGTCCGAATTCATCATCAAAAACCACCCTGAAAAGATCGGCGGCATCTTTGTCTGGGATCTTTGGTAGCAGGTTCGTCATATAGTTGACAAAAATCTTCACCAACTGATAGTGCTGAAGGGCAAAGGTTTGAAGCTGCTCCAGGCTTAGCTTTTCCGTTGAAAACCGCTTGAGAAAAGGGTGGTGAACTGCTTCGTGAACTAAAATTTCGTTCTCTAGCGCTTTGACAAAAGCATTCCCACCTGATTGTAAATCCGTCTTAATAACCCATCCCTATAAATTTTTCTTTGGATTCTTCCATCATGGCTTCAGTGATTTCTGCATCCCCGCGTTCTTTCGCGATTCGCTCAATTTCTTTTTTGGCCATCGGTCGAATAAATGACGGGATATTTTCGAGGCGTGCTTCGGCACCCTTAGACCAACGGATATCACCCGGATCATTTTTTGAAGCGTCCATCACTTCAGGCGTGATGGTGGAGAGGTTGTTTTTACGCGCGTAGCCTTCGACACCCATCTTAATCATCGGCCGCATGAAAGAAGGAACACCTTCAATCCGTGCTTCTGCTTCTTGAGACCAAGTCAACTCGACAGGGCTTTGATTCGTTTCTGCACTGCCGCCCATGCCCTCCATTTGTGCAACCATACTTGAGAAGGGACATCCGCCAGCTTCAGCCGCTTCTGCTTTAGTCAATTCATCCTTTAACATTTCCTGTTGCGCTGCAGGGGAAGGGCTTCTTTTCTCAAGGACTTCTGGTGCATCCTGCAGGCTTTCACGTGTCAATTCCATCGCTGCCGCCGGAGCCGTTCTGCCGCCCAGCTTCACGCCGAGAGCTTGAACCATCGCCGTTTCACCCGGATTGGTGACCATGGCCACTTGTGCATCACAGCTCGGACAAGTAAAGGTGACACCGAGAGATTGTGCCCCAGGCTTTTGTACATTTTCAAAACCCATAAAACTTTCACATTTCATACAAACAAATTTCATAATATCCTCCGTGTGGCATCTTTTAGTTTAAGTTCTTTTTAGATTCTAAAAAATCATGCAAGTATAAAGCAATCTCATCAAAGTGTTTCGCGATAGGGTGCGCTGGGTCAAGCGGATCCCCTTGGTCACAGGCATTGGCCAGTTGACGATCAAAAGGAATTTTCCCCAACAGTGGCACATCCAAAGCTTCACAGAGGTCTGCACATCCGCCTTCGTAAAGCGGGACTGTTGTGTTGCACTCAGGACAAAGCGCACCGCTCATATTTTCAATCAGTCCAAGCATTGGAATTCCTGCGCTTCTGGCATAATGGATTGATTTTCTCACCACGGCTTTCGTGACTTCAGAGGGAGTGGCCACCACAACGGCACCATCAAGTTCTGGAATAAATCCTGCGATCACCGGCGGTTTATCTGCTGCTGCGCCGGGGGGAAGATCGGTAAAAAGGTAGTCTAGCTCTCCCCAAACGATGTCTGCAAAAAATTCGCGGATGACGTTCATTTCCATCAGGCCGAGCCAAACGGGAGAAAGCTCCATCGGACCTTTCCATTGAACGGGCGTGTCTTCCTGTTTGAGAAAGAATTCCATCGAGGCAATCTTTATTCCATAAGGGCCAACCGGAGGGATGGCGCCTTCCGGGGTGATTTCAAATTTTCCTTCAACGCCGAGCATTTTGGGGATACAAGGGCCGTTCAGATCCACATCAAGCACGCCAACTTTGTGGCCGGCTCTGGCAAAGGCCAGGGCCAGGTTGCTCGTGGTCATGCTTTTGCCGACACCGCCTTTTCCACTCATGACAACGATTTTTCGTTTGATGCTGCCCATCCTGATTTTGACCTGGATGGATTGGTCAACGAGCTGCTTTTGGACTTGGGCATCGTCCCGATATTCAAGGTTTTTCAGAATCGTTTTGATATCTTTTTCTGCATTCATAAAAAACTCCGTAAAAAATGAATTATCCTATCTTAAGGATCGGGAGATTGTCAATCTGTCATCCCGTGAATCAAACCTATTTACAAAGGAGAATCGAGGGCTTTAGTATAGAAAGATGAGTGACGGGAAACGCACGAATCGCTTGATTCACGAAACCAGCCCCTATTTACTACAACATGCCGACAATCCGGTGGATTGGTATCCCTGGGGGGAGGAAGCCTTTGATCTGGCCAAGCGGACGGGGAAACCCATCCTGCTGTCAATCGGGTATTCGGCCTGCCATTGGTGTCATGTGATGGCACATGAGTCCTTTGAAAATGGGGCGATTGCAAAAATCATGAATGAGCACTTCGTCAACATTAAGGTGGATCGGGAAGAACGGCCCGATTTAGATCAAATCTATCAGACGGCGGTACAATTTTTTATACAGCGCGGCGGCGGGTGGCCCTTGACGATGTTTCTTACGCCTGAAAAAGTGCCCTTTCACGGCGGGACATATTTCCCTCCTGAAGATCGCCACAATCTTCCGGGTTTTCCAAAAATATTGATGTCTTTGTCAGAAATTTATCGGGAAAGAGCCGAAGATGTGGCCAGCACAACCCGGAGTTTACTGAATGCCATTGGACAACTCAAAAAAGATTTTTCAAAAAAATCGATTGATCCCGCTCTTCTGGAAAAATCTGTAGAAAATCTTGTTAAAATTTTCGATGAGGCTCACGGTGGATTTGGCGGTGCGCCAAAATTTCCGAGCGCCCCCGCATTAAGTCTTTTGCTCCGTTATTCTCAGCAAAGTGGCGAGCAGACCTTTTTAGAGATGGTCAGCCATTCACTACGAAAAATGGCATGGGGCGGCATGTATGACCAAATTGCCGGGGGATTCCACCGGTATTCCGTCGACGAAGCCTGGCAAGTCCCCCATTTTGAAAAAATGCTCTACGACAATGGATTGTTGGCAAAATTATTTGTAGAAATGTTTCAGGCTACGAAACAGGAAATTTATAAAGACACCGCTATTGGAACCTTGGATTATATCCTGCGCGAGATGACATCGGCAGAA
>JAJDBX010000047.1 GCA_029261135.1 Nitrospirota bacterium
AGTAGAAATCTTCGATGTTTTCAGAAAACTGTAGAGTGAAGAGTTCTGGAAGAACTTCATGGTATTCTCCAAACCTCAATTAAAAAAACTCTAGTCCTCTGGAGAAATAGGCTTTATTTAGCATTCGAAATCTCCCGAACCTGCCTTGCTCACTTAATCTCTAGTCACATCTTTTCAACACAAAATCCACTTGACAAATTTATTATGCCTACCTATAATGGTAGGCATATGCCAAGCATCACAAAATAAAGACAAAAAGGAATAGAAAACATGAATTCAATCATTGAAACGCAAAAAGAGATCCATTTCCAGGGGCCGCCCTTCTCACTCATTTCCGGGAAAGATGGCGGAGTCTTTGTGTTTTATGGAGACCTCTCTCTTTTTTCACTCACCCCCTTACTCGCCGCATGGCGTCTCAATAATCACGAACGCGTGCTGCTTTTAGATGGCAACAACAGCTTCAGCCCCTACCCGCTTGTGCAACTCGCAAAAGAGATGGGACATGATCCAGAGCACTTCCTTTCATCGCTTTTTGTTTCCCGTGCATTTACCTGCCACCAGATGGCTTCATTGGTTTTCAACCAACTCCATAGAGAAATTGCGCAACACCAGCCGCGTTTGGTTATTCTGGCAGGCCCCTTGGAAACCTTTTACGATGAATCGGTTCCTTTTATTGAAGCAAAAAACCTTTTGCTTCATCTGGTCACCGCACTTGGCCAAAGCGTCCCAGGCCACATTTTTGTCATCCTTTCGCCATTTCCTAAAAAAATGGCAGGACGCCGTACCTTTTTTTTATCCCATATGAAGAAACACGCAACGCGGGTCTTTCGTATCGCGCCGCCCGAGGTATCGTCCCAAACATCCATTCGCATTATCGAAGAAAAACCGAACGCTCAAGAATGGCTGTTTCCGATTCGGCGAGTATAAGGAAGAGCGCATTGGGAAGAACACTCGCAACATTTACACAGCTGATTGCAAAAGAAGTCTCATCCTGGCGCGCCTTTCGACGTGCCTTGCGACGCGAAGATCAAGTCTATTTGGATGAGCTCTTTCAATCGGTAAAATACCATGCCTCCGCCGGAAGTTATGCCTCTAAAGCCACTCCTTTTGAGGCGATGGTTGTTGCCATGCTCATCGAATCGTACAAATCAAATACCCTACTCGAGAAACGCGTTGCCCTTCTCGAAAAAAACAAGCAGGAAACAAATGGCCCAGAAAACCCTCAGAGGATGGATTTTTGATGTCTACCCCGTCGCGGAGGGCATGTGTCTTTGGCTGATTGAGACATCAGGCACAAAATATCGACTCATCGATCAGTTTAGTCCGTCCTTTTATATCGGCGGGCCGACGCGAGCACTCAAAAAAGCCCTCACCTTTATCTCCAGGTTTAAAATCCCGCTTCATGTTCAAGCCACAGAAAGGATTGAATTTTATTCGGGACAACACATTCCGGTGCTTCAAATCACCACGGTAAATCCACTTCATTTCCCCAAAGTGGTGCAGTGGCTGATTACTTTCGAACATCAAAAAAAGGATAGTGCCACAACACTTTCACTCTACAATTCTGACCTCTCCCTACCGCAACATTACTTCTTTTTCAAAAAAATCTTTCCGCTTTCTTTCTGCCAAATTACCCTGAAAAGTAAAAGTGAAATCCTAAAAATTGATCTACAGGATTCGCCCTGGGCGACCGATTATGCCATTCCGCCCCTATCCATCATGAAACTGCGGATGGAAGGACAGTCAATAAACCCCAAACAAAGAGAATCGGGCCGTTTGGAGATCACGGTTGAAGGCCGTTGCCATACCCTAGAGGGAGAAAATGAATTCGATATTGTGAAGCAATTTGACCGAAACCTGCAGCGCTACGACCCAGATCTCATCCTATCTGAATGGGGCGACCCTTATATTTTGCCAAAACTCATTGAAGCCGCAGCACGATTTAAGATGCCGCTTCATTTAAATCGGGAACCCGGTGGAAAGGTTCAATCTAAAAAAGAACGCTCCTATTTCTCTTATGGACACATCATTCATAAAGCGGCAGCAAGAACGCTCTTAGGGCGATGGCACATCGACCGTCGCAATTCTTTTTTATATGGCCATACCGGACTGGAAGGGATCTTTGAATTTGCACGGCTTTCTAAAATCCCCGTTCAGCAGACAGCGCGTGCCTCAACGGGAACGGGCATTACATCTATGCAAATGGATCTGGCCTTTCAAGATGGCATTTTAATCCCTTGGCGAAAACGCGTACCGGAAGCCTTTAAAAGTGCAAAACAACTGCTGCTCATAGACAAAGGCGGGCTAACCTATGCACCAAAACCCGCATTCCATGAAGCGGTAGGTGAAATTGATTTTGCTTCGATGTATCCCTCCATCATGGCCAAGTACAATATTTCCCCTGAAACCATCAATTGCCACTGCTGCCCACATAACCGCGTGCCGGAAATTGGGCATCATCTCTGTCGAAAACGCGCAGGCTTGATCCCTCGATTTCTTCAACCCTTTCTCAAAAAACGTGCCGCATATAAACAGCTTAAAAAAGCTGAAACAGATCCCATCAAAAAGAAACAATACGACCAACGGCAATCGGCTTTAAAATGGGGGCTGGTGACCACCTTTGGGTATCAAGGCTATAAAAATGCACGTTTCGGAAAAATCGAGGCACATGAAGCGATTACCGCCTATGCCCGGGAAAAACTGCTTCAAGCCAAAGAGATTGCCGAAAAAGAAGGTTTTGAAATGCTGCACGCCATTGTCGACTCACTCTGGCTGAAACGTGCACAGGCAAGCGAGTCCGACTACGAAACATTGAGCCAACGCATATCAAAAGAATGTGAAATTCCCATCTCTTTTAAAGGCATTTATCAATGGTTGCTCTTTCCACCCTCTAAAACAAATCCCAAAGTGGGTGTGCCCAACCGTTATTTTGGTCTATTTCGTTCAGGTAAAACAAAACTGCGCGGCATCGAAGTCCGCCGTTCTGATACCCCCGCTTTTATTAAAGCGGCGCAGCATGCGATGCTCGAAATCCTAAGTAACGCGAAGAACTGCCGGGAATATCGATCGCTTTTGCCCAAAGTAAAAATGTGTTTTGAATATTACCGGGATCAACTGAGAACGGGCCAAGTCCCCTTCTTTGAACTGGCGATTTCTAAATCGCTCTCAAAAGCACCAGAGGAATACCAACAAGCCAACCTCACAGCCATTGTCGCAAAAGAGCTTTCAGGGCGGGGCGTTCATTTATCTGCAGGACAGCGAATTTCCTATGTGATTACAGACATGAAAGCAACAGTAAAATCAGACCGGGCACGCGCCCTGGGTTTTATCGATGGAAGTTGGAGCTATGATCTTGAAAAATACGAATCCCTTTTGACTGAGGCCTACGAAGTGCTATTACAAAAAAACGGTTTGGAGGAATAGAGGGATTGGTCTCAGAAATTTTATCTCTTAGCTAGGCAGCTTCGCAATCACAGAAATGGTACTGTAGTAAACTGACCAATACTTTTCATCTTTTGCGTTGGCGATGTACTCCTTCAAATCAACATCTCCCGCTTCGCCTGTTGTAATGTATTTGTCGTGCAATGCTTCGGTTGATTCAGCCATAACTTTTGCCACGGGTGAGTTTCCCGATGCGAAATGAATTTTTGAAACCACGTCGGTAATTTCAAAACCTGCTGCCTCTAATTTTTGAGGGAGCGTCAGGCCATATCCGGGATTTAAGCCCATATCAGTGAACATGCGGCAGATTGCCGTATTCACACGGCCTTGTGAAATGTCTAAAGGGTCGTTTAATAATTGTGCCGATGTAAAATCAGGTTCTTCGAGCACAATATAGGCGCCCGGTTTCAAAACCGGCTTTATTTTAGGGATCATATCTTGGTCTTCAGCATTATGAATCAAGACATAACGGCAATGCAGCAAATCAAAAGACGTTTCGAAATGAGCGTCAGAGAAATTTCCTTCGATGATTTGAAGAGGCGCTCCATTCAAATCATCAACGTACTTTGTGTTTTTGTCGATACCGACAACCAAGCCGCGTTCCCCTACCCTGTCTCCCAGCCATGTCAAAATCGATCCCGCACCCGGCCCGATTTCTAAACAGTGCCAGCCGTTTTTCACCCCGGTTTTTTCTAAGAATTGAATCGAATCGGCATCAAAAGCTGCTTCGATGAGCTTCAAGCGTTTTAGTTCTTTATCCTCTTTGTGTGAATCAAATATATATTCACTCATCCCGACTCTCCCTGTAGCATTTCATCTCGCGGAAACGAATCGTAGCATATTTTTCAAAATCGTTTAAAATAAACTTCAATATTCATTGAGCCGCTCCGCTGATGATAAAAAATCAATTCACTGAACACGCCGGCATTGAAATTCCCATTATCTGCGGCGCAATGTACCCTTGTAGCAATCCCGAACTGATCGCGGCAGTTTCCGAAGCAGGCGGGATTGGCATCATCCAGCCCATCTCCCTCACTTACGTGCATGCCTATGATTTTCGCGAAGGCATTCGTTTCATTCGTCAACGCACGAAAAAACCTATCGGCATGAATGCTCTCATTGAAAAGAGTTCAAAACGGTATCAGCATAAAATGTCGCAATGGATTGATATCGCGCTTGAAGAAGGCCTGCGTTTTTTTATTACCTCCCTTGGAAAACCAAGCTGGGTCGTGAAGCGCGTTCATGCGATGGGCGGGATTGTTTATCATGATGTCACGAATCGACACTGGGCGGAGAAAGGGATTGCCTCCGGGGTGGATGGCCTGATTGCTGTCAACAATCGTGCAGGTGGTCATGTCGGAGGAAAAAGCACTGAAGCGCTTTTTGATGAAATAAAAGACCTTGGTCTTCCCCTCATTTGTGCGGGCGGCATTGGGGACGAAGCCGCGTTTGCAAAGGCAATGCAGTTGGGCTATTTAGGGGTGCAAATGGGCACACGATTTATTGCCACAGAAGAGTGCCGCACGAACCATGCCTATAAAAAGGCGATACTGAAAGCAAGGGAAGAAGACATCGTCCTCAGTGAGCGTATCACAGGAGTGCCTTTATCTATCATCAAAACAGATGACATTAAACACATGGGACTCAAGGCCGGGGCCCTAGCACGGTTCATGTTAAAGGGGCGAAACACCAAACATCTCATGAGAATCATTTATGCCCTCAAATCCCTTTTTCAGCTCAAACGGGCTTTGCTGGATGAAAATGGCACAAAAGAATATTGGCAGGCAGGAAAAAGTGTCTCTGGCATTCAAAGCATTGAAAAAGCCGGGGATATTGTGCGGAGATTTGGCAAAATAGGATCCGGAATATGAAAGCAAGGTGCGATCACAGGCATCCCATTTTGAATGATCATTTGATGCGCCATTCCTCATTTCGGTCTTGAATCAGACAGGATAGACAGGACTTGGCTCAGGAAGCCTCTTTGATAAAAAACCTGTTGTCTATCAATAAAATAAATTCTTAATCTGGAAAAATTCTTAGTCAATTTCCATAAAATTCCTTAATAGTCTAGATATTAAAGGTGAATGCAGTAGCAAAAAATATTTCTGACACAATTATAGTCAAGGGTTCTAAGCTCTGTCTCAGTTCGGGCGAACTAATGCCTCTATGAAGCAAAGTAAACCTTTTGAGAAATTGTTAAGATCTCTAAGCAAGGGAATGGACTCGTCATGCTGGTTTTACTCCTAAAAAAATTCTTCACCATCAATTTGCAATGGGTAAAAGGACTCATAACCTGCAAAGCGATTCAGATTGTCACGCTTGACATACCATCACAAATGTTTCGCTGGCGAAAAGGCTTCAATCATGAGCCTCTCTCCTTAGTACGAAAGAGCATCGGTTTTACACATGGATCTTAAAAAAAGGCGTTTTTTTAGTTCTGATGGCAGACGACGCAAAAAGATAAACTCCTCGTGGACTCAGATAAGCCACTTCTATATTCAGGATGAGTTTACCGAAGAAAATCAAGAAGGGTCTGTCTGACGATTCTTGCAGAAGTTGCCAGTGTTGCCTCTAGAGCAGTCTGCTGGAGAAGTAAGCCCGAGATGGCCGTGCCAAGATCAACATCCTCTCGCGCCGATTTGAGTTGTGTCACCGCTAATTTAAAGTCTTTTAGCATTGCCGCTGTGCTGTCCACTCGATTGAGCCTCGCCCCGACTAAAGCACGTTCATTATTCACGCCGTCAAATGCACCATCGATGTTGCCCAAGGCGGTCTGAATTCCGGTCACACTATTTGTTTCTAATGCCGTTTGCAGGGATGCAACGGTTGATAAAAGACTCGTCCCCACAGAAGATCCGTTAATCTCTGCCCGAAAAAGCCGATCACCCGGGAGATTTTTGACCACGCTGGTGTTTTCTCCAATCAGGATTGCGTTTTCCGCTGAATCGCCTAAATAGGTTCCAGCAGGTCGATTGGTTCCTGGCCCGGCCCCAATGACCGTCGCAAAGGCCGTTCCAGAATTCGCTGTAGCAGCAGATGTCCCTCCGACCCCATTGGAGGTAACAACAAGATGATCAGTATCAAAGGTCACAGCGACACTGATTCCGGCAGATTGAAATGTTGTTGCCGCATTGATGGCCGTCTGCACTTGAGTGGCGAGCTGAGCGCCTGTCGCATTCACGATGGGAGCGATGGTGACATTATTTGTAACCCCATCGACCGTTATATTCAAAACATCATTTGATGCAGCAGTGATGGTCGCAGGTGTGGTAATTGTTGTCCCGATAAACCTTCCTTGATTCACAAAGGGCTGGGTGTTGGTTTCATTTCCAGAGAAGATATAGGCCCCTTCATGATTGGTATTGGCCAAAGCAATCAGTTGATCATAAATTTGACGCACTTCCTGGGCAATGATGGTTCGATCGGCTGCCGTATTCGTCGCATTCGCTCCCTGAACTGCCAGTTCCCGAGCACGATGCAATTGATCCTGAACGGTCTGAATGACCGTATCACTGGCCACAACATAAGACTCCAGTCGATCAATGTTTCTCAAATATTGATTAGAGGCTTCTAAAGATTTGTCAAAGTTGATTATTTCGGCCTGACCAATCGGGTCATCGGAAGGTCTATTGATTTTCTTCCCGGTCGTGACCTGCTCTTGAAGCATCAAGATCGCAGAAGACTGACGCCGGAGACGGTTCGTCAAATTATCAAAAACCATTTGTTCTGAAACACGCATGGATCAATCCTCTTTAAGCACAAATGATTTTGTTCTTGGCTCTACCGCTTCATTGACAGGATCACTTGAAACATTTCATCTGCAGTCGTAATGATCTTTGCCGCCGCTTGATAAGCACGCTGGAACTTAATAATCCCGGCCATTTCTTCATCTAGAGAAACACCAGATGTCTCCTGACGTACATTTTTCAATTGTTCCCGAAGGCTGGTTTCAATTGTAAGTCCTCTTTGTGCGGTTCGGGTACCAATTCCCACATCGCCAACAATGCCCCCATATGAAACCTGCAGGGTTTCACTGCCTAAAGCACTCAGTGTTTTGTTCTGAATCTCAGCCATTAAAATCGCATTGCCGTTATCACCAGGCGTACCTGCAGCCGTTGTGGCCGCCGCAATTTTATCTGGATCAGTTAAGCTTACGGCCATTGATGCAGCAGAATTTTTATGTGCAGAAATACGAAAAATATCCCCGGCAATCGGGCTACCACTGCTGAGTGTCACCGTCAAGCCTTCAAAGGTTTGCGGCAAGGCTCCCGGAGTCGACGCCGCCCCGGTACTTCGGTTTGTGATTGTATAGTTCGTACCTGACAATGATAAGTCATACTCATCAAATGTGAGTAGGGCCGCATTTGCGACAGTAACCGTCACAACCCCTGTTCCTGTATTGGCCGTTAGTGCTCTCGCTGTTGGGGTCAAGGGAGAGAAAAAGTCATTCGCGGTTGTGCCGTCTAATCCATAACCTGCACCATGTTGTTGATTCACTTCATTGATCACACCCGTGGCCAACTGATCTAAGCGATTGATATAAGAAGGAACCGTCGTATCTCGAATATCAAGGAGGCCCTTCAAACGGCCATTTTTGATCGCGGTTGTGATATCTGTTCTCGAGCTTACGTTGCCGGGATCATAAGAGATATTCACAAAACCGTCATTATCGGAACCGGGCACACCGACCAAAGATCCAAAAATACTGCCTTCCACAAGGGTTTTTCCATTGCCAACAAACAGAGTCACTTGACCAAAGGTATCTTCAATCGTCTGAATATCAATTCGCTCAGCCACTTTATTAATTAAACCTTGCCGCTCATCAAGCAAGTCATTCGGATTCTGCCCTGAAATGGTCATTTCTTTGATCCGATTATTCAAAGTGGCAATTTGACTTGCAAATTGATTGATTTCCCCTAAAATCCCACTGATTTCTTGATCGGCGTCAATCCGTACCTGCTTAAACTGCGTATCGGTCGTCACAAATTGCTGGGATAAGTTTTTTGCCCGTTCCAATAGAACAGAACGTGCTGAGGTATCGGATGGATTATTGGAGACATCTTGTATCGCAGCAAAAAATTGTGAGAGCGACAAGTTTAATCCAGTGCCATTGCCATCCGTAAACGCAAGTTCAACACGACTAAGGAGCCCGGCCTCTGCTTCCAATTGCCCATAACTCGATTCGCCTGAAGTCACCTGATTTTCGATAAAACGATTGACCACACGTCGAATTTCACTCACCTGAACACCTGTCCCTGTCTGGCCAGGCGCGCCCACCACTGGAGGGGTTGTCGTTAAAACCACCTCTTGGCGAGAATAATCAGGCGTATTGACATTGGCGATATTATGAGAAATCGTTTCAAGCCCCTTCTGGTTTGCCGAGAGGGCAAGGCGACCTGTATTGAACATTCCTGAAATACCAGACATATCTCTATTCCTAAATTATAGGTTTAAACGCTAACTTCTTGTAATTGTCTTTCCGGCTGAGCGGCTATTTATTTTTCCAGTATGCTGATAGGTGGTCACATCTGATGTGAGGTGCCTGAGTAAGGCAAAAAGATCTGAAATCTGCCCGAGAACCCGTTCAATTAAAATACCGTTCACATGATTAATTTCTTCTATACTCGATGTGAGTCCCTCAAGACGACTTCTGAGTGATTCTAGTTTTTCCTGATCGGAAGATGTTACGAACGGAATAAGTGTTTTGAGCGTGGGGGGGGAGGTGCCGTGATTTATACTTTGTAATGATTGAATGCGTTCTTTTTCGAGCTGCGCCACGCGGTCGAGTAATTTCTTTTTTTGAGAAACACAACGAAGCAGTGGTTCGACTTTTCCCTCAATAATAAGGCGTTTTTCCTCCTGAATCCGTGTAAGTAGCTCATGGTGTACTTTAACCATCTCTTCAAGTATTGCAATGAGCTGAGTGGACTCTGACTCAGAAAGTCTTTGAGGAGCTGCAACAATCATACAATACCCCTTTATGAAAGGTTATCAAGTAAGGTTGAACGAATCAGTTTTTCGGCAATCTTTGTGGTATTGGGCCGGTATGTTCCTGCCTCAACCTGAGTACGCACTTGTTCCACTTTTTCGGCACGCACATCCGTGCCTGTTGTGGCCAGTTTGTTCAATTTTTGAAAGGTGCGCGCTTGTTCAGAAATATCAACCTGATCTGCGGCAGAGGATGGAGAAGCTTGTTGGCTTTCTTGAGACTTCCCGGCTTTCGTAACACCGACGCCACGACTATTGCCAAGAATGGTTTTTTCTAAAAGCGAATGTTGGTCTTTCTCTGAGATCTTCATAGTTTACTCCTTTTCCTACCCATTTCTTTTATCGGCGAATCGCCTTAAAAACTTTAGGGCCCTCTATTTGATCAAGGGGTCTCTCAGTAGATTCAAGTGAGCGCGACAATTTTTCTGTAAGCATCTTTGCCAAGCCGATTCCACCGCTCTCTGATATTTTTTTCGCGATCTCTTCATCAAACATAGACTCATACAAGTCCTGTCCCAATCCTACGCCACTTTCCTCGCTTTTTGGAACCCCTTTTCTCATTTCTTTTAAGAGCGATTGAATAAAGTAGGACTCAAATGCCTTGGCTCCTTTTTTGATTTCAGCCAGTTTTTCAATGGATTCGACCTGTTTTTTACCTATCGTTTCAGTAGACTGAATCGCTGCTTTCGCTGAATGCGTTTGATCAAGAATCTGCCGATGCATCGAAAAAAAATTCGTTCCATTTATCATGAGTCCACCCTACCTTGTGAATAGAATAAAAAATTTTACAAAATTTCTAGCTCTGCGTGCAAAGCCCCGGCCGCCTTAATCGATTGCAAAATAGAGATCAAATCTCTGGGTGTCACACCGATTGAATTCAAGCCCTGAATGAGTGTCCCTATCGTGGTTCCTCCCCGCATCAATACAATTTTTGAATCCCCTTCAACAACATCCGAATCCTGTTGGGGTACGATAACCGTTTCTGATCCTCTCGGAGCCAATGCAGCGGGTTGAGAAACCTGTAATTCCGTTTTCACACGAATGGTGAGGTTTCCATGCGCTATCGCAACATCAGAGACACGCACTTGATCGCCCATAACGATCGTCCCCGTGCGCTCGTTCACGACGACTTTTGCGGAAAAATCAATGGGAACATCCAAGGCTTCTATCATTGCAAGCAGTGCCACTTCCCGACCCTTATAATCATGACTCACCACCAATTCGACGGTCGCGGAATCAATAGGATGGGCCACCGGTGCCGATTTCGAGCTTGCACCAAAGGCCTTGTTGATCGTTTCTGCAAGACGTAGTGCTGTCGTAAAATCTTGCTGTCTCAGCAAGATTTTGAAACGTTCCATCTTCGCAAACTCAAAGGGCACTTCTCGTTCAACCAATGCCCCACTTGGAATTCTACCCGCAGTGGGATGGTTTTTCTGAGTGCTATCTCCACCACCTCCCCCGATAAAACCGCCAATCGACACCGAACCCTGCGCAACGGCATACACGCTTTGATCTGGACCTTTTAAGGGAGTCAACAACAAGGTCCCCCCCTGAAGACTTGTCGCATCTCCGAGGGATGAAATGACAACATCAAGCTGTGTGCCCGTTCGAGTAAAGGGCGGGAGGACTGCGGTGACCATCACGGCCGCAACATTTTTAACTTTCACCGCATTTGGATCAACAGAAATACCCATCCGTGTCAACATACTGGAAAGAGACTGAACAGTGAAAAGGGTTCCCGTTTTGTCTCCTGTACCATTCAAACCTACGACCAGGCCATAACCGATTAAGGCGTTATTACGAACCCCTTCAATGGACGCAATATCTTTTATTCTCGCCGCATGAGAAGGGACAGAGAAAAGAACAAGAACTAGAAAAAGACCCATCGCGTAGATAAACAGGATGAAATTTGCCAGATAATATGATCTTTTATGTGTCCAATTTCTTTCAATCACTTAGATATCCCCACTCATTCCTTGTAATGTATGCTTAAAATGGCCAAATAAAATCAAGAATACGCATCAGCCAACCGGGACTCTGCTTATCACTCACCACGCCCGTTCCCGAATATTCAATCTTTGCATCCGCGATCACCGTTGAAAGTATCGTATTCCCTTGCTGAATATCTTCAGGACGCACCACCCCGCTCACTGCCAGATATTCTTTTTCATTATTAATCAATACTTCGCGTTCGCCTTCGATCATCATATTTCCATTAGGATAAATCGCCGTCACAATGGCCGTGACTTCTGCTGTAAGGCTACCGCTCCGACTGGTTGCGCCATCACCTGAAAAAGAATCTGAAAAATCAGCGCCCGCCCCGAGATTTGCCAGTGTATTTGAAGGGGTGCCAAAAAGAGCAGCGGTTGATGCGCTTAAAGCGGAAGTCCGATCTGTTGTCGTCCCTGCTGCCTTCGACCCTTGCGCATTCTCAACCACACGAACGGTCACAATATCTCCGACATGGCTCGCCTTGGCATCTTGAAAAAAGAAACTGCGTGATTGGTTGTCAGCCCACAATGATCCTTTGTTATTCTTTTTCTTCGATCCATGTTTCAAATTCAAATTCATCGAAATCAAGGGCTTTTCAGGAAGCGCAGAAGAAGTCAAAGCGCGATCCTTTAATCGAGAGTCTTTATTGGAAACCCGAATCAAGCCTTTCGCACCACAAGCAGACATCGTAGTAAAAACAAAAAAAACCAAGATCAATCGCCCGAGGCCTTTATTTTCATAACCCTTCATTTAGCGGCTCCTTTGAAGGTTAACTCCAACATCCCCGGAGTTGAGCACTTCACCAAAAACCATCTTTTTTGAATCAAGATTAACGACTTTAATTGTTTCACCCAGATTGCCATCCTGTTTTGCCTCGCCAGTGGTCAAGATCTTAAGACCTTCTGATTTGAATACCATCGTCACACGGTCTCCACGGCGAATCAGGGGAGCAAGTTCGAGCTGATCAACACGAACAGGAACGCCTTTCCCAAGGGATTGTATCAGCCGTTTCCCAATCACTGCTTCCGGGTCATTTTCATAACGACGTCTCTGATTTCGTGTGCGAATCATTTCAAGTGTGACGTCATCGGCTTCCACGATATCAAGGCGACGGAGTTTTCTCCGCGTAACAACCACTTTCTGTATTTTCACAATATCCGCGCTGACCCGATGCTCCATTGCATGCCCATCATGACTCAGCAAACCAATCACAAAAATACGACGTCCCAGAAGACGGCCACGATTTGTCGGCTTAACACGAACAACTTCCCCTTGAATGTTCAAGGACTGGCCATTCGTCGCACTCAATTTTGATACCTGGATTTCTGGTAGATCCACTGAAAGTGCCTCTGCAACATACAATTGCAGTTTTGAAACAATTTTATCTTCCAAGGATCGTGTTTCCAAAGCGACCTCTGCGGAACGCACGATGGGCGTGAAAGATAAAATAATGAATAAGATTGGAATCATCGAAGCCCTTAAATATCTCATCTTTTACCTTTTAATATTGTTCGCGACAGACATCATGTCATCAGAGGTCTGTATGGCTTTTGAATTCAGCTCGTAGGCCCGTTGAGCCACAATCATATTGACCATTTCTTCAGCGATATTCACATTCGATCCTTCAAGTGCACCCTGCAAAACGGTTCCAAATCCGTCAAGCCCTGCTGTCCCAATCGTTGCTTCGCCTGAAGCTGCTGTATTCTGGTAAAGATTTTTTCCGATACTATTGAGGCCTGCCGGGTTGGTAAAACGGGCCAGTTCAATCGTTCCCAAGACTGATGGCGTTGCACTTCCGGGGGTTGCCGCTGAAATTTCACCTTGCGGGGAAATCGTCAGCGCAATCGAATCGATTGGCACCGTGATATCCGGGAGTACGGGATAGCCTTCAGCGGTAACAATATTGCCGTCACTTCCAATCTTGAAAGAACCGCTTCTTGTATAAGCAATGGATCCATCGGACATGGTCACTTGAAAAAATCCCTCTCCTTCAATCGCAATATCAAGTGGGGCATCGGTCTGCTGAAAATCACCCTGTGCAAAACCACGATAAACGGCAACCGGGTTAACCCCTGAGCCAATCTGAATGCCCACTGGCACTTCCCCTGAACTCGTCGTTGTCCCGGCAGATTTCAAAGTTTGATAGGTTAAATCCTGAAAATCCCATCGTCCCTTTTTAAATCCCACTGTAGAAACATTGGCCAAATTATTGGCAATGACTGCAACCGACAATTGTTGTGCTGCCATTCCTGTACTGGCGATTGAAAGTGCTCGCATCATAATGTTCTCTCCACTCGTTCAGGTTTAAAAATATGAATAAAAAAACCGCCCTATAAAGCGCCAATATCATTTGAGGCCGAAGCCTGAATTGTATCTGCCGTCTGTATTGCTTTTTGGGCCGCTTCATAAAGTCGCATTACATCGATCATTGCGACCATTTCTTCTACGGGATTGACATTGGAGCCCTCAAGTGCCCCTTGCTGAAGGGAAGCCTCTAAAGATTGAATCGCTTGACCACGGGTCACAGTAAAAAGGTTTCCCCCGACTTTTTCTAATGTTGAAGGGTCTGAAACAACGTAAATTGGGATCTGATCAATTTCAACAGGATCAGCACCCACTTCATTCACAAAGAGAGTACCATCGGATTGGATCGTCACCTGTCCTGAGGGCAAAATAATCGGACCGCTCCCTCCTAATACAGGGTATCCTTGCATCGTGACCACCTGTCCTGCTGCATCTAAAGTAAAGTGACCGCTACGTGTATATTGAACACCATTTGGACTTTGAACCCCAAAAAAACCTTCGCCTTGAATCGCAATATCCAAAGGCTCATTCGTCACCTGGATATCCCCCGCTGAAAAATCGGTCACAATATCCACCAAAGTGCCATAGGTCGCATCAACAAGAAGGACTTCTTCAATAGGGTGCGTGAGCGCATCGACTTTAGGTGTTAATCCTTCAAAAAGGGCAAAATCTTTTTTGAAACCGCTTGTGCTGACATTGGCCAAGTTATTTGTAATCATCTCCAGTCTTTTTTCTTGGGCCAATGCGCCTGAGAGCGCCGGGTATACTGAATCCATCTCATCTCCTCAAGGGATTTCATTTTTACCGTGTGTCCACGCAATAGAGCAAGTTTCATACCAAGCCATTCTTATCAACACAATGCACTCTTTTGATCCTAAAATCGTCAAAATATTGTCCAATAGAACATTTTTACCGAGGCAATCCGTGATAGAGCGGCAAAAATTTCCTATAAACCGTTATCCCCTTGACAGCATGGAATGACATGACGTTCAATGAAAAATTCAACTCACATCAATCAACAGAACGTATTTTTTGAGATAGGAGTTTCTCGTGGATCTAGAAAACAAAGAGGTAAGCTTAGCCACCTTTTCCGGAGGCTGCTTTTGGTGTATGGAATCCCCTTTTGAAGCACGAGAAGGGGTCATTGATGTCATATCGGGTTACACCGGGGGGAAGGAGCTTGATCCGAGCTACGAGGCCGTCGCCTCGGGGAAAACAAGCCACCTTGAAGCGATTCAAATCACATACGATCCAGCCCAGATCACCTATGACACGCTACTAGCGATTTTTTGGAGACAGATCGATCCCACCGATGACGGCGGATCTTTTGTAGATAGAGGGGCGCACTACCGCAGTGCAATCTTTTACCACGATGAAGAGCAAAAGTGTGCAGCCGATACCTCAAAATCAGAACTGGAGACCTCTGGAAAATTCCCCAAACCCATTGTGACTCAAATCCTAGAGGCCACGCCATTTTATGCCGCAGAATCCTATCATCAAGATTATTATAAAAAAAATGAAACCCATTACAAACGATACAGAGCAGGCTCCGGTCGAGATACTTACTTAAAAAAGGTTTGGGAAGATGAAGCGAACCCAGAAAAAAACAATCAAAACCCGTCTAAAGCAGCGTTGGAAGAAAAATTGACCCCGCTTCAATTCAAAGTAACACAAGAAGACAGCACGGAGCCCCCATTCCAAAATGACTATTGGGACAACAAAGCCGAGGGCATTTATGTGGATATCGTCTCAGGCGAGCCGCTCTTCAGTTCTTTGGATAAATTTGACTCCGGTACAGGCTGGCCCAGTTTCACCCAAAGTATTGACTCAGAAGGACTCACAGAAAAAAAAGACGGTTCCATGTACATGGTTCGAACCGAAGTCCGAAGTAAAAAAGCCGACTCCCACTTAGGGCACCTCTTTGATGACGGCCCGCCACCCACAGGCCAGCGTTATTGCATCAATTCTGCATCACTGCGCTTTATTACAAAAATTGACCTTGAAAAAGAAGGGTATGGGGAATTTACCGTGCTCTTTGATAAGGAATAAAACGGAGAGATGCGTTTACCCCGCTTCATTGAGGTATCTTAAGCAGACCAATGATGCGAACAACGGCGAGGCCGCTGCCTTCGATTTTTAATTTTCCCTTTGCGAGCACTTCTTTTAAACTTTTTTTCCCAAAGGCTAAGGCAACAAAGGTCTTTTCATCTGTTGTAACTCTTGCACGAGCATCTCTCATCGCACCCGATTCGATCTCTAAACGGCTGTCAAAAATCCGAATGTGAAACAAAAATCCACCCACATCAAAGGAAGAACAAACATTGAAGCCCTCTGATGCTTTCGCATCAAATGCAGCCTTCATTCCGAGCAGGACCCATTCGGTGCGAGAAGTGGCTTTGGCTTTATAAGCACCCGCATATTCAGTGCCCCATCGCATCAAAGCCATCATCGGGGCTTCCAATGCCTTCCCTCGCTCTGTCAATTGATACACAAAGGAAGAGGCAGGCGCGGGCAGCACCTCTTTCTGGATCGTTCCAGATCGCACCAATGCTTTAAGGCGTGCTGCCAATAAATTTGTCCCTATTCCCGAAAGTGCCTCAATAATGTCTTTATAACGTTTCGGGCCCATGAGTAACTCACGGATGATCAACAAAGTCCATCGTTCTCCAATCAAATCCAGGCTGAGTGCTAAAGGACAATTTTGCTTATAACTTCTTTTTATCATTAACGTTTTTACGATTGAATCGGACATAAACTTAATTAACCCATAATAGCTACTATATTTTTATAAAGTGTAATAAACATTTTATTAATACACAAGAAAAATGACCCATCTAAAAAAAAATACAAAAATATTCCAAATAAAATGGAACACGCTTTTCTTCTGAAGGAGACTCCGGTATAAAACAAGTCATGAAAATTTTCCTCGGCCCTTTTCACCCACATCTTGAAAAAGCCCTCGCCGAAGAAATTCAACACATCAAAGAGAAGAATCCGCTCACGCCCCTACTGGTGCTGGTTCCCTCGGATGCGCTAAAACAGCACCTGACAAAGCTGCTCACCCTGGATCATCAGCTCAACTTATTGCACTTTTCAATCATCACCTTTCATCAGCTTTCAAATATGCTTTATGAAGAAAAATATGGGGAGAATATCCTCCCCTTCCAAAATGAGCACTTTTTCGAGGAAATGCTTCGACATCTCCTACACCCCACATCTACTTCAACTGACTATTTTTCTAGATTTAACGATACGGATCATGGATCAGAGGCCCTTTGGAGCACAATACGCGATTTAAAAGATGGCCTTGTTGACGCTTATATTTTGTTAGAGGCTTTAAAAGAAGGGCATTTTGAAAAGAGGGCGATCAAAAACGAACTGCCTCACCTGTTTACCCTGTATCAACAGATCAAAACCCTTTGTCAAAAAAACGATATTTTCGATTATGGTGATCTCACCGTCCGTGCAAGTACAATCGTCAAAACCTCGGACACCCTCAAAGCGTTCGGCAGGATTTTATACTATGGATTTTATGATCTGACACAAATCCAAATCGATTTTTTTCACGAAGTCACCCGGCACTACCCCAGCACCTTATTTTTCCCCCTCATACAAAAACATCCGGGCTGGACGTTTTCTGAGCGGTTTTTTGAGCAATATGTCGAGGGCTGGGTGACCGATTCCAGCCAAATCATCGACTTAACTGAGAAACCCGCTTCAGCTCAGCCATTCAGACATCTCGATCTTTTCACAGAAACAGCACCCCTTAACACAGAGGCTAGCCTTTCTTGCACAATTTTTAATTGTTATGACAAGAACGATGAAATACTGACCGTCGCAAAAGAGATCGTCAGACTCGTCAGCGATGAAAGCGTTTCCTTTTCTGAAATAGGTATTGTCACGAGGGACAGCACCCCCTATCAGACAGCCATGAAAAATATCTTTTCAAAACATCTCATCCCTATCACCACGCCCTATGAAGAAACACTCATACAATACCCTAAGGTAAAATCTGTATTTCTCATGACAAAGCTCCTTGGAGATAACTTCCCCCGCGCAACGGTAATTGAGCTTGTCACTTCACCCTATTTTGAAACAACAGTTTTTGGTACAAAGAAGAGCACTGCACAACCCTATCTCTGGGATGGACTCACAAGGAATGCGAAAGTCACCCAGGGCATTACGGCCTGGGAACGACTAAGACAGTACAAACCCAAAGGCACACCTAAGCCAAGCGACCTCAAGATTATCCGCGAGCAAGCACAACTGCTTTTTGAAATTGTTTCAATTTTGTATCAAGATTTAAATCAACTACCTCAATCCGCTTCTTGGTCATTTTATGCAAAGCAATGGCAAAACCTGCTTGTAAAAACCCTCGGACTTCCCTCGGACAAAATGGAAGAACCTCTTTTAACAGACGAAGCACAGATCCATAACAGCATCCTCGATATCCTGCAAAATTTAGCCGAGCTCGACCGCGTCGCCGATTCGGTTTCTCACGAGACCTTTATCCAAACCCTCCAAAAATGGCTCCTAAAAAGCGGACTTTTAGTCAAAGAAGGAAATCACTCCGGCATTTCAGTGATGAATATCATGCAGGCACGAGGCATCCCCTTCAAATTCCTGTTCATTCTGGGTTTAAACGAAGGACACTTTCCCAGGAGTATCCGAGAAGACCCTTTTTTACAAGATACACATCGACATGTATTAGAAAGCGATCTCGGATTTAAAATTGGAGAAAAACTCGCAGGCTACGATGAAGAACGCCTCCTCTTCACCCTTCTGGTGGGTGCAGCGGAAAAACGAATTTACGCGATTTATCATCGTATCGATTCTATGGGCAAGCCCGCTTCACCCTCTTGGTATTTGGACGAACTCCGCCACGTCTTTACCGGTGTAAATGAGGCGAAATTCAATGAGATCACGATTCCGCGTGGCTTGATTGACAGAAAATCCGTCACGCCTTTTCATCGCGCGGATCTCCTTTTGCCTTTTGAACTCGCAATTCGTGAGAACCTCACGTCACAACAATTAAATGACACGCTCCTGAAACAGCTTCCTTTTTCACCCGAACTTTACAAACATGGCCGCAAGGCATTAATGTCTCAGGAGACAAAAGGGCCACTCACACCCTATGATGGTCTCATTCACAATGTAACTTTAGACTGGAAAAAAATATGCGATAAGGGCATTTCACCCACCCGTCTTGAGCGTTATGCGAGATGCCCTTATCAGTTCTTCAGCACCCAATTCTTAAACTTGACTCCGCAAGAAATCCCGGAAGAGGAAACACAAGTACTCGCATCAGATATGGGACAACTGATTCATAACATCCTCCATCTCTTTTATGCGGGCCTCTTGAAATCAGGATATTTCAGCAATCCTTCAAAAAGACGGAATGTGGATCACCATTTTAAACTCGTCAGCAACGAAGTCTTCAAAATGCACGAAATCGAAAATATCATTCAATATCCCCTCTACTGGGAGGAGTTCAAAAAGCAAATCACAACCATGCTTTATGAAGTCATTCAAATGGACCTGGCGCACCTGTCAGAATCAGGATACCGCCCTAAAGGATTTGAAGTCTCCTGTCGTCAAATACTCGAGGAAGATTGGCCAGAAATGTGGGGCATTATCGACCGGATTGATGTTCAAGATGAAACAGGTCAAGTTCGGGTGATTGATTACAAAACCACTTTACGACAATCACCCCAAGCCCTCGAAAAAAATCTCCTGACTTCAGCGCTCCGGGGTTTACGTTTGCAGGCCCCCATCTATCTTCGACTGGCCGATTCCGATAGTAAAGCGGGTGCGAAAGAAGAGCATCAAAGCGAATCGGTCTTTTATCACATCGCCCCAAACTGGCCGGATGGCCCCTTGGTCATTTCAAAATTCGCTCAAGCATATTGGTTGGGTGAAACAGGGGAACAACTAAAAAAAACCATCACAAGCCTTCTCAAAGGGATAGAAACGGGACGATTTTTTATGAATCCGGGGGATCATTGTAACTACTGTGATGTGCGTGCAAGCTGCCGATTAAACCACATCCCATCATGGAATCGGCTTCAAGGCGATCCCCTATTTGAAGAACACGCTTTAATGCAAAAAAAGAAGCCAACACGGCCTTTAAAAAAAGGCAAGGCATCGTGAAATTTATTCCTTTAGATCAAATAGATCGCAAGATCGCAGCGACGACATTTGATCAAAATATCATCGTCACCGCCGGTGCGGGCACCGGGAAGACCACTCTGCTCATCAACCGACTCATCCACCTACTCATGCGGGAGCACGAATCGATTCAAATTGATCAAATCATTGCCCTCACCTTCACCAATAAGTCCGCCACTGAAATGCAATATCGGCTCAGAGAAACACTTACAGCATTGATCTCCTCAGATGAAAATACCGAAAGAGTGTCAGATCTTATCCAAAGATACAAACTGAATAAAGAGACCATCGACAATCGATCCAAAGCGGCCATTCGCCTTTTAGAGCGAAGTGGGATCGGTACCATCCATCATTTTGCAACAACACTTCTGCGCCTTTACCCCATTGAAGCCGGGGTGACACCCCAATTTCAAATTGATGAAACAGGAGGAGAGACAGATAATTTATTTGAAGAGATCTGGAGAAAGTGGCTACAGACAGAACTTCAGTTGGATAACCCTAGAAAAAATTTGTGGAAAACAGTCCTTGCACAGCTAGACTTATCCGGCCTTGAAGAAACGGCAAAAGTGCTCAGTTCAGAAAGCATCTCCTTTGCGTCTTTAATCCAAGAAAAGAATACAACACTGCCTTTGCCCATCCGACACTGGCTTCAATCTCTCAAAGAAGAAACAAGCGCGCTTTTAAATGAACATCCAGAAACACGCTTAATTGAACGGATGCTCGCCACCGCACTGCATGTCTTTCAAGAACCCCTTAAAAAAGGGGCCTCTGATCATGCGCCGCTTGAGAATGAAGAGGAAGAACTCGCCCGTAGCACACCGACAAAAGTGAAAGGATGGGAAGTCGGTGAATTTAAATCGGCAAAAAAACTGATCAGAATTGCACAACAACTGCTCCACATCAACGCAACAGGATTACAGGATCTGATTCAACTCCTAAACCCTTTTGTCATTCTATTTCGAAAAGAAACCGACAAACGCGATCTGATTTCTTTTGATGACCTGCTCATTAAAACAAGAAACCTTCTCCGGGATTATCCCGATGTGCGCGAAGTGCTTAAACAACGTTATCACGCCATCCTCATCGACGAGTTTCAAGATACCGATCCCTTACAATATGAAATCTTGCTCTTCCTCGCAGAGCAAACAAAAACAAGCGCGCTCAATTGGCGTGAGGTCAAACTTTCGCCCGGAAAACTTTTTGTGGTGGGCGATCCAAAACAGTCGATCTACGGATTTCGTCAAGCCGATATTGAAGCCTATCATCACGTACAAAAGATGATTCTTGCCCAAAATGGCATCGCCTGTACTCTCAGAACAAACTTTCGAAGCCATGATAAAATACTGAATGTCGTCAACACCCTTTGCCAAGAACTGATTCTTCCCAAAGGAGGGTTGCAAGCCCCCTACATTCCGATTCACCCAGCTGGGATCAAAGATAAGTCCAATGAAGTGGAACAGAGCACACTTCCCTTTCGTCAGGTCTCCTTCAGATCAATCGATAATGAGAATTTGAGGCTCAATGCAGAACAAGGCAAGAAAATGGAAGGAGAAGCCATCGCAGAATGGTTATGCGACAGCGTCCTAGGGAAAGCAATGATCTTAGATTCCGAGGGAAAAACCAAGACGGTCAAGCCAGGAGATGTGGCCATTTTAACGCGATCCCTGACGGGCATACATCACACCCTCGAAGCCCTGAGACGTGCAGGGATAAAATATTTTGTTGAAGGGGAAAAGCATTTCTATCAAAACCAGGAAGTGATCGATGCCATCAATCTACTCCGCATCATCGTTGATCCCAATGACCGTATTGCCTTGGTGGGTGTCCTGCGCTCCCCTATTGGCGGACTCAGTGATGAAACGATTTATACACTCTATCAAAAAAATAAGCTAAATTATCAAATCTCCTATGAGGGGTTAACCTCCCCCCTTCAAGAACTTTATCGTTTATTGTCACGGCTGCATCACAGCGTCTTCAAACTACCGGTCGGAGAAGCCGTCGCACGAATTTTTGAAGAGACTCCCCTGACCCTTTTGGCTTCTGCTGCAATCAAGGGGGAACAGGCGATAGCCAATATCGAAAAAATACGGCACCTGGCAGAACAACTGGGCGAAAATGGAGAGACCGGTTTTCGTGAAATTGTCGATAATTTTGAAAAAAAGAGACGTGAAGAAATGAATGAGACAGAAAGCCCTCTGGCGGAAGAGGGTGTCGATGCCGTAAAAGTATTCAGCATCCATAAATCTAAAGGTCTGGAATTTCCTCTGGTGATCTTGGCCGGATGTCAGAGTGGATCTGCCCCGAAAGAACGAGAGGCCGTAAAAGTCCGGCATGACTGGTCCACTGATTTAGGCGGCCTTCGTGTTAGAAAAATGAGGGATCTCAATTCTATATTTCTCGCCGAAAAAGAACGTTTGCGTGAAGAAGAAGAGGAAAAACGTATTTTGTATGTGGCCATGACACGGGCGAGAGAACACCTGATGATCTCTTCTGTACCAAAATCAAGGATTCAAAACGGGAGCTTTCTGGCACAATTTCGAGAAGGCTTTGGAGAAACTCTATTTGAACGTTTAATGTCGCGCGAATCAGGGGAAATCTCTGTAGGAAATAATGTCATTTCCAAAATAAACATCACCGAAGTAAAAGCGCATTATCTTTCACAAGCAAACAAAGAAAGCGATCTAGGAGATGAAGAATCCACCAAAGCCGCTAAAATATGGGAAAAGCGTCAGCAGGATTACGAAAAAATCACCAATCAGCCGATTTTCACAACCCCCTCTCAACGTAAAGCCTTCGACAATAAACCCATGCCAGCCCTCAAGCTTAAAGACGGACAAAGGATATCTTTAAAAAAAGCGGCGTTCATCGGAAATCTCGCGCATCGTTTTTTAGAACGATGGGACTTTTCATCAGACCACACTCTCTATCGAAATCAACTTATCTCCTTTTTAAAGCAACAGTCATTTGTAGACGCCGCTTGTAGTCGAGAAGAGGCCAGTCAAGAACTCGAAACCATCTTCCAAACTTTCTTCCACTCCCCGCCCTATAATACGCTCACTCAAGCTGAGATCATCGGACGCGAAGTGCCGTTTATCATCCCCTGGGAAGGCCAAGTCATGAAAGGCGTCATTGATCTCATTTACAAAATCAAAGGCGACCTTTTCATTGCAGAATACAAAACAGACCGGATTAAAAAAGGTGAACTCTCAGAAGCCGCAAAAAAATACGGACACCAACTTCACATCTACCCCGAAGCTGTTAAACGATCACTTAAAAAGGAAGTGAAAGGAATGCAGCTTATTTTTCTGAGGATCGGAGAATCACTCCAGTGTTAATCCTCTCTGCGAATGCCAGGGAAAAATCCCCTCGTACTCCTATGGCAAAATGAGAAGGCACTCATAGCCACATCCAGGTTTAAGAAAAAATTCTTAATATTCAGAAATTATGGAAGACCTGTTCTGAAGATGCAAGAGACGAGACCTGCCTGAGGAAATGCATCAATTGGTTTACGGTCTGGCGAACACCGATCCAACCTATGGTGCAGCCGTCGTAAGGTTCGTCGAAATGAAATTAGAACAAAAACAGAAGCCACTTTTAAATACGACGGCTCAGTTTTCAAAATAGAACACCCCTACTTGCGTTTTCTCTCCCTTAGCTTAATTCGAATGGGCACACCCTGAAAACCAAACGCGCTACGAAACTTATTTTGGATATATCGGATATAATTTTCTTGAACGCCTTTTGGCGCATTGGTGAAGATGACAAAAATGGGTGGGGCTGTGCTCGTTTGAGTGATGTAATATAGATGTACGGGTTTTCCTTTATAGGTTGATGGAGGATTATTTACTAGAAGTTTTTCAAAAAATCGATTCAAATCTCCTGTGGTGACACGGGTATTAAATGCTTCGTACACTTGATCAATTTTTTGAAAAAGGCGCGGAACGCCTTTTCGTTCAATCGCCGAAATATGCATGGTTTGCAAGTCACTCACAAAAGGAAAACGGCGCAGCAATTGCCGCTCAATCTCGTCTTGCCCACCCTCTTTTTTTTTGACCAAGTCTGATTTATTGACCAACAAAATCATGCCCCGTCCCGCATCAAGAATCATACCGGCCAATTTCGTATCCTGCTCTGTAATGCCTTCGTCGCCATCCACCAACAAGAGTGCAATGGTTGCCCGTTTAATTGCGCTTTTTGCACGAGATACACTATATTGCTCGACACCCCAAACCACTTTCCCTCGTCTTCGAATCCCGGCAGTGTCTATAAATAGATACTCTTTTTTGTCATGCGTCACGAGGGCATCAATAGTATCACGCGTCGTGCCCGCAATATCACTGGTTAAAAGCCGTTCTTCTTTTAAGATGGCATTAATCAGGGTCGATTTTCCCACATTCGGCCGCCCTAAGAGCACGACTGTCGGGCCCTCAAGCGGCGGTTCATCCTCAATCAGGATAAAGTGTTTCGCGAGAACATCCAAAAGATCAGACAAACCGATATTGTGTTCTGAAGAAATGGGATACAGCCTTGCACCAAGGGCATAAAATTCATCCAAACGATCTTGCCCCTTGCCTTCCGTTTTATTGATGACATGGTAGACCGGCTTTTCACATTTACGGAGTATTTCTTGAACGGCTTGATCGACCGGGGTCACCCCATCAAGCGCATCCAAAACAAACAGAATAACATCGGAGGAAGCAATGGCTTTTTCAGATTGCTCTTGTACTGCATCGGTAAATGCACCATCGACATTCGCCAACATTCCGCCGGTATCGACCAAAAGATATTCTCGGTTTTGATACTGGCAGAGGGCTTCATTCCGATCGCGCGTAATGCCGGGTTCATCTTGAACAATGGCCTTCCGTCGTCCAACGAGCTTATTAAACAGGGTCGATTTCCCCACATTGGGACGACCAATAATTGCAATAACGGGTCTTTTTTTCATTACCAGCGACTTCCTTTTGAGGCTTCTTCCTCAGCTTTATTTTTTGCCACAATCTCACGCCAAATTTCCGGCACCGATTCGTCTTCAAGCTTAACTCTAAAATTGCGTGTTGCCACAAAGGTCATGCCATGATAGAGGTTGATTTTATACTTACCTCGGCCATAGTTTTTTTCGAGATAGGCCATCAATTTAGGCAGTTCAAAGATTTCTTTGAGCTCTTCCGTCGTCCGTTCTTCAAGTTCGTTAAAGATCACAATCATGCCTACTTTTTCTTCAATCAAGATCTTAATCGAGGCATCTGGAAAAATATCCACATATTTTTCGCGCATCACCGATAACTCAGGTGCACCGCTTGAAGCAGTACGCCGGATCTTTCGGACGTACTCTTTAAACATCTCCCAAAGCCAGCCTTTCATGGGAATTTCTTCCATTTCATTTCTCCCTAATAGAATTGTTTTTCAGCTTCCCCTTTTAATAAAAAGGGAGCGATTAAACCGTTTAAACCGTTAAACTTTTATAAATTTGTGGCAGTCGCGCTGGCAGAGATTCGATCTGATCAATGACCATATAAGACACATCGCCATACATGCCTTTTAAATATTCTGCTCCCTCTCGATCCACTGTAATGCAATAGGGATGCACACCGCTATTTTTCGCTTCACGCAAGGCCACTTTTGTATCGGCGGTAGCATAGGATCCCCGGTAATCGTCATCAAGGGGTTTGCCATCGCTCATCAGTATCAATATTTTTGTTTTGAAAGGTTGTGCCACCAATTTTGATACGGCATGTCGTATCGCTGCGCCATCCCTATTTTGAATCGCGGGCGCAATATGCGCAATGCGTCGATCAATGCTGCGATTATAAACCGTATCGAAATCCTTCATAACAGAAAAATCAACCGTATCCTTTCCCTTGCCCGAAAACCCGTAAATCGCAAAGACATCCCCAATGGCATCTACGGCCCTAGACATCAAAATCAGCGCCTCTTTTTCAATTTGTAGAATGCTTTTATCACGATGAGGAAGTTGTTGTTGTGTTGAGCCACTCATATCAACCAAAAAAGCCACGGCCACGCTCCGCTCTTTTTTTTGATGAGAAATATAAATCCGATCTGAAGGGTTCATGCCTGCCTTCATTTCAACCCGTGCCGTCATGAGGGCGTCCAAATCCAGGGCATCACCTTCTCTGTCTCCTTTGATACGTTTAAAGCCTTCGGGGCGAAGCAACTGAAACGCAGAGGTGATGGAATGAATCATCCCGTGATAAGCGCTTAGTATACTTTGAACGCTTTCATCTTCTCCTTCCATAGCCTGCGATTCGACCACACGGCACCAGCGAGGTCGATAGTCATCCTCTACACAATCCCATTCATCGTAATAAAATGCACGTTTTTGATCGTGCATTACTTGATCTCCTTCCGCCGCCCTCATATTCTCCACCATCTGCTCAATCTGATCCTTGGGGTCTCCCTCTTTCAGACTTTGAAGTTTAACCTCACCCGACTCGACCGATTTTGAAAGCGCGGTGGCCACCGCTTCACTAGAAAGATCAAGTCCTGCCGCTTTTAATTTTTCGATAAGCCTGTCGGTATATTTTTTCTTAATGGCTTCAGTCTGCTCAACACGTTTAGGATCAAGCATGCCCCGGGTGGAAGCCCGCAATTCGCCCGACTCTTCTCCTTTTCCCTCTCTGCGAATCCCCTCTTCGTCAAAGGCTTCCATCGGACCCGTCATATCCTCCGGGTGTTCTTCCCCTTCGTAAAGATAATCAAAGGCCGTCGCAGCAGCTTTCATCGAAGTCGCAACGCTTGCATGGGATTCATGCACCGCGCCCAAGACTTGGCAAAGCTCAAATATAATTTTTTGGATTTGTTGCGGGATATCCTCTTTCGTTTTTCCCGTTAAAGAAATTTGAAGCAACAATTCCAATACTACAGCACGCGGACTAAGCCCCGACAGTATCGGTCGATGATCCAAATCATGCGCCCGCATTCGATTCATCGGGCCGCGCAGGCCGGGGTATTCCCGCCGCAAGGCCGCTTCAACGCGCGCGCCTTCTGCAATTTGAAAAAACTGCTCAATCAAGTAGGGCTCTGGAAAAAGTGAAAAAAATGAAGTCAGACTCGTAAATCCACCCCGTTTTTCGTATTTGTTTTGGAGGGATTCAATCAGATCTGCCGTTTCATTCATTTGCGGGTAAAACGAATGATATTCGAGATAACCCGCCTGATAGGCCGTGGCCACTTTATACCATTCAAAATTCATGTGATTGTCTGAAAAATAGCAAATGTGCGGTGGCAAGTAGATCGTTTCGCCATCGGTTGTCGGGGTATCCGGTGTATTTTTAGATGCAGGGCTTTCAGATTCATCTTCAGTCTCTATCTTATCTAACTTTGAAGTGGATTTAATCGAAACAGATTTCCCCGAAAGGGCTTCGGCAAAAATCTTAAGTGTTTTTGAAATAGAGGAAAGCGAAACGCCGCCTCGCAATCGTGTGATCGCGTCACGACCTGATCGCCCTTTGAGTGAAAAAAAACCCTCAACCGATGAAGACCCCTTTTTCAAAAACAATATCCCTTCATCCACCCAGGCAGGGAACTGCGTGGCGATATCCCCCATCTCTTTGAGTACCTTGGGTGCGCTTAAATAGAGACTGCTCGCCATTTCGGCATCAAAGGCCGCAAGGTCCAAGGCCTTTTCAAGTAAGGTTTTATGAAGATTCAATGCTTGTAATAAGGGAAAACCCGAAAGCGAATCCGTAAAAAGCTGGCCCGCAAGCAGTGGATTTTGCACGGACACCGCGTAAGTCAATTCGAGGAATTGGGTCTTTTCACTCTCATCTTCCAAAGATGAAAAGACTTCGGGGCTATGGCGCATATACAACAAGGTCGGCAGCAGCTTTTCTGTTGCGAGATTCCGTCCAACCTTAATCCAAAGCGGAATCAAGTCCATGCTCAAGTGAGGGAGAAGGTTCGGCGTAATACGAAAATATTCGATCGAAAGCGTATAGTCCACCCGTCCAAGCGCACGACCAGTCAAGACCCAAGCCGAAAATGCTTCATCCGTGAGTGAAACATTCGATAGGAGGATGGGCGCTTGCCGATAATACTCCACGGCGAGATTGAAGTTTTCATCTGCGACCAATAAACCCTGTTCGATGAACTGATCTCGCATTTGGCGAGATGAGATCTGTGAAAAAACGCGAGGGGCCTCTTTAAAAAATCGGATACCTGAGGCAGCAGATTCCTGACTAATTTTAATGCCCATGCCGACCCAGCGCCCCACTTCATCGACAGAAATGGACTGAAGCACTTCTGTCAATACCCTGAAATATGCGGCGGCCGCTTTCAGAGAATAATCTGAAAGGATTAAACCAATATTTAAGACGGACAGTTGAAAGTTTGGATCGACCGCTTTAAAAGCCGTGACGATTTCTTCAATGTCATCTGTATCAAGGGTCGGCTCAAAAAGGTTTTGAATGACTGTGGATGGAGAAGGCTCACTCATTCAAAAAAGCTCTGGATAATTTCAGTCAAACTGCGGCGCATTTCCGCATCATCCGTCAAAGCATCTGCAATCGTCGCCTGACAGGCGAGATGAATCGGAACGCCTTTACCAATCAGTTGTCCTGCGTAAATCAGCAAGCGGGTACTAATCCCCTCCTCAAGTCCGTGATTTTTGAGATTTCGTATTTTTTGGCCGATGGAAACCAGGCGCTCTGCCGTTTCTTGATCGACCCCGGACTCCCGAACCACGATACCGACCTCTATGGCAGGGGAGGGATAATCAAAATTAATGGCAATAAACCGTTGCCGCGTACTCTGTTTTAAGTCTTTTAAAAGGGACTGATAGCCGGGGTTATAGGAAATAACAATCATGAAATCGTCTGAAGCATGAATCACTTCGCCCTTTTTTTCGATGGGAAGGATGCGGCGGTCATCCGTTAAAGGATGAATCACAACAGTCGTATCTTTACGGGCCTCGACCACCTCGTCAAGATAACAAATCGCGCCATGCTTCACGGCTAAAGCAAGGGGACCATCGGACCAAACCGTTTCATCGCCCTGTAACAAATAGCGGCCAACCAAGTCGGAGGCCGTCAAATCTTCATGACAGGCCACGGTGATCAGGGGCTTTTTCAATTGATAGGCCATGTGCGCGACAAAACGGCTTTTGCCGCAACCGGTGGGTCCCTTCAGAAGTACAGGCCTTTTAGAATCGTGTGCGGCCTTAAATAGAGGTATTTCCTCTGCAACGGCTTGATAATACGGCTCTTCTTTTAAATAAAACGATTCCATCATCGACTGTGGATTCATCAAAATTCCTCATAAAATAATGGTGTAGATTATAACCTGTCCTGTAGATGAAAACAATTACAAGAGGGCAAAACGAAGCCCAAGAAAATCACTCAGATCGATGAAGAGCGCTTGGAATCGGGTAAAAAGCTATGCTATAATTACCGGAATAAAAATTCATGGTGAGTGTAGCTCAATGGCAGAGCACTGGTTTGTGGATCCAGTGGTTGAGGGTTCGATTCCCTTCATTCACCCCAATTATGCAATTTGGCTTCAAACCTGTTGAGCTAAATGGACTGATTACATCAGGGAAGGGTCGCACATGGCTAAAAAAAAGCTAGATCAAAAAACCTCTGCACTCCTTGCTTTAGAAGCAAAGATGATCGAAAAAGATCAGGAAGTTTACAGTCTGGAAACCTATATTCCTGACCTGTTTTCTGAAATTGAAGAGGTCATCGCAACCGAAAAACCAGAGCGTCTATTAGATGAAACTGAACTAAAAACATTCCAAACGCTCATTCATGAACACACAGGTGGGGAACGGAGAGAAAACTCTGATCGTAGAACAAAGGATGACCAAAACCCAGAAAACCGTCGCGATAGTGAGCGCAGATGGATGGGGAAACCTCGCCAACGATCGTCTGAATAATCAGAAACATCAATCATCAAAACGATCAGAATTTCAGTGATCTTAAAGTCTTTTTTACCTAAATGCGCCCATAGCTCAGCTGGATAGAGTACTTGGCTTCGAACCAAGCGGTCGGGGGTTCGAATCCCTCTGGGCGCACCAATCTTTTCACAAACAAAACAATACTTTAGATAAGAAAACACGGAAAAACAATCTTACAGGAAATTTTAATTGTAGGCGCGGTGTATAGGCAGTCGAACGAAAAAAAGGGGTGCTTTATGGGGTTTTGGAAGAACAGTGACGACCCACTAATAAAAAATTAGACGTGTGAAAGGTACCGCCACCCATTTGATACTTGTCCTACTCTATTTCCTTTTCTAAGGAAGATGAGACAAGGGATTTGAAATTTAATCCTTCTCAATAACAAAAAATAACTGACAGAAAATCTTAAACAGACCTTCAACACAGCCGATCAGACAAAAAACCTCTCCCATGATCCTGCTTCATCCAGGAGTTTTCCTTTTATTGCGACGTTCTTTCTTGAGAAGATCTGGTTTCTCCCTCCATCTTTGACATGATACAAATACTGATCCGAAATCTTGATCATCTCTTCACAATTTTCCGTATCCTCAGGAAAAGAAGACAGGCCAATACTTATCCTCACATTACTCAGAGGAATACCCTCAGCCTGCGGAAAGAGATGAGTTTCAATGTGTTTTCTAAAGTTTTCAACTGCATATAGTACATTTTCTTTAGCGGTCGATGAAGGATTACGACAAACTCCTCCCCTCCATAGCAGGCTAAGACCTTTATTTCACATTTTTTTTCAGAAAGGAGCCGACCGAGCGTCTTGAGAACGAGGTCATATCGGTGACATCGGGTGACTTCGTTTTTTTTAATGTTAGTTTAATTCCGAAAAATCTCAGAATAGTATCAGAATAAACCTGAATGAGCACAAAATGACTTATCGGCTCTCATAAAATGACTGAATCGCATCTACAACCCAATTTTGCATTTCATCGGTCAATTCTGGATAAATCGGTAATGCCAGAGTTTCTTTTGCGGCGCGTTCCCCTTCAGGGCAATCCCCTTCTTTGTATCCAAGATCATCAAAACATTCCTGAAGATGAACCGGAACGGGGTAATAGACCTCTGAGCCGATCTCTTCTTTTGCAAGATAGGCCCTGAGTGCATCTCGGTCTTTAACGCGAAGCACAAACTGATTATAAACATGGTAATGTGCCGCACCGGAATCCGCATAAACCGCTTCAGGCAGACTCACAACCCCTTTTTCGATGAGGCCGCTCTTTTGAAATAATTCGGTATAAAATTTTGCATTTTGTTGTCGATTTGCTGTCCAGCCATCAAGGTATTTCAACTTCACGCCAACAACGCCTGCTTGAATCGAATCGAGCCGAAAATTTCCGCCAATCAATTTATGATAATATTTCGGATGACCGCCATGAACTCGCATTTTAAGAACTTTATCTGCTAGCGCAGGATCATTGGTCGTCACAATCCCGCCATCCCCCATCGCCCCCAAGTTTTTACTGGGAAAAAATGAAAAGCAACCCAAGTCGCCAAAACTACCCGCCCGTTTTCCATTTTGGCCTTCCGCACCTATGGCCTGAGCGGCATCTTCGATCACCTTCAGGTGATGCTTTTCCGCAATAGCCATAATAGGTGCCATATCCGCCACCTGACCATAAAGATCAACCGGGATGATCGCTTTTGTCTTTGGTGTAATCGCGGCCTCAATTTTTTCAGGGGCGATGTTAAAGCTGACGGGGTCGATATCCACAAAAACAGGCAAGGCACCTACCCGTGCAATAACCCCTGCCGTTGCAAAGAAGGTGTAAGGTGTTGTGATCACTTCATCACCGGGTCCGATATCTAAGGCCATCAGGGCAATCAAGAGCGCGTCTGTGCCAGAAGAGACACCAATCGCAAAATCGGTTTGACAATAGCTTGCGATTTTTTCTTCTAAATCTTTGACTTCAGGTCCAAGAATAAAATATTGCGTGCGAAATACATTCTTAAAAACCTCAAAAATTTCTTCTTGAATGGGTTCGTGGTGGGCTTTTAAATCCAGTAACGGGACTTTCATCTGGTTTTTCTTATGCTCCTATACTTATTGTAGTTCAATTTGATCTTTATTTTTAAAATACTGTTTATCACAATCCGGACAGCTGCCACGATCCTCTACAAATGAAAGTTTTACGCCGCATTCACAGGACCAACCACTCAAACGTCCAGGGTTTCCAGTCACCAAAGCATAATCGGGAACATCCTTTGTCACCACAGCACCGGCACCAATGAAAGCATACTTCCCTATTGTAATACCACACACAATCGTACAATTCGCACCCAGTGTAGCGCCACGCTTCACCAAAGTCTTTCTCAGTTCCTGCATCCGGGGGATTTCACTCCTCGGATTAAAGACATTGGTAAACACCATCGACGGCCCGCAAAAGACATTGTCTTCTAAAGTCACTCCTTCATACACAGAAACATTGTTCTGAATTTTTGCGCCGTTCCCAATAGTGACATTCGGGCCGATGACACAGTTCTGTCCAATTTGACACTTCTTTCCAATTCGCGTCCCTTCAAGGACATGTGAAACATGCCAAATTTTAGAGCCAGCCCCAATCTCAACACCTTCATCAATAAAGGCTGAGTCGTGGGCAAAATAGGGACGTTTTTTTCCGACCATGCCAGAACGTTTGTAGGAAGTGTTTTTCGCCAAAGCATTTTGGCAGGATTGAAGGACGCGAAGCACGCGAAGCCCTTCTTCGCCATCTGTTACAGGTTGAGAGCGATTTTGAATGGACTCTAAAAAATGTAGACACTCCGCACGAAGAGGTTCACCACTATCACACTCGACAGATTCCGCCTCAGCCTTATTCGGAATCGGGAGATGGTTTTTCCACTCAATAGAATGGGGATAAAGCAGTAATTTTTCTTTTTTCTCCATATCGTCGAAAACGGCCATTTTACGATCACCGACGACAATCAATTTCTGTTCTTTAAATGGATGAAGCCAGGAGACAAAAATATGAGCTTTAACGCCGCTTGGAAAAGAGAGCAGGCTCACAGTCACATCAGCAATTTGGGGGTGAAGATAATTTCCACCCTGTGCCTCAACCTTGTTAGGTTCCTCATCTAAAAGACCTAATATGACAGAGATATCATGCGGGGCAAAAGACCATAAAATATTTTCCTCGCGTCGAATTTTTCCGAGATTCAATCGGTTGGAGTAAATATATTGAATCCGACCCAGCTCACCACTGTTGATCAATGATTTTAATTTTTGGATCACTGGATGATACCAGAGTAAATGACCGACCATTAAAATCCGATCATTCTCTTTGGCTAAAGACACCAGCGCTTCCCCCGTCTGCACAGAAAGGCAAAGCGGTTTTTCAACAAAGACATCTTTTCCCGCTAGAATCGACTGGCGAATAAAATCATGATGTGTCTCAGCCGGTGTGGCAATCGCAACGCCAACAATGTCATCCCTTTCTAAAATTTTAGAGAAAGAAAGCATTTCAAGATCAGGATATTGATCACTCAGAATAGCCAATCGTTCATCATCTTGATCACAAATAGCAGTGAGCGCGTTCAGGTGGTTAAAATTACGGACAAGATTCTTGCCCCAATACCCGCTACCCACCACAGCAATTTTCGGTGGATTTGGAAGGCTCTCATTAGCCAATTGATTCATCTCATCACTCAAACGATACCGAAATTAAATTTAACACAAAATCTCAGATTAGGGGGATGTCAGTCGCGCATTCACATGTTTTTGCGTCTCTTCAACATTCGTATGATGTATCGCCTGCCATCCGCAAGATATCGCCCCTTCTACATTTTTTTTTATATCGTCAATAAACAAGGTCGTCTCCGGATTTAAATCAAAACGCTTCTCTGCTTCACGGAAAATGGCTTCTTCTGGTTTCATCGCAGCAACTTCAAAAGAAGCCAGCATGCCCATCCCTAGTTGATCAAGCTTATATTCAGAAATCAAATAATCCCAATGAAGCGCACTGGTATTACTCAAGATAAAAATACCATAAGTATTTTTGAGATCAGAAGCCCATTCTATCATTTGGGTGATTGGGTCAAAAATTTGAACCCACTTCTTCGTCAAAAGTTCACGATTAACCGGATGGGTAAAAAGTTCTGAGAGCTTGTCTATGAATTCATCGCTAGAAATAGATCCGTATTCATAGTCGACTAGATTTGTCCGCGCTGCAAAGTCTTCAACACTTTTAAAAAAAATGCCATGCTTACTAAAATAATAAAAAAGGTCATCGTAGTTAAAATCGACTAAGACGCGACCCAGGTCAAATACGATATTTTTAATTCCGCTCAATAGTTTAGCTATACTTTCATTTTAGAACAAGCACTCGATCGTTACCCTGAATATGCCTGTGAATGTCTATATTCTGAAATTTTCTTTATCGAAAGGACTGTGAGATGAATACCTGTTTTGAATCACTTCCAGATTATTTAGCCGAAGACTTGTTCACGAGGATCCTCTTCACTGGAAATATTAGATTGAGAAAATTTTTCGTCTGTTGAAAGTGACCCTCTTTCTATTGCAACAACCGCTGGTTTTTTAGAACCAAATGTACGAATCATATACTCCGTCGCAAGCTTGGGTTCTAGTCGCTTCCCACAGGTAAAAATATCCACTGCGGCATAATCAAACTCCGGCCAAGTATGGATAGTGAAATGAGATTCTGCGATAACAACCACACCGCTAATACCCAATGGACTAAAGTAATGAAAGCGACTTTCAATGATCGTGGCATTTGCGAGTCTCGCCGCCTCAAGTAAAACGGCCTCTACCTTTTTAAGATCATTTAATATCTTAAAATGACACTCTTCTAACTCTAAAAGTATGTGTCGTCCAAGTGGATCCATGTAAATCTCAACGAATGAATATAAAAAATGATGTTAAATATATATTAAAGCAATCATTTGTCAACAATGGAGGACAGAATTGAATAAGATGAAATACGAATAGGATAATATTTTTTTAGAATTCCCAATCAATAAAAAGGGAAAACTCAAAAAAAACTGACTCAAGATAAAAAATCCTATTTATCAACGATATTGAAGGAAGCCATCATGGCTGGCAATTTCAGGAAAAAACGTATCAGGAATTTCTTCCACTCCTGGGTCTCTGAGTGATAGGACAAAAACTGTTAATGCTTTCGCCTCCTCCTCTGTTAAGTCCCAATTCGGCATGGAAGTTGGCGAAGTGCGATCTTTTGGATTTGGGGCATCTGGATTGCCAGGCACAATTTTTTGTGGATCTTTAAAATGCTCAAACTCCCAAACCCGCGTAATATGGTCTTCAGACTCGATCTGTGAAAAATCATGAACGAGCGTGAAAGCAAGCTCAGTTTTACTCCCCATGTTTGAGAGCTCAGGTGCAAGTGGTGGGTTCGTCCCAAACTGACGGATCGCGTGACATGCACCGCAACCCAAGTCGAGTGCCAGTTTTTTCCCTTTCATTAAAACATCCGCTTCAGGCCAATACACCCCCCTTGCAAGCAGTTCATAGTGACACTTTGTACAAGCGGCTTGGACATATTCGCCAGATAAAAGCTGCCGGTCAAGGTGTTTCACCACCCCATGTGTCGCATCAACAGTAACGGCTTGCCCATTTCCTTCATGACAAATGGTACAACCAAATTTTTCAAAAGAATGTTTTGAAATATAGCCCTCATCTTTGAAATTGGGATGCGTGGTAAAGGGTTGTGGCTCATTTTCAAAAGCAGGATTGGCAATACCCGCATGGCACGTCGTACATCGATCAGCTCGATTAAGTTTTTTATCCCAAATTTGGGTTACCTGAATAGCAGAATTCGCAATTTTCGGATCTCCGACCACTTCAGCAAGCTTTTTGTAATAAGTTTCCTGATAGCCTTTCCATTCTGCAGTTTCCTCACGATAAACAAATAAACCAAGTTGAAGAACAATGAGAAAACCTGAAATTGCAAAAACAATATGCTTTAGCATGCGGGAACCAATCCTCCTCTAAATCCAAAAATCTCGTAAAGAACGAAAAGAAAGTAGTGATGTTATTTTTTTGTCTTATCTTCCTTAAATGCCTTCTCTAACCAGAGGGAAGTGCCTATAAACGCACCCATGAACACGATCGTCCCAACAACAAAAAAGAGTCCAATACCCAATCGATAGGGATAAGCCCAAATATCATCCATTTATAAGCCCTCATACATCGTTGTTAAAATTTAAACCACGGCGTGACCAAAACATACTTCACATCTGCAAGTAGTCTTAAGAAAATTTTCATGGGGACACCCATCATAGATATAAAGAAAAACATCATCACGTTGTAACGAACAAAGCCTAATCTCCGATAAAAATCTCGAAAGAAAATGAAAGGAACTGTAAAACCCACAGCGTAAAAACCAAGGAATAAGGCCCAAGTGATTAGATTCCCTATCGTCACAGCATACCGACCCAGCGTGACTAGCGGGGCTTCACTCAATCCAAGTGTATTTTGAAGAATAATCTGCAGGTCTATCAATTTGACCGCCCCAGCGGGCATGTGAACGTGAGGATCATCCCAGGGCCAATACCAAGACCAATCCAGCCCTCTAAAAAAAACCCCGATTAAGATCAGTATCCACCAGAGGGACAAACCAAAACCAAAACCCAACATTGAAAATTTTCGTTCCTTAAAAGTGTAGTACCCTTTACCCAGGGGATTTGGATCAACATAGGGAATTAAAATCAATCCAATGATAATAAATGTTGGGAGAACCATACCTGCCAGCCAGGGATCAAAATAAACCAATAACTCCTGAAGCCCTAAAAAGTACCAGGGGGCTTTTGTTGGGTTGGGTGTTGTGTCTGCACTGGCCAACTCTTCCAAGGGTGCGGGTGAAACCAAAGAGAGAAATAATAAGATTGCGGTCGCAACCATCATACAAATAAGCTCGAGATAGACTAAATTGGGCCAGACAAGAACGGTATCTTCGGGGCCAATTTTCTTAAGCGCTGTTTTCTTGATGAGTTCGGCTAAACTATTTTTCTTAGGTGAACTAGAAAGCGAATCGGAAGCCTGATCTGACATATATTCCCTCTACAAAATGAATAGCTTAAAGTGGTCCAGAAAACCCATCTTTGCGAATTCTCCAAAAATGGACGGCAATAAAAAGAGCAGTAATTAAAGGCAAAGCAAGACAATGAAGGACATAAAAACGAAGTAGGGCACTTTGTCCGACAACTGTTCCCCCCAATAGCGCAAAGGCCATATCATTCCCTGAATTTCTACCCAGCTCCGGACCAAAAGGACCTGATGCACCGATGAAGGGTGTGGCCTCAGCCATTTTACTACCAACGGTAACCGCCCAAAGTGCCAGTTGATCCCATGGCAGCAAATACCCAGTCCAGCTTAATACCAAGGTCGTCACTAACAAAATCACCCCGACAACCCAATTAAATTCCCTTGGCGGCTTGTAAGAACCCGTCATAAAAACACGCGTCATATGCATCCAAACAGAAAAGACCATTGCGTGTGCTGACCATCGATGAACGGCTCTGAAGAGGCTTCCAAAATAAATCACAGTGCCTAAGTCACGAATGTCATTATAGGCACGACGTGTGTCAGGGACGTAGTAGAACATTAAAACAACCCCTGTAATCGCGAGCATAATGAAAAAGAAAAATGTTAATCCACCCAAGCACCACGTAAATTTAATTTTAAGGGCACCTCGCTGAACACGAACAGGATGTAAATGGAGGATCACATTACTAAACATCACCAAGGCACGATTGCCATCTGTATCTGGATAACCATGTCTAAAGATAGATTTAAAGACCTGCGTCTTATTCACTATCCCACGAATTTGCTCAAGTAATTTCAACATACTTGCTGTATCTCCTCCGATCCTATACTTTCAAAAAATATGGCTCGACTTCACGTCCGGCTTCTTCCACCATCAGGCCTTCTGGGGTTCCCACTGGATCTGGATCTTGCCTTGTATTGAAACTCACAACAATTTCGCCATCAACAGGATCAAGGGAAATCGCTGCACGCCATAAAGTACGTGGCGCAGGTCCACCCACGACATTTCCATGCGTATCATAGATGCTGCCATGACAAGGGCAACGAAACAGACTCTGATCTTGAAAAAAATTTGGCGTACATCCCAAATGTCGACAAATGGCAACCATGACATAAATGCCACGTTCATTACGAACAACCCAAATCTGACGTTCCTTTTTTAATTTAGTATCGACACCAATACCATAATTTTCAGGTTTTCCGATCTTAAATACCGTAGGAGGCTCATAAAGAACGGAAGGGATCATATACCGAGCAGCCCCAAGACCCGCACCGCCAAGTGCTGTTACGATACTTCCCCACCCGACGCCTAGGCCCATCAGCGTAAAGAATCGCCTTCGACTCACATCCGGGTCTTCGATATTTCCTTTATTATCTGCCATGATCTAATTACTCCTCAATACCACCTTGCCAAGCGGAAACTTGGATTTTATTTCTTTTTCCTTTTCTTTTTCTTCCCTTGCTTAAGCTTTGAGTCCATTATTTTATTCTTTTTCTTATTTTTTATTAAACCGAAATAAACCACTATCGCCAGAACGGTGAGTGAAGCCCCTGTTAAATAAATCCATACTGCTGCACTCTCTGCCGGGGCACCAAAATTAACAGTAATGCCCCTAAATGAAACACCATCTTCAGGATCAAAAGAAATGGTGAGGTTCTTCTGAACTTCTCCGACAGAAACAACAATTTCGTCACCTAGATTGTCATTATGAAGATGAAATAAAACTTCATATCGTCCTGAACCATCGGTTGTTGCACTTTTCTTCTGTCCCCCTTTATGTTCTAAAGAAACAGTGACATTTTTTCTATACTTCCCTGCATCATCTGTCACCTGACCCGATACAACATAACGATGATCTGCCTCATGTTCTGCATGCAGAGGGCTTACACAGAGAAGAGATCCGCTAAAAAAAAGCAACACCCAAATAATTTGTTTATGAATAATTCCCGTAAAAAAAATTTTGTAAATACCACCCTATCTATGTCCACATCAACGATCAACTCAATAGGAGAAATTGTGATGGATTCTAAAATAATGGAATCAGATAATCAAGATGAACTGGATGCCTTTTTATTCTTTTTTAAAAGCTTAACCAGAACAAATTCCACTCCAAAAACAAATATAATCACAACTGGCGGTAGTATATAAACACTCTTAGGGGTTTCCGGTTCCATTAACACAAAATACCAGGGTGTGATTGATCTTTTTGAAGCCACTTCTCCATTTGTGCCATCCATTGCAAAAAAGGCAATCGGATAAAATGACCCTATCTCAAATTGAATATCTTTCTCTTTATCAGAAGTTTGAAGGGATCTCTTCATGACCACCTGGTATTGGCCATTTTTAAATCGACCACTCCCTTTGACATTCGACTCACTCTTCTTTACTTCGCCATTTAAAATACCATTCGCAGTAGTTTCAAAAACTTGATTTCCGTCAGACTGCCAATTCCATAGATTCACCCCTAATTTTTCATCACCCATAATAAAATAAGGTTTCTTTACACCACCCGGTTGAAGCTTTTCCGGGAATTGAATGGCGACTTGATCTGTATAAATTTTCTTTTTAGCACTGGGTTTACTTGCCTTGCTGCTGCTACGATCATCCCAAATGAGTTTAAAACCAATTTCTTTATCATTATAAAGTGATTTAACTGTAATATCAGTCACGGTAGGCGTAAAAAGTCTTTCCTCAAAAGAAATCTGTCCCATCATCGGGAACCAACTAGATGGAGCTTGATCCCACAGAGGATCTTCCGGATCAGTAGGAATCCCCTCCTCAATGGAAAGAGGCTTGATTAATGAGCCTCTTTCCGGATTTGGCGTCGGGGAAAGAGAACGGACATAATTCGCAACATCCCAACTTTCCTCATTATTTAATTTGTCTGCAAAAGAAGGCATCGGGGTTCCATTTATACCCGTATTAATTCGGGTATAAATATCTTTGGCTTCACCCCCACCGCGAAAAAGCCAATTTTTGTTAAGGTTCCTTGGATAAACTGAATCTCCTCGGTGGTTCCTCAAGACTAAAGAAGTCGGTCCATCCCCACGACCTTCGGCACCATGGCAAAGCGTACATCCCAAGGCGGTAAACTTTTTCTTACCTCTCTCGATACTTTCCTCACTCGTTGGAACGGGTTCTCCAATTTTCAAAGCAGATGCTCTATCTGCCTGTTTTTCCCATTTATCCGAAAATGTCTTAATATATTTAATAACCTGACGGCGCTGTTTTTTAGTCAAGACATCAGCCCAGTCCGGCATTCCTGTACCTGGAAGTCCGTTGCTAATCACGCGAAATAAATCATCGTCTGTCGGGAGTGAATTTCTTGGCGTCGTGCGGTACTTAAATTCTGCTTTCTTAAAACTCCTCGGTTTAGGTTGGAAGCGATCAGCCGCAGGGCCATCACCATCCCCTTCATCACCATGGCAGGAGATACAGCGTTTTTTATAAATCATTTCCCCTGCAGCGAGATCATCATTAGGAAGAGTTTCACTATCAGGCTGAGCAGTCGTTTTTACTTCTTCATGTTCCTCATCAGCAAAAAGATAAGGTTGGCCCCCTAAAATAGTGAATAAAAACACTAATAAAAACAAACTTTGAATATCATTTTTTATGAACAACTTACTCATCACCTTCAAGTTCCCAAGTCCTTGGTTTCCAGCCCGTATAATCATAGAGAAACATAATGACTTTCCATCGTTCTTCTTCAGATAGAATGAGCTCCCATCTCGGCATTGCTGAATCCCAAGGAGTCGATTCTTCAGGAAGACCAATCCCTCCTGTTTTGATGCGCCAAAATACAAATGATTCCATCAGCATCGAAATGGTAGTGGCATCAGCAAAATTAGCCGGCTTTACATTTAATGCATGAGCAAAGAACCCTTTACCATCTAACTTATCGCCATGACAGAAAACACAATTTTTGTAAAATACTTCCCGACCTTCTTCAATATATTGTTCGTGATTGGCTTCATCGTCACCAAAAGGGTTGGTAAAACCCGCGGCAGAACCTGGAGGGGCCGGATGAATGACACGTTGAGGAAAAGGGGGGTTAAAATTAGGCAACACACTTTGATAGGAACGAAAGCCAAAAAAGAGCGGGATAAGAATAAAAACGGCAATACGGCTCAGTTTCCGCAAACCACTTTCATTGTCATCCCCCCGAATAAAATCAACGATCGGAATATAAAAATTTCCAAAATCATCTTCAAAAATAGAAACGTAAAGCAAAATCGAAATAGTCACCAAGGTCATGTACATAAAGATGACACTTGAAGGAAGAGGACTTGTAATGAGAGGCATTCCCAACTTAAGTAATAAGTAAAAGCCCAATTCAAGCGCAAAAGCCTTTGCAATCAAAGGTAATTTCACAGTTACATCTCCTCCCCGGCTTTTATTTCAGACTCACTCTCTTCAGTCGCAAGCTCATCATTACCTGAAGCGTCTTCTCTTAAAGTACTCACATAGATTGCAATGGCAAGGGCATCCTCATCAGGCACATCTAAATTAGGCATTCGTGTACTCGCTTTAAAGGCTTGAGGATTTTTAATCCAGCGGAAAATAAATTGTGTCTGCAACATGGATCCTGCTTTAGATAAATCAGGCCCTAGTGTGCCTCCTTCACCATTGACGACATGGCATGCATTACACCCGACCTCTTCAAAAATGTCACCTCCACTGGCAACGAGTTCTTCAAAAGCATCATCATCAGGCACCATAGATGCCATTAATTCATCGAAGACCTTTTCTTTCACCCTTGCATATCTCGGCTTTTTATGATCAAAAAAGGCCTCTTTCGTCTCAGCATTTTCAAAAACAATGGGGGAGGCTTCATTCGGATGAAGCGTGCGAATATAGGCGACGAGAGACCAAAGCTCTTCCTCAGAGAAAACTTTACCCCATACCGGCATCCCTGCAGAGAGATCCACTCCATAACCACCGAGTTCAAGGACTTCATAGATCTCATCATTCGAGAGTTTCGCCATGTAGTCTTCTTCACCATCGGTCAAGTCACGGGGCGCCGGATCAAGGTTAGCGGCATTATATCCATCGCCATTCCCTCCCTCTCCATGACAAGAAGCACAAAACCGGCTAAAGATTTTATGGCCTTTGGCAACGTATTTGTCTTCACATCCAGATGCCACCATCATAAGAATAACTAAGATTGGAAGAGTAAACGCCCTCACCTTTTCTCTAAAAAATAACCTTTTTATAACTGATTCTCCTTGAAACCTATTGTCATTGAGACAAAAAATAATGGGACTAAAACGACTGCGTATCGATCGACATAGCCAGATCTCCCACAGGCTCCATATTATCTTCATTGTGTTCAGCGGGTGTTACCTCTGGGGCCATGACCGGTTCTTCAGGAACAACATCCATCCCTTTTTTTGATGCAGCCTTTAATTCGTCTAGCGTTACCGTGACTTTGCCGCCATTACTCTGAACAAAAGCGATGATCGTGAGAAGTTCTTCCTCGGTAAGACCAATGGGGGCTTTATTGATAATGGGCATTTCTGCTGAATACATCACCGGTTTGACCGGATCAAAATCGAGTTTTACATAGGCATCTGGCTTCGTTAGTGTCTCATAAATGAATTCCCGCGTGAGTCGCCCGCCCACCCCAAGTAAATTAGGACAACGACCCGCTCCGGCACCAATCGAATGACATAAGGCACATTGTCCCTTACTATAAAAAATATCTTGCCCTATCTGAACCATGTCATCCGTACCCTTAATCTTCGTCAGATCCAACTCATTTTTCTCAGGAGGAAGACCAATCTTCTGAGGGACCTGATATCCGACATAGGTATAAGCCAACAAGAATGTGCCCACAACAGCCGTCACTTTAAGAAGAACATACTTCCCGCCCTCTTTTGGAATCTTACGTTCTTCTTCGGATTTATCCCCGAAAAGATCTGTAAACCACATAAAAACGGGGGCAAGAAAGAAATACCGCGTCGAGAAACGATTATGACGAATTGTGAGTGAAGTCCAGAAGACGATACCCACCATGACGCAGAAAATCGCAGTGGATAACACAAAAAGAAAGGATGCAAGGCCGAGTGTCGGTGTGTAGGCATAGGCGGAGGTATCTTCCAATACCCCGTAAATGTGCCAGTGGACCCGCGAAGCAGAACGGGCATATCCCATCAGAGCCATGGTTAAAACTACAAAAACGGCATTGATGATCAAAGCATACTGAGACCGTGCAGGCATCACCCCCCACTTCATCTCATGGGTCAGCTTTGCCGATCTAAGTGAAAGAGCTGTAAGCGGAGTGATCGTAAAAAGGACAAAAAGAACCGCTAAGACCTGGGCCACTGAAAGTACATTCACACGGTAAACGGAGGGGACAAAATAACCATAGACCCCCAGCCAGATAATGATCACCACAGATGCCACCATCACAAGAACGGTGTAGATATTTGCCGCCTTACGCCATTTAACGGTGATTACCTTGTCTGCCCGCCAGTAAAGAATAAAACAGACAAAAGTCGTTAAGATCATTAAGTTAACAACGGTCAATTTTGCCGACATGACCCCGAATACACCCAGCAAAGGATGATGTGCGCCACCCATCGCCCTGGCCTCAGAAACGCTGGCGACAAGAGAATGAGGAGTCAACCAGACAGAAAAAGAACCGACCAGTGCAACCAACATAATAATGATCGCATTTTTATATTTCGGTGCGGAATGCGTTCGATAGGCGATGCCTTGCCAAAAATAATAGTTGGCTCCGACAAAAAGAACACCGATGAGTACCGCTTGAAGAATGAAAAGCCAAGAAAGAATCCCTCCCATCAGTGTAATGCCCATCTGCTGGTTATACTCATAGACTTCGCGCATGAGAAAATAACCGGCAAAAGGCATCGGAAGAAGCCCGAAGACGCCGATAAAATTTCCAACATAGCCCATCCAATCGTAATGCTCTCTTTCTTCCTGCGTTTTCGCACCCAAATAAGCCACGCCTGCATAAGCACCGCAAACAAATCCTCCAAGGATCAGATTCCCAACAACGCGGTGAATAATGACAGGAAGCCAGGTCGGATTATTGAGGGCAGTCCATGCTTTCTCCCACATCCCCAAACCAGGATTCAAAACCACCGGACTGGCCTGAAATGAAAGAAAACCACTCGGCAATATAACAAGCAGCATTCCAGCAACATTAAGCATCAGTCCCCAGAAAAGATGTAAGCCTTTCCGGTCTTGCCATTTATCCCATCTATCCCAATAGACATAAACGGAAAGAGTCTCGTAAAGGAAAAGAAAAAGATAGAGATAATAGGTGGGCTTAAAAATGTCTGCCATGGCTGTCATGAGTGTGGGGTAAAAGACGAGAAGCGCAAAAAGGAAGAAGATACCGACCATGGCCGTCGTTGCAAAACAAGCGACGATGAGATCCATAAATTCCTGAGCCAATCGGTCGTATCGCTTTTCTCCTGTCATAATACCGACCACTTCAATAGAGATAATAAACATCGGCACACCCAAGACAAATGCCCCAAATAAAATGTGAACTTGGGACAAGACCCAGATCAAATTACGGCTCCCGATCCCCTCTATATCACGGTATACAGATTCATAGGTTTGGGCAAAGAGTGTGCCCGATGGGATTAAGAGAAGCATCATAAAAATAAGACTGCTCCAAACCATCGGTTGTTTGATTGCTTTTTTAAAAGTCATGACAATCCCCCTTCCATTCATAATTATTGAGGAATTTCAAGATTGTTTCTCAACAACAGTCGACCAGGGGTTCAATAGACGTCTAAGTGCCTTGGTCGCATAAAAATCAAAAGTCGCAAATTTAGGAACATGAAAATGAAACCATCCAAACTTCATCCCAGCAAACATCAAGGCGGCACCGAGACCGATTGCAAGCAAACCAGAACCCAGGTTATGCAAGACAGTTGAAAATGTTTCCGCTCCCGGATAGAGAATGCCCATGCCCGAGACCTGGGTCTGAACATTGTACAAAAGCTGGTATCCATGAGACGCGGCATCATAACCAAACCCGGACAAAGCGGGCCCAATGGCCGTTTCAAGTAACCAATTCGGGAATAATCCTAAAAAGAGAATCGCAACGGAAAACCCAATCATCCCCACGCGCATCGGCAAAGGTGCGGGCTGCACATCCTTATACTTTTCCGGACGCTTCCCCCGAAAAGTCAACATAAAGAGCTTCATGTTTGAGGCAAAGGTTCCTGCTGCGGTAATAATAAAAATCTTCTCCACAATCCATAGGATTGAATCCTGCCCATGTTCCGCAGATTCGATAATGGCATGATGAAGAATTGTTTTACTTGCAAAACCATTAAACAAGGGAACACCAGAAATGCCACATACAGCAATAAAGAGGCAAATCGCCGTAACCGGCATATTTTTCATGAGTCCGCCAAGCTTGTACATATCCAACTCGTTGGTTCTGAAATAAACAGCGCCAACCCCTAAAAAGAGGGCGGCTTTAAAGAGGGCATGGTTGACAATATGGTATAAAGCACCCGCAAGCCCCATCGCCCCATCCTTACCAAGGTAAGCCGCACAGCCAATCCCCATGACAATATATCCCATCTGGCTAATACTATGGAAGGCGAGCATTCGCTTGGAATTAGAAGCAAGTAAGGCCGAAATCACAGCAAAGAACATCGTGATGGTTCCAATCAAAATTGTTGCATAACCAATGTTGCTTAAGGTCAGCCAATCTGCCATTGAGGCAGCCCCCTCAGGGACAAAGAGCAAATTGACCACTCTGAAAATGCCGTAGGCTCCTGCCTTAATCATGGCGGCGGAAAGAAGTGCAGAAGCAGGAGAAGGTGCAACGGGATGGGCTTCCGGCAACCAGAAATGTTCAAAAAAGAGGCCGGCCTTCCCTCCAAATCCGATGACCATTAAAGCAGCGATTTGATATTTTAATCCTGTACTCATGGTAGAGGCGACACTACCCGAAACCGCTGCGATATCCACTCCGCCCGTATAGTGTTTCAAGAGGACGATCCCTGATAGTAAGAGCAGGCTTGTGGCAACACCGACATATAGATAAAGGTTTGCGCCTTTGATTGCCGCCTTATCTCCTTTGTGCGCAATCAAAGGATAAGGGAAGATCAAAAGGCCCTCAAAAAAGATAAAGAGTGTAAAGAAATCACCCGCAAGTAATACGCCGAGATTCGCCGCCAATGTCAGCAAGGAGAAGAAATCGTAGCGACAACGGTTCTTTTCATGGGTCATATAAGTGATGCTAAAGATGGAACAAAATATCCAGAGGAATGCAGTAATAAGCGCGATAAGCAGACCCGCTGAATCAACTTTAAACGTCAACTCCATCCCGGGAAGCCAAGAAAGCGCGTAAAACACCCCTCCGTCTGTGGCACCACTATAGATACTTAACAACAGGAGAAATGGAATCGTGCATGAAGCGATAACGATCCCGTCCCTGTATTTGTCCGAATCTTTCTTGATGAATAAGGCAAAAGCCCCGATGATCGGGATGGCAATTACCCAGACAGGAATGGCCGTCTCCATCTAAACGCTCCTCAAAACAATTTCGCAGTCATAAAAATACTTTTTAAATAGTCTTCTTAAAATCATCATTGCATCAATTTAACAAATTGCATTAGAAATTCAGGGAATATACCCAATAGCATGGAAACCACTGCAGTGATGCACAAGGGAACAAGAACAAACAGAGGTGATTCCTTAATCTGACTGACCACAGTGCCTCTTAGGCTCCCTGAAGCAGCAGCGCCCACACTCTGGGGAACCAAGATAGGAGCAACTTCCTCTTCATCCTCCTCAGATTTCCCAAAAAAACCATTGATCACAATCGGGACAAAATAGAATGCATTTAACAGCGCGCTCGTCGCCAAAACAATCAGGGTCCAAAATTCATTCGCTTCTGTGGAGCCGACCATTAAATACCACTTACTGACAAAGCCCCCTGCAGGAGGAATACCCACCATACTGAGCGTGGCAATCGCAAAAGCGGCAAAGGTCCAAGGCATCTTCCGACCCAAGCCATTCAATTGAGAAACATGCGTCTTTTTACTTGCCACATAAATTGAACCGGCACAGAAAAAGAGGGTAATTTTAGCAAAAGCATGCATTGCGATGTGCATAATACCACCGGTCAATCCACTGGGGGTGAGTAAAGCGCCCCCTAAAACCATGTAAGAGAGTTGACTCACGGTAGAATAGGCAATCCGCTCTTTTAGATTATTGGCTTTCATGCAGTAGATCGAGGCCGTAATAATCGTAATAGAAGCGATAATGGCGGTCACCTCCCCCAGACTCAATGCACCGAGATGCAATGCACCCACCAAATCAAAACCAAAAATATTAATGATGACGCGTAAGACACAAAATGCACCTGTATTCACAACGGCAACAGCGTGCAAAAGGGCACTGACTGGAGTAGGCGCAACCATTGAAGCAGGAAGCCAGGAATGAAGCGGCATAAATGCCACCTTGCCAATTCCAGCCAAATAACAAATATAAATCAGCACGAGGAGCGTTTTATCAACCCCCTCGGGGAAAATACCGTTAGGCGCAAAATCAACTGAACCGGCAAAGTAGTAGGTACCAAGAATCGCCGGAATCAAAAAGAGTTTCGAGGTCCCGAGAAGGTAAGCAAGGTATTTGTTGGCTTTTTCCCATGCATCGTGGGTTTCATGATGGGCAACCAGGGGATAGGTAAAAAAGGTAATTAGCTCGTAAAAGAGAAAGAGTGTAAACCAATTATTCGAAAAGGCGGCTCCCATTGTGGCAACCAAGGTGACCGCAAAACAAAAATAGAACCGCGTTTGCGCATGTTCGTTCAAGCTTCGCATGTATCCAATAGAGTAAAAGGACGTCAAGATCCAAGTGAAAGAAGCAACAAGCCCGAAAACAAGGCCTAAACCATCAACCCTAAATCCGATCGGAACCGAAGGCCAAAATGAATAAAGTATATAATGAAGGGTATTTCCCTCAAGAACAGAGGGGATCATGCTGAGGACGACGAAAAACATCAAAAATGCCGTTATCAGCGTCGCCCCTTCCCGAAGGTTCGGTTTCTTACGAAACCAAAGAATAAATCCAGATCCAATAGTTGGGATCAAGATGGCTAAAAGGGGTTTAATTGAATCAATTTCCATACTTTAACTTATATCTCTACTCACTTAGCGTCTTCATTGACAGAGGGAAATCAACGAACACAATCCCTAATTCCTTCAAATACACTACTATTTTTCAACAGTATGTTCGATCTCTGAGTGATCATGAACCGCCGGTTTATTGCCATGAGACCATGTATGCTCATAGGCGACCGTCTTCCAAATTTCTTCCTCTGTAAGCTCTTTACCCCATGCAGGCATACTGGTCTTTTTCACCCCTTCAGAGATCCGCCAAAACCAGTAGCTTTCTGAAAGTCGGTTCATCCGCTTCGTCGAACGAAAATCTTTGGCGCCTCTCTTTTTTGGACGATCTTTTTTCTTATTAATGGCATGGCAAGTCGCACAACCATCTTTAGCAACCTTCTTTTTTCTCTTGTACACATATTCTATTTTTCTTGTTTCAAAAATCTTCTTACCTTCTGCGATAATCTTCGCATCGGTCCACCATCCGCTTGGCATCTTCTTCCCGGCAAATTCTTTCGGGACAGGCTTCAGTGGCTTATCATCGTCATCTTTTTTCGCTTGTCCGAGAGAGGGTATCAGAAGCACAACTAACATCACTAGACAGAACATAGAAACCAGAAATTTACGACTCATTCTTTAACCCTTTCATTATGTTTTATCCTTCGTTTCCTTCTTCAGAAGCATCTTCATCGGCATGAGCAGTATTTCCTCTGTCGATCTGGCTATTGAATGAATCAATCATGTGACAACCCATACAATTTTTTGTTTCAACAAGTTTCTTTCCCTTTTTAAGCTGTTCTGGATCTGGCATCGCTTCATTAGCAACCGTCCTCGCGGCTGAAGCATTCCCACTGATACTATAGAGGTAGGCTAATAGAGAACGAATTTCGTCATCTGGTATATTAAAATTAGGCATAGGGGAATCGGGACGAATTGCCTGCGGATTTTTAATCCAATAAAACAGCCATTCAGGCCGTATTCGCTCAAGTGCATAAGAAAGTTCAGGACCAACAACCCCTCCTTCTCCATCAGCGGAGCGCTTATGACAACCATCACAGGCATACTGCTCAATAAAAAGAAACTCTCCCTTTTCTATTTCCGCCGAGTCAGTAGGATCCCACCCCGTCAACACACTGGAATTTATCCCAGCGTCTTTTAAAGTCATTAAATAGGCGACAAGTGCATCAAGCTCTGCATCCGTAAAATAGAAGTTTGGCATTTTCGCTTTACTAAAAGGCATGTAGCCTATCGGACGCAAGCGCTCAGGTTGTTTTAAAAATCGGGTCAGCCATTCTTTATTTAACTTACTGCCTTCATGACCAATATTAGGACCAATAGGACGTAGAGATGTCGCCTCTTTTGAATGACAAACCAAGCACTTTTCATCTCCTGTTTTTTTCAGATCGACAAAGCGAACCACATCCGAGAGCTTTGTCCCATTTTCCTCCGACAAGGTTCGGATATAAGCGACAAGGTCATTGATCTGTTCAGGCGAAAAAACACTTCCCCACGGTGGCATATAATAGGATATATCGATAGCTGCACCACCGCCTTCAATAGTTTCATAGATTTCTTCATCGTCTAGCTTATCGATGGCAGAATCAGTGAGGTCTGTCGGATGCACATCGCCAAGACTATCTGCATTGAGACCATCCCCTTTTCCAGAAACACCATGACAAACGGCACAGTAATACTCGTAGAGATGTTTTCCCTGTCTGGGGTCGGGTTCTTCCCCTTGGGCTAGAGAAGGAAGTGAGATCACTACAGAAACGACAAGACAAATAGGAACAACCAAGCGGACTAATCTAAAAACCGTCTTTTCTCTTCCGTGCAAATCCAAACCCTTTCCATACGTGCAGGCTAACAATCCCCTCTTTCTCCTTAATCTTGAGGAGTCTAAAAAGGGGGCGAACTTAATGTTTTACGCAAAAACCGAAACAACGAAACTTCGAGGTGGAAAGCAATGAACCCTTCCACAGAGCCAACAGAATAAATCGATCAATATTCTAAAGTCTCCACAAAAAAATCTCCACCCGACATTTCTACGAAAATTCCTTGTATATATATTTTAGATAATAAAACGGTGTATAAAAAACCGGAAAAACAATCGAAATAGAGAACACCATAAGGAGAAAAAACGACAAACTTTCAATCCTCATCAGAGACAGCACCTCTTGCACATTTCTGCTACCTTTATTTCAATAAACTTCTTATAAATCCGATAGTTACGCAATGAATATGGCTCCATTTGCCGCAAGAGGTTTCGATTTATAACACACACTAAAAACCTTGTCAAATATTTTTAGGCCATGAGGCAAACCTCGAATAAAATCATTTTTTTTTCACAAAAACACTTTCGTGGGATCTAAGCTAAGAGAAAACAACCTTGTTTTATGCCAATCAAAGAAATCATTTTGAGTCGATATTGAAACAGCTTGTTTAAAGATATGTAAATTAAGGGAGAAATGATCTTGTTCTCTGAACAATTTGTTTGTAAAGCAAAAGCTAGGAACCTCATCTCCTAAATTCACCCCAGCCTTTATGAGAACTTTCCTGATTTCATTTCTTTAGCTAAAAAAACAAACGAGATTCGTATGAAGAATTGGTAAAAATAAAGTTAGTACCCCTTATTTTCAATCTCTTTTTTAAGAGTACTTATTCTATGCTCGGCATGGGGATGTGTTGCAAAATAATTCAAAAACCGAGCACCTTCTTCCCGTTTAGCTATTTTTTTCATAAACGAAATGGCCCCTGTTACTTCACCATCTCTCTTATGTAACAAGTTAAGCGCAAATAAGTCTGCTGCCGTTTCCTGCTGTTGTGAAAACTGCATCTGCACCCCAACCAATGATTGGCCGATAAAATCGGTCGCAAAATTATCCGGGCCGATAAATAACCTTAGAAAAGTATATAACAACAGACCTCGTCCTAGCCCTTTGAGATGATCTCTGTTCACAAAATGGCCGAGTTCATGGGCCAGTACAAATGCCAACTCATGATCAGATTTAATCTCATCCATCAGACCGCTATACACAACAATCTGCCCCCCCGGAAGCGCCATGGCATTAAACAGCTCACGATTAACCAGAGACACCTGATAAGGGAGTCTTTTTTCTGGCATGGCGTCCACCAGGCCCTGCAAGAGTTCTTGAAGTTTTTTGGAGGATGCATTGTCCTCCGTATCCGTATAGATTTCCTGGAAAGGGCTTGCCAAGACCAATTCTGCCTTGGCCGACAAAAGAGGTACGATATAATCGACACACAAACCCAAGATAAGATAAAGTGCCACCAATATTCCCAATACGCCAGATAAAAGAGCAAAAAAATCTTTCAAAGGGGAGAACTGTGAGACGTTGACGTTTGTTTTGGATTCTTTGGGGGTGTATTTCAAACTATTTTCGATAGGTAATGGCAGTCCCGTAAACAAGGGCTTCAATACTGCCAATACTTTTTTTCCGGTTTGCACTCTTTCCAATTGCAGAAGTTTCAACACGCATATTTAAGACAATATCAGAAAATAAAGCCTGTTTTTTCATGCGAAGCGTCGCTTCTCGCCGGGCACGATCCAGCAAGGTTTCATAAGACTTGACTCTTCCACCAAATATATTCCTCAAACCGGCAAGCATCCGTTTAAAATAATCGACAGAAATTACTGCACTGCCCTGCACCAAAGCCACACTTTCAATTTTAGCACCTTGATGGTCTATATTTTTAATCGTCACAGCAGGCAGTGAAAGGTACTGGCGTTCACGCGTTTCAATTGAACGATAGTGCCGCTTCTCCGCAATGGTACCGACAATATATCCCAGGCCTAGAAAAAAAAGAAGAGAAAGTAACTCCACGCCCACATCCCCTTATTCGACACGAACAGCTGTGCCATAGACATACAGCTCAGAAGCCCCTTGCGCAACAGATGATGTCGCAAAACGGACATTAATCACGGCATTGGCACCCAAGTGCCGGGCTTGGTCAATCATCCGATTGGTGGCTTCATCTCGTGATTCTTGCAAAAGTTCTGTATAGCCTTTCAATTCACCACCCACCAGATTTTTTAAGGAGGCCATCAGATCTCTACCCAGATGTTTTGCCCTCACCGTGCTGCCTGAGACAAGACCAAAATGTTCCATGATATTTTTACCCGGAACAGATTCAATATTTGTCAAAATCATGGTTCCCCCCTGAAAAAATCAGCTTACACCTTTATAATAATAACCCGAATAAATCAAAAGGCAAGAGGGCACGGTACCCCTCAGATGTATTGACAGCAAACAGGGATTCACTTATGCTTCCATCCAGAGTTTAGAGCAGAAGAAGACAGTAAAATGCCGAAACACCTCAAATATTTCACATCAAAATACTGACTCAAATCTAAGGCGATAGGAACGGTTCATTCAAAAAATGGCGATGAATAATTACGGCATGATTATACTTTTCACATTGGTTCTGGAATACATCCTGAACCTCTCTGCAGATGTCTTGAATTTAAGTCGTCTGTCTGATGAACTTCCGGAAGAAGTGCAAGACATTTATAATGCAGATGAATATCGGAAGTCCCAAGATTACACCCGGGTCAACACCAAATTTGGCTTCCTGACGTCGACCTATCATCTTTTGGTGACCTTTCTTTTTTGGTTTTCTGGGGGCTTTAATTTTTTGGATCAAGTCATCCGCACATGGGCATTCAGTCCGCTGATTACCGGGCTCATTTACATCGGCATCCTTCTCGTACTTAACAAACTCATTTCAATACCATTTTCTCTGTATGGCACTTTTGTGATTGAAGCACGATTCGGTTTTAACAAAACAACCCCCATGCTCTATTTCAGCGACTTGATTAAAGGCGCCTTTCTCTCACTTCTTATCGGTGGCCCCATCCTCGCTTTATTGCTCGCTTTTTTTGAATGGGCGGGAACATGGGCCTGGCTCTATGCATGGGGGATCACCACCCTATTTACACTAGTGATTCAACTCATTGCGCCAACCTGGATCATGCCTTTGTTCAATAAATTTAAACCGCTCGAATCCGGAGAATTGAAAGACCAGATTATGGCATTCGCGAAGTCCATTCATTTCCCGCTGCAAAATGTTTTTGTGATGGATGGCTCCAAACGAAGCAGTAAATCAAACGCTTTTTTTACAGGCTTTGGAAAAAACAAACGAATCGCACTCTTTGATACTTTAATTGAAACACAAACGATTCCAGAACTGGTTTCGATTCTCGCACATGAAATCGGGCATTACAAAAAAAAACATATCACGCAAGGATTGATTTTAAGCACCCTACAAACCGGCATGATGTTTTATTTGCTGTCCATATTTATTAGCCACTCTCGGCTTTACGACGCTTTTTATATGGCTCAGCCTTCTATTTACACTGGCCTCATTTTCTTTGGCATGCTCTACACACCGATTGAGCTTATCCTCTCACTCTTTTTTAATTTGCTCTCAAGAAAAAATGAATATGAAGCAGATCGATTTGCGGTAGAATCTTTCAAGCAACCTGAAATCATGGTGGATGCACTCAAAAAATTATCGGCGCACAATCTGGCAAACCTGACACCTCATCCTGTTTACACCTTTTTAAATTTCTCACATCCCCCACTGCTTGAACGCATTCGTGCCATCAGATCTGCTTCAGAACAGGGGATAGCTTAAAAATAAAATAAGGGATAACCTCGTCATATGGAATACAAAGATTATTATAAAGTTTTGGGGATTACGCGTGAAGCGTTGCAAGATGAAATCAAAAAAGCCTATCGTAAACTCGCCAGAAAATACCATCCAGACACCAACAAATCTCCCGGCGCTGAAGATCGATTTAAAGGCATCAATGAGGCCCATGAAGTACTCAAAGATCCTAAAAAACGGGCGGCTTATGATGAACTAGGTGCAAACTGGCAAAGCGGGCAGGAATTTCGCCGCCCACAAAACAGGGAAAGAGCTTTCGATTTTGAAGGGGGCGGGTTTTCATACGGCGGATCAGGAGAATTTAGTGATTTTTTTGAAACCCTATTTGGTCAGGCTGCAGGTGGAATGGGGCGAGGCGGTAGCGCACCCATACGCGCAAAAGGATCAGATCAAACAACAGACATCCAAATTAACATCGAAGATGCCTATCATGGGACAACTCAAATTATAACGCTTCGTAAAACCAAACGTGCTCCCGATGGCCGAGAAGTCCCCGAAGAACATCGTTTAAGTGTCAAAATTCCAAAAGGGATTGAACAAGGACACAAGATCCGATTGGCCGGACAAGGCAGCCCTGGGATTGAAAATGGACCAGCCGGCGACCTCTTTTTAAAAGTCGAATTCAGGCCCCACCCTTTTTATCGCGTCGAGGGGAAAAATCTCTATCTCAATTTTCCTGTCACCCCCTGGGAAATGGTACTCGGAGCAAGCCTTGAGACACCGACCCCCGATGGCCCGGTTAAACTCAAAATTCCTCCAAATTCGCAACAAGGACAAAAGCTACGTTTGCGGGGAAGAGGCATCCCCTCAAAAGTGAAAGGGGATCTTTACGTGATCCTGAACGTTGCGCTTCCACCCGCCACGAGCGATAAGGAAAAAGCAGCTTATCGGCAAATGGCAGATGATCTGGCATTTAATCCCCGAAAACACCTCGGCCTTTAAAGAAATTTAAAATTCCCCGATAAGGAACAATACATATCTTGAAGAGCACTTATTTTCTTTGTTAGTATTGGCTGGCATTCTTGGAGAACCTAAAATGGATACCTTATTTACAACACAAACATTAAAAACCTATGCCCAGATCTACCAGCAGATCACTGAAGGCAAAGAAATAATCAACGACGAAGAGGTGGTCGCCGATACCATCCGCTTGCACCCCGAATTTGACCCTTTTTGGCCTGATGGAGAATCAGCCATTCACCCTCAGGAAATCGACGACTATGTCGTAAACCCACTCATTCATACGGGTTTACATGTGATCGTTGAAAAACAAATTCTGGATAAAAACCCTGAAGAAGTTGACTCAACCTTAAATACATTGCTCGCCAACGGGATTTCACGACACGATGCCATGCACCAGATTATAGGACTCTGGGGAGAACTTTATTTTAGGTCGGTTCGACAAAGCTCCTCCCTTTATGAGTGGGAATACATAGAACTACTGAACAGATTGGCTGAACAAAACAAATAAGGAGAAGATATGCCAAAACCGAAATTCCATATTCTCGTCTGCACAACAAACCGTCCGCCCGGAAATCCACGTGGATCCTGCGGAGAAAAAAACAGCCAAGACCTTATCTCTACTTTTTATGAAGAAATGGAAAAAAAAATGCTCTTCGGTCAGATTCTCATCACCGAATCAAGCTGCTTGGGCCCTTGCCCCATTGGCCCGACCGTTATTGTGTATCCTGACGGGGTTTGGTACAAAGCCGTCACCCCAAAAGACGTCGTAGACATCATGGAAGAGCACATCACCCAGGGAAAACCCGTGGAACGATTAATGGTTCCAGATGATTTATGGGGGTAAATAGAATTCTGACATGGGAGATTCTCTTGTGAATACAGTAGACCCCAGTCTTTTTATATTCTTTGTTTGAAGCCTCAACGACACTCGGGTAAAATGGTCGCTTTACTCCTTTTACTTTGTTTCATTATCTGTTGATTCTAAAGCTTCTGCCTTTTCTTTCATCTTTTTGATCAGTTCCTGGTTCAGTTTGTGAAAATACTCTTCTTCTTTGCTATAACCTTGATTTTTTAGATCCTCTTCCATTTGACAAACTCCATACGATAAACAGTTTGATCCTATTTGAATGAAACTGTTTCGATTTGATATCGGCTAAGAAGTTGACCCGTCACATGCTCCAAATTAACGAGTGATTTGTTGTAATCAATGATCGCTTTTAATCCATTTCCTTTGGCCTCAGCAAGGTCATCTTGAAATTCCAGAAGATCATGGCTGCTGATTAACCCAAGCGTGAAGCGTTCGTTACCGGCAGATAATTTTTCTTCTGCAAGTTTAAGTGCCCGTTGCGTGGCTTTAATCCTTTGGAAATTCGTCCGAACCCGGCGAAGACCTTCTTTTGTCTCCAGGGTCACCTGCTGAATCACTTTTTTTCGTTGAAGCAGGGTTTGACGTAATCGTGTTTTTTCCCTTTGAAGGTCAGCACGGGCCGCATGATTCCCAATGGGAAAGGAAAACACGAAACCCGCTTCCCATTGATTATATGTCCCGGAATCCAGCTGATCGACTTCATCAGAAAAATCTTTTCCCAAACCGCTCAGTCCGAATCGACCTACGAAATCAAACGATGGAGAGAGTTTATTCTTCGCAATTTTTGAAGCAAGGGCTTGGTTTTGTAAGAGCAAATGATTTTGGCGAATTTCCAAGCGTCGCGAGAGCGCCAACTCAATGAGATGGGTGCTTTCAATCTGCTGTTCTAATTCTTTGGGTTGATCTATCGGATGAATCACAGGGGGATTGAACCTGGATAGTTCCGGCAAATCCAATAAAACCCTGAGTTGATCTTCTGTATCTCCCACCCCTTTTTGGGCAATAAAAACAGCTTCTTCGCGAGAGGCGACACCGGCTTCTGCAACCAGGATTTCAATCGGAGATAACACCCCAATCTCTACCTTGGTTCGACTTGAAGACAAGAGCTGTTGAGCGGAGGCTAAGGTTTTCTTTTGAACTGCCAGATTTTTGAGTTGAAAAACCAAATCCCAATAGGCATTGCTGACATTTAATACAAGCGACGACACTTGTGACTCAAAAACAGCTTGAGAAAGCTCAATATCTGTTTTTGCAATTCGGATTGGACTTTCATTTACTTCGTGTCCACTCCCCTGTAAAAGTGGTTGTGTGAAAGAGAGTACGAGATTGCCGCTCAGCGCTGGATTGACCTGTTGAAAAGATGCACTGGATCGAGACTGCCTGAAAGCCACATCGAGATCCCCACCCGAGCGTAAACGCTGGTTAATACCGGCATTCAATCGCTGGTTTTCGAGGACGATACGGTCGGTGCCACTCGGACCGGTTTCAATTAAAGAGGTCGAGCTTCGTATCGTTCTGTCTGCGCGCAGATCAAAAGATAGTGTCGGATCAAACTGCGCTTCCTCCCAATCGAAGGCGGATAATTGCAAGCTAATACTTTCTTTTTCGACCTGAAGTCCGACATTATTCTTGATCGCCGTTTTCACAGCATGAGAGAGGGTTAAAAGAAGCGGATCAGGTGTTTGCGCAAGCAAACATTTCTCGGGACTAAAAAAAAAGAGAGAGACGATCCCCAGCAGAAAAAAGAAGTGCATTTTAAAATTTGTGTAATCTATCCCCTGAGTAAAATTAGCCTGAGTCTTCATGAATTTAAGAGCATAGCAAAAGGGGCTTATACTTTCAATTTTGACTGCCGTCATTATTTATAGTGAAGCCATACTCCTCATTGTTTATGAGAAATTCACCCTTGCGACAAAGGCCTTTGAAAACTCAACATTATAGTTGTCTTAAACCAAGTGAGGGTGTTATAATCCCGCACTTTTAAGTTATTACGGTTTTAGTTTGGAGTACGCTCAAATAGAGAGGGAGATACGCTATGTATAAATCAATATATATCCCAGTCGACAACTCGGACTTCTCAAACACGGCCATTGACATCGGAATGGTGTTAGCCCAGCAGTTTGGTTCGAAAGTGATTGGAAGCCACGCCTATGCAGCAAAGCTACATGATAAGCGTTTCAAACAGATGGAAGCAGGCTTGCCGGAAGAATATCATGACGAAAATGAATTGGAACGGCAAAGAAAAATCCACGATTCTCTCATTACCCGCGGACTCGAAATTATCACCGATTCCTACCTCGATATCATTGATGAAAAAGCAAGCGAATGCAATGTCCCCGTAGAGCGGGTTTCACTCGAAGGCAAAAATTACAAAGTCCTCGTCGAAGACATTGTTAAAAATGGCTACGACCTCGTTATTTTAGGCGCGCTGGGTGTTGGCGCAGTCAAGGAAAGCATGATCGGCAGCGTGACCGAACGCACCGTCCGCCGTGTAAGAAAATCAGACATTTTTGTGGTGAAAGAGCCTACGAATGGTGTTTCTGAAAATATGTGTAATCGAAAAATTATTGTTGCCGTCGATGGCAGTCATCACTCTTTTGGTGGCTTTAAAACCGCATTGGCCCTTGCGAAAGCCTACGACATGCCCTTGGATGTGGTCTCTGCATTTGACCCCTACTATCATTATGCTGTTTTTAATTCCATCTCAGGGGTACTAAATGAAGAAGCTGGCAAAGTGTTTCGTTTTAAAGAACAAGAAAAGCTCCATGAAGATGTGATCGATTCCGGCTTGGCCAAAATATACCAATCTCACCTTGAGGTCTGTACAAAGTTGGCTGAGGAGGAAGGGGTAAAGATCAGCACCTCCCTACTTGATGGAAAACCCTTTGAGAAAGTCCTTCAGTACGTCAAAAAAGAAAAACCCTGGTTGCTGGTCGTCGGCCGGATCGGGGTGCATTCTGATAGCGAAATGGATGTCGGCAGCAACTCTGAAAATCTCGTTCGCATGGCCCCATGTAACGTCTTGATTTCAAACAAAACCTACATGCCACCCATTGATGCTATTGCAGAATACACCGTAGCCTGGACAGAAGAGGCCTCGAAACGCATGGAGAAGGTGCCGATTTTTGCACGAGGCGTTGCAAAGACAGCGGTCTATCGTTATGCCGTTGAAAAGGGGTTTTCGATTATTACCAACTCCGTTGTAGATGGGGCGATGGGAGACATCCTGCCCCCGTCCTCCATTGCGATGATGAAAAACATGGGTAAAGTCCTCGATGAAAAAGGAATCGACCGTGACAAGATGAAAGCCGACGATGCCGTCGCCGAAAGTCTGCGCAGCGGTGGCATTTCTGGCATGATGACCAATATCGTGAAAGACCGCGATACCGAACGCGCGGAAAGCTACGATGAAAAAGCGAAGTCCGATTTTCACGTTTGCAGTAACTGCGGATATACGGCAAAAGGCGCTAAACCGGTGACATGCCCGATCTGTAGCGCAGAAAGTGATGCCTTCAATTTTTTGGATAAGTCACTTTTTGAATCAGCAGCCAAGGCCGAAGGCGGACTTTCTCAGGAAATCGGTTACGATGGTGTGCCCTTGAATTGGACCGAGGACGCGAAAAACACGCTTCGTGCCATACCGGCAGGATTTGAACGGAGACGCGCAAAAGCAAAAGTTGAAAAGACCGCTCGAAAAATGGGGTTTCAAACCATTTCAAATGAATTTGCAATTCGCATGATCAAAGGGCTGGACGAAATTCTTGAAGAAGGGGTTGAAATCGGCGCCAATGCAATCTCAAAAGCAGTCAGCCAGATGAAGGCGGAAAAAGAAAGCATCGCAACTCCGGAACCCCAACAGGCTCCTCCAGAATTGACTTGGACCCCTGAAGGGAAAGCACGCATCGAAAAAGTCCCTGTGGGCTTTATGCGTGATGCGACACGACAACATATCGAAAACTACGCTTTTTCGAACAAAATAACGAATATCACTTTAGAGGTGGCTGAAGCCGGAATTGCAAAAGCGACAGAAGAGATGGAGTCTGTGCTTTCTGGCGCATCCAGTTTGGAAGAGATTCGGGAAAAAATGTCTCAGATGGCAGGAGCTGAAGAAGTCGCTGCACCACAAGAAAAGTCTTTCCATTTCTGTGGCATGTGCGGTCATGTGGTTCGAGAAGTTCCTCAAAGTTGCCCCATTTGCGAAGCAAAAAAAGGACGTTTTTTATTTATGGAAGAAGCGGTTGATTATTTTATTTGTATGGTCTGCAGCCTCGTCACCAAAAAAGTTTCTCCTGAACATTGTTCGCTCTGCGGTGCAGGGGGTGAATATGGATTAAAACTGGAGAGAAAAGAAAGTCCGGTCAAAGACGATGGCACACTGATGCGTTGGACTGAAGACGCATCTCAAATTCTCTCAGAAATTCCAGAAGGTTTTATGCGAGATATGACCCGATGGCGTATTGAAGCCGATGCCCGTAAGAAAGGCATTCGTGAAGTGGATCCCTCTGTGGTTAAGAACAAATATACCCAGTGGGCTCAAGTTTCAAGAAAAGTAGAACGTCGGCTTGCATGGGATGATGACGCCATCTCCCGGATAGCGATCATCCCTTCCTTTGTACGTGGAACCGTTGTGAATGAAATTGAAGCCTGTGCCTCTGAAAAAGGACTTTCCAAAGTGACAACAACCTTGCTCAATGAAGTCACTAAACGCTGGGCTGAAGCCATGCGAAATCAAGGATTTTAATGACCTATCAAGCCTATTCTGTCTCATGGAATCTGACACAGCGCTGTAACCTTTTCTGCACCCATTGTTACTTAAGTGCTTTCCCGAATGCCGACATCTCCGGTGATTTAACAACGGAAGAGTGTTTCAAGGTCATGGACGATATTGAAAAGGTGAATCCGAATGTCTTCCTTATCCTTACCGGTGGCGAACCACTGGTGAGGAAGGATATTTTCGACATCGCGGCCTATGGTTCCGACAAAGGCTTTACCTGTGTCCTGGGCACAAATGCTGTTCTTTTAGGGAAAACAGAAGCACGCAAGATGCGAGAAAGCGGACTTCAAGGGGCCTCAATCAGCCTGGATTCTGTTGATCCAAAAAAACACGATCAATTCCGGAAACTTGAACATTCCTGGAAGAATGCCATTCGGGGCATCGAATTTCTGAAGGAAGAAGGCCTCGATTTTTCAATCCACATGAGCGTGATGTCTTGGAATGTTTCTGAAATCCCATTAATGATCGATTTCTCCCGAAAGATCGGGGCAAAAGTCCTCAACTTTTTCTTCCTGGTTCAAACAGGTCGCGGCGAAGGGATTGAGGACATTACCCCCAGCCAATACCGGGAAATACTGAACTACCTTGCCCGAGCACAGGGCGTGGGCACAAAAGACGCGGCGGTTAAAGGATCTATTTTCAAAAATTTCGATGATCCCTGGACAAGTTCAGCGGGAGAAAGCCATGGCCTAATCCTTCGGGCAAAATGCGCACCCCATTTCCGTCGAGTGATCTATGAATTGGATAACGATTCTCCGCTATTAAAAAATTATGCCCAGGGCAGTTGTCCCGCAGGGAAATACTATTGTCGGATTACCCCCTCGGGAGACATTACGCCCTGTCCTTACATGCCTGTGACCGCAGGAAACCTCAGAGAACAACCCTTTGATGAAATCTGGCACAACTCCCCAGTTTTGAATGATTTACGGGAGCCTGAACTGGGTGGCCGCTGCGGGGATTGTGAGTTTTCCGAAATGTGCAGCGGATGCCGGTGTCGAGCCTATGCGGCTCATGGAGATTATCTGGCGGAAGACCCGGCTTGTGATTATCAGCCGGGACAGTATGGTGGAGAAAAAATCACATTAGGCGCGGATCAGACCTTTGGCTTGGAAGTCAAAATGACCTTACAATGGAGTCCGGCTTCCCTTGAGCGCTTGAATGGCCTGCCTTCCTTTGCCAGAGGCATGGTGTCCAGTGGCGTTGAACGTTATGCCAAAGAACAGGGCATTCAAGTCATTACACCCGAAGTCATGCAAAAGGTGCGAGAAGCAGCCGAACTTCGCACGGGCCGCCGTTTTAGTTTTACAGAGTTTAACCGGACTGTGCCCGCAATGACCGATTCCGAAAAGAAATGAGAGGTCTTTAAATGTTTGGATCAAAAAAAGAAGCAAGTACAATTTCATGGACGCCTGAAGCTGAAGCCAGATTAAAAAAAGCCCCTTTCTTCTTAAGAAAGATGGTTCGAAATCTATCTGAAAAAAAAGCGACCGAGCTTGGCATCACCGAAATCACCGAAGAAGTCCTTGCGCAATTTAAAGATAAAATGATGACGCCAATGGCCGCACAAGGAACCGGGGCGGCACACGATGAAGCCGGGGTGGAAACAAAAACCCTTGCCTGGACACGTGAGGCCACAGAACGGCTCGAAACCGTGCCGGAATTTATGCGCAGCATGATTAAAAAAATTGCAGAAGAAGTCGCACTTGAGCGTGGACACCTTGAAGTCGACATCGAACTCCTTAAAAAAGCGGAAGCCCTTGGCGATGCGCAAGAAAACAGCAATGAGCCAGAAATTCCCTGGACGGATGCAGCAACCGTCCGACTAGAGCAGAAAATCGCAGAATCCCCTGACATGGCACGAGAGTTTGTCCGGGACATGTTAAAAAGTGATGCAGAGGATTTGGCACGGGAATTGGGCATCACACGTATTGATCTCGCCGCCGCCACACAGATATGGGATTCACCCAAAAGTGACATCACCTGGAGCCTTGAAGCCGAAAAACGTTTAATGACTTCCCCAGATTTCGTCCGAAGCGGGATCAAAAAAGCTGCTGAGCGCCGCGCCCGAAAAATGGGACTCACGACAATTGGCTCAGAACACCTGACCAAGTTTCGCAACGAAGCCATGATGAAAGCCATGAAACGACTTCGTACTTTTGGGTACGACGAGATGACTTTTGATGGCTTTGAGGATGCCAAGGCCAAGATCAAACGACTCAAAAACAACCCCGAGGCGGAAAAACGTCTGGACGATATCAAATCCTACATGGAAACCAAGGGTAAAGTCGGCCTAATTGATGAAGAGATGCTAGAACAAATGAAGGACTACCTCAAAGATCCTTCAAAAAAAATGTGAGATCAACCCTTAGAGAGACACAATGAATCCTTCTGGAACCATTATTCACTGGTTACATCTGATGTCCGCTATCATCTGGGTAGGCGGAAATGCTTTTCAGGCCTTTATCCTTATTCCTTTTATTAAGCCTGACAATCCAAGGCATGATATCCTTCTCAAGATTTCAAAGCGATTTACCCGCCTGTCTCTGGGTTTGCTCATCCTTTTGGTCATCACAGGAGGCATGAATATGGGTATTCGGGCCGCCGGAACAGAAGAAATCCCGAGTGGTTATATCTCTGCCCTGGCGATCAAGGTCTTTCTCATTGTCGCAATGGCTGCGGTTCCGCTCTTTAGCATGATTCGCCCCGATGATGAGAAATCTTCGAAGGTTCCCAGCTTGTCTTATGCCAAACTCAGTTTTGCTATTGGGATGGTCATCATCTTTCTTGCAGCAATGTTGAGAATGTGGACGTTTTAGTTTTTTCCAAAACCCGTCAGACAGTTCAGCACCTTCTTTTTATCTTTATTGCCCTTCTCCTGCTCCCAACAGATCTGTACGCGATTCATGCGATTTTTAAAGGCGTCTCCCCTATCCCAAGGGAACATGGGCCTTTAAAACTCGATATGGGACGTGACAACTTCCTTCAATTTTCCAAAAGTAAAGAAGTGCCTAAAGTCATTGGTCAATTTTCGGATGAACATCAATACGAATTTGATCCCTCTGTTTTTTCTAAAGATGTCGAAAAAGTCATTTCCGATTTTTACAAAGACCGTCTTTTTCGAATCGAAATCAACTATAAATCGATGTCAAAAAAAATCGCACCCGTACAGGCCATCATCGATCAAAACACCCAACTTCATGGCCCTCCACGAATCAATACATTAACGGGACTCCGTCTTATTTTTTGGGATGACGGCGCAACGCGCCTGATTATGCAAATCGACGAAAATAACGCGCAGCTCACCTACTCTCTAACCTATATTGATGACGATCTTTTTCATCAAGCCAGCCGGGATCGGGTTCAAAGAGAGATAGGCGGGCGTTCTTTTTACGGAAAATAATCTCATCTACCGTTATCCACAGAAAGTGTGGATAACTTGATAACAACTGCGATGAAACCGGTGAAATCCCTCGTTTCTGTTGAGCTTTTCACCAAAGTGCATAAGAATGAGGCACATATATTTACACTGAAATATCAATGTCTTACAACTTATTTCTGGCAAATGATCATTCAAAATGCTACATTCATTTTTAAATATGAAAGTCAAGATACAAGATATGGAAAATCACAGTAATAGACCTCTATATATCGATTTTTTAGATCGTCTGGGATCGCTATTTGTTTCTTAAAGTAAGGTGTGGTATAAGGTTTAGCTATTATGGATAAGCGACGACACATACGTGTCCCTTTTTCTGGCAAGGCGAGATTATCTTCTGAAGATATCGAGCCGACTGATGTCACCATCAGCAACATGAGTCTTGCTGGGCTCTTGTTCCACACCTCACAGGCCTTTGATCTCGGCAAGATGATTACAATCCAAATCTCGGGGACCTTCAAAGAAAAACTATTTAAAGAACGCGTGGTGGGCAGTATTGTCGCGATCCACCGCGGCCCTGCCGGTAATTCTTTCGGGATACGATTCTTGACTTATCTGTGTGAAGAAAAGGAGCCTTCTCTTTTTGGATGGGTGGATAGTCACGAAGGAAAGCCCATCCCTTCTTTTTTAAGAAATAGCATCGGTGTTGTTGAGTAACAAAGAAACCACGATGATCCATTCAATGGAAATCGCATCGGCCAAGCTTAGCGCTTCCTTCCGGAAATTGCTTCTATTCACCACGATATCTGTTTTAATGTTTGGATTTTCGGGCTGTGTGCAATCCGGTGCCCTTCGGCTTTCCCTTCCGGAATCCCGTGTTCCCTATGATCAAGCCTGGCAATCCACTTTAGAAGCCAGCCTTCTATATCATGATCGTATTGTGATTCAGGATAAAACTACAGGTCATTTCCAAACAAGCTGGGACATCCATCAAGTCGGTGTTTTGATTGGCACCCCCGTTAAAAGGAGCCGGCTCATTGGCCGTGTTGCAAGCCAGGATCCGTTTCGCCTTGATTTAGATATGGAGCAACAAGCCTTTTCTATGGAGCTGGGCCGTTGGGTTGCTGATAATCCCGATAAAAAACGGCTACTCGAGATTAAAGAAAGATTACGCGCCAGACTTCACCTTTTTTAAGCATTTTCAAACCCACTGGGTTCTACTCAATGCTTGCAAAAATCAACAGCGCCGTTCTATTTGGGGTCGAGGCGCATCACATCGATGTTGAAATCGATTTATCTCAGGGCTTGCCCCTGCTTTCCATCGTCGGCTTGCCTGATCTTGCCGTTAAAGAGAGTAAAGATCGGCTCCGCGCTGCCATCAAAAATACCGGGTTCCACTATCCCGTCAAAAAAATTACAATCAATTTGGCTCCTGCAGATCTTAAAAAAGAAGGCTCTGCTTTTGATCTTCCGATGGCGCTGGGAATCCTTGCGGCCGAGGGGGTCATCCAGCCCGAGCGTCTCGATCAATATTTAATTGTTGGAGAGCTTTCATTAGATGGTCGTATTAAACCGATTAAGGGCGCACTTCCCATTGGGATCTTGGCCAAACGCTTAAAGAAGGAAGGCGTTATCCTACCTGAAAAAAATGGGGCTGAAGCCGCCGTTGTTTCTGACATTCAGGTTTTTGGCATGAAAACCCTGCCCCAAGTCGTTGAATTTTTAAATCAGGGACTCGATGTTTCTCCAGTCGAGGTGGATATCCCCCACCTATTTTCAAAAGCCTTGGATTATGCCGAAGACTATTCAGAAGTCAAAGGTCAGGCCCATGCAAAACGTGCTTTAGAAATCGCGGCGGCTGGCGGACACAATATTCTCATGGTCGGCCCGCCCGGTTCAGGTAAAACCATGTTGGCCAAACGTTTTCCCTCTATATTGCCCCGCATGCATTTTGAAGAATCACTTGAAGTCACGCAAGTGCATAGTGTGATGGGTCTATTGTCTGATCAACATCCACTCTTACTCACCCGGCCTTTTCGCGATCCCCACCACACCATTTCGGATGCGGGATTGATTGGCGGCGGTCAAGTGCCGCGCCCCGGCGAAGTCAGTCTGGCCCACAACGGCGTCCTCTTTTTAGATGAGCTGCCCGAATTCAAACGCAACGTGCTCGAAGTCCTGCGGCAACCGCTTGAAGCGGGAAAGGTCACCATCGCCCGTGCAAATGCCTCATTGACCTATCCTTCGTGCTTTATGCTCGTTGCCGCGATGAACCCCTG
>JAJDBX010000048.1 GCA_029261135.1 Nitrospirota bacterium
GCGGATCCGACCCGCTTCACTGCCTGCCGTGGTTTGATTTTATTTTTTTCAGGCTTCAGGAGCGACCTCAATTCTAAAAAATATCGACTTAAGGTTGAGTAAGTTCTGTTTGTGATGGCCGCGAATTGATACGCGTCCGGAATTAGAGGCCTAGGATCTGTTGCTAGAATACACAAAGTTCAAAATAAATAATAGCTTTATTTATACATTTAATGTCTAAATTTCTATGTAAAAGAATGGACACAATTAACTACACCCAATAGACACAATTAACTACACCCAATAGATTCAAATTGAAATTTTTTTAATCTGTTTAATCTAATTAATATGACCGAATTGAACAAAACTTATGACCTACAAAAATAGATACGATTTCCGACTTACCTCTTTATCTTGGCATTCGATAATTTTCAGACTCGCCCAAAAGTGAAAAAGATAAGATGTAAGTGATAGACTTTACTTGGTAAAGTGGAAGATCAACACCCCTTTTCACACAAAATCCACAAAAAAGATATACTAATGACTATCGATTGATCGAATAGGAAACCCTTTCGAGAAATTTCTGTTCGGGTTCTCTAATTCATCGGTTTGGGAATGGCGACAAATGCATCACTTTCTCAGGCCATTTCATTTAAGAAGGTAAATATGGCCCCAGAAATTCTCAGCACCAATCAAAAGGCATTACAGATCAACTGCGATCAGGCAATATATGGCACCTTTGCTGAAATTGGTGCGGGTCAAGAAGTCGCACGTTTTTTTTTCAAAGTCGGTGGCGCAGCAGGTACGATTGCCAAATCGATTTCTGCATATGATATGACCGTAAGTGATGCCATTTATGGTCATACCGAGCGCTACGTCAGCAGACAACGCCTGCAAAGCATGCTGGACTGTGAGTTCACACTTTTAAGAAAACGGTTGGATCAGTCAGTCGGCGGAGACACCACCTTTTTTGCATTTGCCAACACCGTTAAGGCCAAAAGCTTTGAAGGATCTTCTGAATCTCATGGTTGGCTCGGCATCCGATTCCAGGTTGTCCCCCGGACGGAACCCTCCGAAATCATTATTCATGTTCGTATGTTGGACGGCTCCAACCAACAGCAACAGAAGACGCTTGGGATTTTCGGTGTGAATGTGATCCACGGGGCATTTTTTCTACATCAAAATATGGTGGCCTTCCTAGAATCACTACTGGACAACCTGACAAGCAAACGGGTGGAAGTGGACATGATCAAGTTGAGCGGTCCGATCTTTGAAAAAGAAGACAACCGCATCATGAGCCTGGAATTAGTTCGGCTTGGTCTGGCCGATTCCGCGATGTTTACTTCTGAGGGTGCTGTCGTTCAACCCTCTGAAATTCTTTACAAAAAAGCTATTCTGGTCGAGCGCGGAAGCTTCCGGCCCGTGACACGGGTCACCCTCAACATGCTGGATTGCGCAAAAGCGCAATTTACTCAGGAAGCAAAATTAGTGGGATGTGACATTACCGTTTTGACAGAAATGACGCTGCGCAATCTTTCTGAAGATGGAGATATTGACCACAAAGATTTTCTTGATCGCGTGGATCTATTAGCTGCCCTTGGGAAAACGGTGCTGATTTCCAATTATGGGCGATTTTATCGACTCGCAGACTACCTGTTTCGTTACACCGATAAAATGATCGGTCTGGCCATGGGTGTGCCAACAGTAAAAGAAATTTTTAAGGAAAAATATTATGCAGACCTGGAGGGAGGCATTCTCGAATCTTTCGGCCGTTTGTTTAAGAATGACCTAAAATTGTATATCTACCCTTTGAAAGATTCAGAAACCGGAACACTAATCACCGCGGCTAACTTGAAGGTCGCGCCGAACCTCCGGCACCTTTATGCGCATATGCTTGAAAATAAATACCTCCTTGATTTACACGGTTATGATGAATCTTGTCTACCGATTTTCTCTCGCGATGTCTTGAGAAAAATCCGAACATCAGATGCCTCATGGGAAACCTTGGTTCCGCCCCAGGTCGTCGCCCTGATCAAAAACCGAGGACTGTTTGGCTACCAAGCTTAAGATACTTATAAAAACCACTTTACAAGCTGATTTATCGTTTAGATTATCTATGGGCACACCTGTTTTGGAATTGGAAGATATGACAAACCTAGAAGAGGCGGTCCCCTATTTGGCACCGGTATCCCGACAGAAGCATTATTGTCGGGATACCGGTGCCAAGCAGAAAGTGGATTTCGGAATGCCTTAACTCCTCTTAGAAAAATCCGAATATTTTTCAAACCCTCGTCATCTCTTTGCATGCCACTCGAATTGAATATTTTTTCTGAAAGAGGTACTTTTACGCCACAATAAAGGCTAATATTGGATCTAGGATGAGCGAAATCGCCTTGCATTGATGGCATGGCCTATGAAAAATGATTCTAAACATGATTCCCCTTATCGCAAACGCGCCCCCCTCGCCTTTGTTAACGCGCAAAAACGACCTGCACTGTATTGGGTCTTATTGGTACTCCTGATTTATATTGCATTTTTTGCGATTGTCTCTCAAATTGTCAAACACGAAATGGCACAAATCGAGAATAACACCATTCGTGTCTACTCACAGCTCAGCGAACAGAATCAGGAAAGAACATTGGCATTCTTCCCAAGAGACGAAGATTCGTTTTCTACAAAATGGCCACAAATTTTAAATCCACGCTCCATCTTCTCTGCCTTATTTTCATTAAGAGAAATGCGCTCAGAAAGCATGAAAAAACTTCAGCATCTTATTCTTGCGTTCAAAAAAGACCTTTCTGAAATAGATCTATCCGGACTAGACCTTAGCGGGAAAGAGATGGATTTTACCGGGGCGAACTTGAGTCATGCGAATCTCACAAGAGTCAACTTTAGCCATGCGAATCTTGAAAGGGCGAATTTGACTGGAGCCAATCTCACGGCGGCCATTCTCACCGGAGCCAATCTGACCGATGCGCTTCTTTCTGAGGCGGATCTCAGCCAGGCAGACCTCAGCCGGGGAACCTTCTCAAATGCCAATTTCAGCGGAGCGATCCTGAGGGAAACGATCATCATCGATGCAGATCTTAACGGGGTGAATTTTTTATTCGCAGACCTCAGCGGCGTCATGCTCAGGGAGTCCAGCCTGATTGGCGCAGACTTAAGTGGCGTTACCCTCTACCATGCAGACCTCATCTCAGCAAACCTGAGCAGAGCCCACTTGGGGGGTGCAACCCTCGATGGGACCGACCTCCGTTATGCAAACCTCAGCCGCGTGATCGGTCTCAACCAAAAACAACTCGATCATAGCATTCTTGATGAAAAAACAATCCTGCCGGAGGGTTTCAGACGAAGCAATATGGCACAGTGAAGCCGCTTTAAGAGATCGGGTTTCAGAAAACATAATAGAATTTTAAAAAGACATGGGATTTGGGAATTGGGTCAAGTCGAGATTTTGATAACATCAGAGAGAGCATCTGAAGAGACAATATTTTTTAGAACAAAGAAAGTCAGAACCGATACTCTAAATCTAAAAGCCATCAATTTTTATTTTGGCTTTACAGCGCCAAGCAATTTCCCTGCATAACCGGTCAATTCAATATAACCCTTCCCTTTGAGTTTTTTCCCTTTCTTTTGGCCATGAAAATCCGTCGCACCTTCCCAATAGGTCATGCGGGTACTCCTTGTGGTGATCAGTTCTTGTTGGTTTAAAACTGGTTTTGCAGTCAAAGTAAGGGATTCAGAAGGCACGGAAATTTCCCAGTGGAGTGGATATGTCGCGTCACTAAGCTTACTTTTCCAATACGAGGTCGGGGTAAGCTTAAAATCATTCGCCTTGAGATCTTGTGTTGTCCCATCAGGAAAGATGATTGTACCGCTGGAAATGGGATCTTTTCCGCCAGCAGTTTCTCGAATTTGGTAAAACATATATTCACTCCCGTCATCCAGTTGAATCGAAAACCAGTCCCACCCGACCTGTCCCTCTCCGAGCAAGAGACTCCCAAATTCATGATCCATCCAGCTTAAGCCAGAAACCTGTTCTGCTTTTCCATTGGTAATCAGCGTCCCGCTTGTCTCAAGGCGCGTGAAGGAATAATAATGACTCGCGGCACCCCTCTCCTCCCCTTTTTTACTAATCCCTTGTTCGCCGTGCACCACAAGAGGCTTTGCGGGATTGAGTATAAATTCAATTCCCCACTGATCATCACCCGCCTTGAGTCTGATTTGATCCCCCTCTTGCGCGGCCGACCAACGATCAATCCATACATCCATTTTTCCGATTTTTGCGCCTGCTTTTCCGAGAGCAGCGCGACTGATTTTTTCATCGTAATAAAACTGTTTTTCTGCGATGTCTGTCACCGCGAAATGCGCGAGATAAACATCGTGTACAGACCAAAGTGAAGGGTTTTGATCTTTAAATTTGTTTTCAATCCCTCTCCGAAAAAAAGTGAGTTCGTAGCCAAAAGACTTCCCCTTTTCTGATGACAGATTTCCGGTGAAATACCACCATTCAATGAGGTAATCCGGATGACTGCCGTGATCACGTGGAAAAGAAAAAGTATAACCCGGCATGGCTTTCGTAAATGCGTCTGACGCTGCTTTGGCGGGTTCGTTCCAGGCGAAAACCCACAAGGTCATCACAAGTAAAGTAAGAACCGATTTATTCATAGGCAATGGCCTCTTTCAAATCGGTTTGGGCGGCCTTTCGCGCAGGCAGATATCCGGCGAGCAATGCAGTACCAATCGCCAAAAGGAAGGAATGCAAAATGATCATGGGTGGAAAATGAAACTGCAGCGTCCAACCAAAAGACGCTTTGTTGATCACATAGATCAACAGTAGGGACAAGAAAAAAGCGCAAATGAGGCCGATGATATTGCCGATCACCCCCATGTAAAAGGCTTCCACCAATATGACCCGCACAACTTGAGCTTGAGATCCCCCGATCGAACGCAGGATACCGATTTCCCGCTTTCGCTCTAAAATGGAAACAAAGAGTGTGTTCGCGATGCCCAGAAGAGCAACCACGATGGCGATCCATTCCAGCGCGTAAGTAATAAGAAAGGTTTGGTCAAAGATTGCCATAATTTCATCCTTAAAAGGGCCTTGGGTCGTAAACGCCAGGCCGGAAGAACTTCCCCATTTTACGAGTAATTTCGAACGGACGCTTGTGGGATCTTCATTCTCCCCCAGATAGATTGCAATCACGTCGATATGCGAATCATCCCAATATTGGATCAGTTGTGCGCGATCAATAACCAACTTCCCGCCTTCCGTGCCGTAGTCGTAAAACACCCCGCCGATTTCAAATGGCACATTCCCCTGAGGCGTCGGCACCTGAACGGTATCGCCTTCTTTGATTTGAAAGCGATTGGCCAAGACTTCAGAAATAAGCACTTCTCGTTGAGCGATGGCTTTGTGAATAACCTCTACCGACTTGCCTGTGCGAAAGAGATATTTACTGTGTTCCGCATGAATCGCAAGGTCGCGGCCAACCAGTTCTACGGATTCATCACGAAACAAGATCATCCGTGATCGGTATCCATCGACGGCTTTTACTTCATCCATTTTTTCGATCTGATCCAGCATATCTCTGGGCAATGTTTCATCCGAATCACTCACCATGTATGAAGCCGGAAAGCCCAAGATGTCGGATTGAATGGTCTGATCAATCCAAAGCACCACCGTCGTCCGAAAACTTTCAATCATGATAACCACACTGATCATCATGGCCAATGCACCCATAAATGCTGAAATGGTCGGACCGTTCCGACGAATGGCCTGTTCGAGATGCCCCTGTGCCAATCGCCACGATGGAGAAGATTGGCTTGAAAGTAGTCGAACGGCTTTTGAAAAGAGCAGGATGGTCGTGGGCACGATGAGCGAAAAGGCCATCAACAAGAGTCCAGAGGCGACATAACCATTCCATGAAAATCCCCAAGCCATCGGCATTTGAGAAAAAATAAAGGACAAGAGTCCTGATCCCAAGCTGAGGCACAACAATTTTTGATGATTGATCCTCGATACCTCTGATCCAAAAATGCCCTCCAAGGCTTCTCGGGGTCTGAGTTGAGCCGCCTGCCATGCGGGATAGAGAGATGAAAAGGTGGAGACGAGGACGCCGATAGCAAGTCCTTCCATAAAAAGGGACAGGGGCAGGGAAAAAGGTGTGGGAGGGATGGCGACATAAAGTGACGTGACCGTTTTGGACAATACCTGCACAACCCAACGGGCAAGCACGGATCCGATGACTACCCCGAAGAACCCGCCTACTGTCCCGATCACCATGCCTTCAATAGTAAAAAGCCCAAAAATTTGGGCACGATCCACACCGAGTGCGCGTAATAGCCCAATCTCTTTTCGACGATGCGCAACGGAGACAAGCAAGGTGTTGTAGATAAGAAACAGACCGACAAAGAGGGAGATGGCGCTGAGTGCCGTCAGGTTCATTTGAAAAGCAAAGAGCATCTTTTCAATTTGACGGTTGCGCTGCTGCGGACGGCGCACGAGGACATCCCCGCCCAGACTTTTCTCAATCCTAGAGATTATCGATTCGACAGATATTTCTTCATCGGTGATCAAGTCGATGCGGTCGAGTTGTCCCAATTTTTGGAAACGCCATTGGGCCGATGCAATGTCGATAATCGCAATATTCCCATCGCGCGTTTGTGCGATATCTCCTGTCAGTAAAGCAGCGACTTTAAATTCAAGCGGCTTTCCCTCCATTCGTACAGAAAAGTTGTCACCCACTTTGAGCCCATAACGTGAAGCAAATTGTTCGGTCAGCAAAGCTGAATCAGGATTGAGCAGCACTTCAAAGGCACCGCTCATATCCAGCGGCTTGTCGTCCTCTCCCACAACATTAAAGTTTCGGAAGTCCCTCTCCTGAAAAAGATCAACGCCCATAAACAACAACATTTCTCCTTGTGACGTTGTCGGCGTCGACATCGGCAAAACCGTTTGCACGATGGGTGCGATGGTGGTAATCGCCGCTTCATTTCTGAGTGTTTTCAGGATATTTTCATCGAGTGCGCCACTTCTCCCGACAATTTCAACAGTGCTTTTCCCGGTGAAAGCATCCACAGACTGGTGATAGGCATTCAAGACACTTTGGTTCGCAATACGGATGGACACAAAGACGGAGATGCCGAGCGCCACACCAATAAGCGTCAGCCAGGTGCGTTTTTCACGTACCAGATGCCGGAGAGAGATAAACTTGAGCAGGATGAACTGTCTCATGAAATCTCTTGGATCTCTTCGATTTCGCTGTCTTTCATTGTAATCACCTGATCGGCGTGTTCGATGGCTTGCTGACTGTGCGTCGCCATCAAGAGTGTCAAGCCCGAAGCTTTTGTGCGAGAAGCCAAAAGTCCAAGAATGTCCTGACCTGTTTTAGAATCAAGATTGCCTGTCGGCTCGTCAGCAAGAAGGAGTTTTGGGGAAATTGCATCGGCGCGGGCGATAGCGACCCGCTGCATTTCTCCGCCGGACAAAGCGCCGGGTAAATGGTCGAGGCGATGCCCCAGTCCCACCATCTCCAAAACTGCGACGGCTTTTTTCTGTATTTGATCCGCAGGATCACCCCGCAACAAAAGCGGAAGCGCCACATTTTCCTGCGCCGTCAACATCGGGAGCAAGTTAAAGAACTGAAAAATCATCCCGATTTCCGAGCGTCTTAATGCCGTCCAATCCCTGTCATTAAAATACTTTGTGGATTTCTCATCAAAAAGAATCTCCCCCGAACTTGGCATGTCGAGTCCGCCCAATAAATTCAGCAGGGTCGATTTACCACAGCCCGAAGGCCCCATCAAAAGGGTAAACGACCCTGCTTTGATTGTAAGGGAAATGTCTTTTAAAGCCTGGACGGGATGGGTGGAATGCGGGTAAATCTTACTGACTTTATCCAAAATAATCATGCGATGAAACTAGCACAATGCGCGTGACAGGGTAAAGTTGAGAAAAAGAATACCTTCTAGATTCCCTGGGTGGGAAAGGGCTTATCTATTTCACTTCGATTTAAGGGCTCAAATCTGTTGGGTCAAATAACGAAAAGTTCACCTGCTGGCCATGATACCAGCGAATTGCCAATCAGGTGGAGCCCCTTGTTGTCTCCATTAGATTCTTCCATAGGTTGACAATGAAGTCCTGAACATTTGTCACAACCGACGTCGCCTGGATGGAGCCACGGTTCGCAAGTTTGTCCACGCTGAATTCGGATATGTCAACTACGTAGAAATAAACAGGGCGTACCACTCCGTCTTCCATTATGCGATAGCCTGGTGTCATGTTTCCAAAAGCGATAGAGTGCAATTGTGTCGCCATCGCGATCACAGTTGTTGCTTTACGGGCATGGGCCCGCATTGCATCCTGTGCTTCATACACATTGGAGAGAACCTCTGGAAGGGGACCGTCATCTCTGATTGACCCTGCCAGAACATAGGGCACATAGGATTTCTCGCAGGCGTACATAATTCCATCGTTCAGCTTCAGTTTCGCAATAGTTTCTTTGATAGAACCGAATTGCCGCACAGTATTAAGGATGTCAAGGTGGTGGTAATGTCCCAGCGGCGTTGGTGCCTGGGTGTAAATGTCCTGACCCAGTCCTGTCCGAAAGCGGGCCGCCTCCAGGTCGTGTGTCGCCAGGGCATTGCCGGCGAGTAATACATCGCAGAAACCTGCTTGAATAAGCTTTTGCATCGCGTCGCGACTATCTTTGTCAAATGCAACCGCAGGTCCAAGTACCCAGGCAATGTAGCCATGCTGCCGATCATGACGTAATAGTTCGTATAGGGTGTCGTAGCTTCGGGAAAAGGGAGTTTCGCGCGATCCGCGCGTACGGAAAGAAAATTTGTCGGCAGTTTCCTGACTATCCGTCTCAAAGCCTCCGGTATGAACGAAGATGCCGTCTTCACCATTCTCAGTCCGTCCGATGATAACCCTGTCACCTTGCTTTAGACGGCGGGCTTCCATGGCTTCAATAGAATCTCCGCGCACGACGAGAACACAGTCCATACGGCTTTCCGGCACGAGAATCCATCTTCCGTCTTCAAGATGAACGTACTCTGGATGGTTTGAGGTCCCATGATAACTATCCGGTGCAACACCATTGGATGCTGCCTTCTTGGTGCGTACCGGTGGTGCAGAGCAAAGAGGCGGCTGGCTGAAATCAGGCGCTTTAAATTGAGGAAGGACAAATGACATTATCTTCAAGTCCTTTCGTTGTAAATAGAGCCAACATATACTATACGAACCAAAAGCCGTCTTATGAATAAGGCTGGATTTTACGTATAGTCTTTTTCTTCTAGAAAGTCAAAGACTTATCAATAGGAGAAGCTTATATGAGTTTGGTAAATACGGTTCCTAAGTCTATCAATTAAAAACCAAAACACTCGACAAACTCAAAAATGTGATCCACCTTCGGCATTACAGTATTTGAACAGAAACGATTATACCCAATAGGCGAACCGTATCTTCAAGCTGATTGAACCAACCATCCTCAATCGTCAATCTGCGCTTTTTGCAGCCGTCCGCTGAAATCGCGGTAAATGATTTTCCACTTGGTATAAAGATCCAGCGCGCCGCCACGGCCACCCGCTTCGCGAGGGCCTGCGCCCGTGTGCTTGGTGCCACCGAAAGGAAGTTGAATTTCGGCACCAATGGTTGAGGCATTAATGTAGACCAAGCCCGCATCGAGATCCCGCTCTGCAATGGCCGTTTGATTCACATCCTGAGAATAGATCGCGGCAGAAAGCCCAAATTGGATGTCGTTTGCAATTTCAATCGCCATACCCAAATCGCTGGCCCGGATGATGGAGACCACCGGCCCGAAAATCTCTTCCTGTGCAATGCGCATATCGGGTTTAACATTCGTAAATATTGTGGGTTCGATAAATGTACCGTGGGCACAGTCCCCTTCTTTGTAGGCATTCCCGCCAAGATGTAAGGTCGCGCCTTCCTTTTGGCCAATTTCAATATAACTCAACACCTTTTCGTACTGTTCCGTGCTGATGATCGGCCCCATCTGGTTTTTCGTATTGAGTCCGTTGCCGATCGTGATCTTTGTTGCCTTTTCGGTAAATGATTTTAAAAAAACATCATAAATACCGTCTTGAATAATCAGGCGGCTCGCCGCCGTACAGCGTTGCCCTGTCGTGCCGAACGCACCCCAAAGTGCCCCTTCGACCGCCAGCTCCAGATTGGCATCATCCATGATGATGATCGGATTTTTCCCGCCCGTTTCCATCATAAATTCCTTGTGCTGCGTCGCGCAGATCACAGCCAATTGTTCCCCTACCGCGTTAGATCCCGTAAAGGAAACACCATCGACTTCCGGATGCCGAACAAGCGGATCTCCCGCGCTTTCACCAAAACCATGCACGAGATTGAGTACGCCGGGCGGTAAACCGGCTTCTTCAAAAATTTCAACCAGCCGTGTTGCACAAACCGGAGATTCTTCAGAGGGTTTGAACACAACAGTATTGCCGCAGAGAATGGCAGGTGCGAGTTTCCAAATCGGGATGGCGGTCGGAAAATTCCATGGCGTGATTTGCGCAAACACACCAACAGGCACCCGAACGGATTTGGCATCTTTACAGGGCAATTCAGAAGGAATCGTCTCACCCTGTAAGCGCCGCCCCTCTCCCGCCATGTAGTAGGCCATATCAATCGCTTCCTGCACGTCGCCCAAGGATTCGGCAATCACCTTTCCCATTTCGCGGCAGCAGAGTTCACCCAATTCCTTTTTTCGTTTCACCAAAATTTCTGCAACACGGTAAAGCACTTCGCCTCGCTTTGGCGCAGGGGTATCCCGCCAGGCCGGAAACGCGGCGCGTGCAGCGGAAACCGCTTTATCGATATCATCACTATCTGAATCGGGAATGAGGCCTAAGACTTCCCGGTGATCCGCCGGATTACAGCATTCGAAGGTTTTTCCCTGACTCGCGTCAACCCACTCCCCATTGATATAATTTTTGATTGTTTCAGGCATGGCATTCCCTCCTGGTTGGCTTTTAATTATTGTATCCAGACATGCCTTGAAACACAAGGGAATGCGGCACCCACCACACGGCTCCACCCAAAGCCTCTCTTCTTACTCAGGGGAGGGAAGAAGCATCGCGCTCTGGACTTGCCCTCTCCATTACAGAGCGGGGGAGGGCCTGGGGCTAGGGGCCGTATCATCAAGTTGCATTTCAAAAACCGTTTCCATATCATACTGAAAAATAAGGAGATTGCATGGCAAAAATTAAGACGGCATTTTTCTGTCAGGAATGCGGACACCGCTCGCCGAAATGGCTGGGCAAGTGCCCCGGCTGTGATGCCTGGAGTTCCCTGGTCGAGGAGAGCATCACCCCTGCTGGAGCGGAAACCGATACAAACCGTTGGGTCGCGGCGGGCGGGGCAAGCACTGTCGCACCCAAGCCCACTCCCCTTTCAGAGATTAATGTCGAGACAGAACCGCGAACACCAACCGGTTCAAAGGAATTTGACCGCGTGCTCGGCGGCGGGGTCGTTGCAGGCTCGGTCATTTTGATTGGTGGCGATCCGGGGATCGGAAAATCGACCCTCATTCTGCAATCACTCCATCACATCGGAGAAGGCCGCGGCACTGTCTTGTATGTTTCGGGTGAAGAATCGCCGGGACAGATTCGGCTTCGAGCGGATCGGCTCAAAATCGCGTCAGATAATCTCTATATTTTGGCCGAAACCGCCTTTGAAGAGATCATGACCCACGCCGAAAAACTCAAGCCGGTCGCCATCGTTGTCGATTCCATCCAAACCGTTTACACGCGACGCATGACTGCAGCTCCTGGCAGTGTCAGCCAGATCCGTGAAGTTGCCGCTCAACTCATGTTTTATGCAAAACGATCCGGCGTGGCAGTTTTTATCATCGGTCACGTCACCAAAGAAGGGGCGATTGCCGGGCCGCGTGTCTTAGAACACATTGTGGACACTGTCCTCTATTTTGAAGGCGGAAAGGATCATGCTTATCGTCTCTTGCGTGGCGTAAAAAATCGCTTTGGCCCGGTACACGAATTGGGCATTTTTGAGATGAAAGGCCTGGGCTTGGTCGAGGTCGAAAATCCTTCCGGCCTCTTCCTTTCTGAGCGACCGAAAGATGCCGCGGGCTCTGTGGTGGTCGCGACGCAGGAAGGAACGCGTCCCATGTTAGTTGAACTTCAGGCTTTGGTCAGCCAGTCTTATTTGGGATCTGCACGGCGCATGTGCCTGGGTGTTGATTCCAACCGTGTATCCTTACTTTTGGCGATTTTGGAAAAGCGTGCCGGTCTACAATTGGGCGATCAGGATGTGTTTGTAAATGTCGTCAGCGGCATTCAAATCAACGAACCGGCCATTGATCTGGGCATTATCGCAGCGGTCGCTTCGAGTTTTCGAGATCGGCCCATTCATCCCAAGATGATCGTTTTTGGCGAAGTGGGTCTCGCCGGTGAAATTCGCGGCATCCAAAATGCGGAACAGCGCATTCGCGAAGCAGAAAAATTAGGATTTAAAAGATGTCTGTTGCCCCTAAGAAATGAAGAACTGTTGCGAAAGGAAAGTAAAGGAAAATTCAAAATGGAGCTGGTCGGAGTATCACAGATTGGGGAAGCTTTGGAGGTTCTATAAACTGCAGTGATTATACCTAGAATAAAGAAAGTAGCACAATGAATTGGCAGATTGAATGGCAAGCTTTGTCCGCCCGCATTAAAGGTCTACTTGATGCGGCTTCTTTTTTTTATGGGTCGCGAGGGCTTGATTCTGGCGATTCATGTGAGGTTCAAAGATTTATATTACTCAGAGAAGGCGAAAAGATATTTGATAATTTGAATGCTTTTTCAAATAAGCACAAATCTGTGTTACCAGACATTGCATCTGGATGTGTTAATGACTTCCTAAATATAGATAAGCTAAAGGACAGGTCTTATTTTAAACTGGACAACGTAAAAGGTAATACGCAGTTTGTTCTAACTTCATTGGCAGCACTCCAATCGGAATTTGAATACATCATTGCTGATACGCAGTTTGTGACCAAAAGGATTACGGAACGTGCATTTTTACATTTGCAGAGATGCATCGTCGCGGACGAAGATTTTCGAAAAAAATGGAATAATGCTTTTAAAAATCACGAGACAAAATGCGAAAAGCTTGGTGCATTACATCTTCTCTCTCATGGTGTATGGGCATTCAAGGCCGATGCAACAGGAGGTAGAACAGATTTAATATTAAACGAACCACCAAAAACATCTGAAATTGAAAGGACGGCAGATGCACTTGTACTTACTGAGTGGAAACGAGTAAAAGCTAGAGATAAACTTGATAATAAAATCAAAGAAGCCCAAAAGCAGACGGAGATATACAACACTGACGTACTTGGTGGTGTTGAACTAAGAGACTATCGTTACCTCGTTATGGTTTCAAAAAAGAGAATGATCATGCCTGATGACAGAGTGATAGGCAGTGTGAAATACAAGCATATCAATATAGCAGTTGATCCGGACAGCCCATCAAGAGATGCAAAGAAGCTTGGATACTCTTAAGAAACATGCTATTTGCTCTGTTAATTTGTAAGCCCTGTCGTTTGAACGTACTGGAAACGATAATATGAAGAATGCTTCCTCGAAAGAGCACGATATTATCAATCTGATCAAAAACCATTTCCCAAACATCCAAGCCATTGATCTCTTTGGTTCATACGGAACAGACGAACAAACATCAAAAAATGATGTCGATATCGCCCTGCTTCTGCCACATGACGATGCAAAAGTAATGGACAATCTGTACGGCACTGAACTACATTCGGAGATTGAAAGTCTCCTTCATGCGAAAGTCGATTTGATCAACTTGAGGATGGTAGACCTTGTTTTTCAGAAAGAGATTATTTCAGCGGAACGAAGAATCTATTGCAGTGACGCCTATGCTTCGGATGAATTTGAAATGTTGACGATTTCTTTTTATCAAAAACTGAATGAAGAACGTGCGGAAATTGTGGAAGATGCCATACAAACCGGAAGGTTTTACGACGTATGAACCTAGACCTCGCCCTCAATAAAAGTATTGGGTATTCAAATTATGCTCAATGTCATTTAAAACCATCTGGACGACTTGATCTTGTTTACCAATATAATTTTAAAAATCACCCCATAATTAAATTAGGTAGAATGAAACCATATGAACCCTAGGAATATTAAGCATCATACGATGCTCATCGGCATTGTGCTTCTCTTTTTTTTATCGGCCTGTACGAAGCAAATCAAACCCACAACCGACGCCATCAAACAAGATGCCTCACTCGAAGAACTCCTTGCCCTTTACCAAAATCGCTTGGGCATGAACACCGACCTGAAAGCCCTGATAAAGGTCGATGCTGATTTGGGGGAGCGCGGCCACCACACCCTTCAGTCCGCTTGGCGATCTTCGAAGAAAGAAATTCAGCTTCGCGGATTCAATTCTTTTGGCGGAACGCTATTCGAACTCAATGTGGATTCAAATTCTTTTTCATTGAAAATTCCTTCCGAACCGCATGTATTTGAGGCCGATCTGGATTTTTATGAATCGGTCGCCGGAAAACAGATCCCTTTCGGCTCCTTGGATCTATTACGATGGGTTCAGCGCGGGGGCGTGCCCGATACGGCTTTTCCAAATATTCCGATGCTCGAAAAAGGGGAGCGCTTCTATACGCTCTACCTTTTTGTCATGATTCAGGGGAGGGCGGTATTGTCAGAAAAAGTATTCATTGATCGCACCGCGTTTCGTGTAAAACGTATAGAGGGATTTGATCCGACAGGCATCCGGCGTGGCATTATTGTATTGGATGATTACAAAATGATAGACGGTCGCCAATTCCCACTATCGATGAAGGGGATCGGTGGCGGAGAGGTCATTGATTTGCGCTTTCATGAAGTGTCTTTCCCTGAACCGAAGTCAGCGGAAACCCCATGAAAATTCTGGCAATCGAAACATCGTCCCTTGCAGGTGGAGTGGCCTTGATGGATGAGTCGCGGCTCATTGCAGAATATCGTCTCAACGTCGAAGTACGACACGCGGAGCGGGTCATGGTCTCCATCGACCACCTCTTACAGCAGAGCCAAACTCAGGTCAAAGATTTGGATGCCATCGCGGTATCCATCGGCCCCGGTTCTTTCACGGGCTTGCGCGTGGGTTTGGCCACAGCCAAAGGATTGGCCGTCGGTGCAGGCTTGCCCTTAGTTTTAGTCCCGACCTTAGAAGCAATGGCGGCGGCTTTTCCTTTTTCTAATCCTCTCATTACGCCCTTTGTCGATGCACGGCGGGAAGAAGTCTATTGGGCATTATTTGATTCTGAAAACGGAAAATTAAAACGCCTCCTTGAAGATGCGGCGGTTTCACCCGAAGCGGCCATTGAACAGATCTGTACATTTGATGCCTGGCAGCATCGCGGCATTTTGTTTATCGGGGACGGTGCGGCAAAATACCAAGATGTGATTGTAGAAAAAATGGGAGATAAAGCGTATTTTTCGACACGCGCTTTACAGTTCCCCTTGGCAGCCAGTGTGGCCGAACTAGGCTTGGCCCGTTTTCAAAATGGAGAGCTCACCCCGCCCGCGCTTGCAAATCCGCTTTACCTTCGCGCATCCACGGCCGAATTAAAAAAGGCCGAAGCCGCAAAAAAATAATGCCTCTTACTTAAGGCTGCTTTCGGAAACCGTCGAAGCCATCGATTCTTTTAAGACAGCGATTTGCGCTTCAATCCAATCAATCACCTTATTCAAACCTTTTTTTGACTTGAGATTGGTGAAAAGAAAGGGGAGATCAGCCCGCACCCGTTTCGTATCCCGATCCATCACTTGAAGGCTAGCGCCAACATGGGGTGCGAGATCTATTTTATTGATCACCAGCAAATCAGAACGTGTAATCCCGGGCCCGCCTTTTCGTGGAATCTTATCCCCCGCTGCAACATCTATAACATAAATGGAGAGATCAACCAGCTCGGGACTGAAGGTCGCCGCAAGGTTATCGCCGCCACTTTCAATAAAGAGCAGCTCCATATGTGGAAAACGGGAGGTCAATTGATCAATCGCATGCAAATTGCCAGAGGCGTCTTCCCGGATGGCGGTGTGTGGACAGCCGCCGGTTTCGACCCCGATGATGCGGTCTTTTTCGAGCGCCCCCGCATTGATGAGGAATTCTGCATCTTCCTGTGTAAAAATATCATTGGTGACGACGGCAAGATCAATCTGGTTTCTCAATTCAAGACAGATTTTTTCGATCAGCGCCGTCTTGCCGGAACCCACCGGGCCACCAACACCAATACGAATCGGTAATTTCATACTTGTTCCCCTTATGATTGAAAAAGACGAACAGAGGACACTTCGTGTTGCATCGACCCGATTTCCGATGCCGGCATGAAGGTGATCGGTTCATCTTTGGAAGAATTCATTGTTTGGGATATCGGGCCATATTGTTCGACCCATTCGAGTAAGCTATGAATAATGCCTTGTCCTTCTTGCTGTCCAATTGAAATTAAACGCAGTGAGGCAGAGACTTGACCAGAGATCAACATATAGAGATAAGCCAATGAGGCGGCCTCAACTGAAATTGTTGCTCCGACAGAAACAATTGCAAAAGCTACTGCAGGATCACCCTTAAGTTTCCCTGCTGATAACAGGCTGTCACAATCCTTGATCCATGAATGCGGATAGAGCGCCACTCCCGTTTGGATTAAACGGGACGCAATCATCCGGCCCCCTTCTCGAATTTCTCGAGGAAGTCGCATCGCATCTCCGGTCGCATCTATTTTTTGAATCGCTTCGAGATCATTAGATAAGCCCGCTTCATAGGCTTGATGAAGGAGTACCAGGTCGCAGGGAAAAACTTGATGAAGCAGTTTGGCACGAATCCAAACTGACAAATCTTTTCCGTTCCGGACTTTCCCCGAATCGACGGCGGATTCCAAGCCAAAGGAGTGCGCAAAAGCGCCGCTCGGAAAGAGACTGTCACACCACTGTAAAAGAGAAAGCAAGGACCTCGATGTCAGTTTTAAATCAGCCATTGATATTCAGAATATCCTTAAAAAAGAAAATACCGCTGTGCCATCGCAAGTTTGCTCGCGGGTTCGCAAGTTAGGACCACGCCATCGGCCTTCACTTCATAGGTTTCCGGATTGACTTCCATTCTCGGCAGTGCGGCATTGAAGACCATATCGCTTTTTCCAATATTTCTACAATTCTGAACAGCCGATAATGTTTTTTGCAAGTGAAACTTTTCTTGAATATTTGCATCGATCCCTGCTTGAGAAACAAAAGTCACCGCGTTTTCCTTAGGGACACCGCCGAAGGCGCCAAACATGGGACGATAACGTACGGGTTGGGGTGTCGGAATGGAGGCATTGGGGTCACCCATCGCTGCACTTAAAATCATGCCACCTTTGATAATCAGTTCGGGTTTCACACCGAAAAAAGCCGGTTTCCAAAGCACAAGGTCCGCCATCTTCCCTGTTTCGACCGAACCGATTTCATGAGAAATACCCTGTGCAATAGCGGGATTGATCGTGTATTTGGCGATGTAGCGACGGACACGGAGATTGTCATTTTCACCACGCTCTTCAGAAAGCCGACCACGCTGCTTCTTCATTTTATCCGCCGTTTGCCAGGTTCGAATAATGACTTCACCAACCCGACCCATCGCTTGCGAATCAGAAGCCATAATCGAAAAAGCACCCATGTCGTGCAGGATATCTTCCGCCGCAATGGTTTCAGGCCGGATACGTGAATCCGCGAAGGCAACGTCTTCCGGCAAAGAGGGATTCAAATGGTGACAGACCATGAGCATGTCGAGGTGTTCATCAATCGTGTTCACAGTAAAAGGACGTGTCGGGTTTGTCGATCCCGGTAGGACATTGGATTCCCCGCATAATTTAATAATATCCGGCGCATGCCCGCCACCTGCCCCTTCTGTGTGGTAGGTATGAATCGTGCGCCCTTTAAAGGCCTCCAGTGTGGTCTCCACAAAACCGGCTTCATTCAAGGTGTCGGTATGAATGGCGACCTGCACATCCAAACGGTCGGCAACCGTGAGCGCTGTATCAATAGCCGCTGGGGTGCTCCCCCAATCTTCATGCAGCTTCAGACCGAGTGCCCCGGCAATGACCTGCTCTTCAAGCGCGGCCTCACTTGAACTGTTTCCTTTGGCTAAAAACCCAAGATTGATGGGAAAGCCGTCGGCGGCTTGCAGCATTTTCCCGATATTCCAAACCCCGGGCGTACAGGTGGTGGCATTGGTTCCTGTCGCGGGCCCCGTGCCACCACCGATCATCGTGGTCACTCCGGAAGTCAGGGCCTCTTCTATTTGTTGGGGGGCAATAAAATGGATATGGTTGTCAATGCCGCCGGCTGTGAGAATCATCCCTTCGCCCGCAATAGCTTCTGTCCCCGCACCCACAACCATGCCTTCGGTCACCCCATCCATGATGTCGGGATTTCCAGATTTTCCGATGCCGGTAATTCGTCCGCCTCGAATCCCAATGTCGGCTTTAAAAATGCCGCTGTGATCGATGACCAAGGCATTTGTTATGACAAGATCGAGTACGCCGTCTTGAGATCTGCCGTGGGTGGCCTGCCCCATCCCATCACGTAAAACTTTTCCGCCACCGAATTTCGATTCGTCCCCGTAATGAGTGTAATCTTTTTCAACTTCGATGATGAGATCGGTGTCGGCCAACCGCACGCGGTCACCCTTTGTGGGGCCGAACATGTCTACATAAGCCTTGCGAGTGATTTTTAAGCTCATCGCCCCTCCATCTCAAAAGACTTTTCAGCGGCGCGATTGAGTGCGTCTTCCCGTGAAGATACCGAGGTCTCCCCGTCCGTCAATCCATTGAGTCCGAATACTTTTTTGTTTCCGCCCAGTGATACCAGCGTGACCCGCTTAAGTTCACCCGGTTCAAAACGCACAGCGGTGCCGGAAGGGATATTCAAGCGCATCCCGAAAGATGCTTTTCGATCAAAAGCCAGGGCACGGTTGGATTCAAAAAAGTGAAAATGCGAACCGACCTGCACCGGACGATCACCAGTATTCGAAATCATCATTTCTAATGTTTCTCGTCCAACATTGGCTGTAATATCGCCTTCGCCGAGGATATATTCTCCTGGAATCATAAAACCTCCAAAAAGATATTTAAGGTTGAGGATCCACAGTTGACCACAAAAGCGTTTGATCTAGGACTTTTTAACTGTGAACGGATAACCGTCAACTGTGAACCCTTTTATTTTATTGGATCATGAATCGTGACCAACTTCGTCCCATCCGGGAATGTGCCTTCGACCTGCACATCATGAATCATTTCCGGAATCCCTTCCATGACATCATCACGCGTGAGAATCTGCGCTCCGTAGGTCATTAGCTCTGAAACAGACATCCCTTCCCGAATTTTTTCCAAGACCTCTGCGCTGATCAGCGCAACGGCCTCGGGATGATTCAGCTTCAATCCACGCCCCCTACGATCGCGCGCGAGTTGTCCCGCCATATAAATCATCAGTTTGTCTTGTTCACGTGGTGTTAAGTGCATTCATGCTCCTTAATCCGAGTAAACGGGAAAAAACCCTCAAACCCTCTTTAGTGAAGAAGGTTAAGGAGGGGCTTCATCACACCGTCAAATGCTGCTGGACCTCTTCTTCACTTAGGGCTTCCGTAGACCCTTGTGAAATAATCGTCCCTTTTTCCATGACATAATAATTATCCGAGAGTCGCCATGCAAATTGTAAATATTGCTCGACCAATAAAATCGCCACACCCGTCGCCTTAATTTTATGAATAGCATCTTCAATCTCATCAATGATGGAGGGTTGTATGCCTTCGGTGGGTTCATCCAAAAGCAGAAGCTTCGGACGAGTCAATAAAATGCGGGCAATAGCCAATTGCTGCTGCTGTCCACCGCTTAAATCCCCTCCCTTTCGATGTAACAAGTCTTTCAGTGCAGGAAAAAGGTCATAGACTTCCTCTGGGACAGTATCAAAGTCCTGCCCTCTCGCGGCAAGCCCCAAAATTAAATTATCCCGGACAGAGAGCTGCGGAAAAATCTCTCGACCCTGCGGCACATAGCCGATACCCTGCTGCGCTCGTTCATCAGGACGGCGATGCGTAAAATCCGCCCCTTCAAAAGTCAAGCGACCCGACTTGGGCTTCAGTAAACCCATAATACTTTTTAAGAGCGTGGTTTTTCCAACACCATTTCTGCCCAAAAGACACACGGCCTCTCCTTCCGCCACGTTCAAATCGACCCCTCGCAGGATGAGGCTTTCGCCGTAGGCCACGTTTAGTTTGTTCACACTCAGCATTACCTCAGTGATCCCCCCTTCCGAGGTAAACTTCTTTGACTTTGGGGTGATTTTGCACTTCGTCAACCGTTCCTTCAAATAACACGGTACCTTCATGAAGTACGGTTACTTTTTGTGCAATTTGGCGGACAAAAGACATGTCGTGTTCGATGACCAAGACAGAACGCTCTTTTGAAATTTTTTGTAGGAGCTGGCCTGTTTTTTCTGTCTCATGATCGGTCATTCCCGCAACGGGTTCATCAACAAGCATGACCTTCGGTTCCTGCATCATCACCATCCCGATTTCCAGCCATTGTTTTTCTCCATGTGACAGAAGACCGGCCACCTCGTCTTTTTTCTCCAAAAGTCCGGTGATTTCTAATGTGTTTGAAATATTGTCCCGTTGCATAGGGCTAAGTCGGCTAAAGAGCGCATTGAAAACCCCTTTTTTACGATTGAGTGAAAGTTCCAGATTTTCAAATACAGTGAGGCTGGTATAAACCGTCGGCGCTTGAAATTTTCGGCCGATGCCGAGGTTGGAGATATCATTTTCATGCAGATGAAGCAGATCGGTATATTGTTCGAAGACCACGCGGCCGAGGGTGGGTTTTACTTTTCCACATATCACATCAAGTAGCGTTGTTTTTCCTGCCCCATTTGGCCCGATGACCACACGCAGTTCACCGGGTTCCATCACAAAATTAAGATCATGCAGGGCCTTGAATCCGTCGAAACTAACGGTAACCCCTTCAACATATAAAATTGTGCCATCCATGGATAACCTCTATCCCTAAACCAGTTGTTTTTCTTTGAGCCGCTTTTTCTTGAAGCGACTCCTTAAAACCTTCTTGAGCTTGCCTGAAACTTCCCACATGCCTTTCGGGAAATACAATACAACACCAATAAAGAGCGCGCCTAAAAAATAGAGCCACAGATCAGGATAGTTACTGGTGAGAAAACTGCGTGCCCAGTTCACCCCAATGGCACCGAGCAAAGCGCCGACCAGTGTGCCCCGTCCCCCGACAGCAACCCAAACAATCATTTCAATAGAGGGTAAAACCCCGATTTGTCCCGGTGTGATAATGCCGACTTGAGGCACATACAAAGCACCAGCGAGCCCGGCCAAAGCCGCAGAAATCACAAAAACAAACAATTTATATCGCGAAGCCGAATACCCTGAAAACCGGATGCGTCCTTCATTATCACGAATGGCAATCAAGACTTTGCCCAAACAAGAATTTGTAATCCATCGACAAAGGATGAAACTCAAAATCAGACAAATGCCTGTAATCACAAATAGAGCCCGTTGTGTTGAAATCTCCCCAAGCGGATAACCAAGGATTTTTTTAAAATCGGTCAATCCATTGGTTCCGCCAAGATTAAGAGAATTTTGATTAAATAGAAGCCAGAAGGTCAAGGCTAAGGCTTGTGTGATAATCGAAAAATAGACACCTTTAATCCGGCTTCGAAAGGTTAAAAACCCAAAAACAAGTGCGACACATGCAGGGACAGCGACGACCGCGATCATTGAAAAAGTAAAACTGGAAAAGGGTTTCCAAAATAAGGGCAGGGTTTTAACTTGGTTCCACACCATAAAATCGGGCAGATCACTTTGGTAGGCACCATCTCCGCCAATCGAAAGCATCAGGTGCATCCCCATACAATAGGCACCCAGTCCAAAAAAGATGCCCTGCCCCAAACTTAAGATCCCGGTATAACCCCACAAAAGATCAATCCCGAGTGCGAGAATGGCATAGGCCATGTATTTCCCTGCCGTGTTGAGATTAAAATTGCTCAGGTAAAAAACTGAATCACTCGGAGGAAGAAGGTTCATCAATAAAAGACCCATCCAAGAGATAGAAATAATCGACACCCAAAAAAGGCTATCCCTTGTGTTTCCTTTAGAGATCAATATTGCGGCCTTTCGCCGGGAACAGCCCTGAAGGCTTTTTTTGAAGAAAGAGAATGACAATTAATAAAATGGCCACTTTGGCATAAATCGCGCCTAAGCCCGGTTCTAATATCTTGTTTATCCCACCGATGCCAAAAGCAGCCCCGACCGTTCCTGCAATTTTTCCAACCCCACCCGTCACGACGACTAAAAAAGAATCCACAATATAATTTTGTCCCAGATCGGGACCCACGTTTCCGATGAGGGTTAAGGCCGCCCCAGCCATCCCGGCCAGACCTGCTCCGAGTGCAAAGGTCCAGGCATCAACGCGCTCTGTGGTAATCCCCATGCAAGCACTCATTTGACGGTTTTGCGTGACGGCACGTATTTTAAGTCCGATGGGAGATCGCAACACTAAGAGGTACACGCTAAGAACGGACATGATACTGAGAGCAATAATAAAAAGACGATTATAAGGAAATTGAATACCATTGGCCACACGAAGACCGCCTGAGAGCCAGGCCGGGCTCGCCACATCAACATTGGCTGCACCGAAAATCTGACGGACGCCCTGCTGTAAAACCAAACTGATCCCCCATGTGGCGAGTAGGGTCTCCAAAGGACGGCCATAGAGTTTGCGGATGATGAATTTTTCCAAAAGCAAACCGAACAAAGCTGCAATGCCAAATGCAAGTGGAATTGCCAAAATAAAATACAGATCTCTGACATCGGATGGCATGTAAGCGACAAAAAATTCCTGGATAATATAAGTGGCATAGGCCCCCAGCATCATCAATTCGCCGTGGGCCATGTTGATGACACCCATCAGTCCAAAAGTAATCGCAAGCCCCAGGGCGACGAGCAGTAAAATAGAACTGAGACTGATTCCACTGAAGATGGTTTCAACGGTTCGAGTCCAAACAGACCATGCCTCGATTTTTTGGATGGCTTCTGTGATGGCGGCTTTGACAGCAATATCTGTTTCCTCCGATTCACCCGCATCATTGGCTTGAATTCGTTCTTCAAGCATCGCTACGGCATTCAGGGCATGAATACGCCCTAAGTTTTCAGCAGCTTTTTTTCGGATAGAAGGATTTTCATCGGAAAGTTGTATAAGGCCAAGCGCCTCTTCGAGTGCACTTCGCACCCAAGGGTTTTTCTCTTTATTTAATGCTTGTTCGAGTATCGGCAATGCTTCTGCAAAACCAGTCAGACCGACTTTTGTCGCGGCAGACTCTCGGATAGCGGCTTCCCGGCTGAATAAGCGAAGTCTGTCCAGCATCGGTGTAAGTTTGATGCGCATCCGACGCCCGAGTCGAATACCCTCTAGGTTTTCTTCGATGACTTGAATTTGTTTTCCCTGTGCATCAAGAATCGGTTTCCCGCCGTAAGCTTCAAAAAGGGGCAAGACTTGCGTTCCGTCTTCTAAATCGACCGCATCCCCCGACATGACGATCCGGCGTTTTCCATCAGCTTCCATCCAGATGTTAAGATTACCCCCTCTCAGGGCCTCCAATACCGGAAGCACATCGGGGTCTCCCGATTTTTCCAGAGCGAACACAGACTCCTCCTGAAGCTCCCGGTTCGTGTCACCCAGATCTAAAATCGATTGAGCAATCGATGGTGGCACAGGCTCCTCTGCAAATGCCAAAGCAGAAATGAGTATTCCGGCTGCTAAAACTATAAGCGGCAGAAAAAGGGTCAGCATGAAATCATTCATGCTGACCCTTTTGTTTTTTTGAGATCGAAATAAAGGGCGCATTTATGCCTTTTTATAGGTGCCTTTATGATCAACCCAATCACATCCTTTATCCGGACTGGTATATTCACTCCAAGGATCGGGGGCCACAAGTCCTTTCGATTTCCAAATAACATCAAACTGGCCATTTTTGAGGATTTCCCCAATCAAGACCGGCTTGTGGGTATGGTGATTCCGTTTATCCAGCATGACCTTTCCGCCCGGGGCAAGAAACTCCTGCCCGTAAGCGGCCTTTCGGACGGCGTCCACATCAGTCGTTTTCGCTTTTTCAACGGCTTGCTTCCAGAGATAAACCCCGAAATAGGCCGCTTCAATCGGATCGTCCGTAACCCGGCTTTTCCCACCCGGCAGTTTATTTTTTTCGCAGTAAGCCTTGAAGGCGGATACGAACTTTTTATTCTGCGGGGTTTTGACCGACTGATAATAGTTCCAAGCCGCCAAGTGACCCACCAAGGACGAGGTATCCATACCGCGCAGTTCGTCTTCTGCAACACTGAAAGCCATGATCGGCACATCGCCAGAAGTAAGGCCCTGATTAGAAAACTCCTTGTAAAAAGGCACGTTACTGTCACCGTTGATCGTACTGATAACCGTGGCCCCGCCACCGCGCGAAAAGGCTTTGATTTTCTGAACAATGGTTTGATAATCCTGATGATGAAAAGGCGTGTACTCTTCTTTGATATTTTTAGCAGGAACCCCTTTTGCCAACAACATCGCCCGAAGAATCTTGTTTGTCGTACGGGGATAGACATAGTCTGTGCCTAAGAGATAAAACTTTTTGTAACTGCCCCCGTCTTTACTCATCAGGTATTCCACGGCGGGAATGGCCTGTTGGTTGACAGCTGCACCCGTGTAAAAAACATTACGGGAGCATTCTTCCCCTTCATATTGCACCGGGTAGAAAAGCAGTCCGTTGTTTTTTTCGTAAACAGGCAAGACCGACTTCCGACTGACCGATGTCCAGCAGCCGAAGGTCACGGCAACCTTTTCCTTCAACAAGAGTTCCTTGCCTTTTTCTGCAAAAAGATCCCAGTTTGAAGCAGGATCGACGACGACGGGTTCAAGCTTCCGGCCCATGACACCACCGGCGGCGTTGATTTCATCAATCGCCATCAAAACAACGTCACGTAGAGAAACTTCACTGATCGCCATTGTGCCGCTTAAGGAATGTAAGATGCCCACTTTGATGGGCCCTTTGCCTTCAGCAGCCCTAGCGATGCTTGAAAAACCCAGTCCGCCAATCAATCCGCTGGCAGCCAAACCCAAAGCCCCGGTTCCAGAAAGCTTTAAAAACTTCCGTCGATCCATTCCTGATTGAGATGTTTCTTCAATATTAATTTCTTCATCCTTCTTCATTGCCATTGATCTACTCCTTATTGTCGGTTTTGATCTTATTTAATATCGCCTAATGGGTGGCAGCATGCGTCCGAGCACAATTTTTCGAAACAAGGCCCAGAATTTCATAAAAAAATCCTGAAGCTCTGGCGTTTCATGGCTCAATGCGCGAACAAACAGTCCTCGCCGAGACAATAAACTCAGCCCCCAAAAGAGTCCTTCCATTTTGATTGTCCGAAAGGCCTGTAAAAGCGCTTCAATGTATTGATCACCGCAAAGCACATAGAGTGAGCCCATATGGGAATAGCCTTCCATCACACCCGTACCATTTATGGGTGTGATGGAAGGCTCGAGTCGAAAACACTCTCTTGCGATAAATCCCTTTCGGTCTGCGATGGTCATCTGATTTTCATAAAGGCGATAAGCGAATAGTTCACCCTTTTCCCTTCTACCCGGTCCGAGAATATCCCCCCAAAAAAGTACGGCACCGTCTTCAAGAAAAATATCGGTTTCTTGGAGAAAAGCCGCGCCGGAAAATGGGAGCAGCGGCTCCGGGAAATATTCGAGTACAGAATCTTTCTCAAGCCGGAAAGAAAGCTTCTGCCGCGCATCCCCTGTAGAGCTTGGATGTACTTTTGTGGCAGAGGGCATGATGACCAAAACGTTGGCCTTATTTCCAAAATGGAGATTGATTTCCATCCGGTCTCCCTCCAGAATCCCTCCTGTGGTGTTAAGGATGTAAAGATGTGCAGGAGAATCTCCTTCAGGATAAAAAGGCTTGATGACCTTGAGCGGCGCCTGTTGGTGAATCGTCCGTGCAATGGTTTTTTCTTCTTGTCGTTCAAATTGAATCTCAAGTCGTCCATGCACCGCCTCTGTTGCCCCTATTATTGCTCGTCACTTAAATTTGGAACTGCATGCCGAGCTTGAGCATGTCGAAATCTGACCCTATGGCAGGATCATCCATACTATAGGTCAAGCTGACCCGGCCATTGTGACCATTGATGATATGGGTTACACCCAGATCCAGACGACTATGTTCCCCAGTCCCTGAAGCACCTGAGTTGCTAAACTCTTGAAAACGGACCATGGGCTGAAGCTGTCCTTCCAGCGAACCTGAACCGACTTTGTCTGGGAAGAGAAAACTGCCTAAAACGAAGTATCCGTCTCCTTCTCCAGTGGCCGCGCCATCCTTGTCATAATCATAAAAAGCCGCTTCAGCTGTGGCCACACCTGATCCTCCCAGGTCTTTTTCAAGGAGAAAATCGACATTCCATCCATTAAAATCCCCGGGTGCTGCAGCCGTTCCGACGGCATTATTTTGACTCATTGCGACAAGACCGATGGCTGCAACATTTTTCCCACCATAATAGGTGCTGCTGTTGTAGTACCCTGGTTCCGGGTCCAATAGATTAAGTGTTAGACGCGCGGCATAAAGGAGACTGTCACTTTGGTTCGGGCCACCGGCCGCGTCGCCCGTTCCTTCAAAAGCACCGACCTGATACTTAAATTTTCCGCCATCAACCTGTCCCCAAATGGCCAGACCATTATCACGCCCAGCAAAAACATTGGGGTAGAGTTGGACAAAAGGAAAATCCCAAGCATTGAGGTAGTAAGGGCCACTTAAATTTGATCGATCACTTGGCGGAAGGAATCGCCCCGTCCAGACATTCAAGAGATCGCTGAATGCAAATTTGATCACAGCATCAAGTACGCGCACTTGTTCAGTGCCACCAGACTCGTAATCACTATTGAATTCAAAGCTGATCGTTTCATGTAACTGCCCACCGACGTACAAACGGAAACTGTCCAACAAAAAATCTTTGGAGTAACTTGTTCCGTTGGGCGCGGCATCTTCAACGAGGTTTAAACTACTCCGAAGCCCCATACCGAGACTGACCGAGCGGTTGTTACCAATATTGATTGTACCGCCGGCATGTGTGGTTGAAGGAAATTGTGAAAATAGTACAAGTTGAAAAGCCATAACTGTAGATATAATCAAGAGGAAATACCGTTTATTTCTTCGCATTTTTATTTTCTTCTCCCTATTTTTTAATGCATTTGAGCAAAAAAAAATGCCATATCCCTAAGAAATTCTAGGGTCATGGCATCTTCGCCTTTTACGGGTTTCACAGCACTGTAAACACCCGTAATAAATTGTGCGCTCTTCTTTGAGCTTGTGGTCTATAAGCGGGCGAATCGTATCTCAGTATCCACTAAACTGTCAAGTATTTTTACGCGTTCA
>JAJDBX010000049.1 GCA_029261135.1 Nitrospirota bacterium
CTGTCGCAAATTTGCATGTGATGGGAATTGAGGGATAGATTGCTCTCTCTGAGCACCCGCCATGTCGAAGAACTCATGGACGAGCGCGGGCTCAACGTGGATTATTCCACGATTAACTGGTGGGGGATCAAGTATCGCCCGCAGTTGGAGGAAAAATTTCACCGCCGCAAGCGCCAAATGTTGGTGAGTTGGCGCATGGATGAGACGTATATCAAGGTTAAGGGCGAGTGGGTTTATTTCTACCGCGCAGTGGATAAATCCGGCAAGACCATCGAGGTGTGAGTGGGTGACCCGACCCATGCTGGGATTTAAAGCGTTTGATGCGGAGCAGAACACCCTCACGGGCATCGAGTTGATGCGGATGATCAAGAAAAAGCAGATGGGGATTGAGGGAGGAGAAGAGGGTCCACTGTGGCCGAACAGTTCTATGCTTTAGCCTCCTTCTCACCTTCGCGATGGGGCATCACTCGCCATAAAATCCCCTCTGAACAATATTTGCGACAGAACCAAAAAAACTCCATCATTTTGTCCCCGTGAGGTTTCAGGCACTTTCCAAAAAATAGACCGAAACCCACATCGCTTCAATTCTCCTCCTTGTCTATAAAATCGATCAATGGTATGTTTGATGGGATGCATTCTTGCGTTTACCAGGATTCAAATAAAAGGGAAAATCCATGATCTCCCGAGTATCGGTATTTTATTTAAGACAGATCCCTTTTTGGAAGAGGGCTTAAATAATGAAGCCACTCCGTTTAACGGGAAAAGCACTGAAACCTTCTGATTTTTTTGATGTGGTGTTCAAGCGTCGTCCCGTTCGTCTTTCACCTTTAGCCGTTCAAAAAATGGACCGCTCCCGTAAGGTGGTCGGGAAAATTCTTTCTGAAAATCACGTAGTTTATGGGGTGAACACGGGTTTTGGAAAACTTGCAAATGAGCGGATTTCTGCATCAGAAATAGAACAGCTCCAGCTCAATCTTATCCGAAGCCATGCCTGTGGGGTCGGTCCGCCACTCTCTGAAAATGAAGTTCGCGGCATGTTGTTGCTTCGTGCGCAGGTGCTGGCCATGGGATACTCCGGTGTTCGTCCCTTGATTGCAGAACGACTCCTTGAGATTTTGAATCAACCCCTTTACCCGCAGATCCCAAGTCGGGGATCGGTTGGCGCATGCGGCGATCTTATCCCATTGGCGCATTTGGCTTTATTGTTGATCGGAGAAGGAGAAGCTTTTTTTGAGGGAAAACGACTCTCAGGCAAGCTCGCCTTAAAGCGCGCAAAGATAAAACCCGTGGCGCTTCAAGCCAAAGAAGGACTTTCTCTCGTCAACGGCACACAAGCGGCACTGAGTTTGGGTCTGCTTGCATTACATACTGCGGAGCATTTGGCCGACACAGCTGATTTGGCAGGTGCAATGTCCCTGGAAGGTTTAATGGGCACACCCACCGCCTTCGATGAAAAACTTCAGAAACTCAGACCCCATCGGGGTCAGCTTCAGGTTGCCCAAAATATTAGAAAACTGGTCTTTAAAAGCGAGATCCGCGCCTCTCACATTTCATGCAGTCGCGTACAAGATCCTTATTCCATACGATGTATCCCACAGGTGCATGGGGCGGTTCGAGACGCCATCGACTACACAAGGCAGGTGCTATTTACCGAAATGAATAGTGTCACCGATAATCCCATTGTTTTTCCTGAGTCGGGTGAAATCCTCTCCGGCGGGAATTTTCATGGACATCCTCTTGCACTGGCACTGGATATTTTGGCCATCGCTCTCACGCATTTGGGTGTGATTTCGGAGCGGCGGATTGCGCAACTGATCGATCCCGATTGCATTGATCTTCCACCGTTTTTAACACGCAAACCGGGATTGAACTCCGGACTCATGATGCCGCAAGTGGCCGCAGCAGCGCTCGCATCAGAATGCAAACTTTTGTCGCACCCGGCTTCTGTTGATTCAATCCCCACCTCGGTGAATCAGGAAGATTATGTGAGTATGGCCATGGGGGCGGCACTCAAGCTTTCACAGATATCGCAACATATCGCTTCAATTCTGGCCATCGAACTCTTTGCTGCCGCTGAAGGCATTTCCTTTCATTCCCCCTTAAAACCAGGGAGAGGGGTTCAGAAAGGTGTGGCAAAACTTCGTGCAAAAATCCCTGCTTTAGATGAGGATCGGTCTCTGCACAAAGATTTTGAAAGCATTACTCAATTGATCAATGGGGGATCATTCTCTTTGAAACACTTCATTTCAAATAAGCTGACTTGAGGCCGTTCGATTTATCGGAGCTTCATGGGACTGATGTTCGGTTCGTAAAGAATTTGAATCACGTTGCCGTCGGGATCAGAGATATAAAAGGAATAACTGTTATCCCGGTGGCGCTTGACAGGTTTTACAATAGGGACTTGGGCTGTTTTCATTTTTTCAAAAAATTGATCCACGATGGTCTCGTTCTCTGCGATAAAACCAAAATGATCCAGTTTTTGTCCTTCCTTTGAAAGCGATTCACCTGAAGTGATTTCATGCAGCGCGAGATTGTCGCAGCCGAGTGATAAATATAGGCTATGGTTGTCGGGTTGCCATACCGATTTCATGCCGATCAAGTCTTCGTAGAATCGACGAGAGTTGGAGAGGTTTGCCACCCGTAAGGCGAGATGGCGTAAGCCTTGAAGCGGGATGCTTGTATCTAAGTCTTCCATGAGAGGAGAGTGTAGCCTTCTCTTTTTATTTTTTCAATCGCTTCCCTTTTTAAAAAATATTTGACTCTAGATCGAAACTCCGTAAAATGTCGGGATGCTTCGCGTCTATTTTATGTTATGGCTCGCTTTTTCTGTGGCCGGTTTTGGTTGTGTGCGAGATGAGCCTCCCCTAAATCCATTTCGTCAGCCGATACTGTATCCGGTAGGAGAAAGTCCAGCCCACATTGTGACTGCAGACTTTAATCAGGATGGAACGGTTGATTTAGCCGTGGCAAATACAGGAAGCAATACCGTCTCTCTCCTTTTTGGAAAAAATGACGCCAGTTTCCCTGAGACCCAAACGATTAAAACAGGGATAGGCCCGCGATGGCTGGTCTCCGGTGACTTCAATGAAGATCAAAAAATGGATTTAGGCGTTTTACTGAACGGAGAAGATAGCCTGCATCTGCTTATGAATATGGGGGGAGGTATTTTTCTGAAGGGAGCTCAAGTCAAAATGGAGCGTTCTCCTTATGCCGCAACCGTCGAAGATTTTAATGGGGATCAACATCTCGATATCGCAATTGTTTCACGATTTGATCATCTCCTGATTTTGCTTGGAGATGGCACAGGGAAATTTAAGAGAGGGATGCTTGGAGATCCAGGCGCCATTCCGACCGGTATCATTTCGGGTCATTTTAATGGGGATTCGTGGCCCGATTTGGCCATTGCCAATAATGGCTCGGCGAGTAGTGATATTATTTTCTTTTGGGGAAAAGGAGATGGGACTTTTCAGAAGGGCGATCGATATCGAAACGGAATGAACCCGATTGCGGTGATCTCTGCTGATTTTAATCAAGATGGCCGACCGGATATTCTTTCACTCAATAGCTTGGGTGACTCCATCACCCCTTTTCTCTCGAACAAAGAAGGCGGCTATACTCAGGAACGCGATTTTGCTGCAGAAGGCGGCTCGATGTCTGCCATTGTGCATGATTTTAATGGGGACAAACAGCTTGATCTCATCGTCTCCAATGCCCGAAGCGATAACGTTTCATTTATTCTTGGAAACAAAAATGGGAAATTTCAATTTCCTCATTTAAATTTTTTTACAGGGAAAGGCCCATTTCATGTCGTCAAGTCCGATTTTAACCTGGATGGTCGAATGGATATTGCGGTCGCAAATAACAATGAGAAGTCGGTCGCCATATTGATCGGGAAATAAGAAAAGAAAACTTATGTTTTTTTTCGAAGATAGATCTTAATGACCCCGTCTTTTTCTATTATTTCAATCAATTCATTTCCGCTATTTTTACACCAGATCGGCATGTCTTTTTTAATCCCCTTGTCGTCGGAAAGCACTTCCAGAACTTGATCCACCGTCATTTCCCTCATCTTTTTTGAAGTGAAGATGACCGGCAGGGGACAGTACATGCCGAGGGTGTCGAGAGAGAAGTCGGGTGTTTTCATTGCTGCAATTCTTTTCCGATCTCTTCGATGCGATCTTTATAGAGTGGAGAAGGTAAGCGCAGCGTTTCGACACATTCTGGAAAGATGGAGAGTAGGGTCTCAATTTCAGCCTCTGTGGTCTCTCTTCCTAAACTAAAAACAATACCGCCTTGTGCGATATTGCCGGGCAGTCCGATTGCGGTTAGCACGGGTGAAACTTTAAGCGCATCCGTACTGCATGAGGAGCCGCTTGCGGCAAAGATTCCTTTTTTCTCCAATGTCTTGATTAAAGCCTCCCCATCTACATATTCCACGGCAAAACTGGCGACATGCGGGAGGCGATTCAGTCTATCCCCTGTAAGGTGCAGGAGGGGAACCCTTGATAAAAGTTGGTCAATTATCCGGTCACGTAAGGTGCTGAGTCGAGGGATTTCTTCTCGCATGTGTTCGAGCGTTTCCGAAGCGGCGGCGCCCATCCCAACAATCCCAGCGACATTTTCTGTGCCGGCCCTTCTCCCCTCTTCTTGAATGCCACCGGCGATTAAGGGCTTGAGCCGGGTGCCGCGTCGGATATAAAGTGCCCCAACACCTTTCGGGCCATAAAATTGCTGTGCCGAAAAGGCCGCAAGATCGACATTGAGTCGGTTGCAATCGAAGGGAATGATCCCAATGCTTGCGACGGCATCAGTATGAAAAAAGACCCCCGCTTTTAATGTGATCGCTCCAATTTCCTCTAAGGGTTGAATGGTGCCAATTTCGTTATTCGCGTGGAGGATGGAAACCAGGATAGTATCGTCTCGGATTGCATCAGAGACTTGGGCCGGGGAGACACGCCCAAGGGCGTCAACAGGGAGCCAAGTAACCTCATATCCTTCATCTTCCAGATATTTGATGGGATGCGCCACGGAATAATGTTCAATGGCTGTGGTGATGATATGGCGTCCTCGTTTTTTATAAGCGGATACAAGGCTTCGAATGGCTAAATTATTGGCTTCGCTCCCCGAAGCGGTGAAGACCATTTCGCGAGGTTCGGCACCGACGAGTTGTGCCATTTTCTCTCGTGAAGCCGCGATAGCTTTTCGAGGGATTTCCCCAAATCGATGACGACTTTGAGGATTCCCATAAAATTCTGTGAAGTAAGGTAAGATTGCAGCGCGCACCTCCGCTGAGAGTGAGGTGGCCGCGATACGATCAAGATAAATATTTTCCATTCTATGTGAGGGGTCTTAGATGGAAAAGTGGCTTAGAAAATAATTCTCCGGCATAGAAACACGACCTTCATTAAGTCGATTTTTTCCCTGCGCCAATGAGAAAGAGGCTGAAAATGAGCCATTTTGAAGGATCAAAGTTGTACCATTTAGGTCCATTTCGATAATCTCTCGGAAAGTTATGGTGGTAGTTGTGATAGCCTTCGCCAAAAGTAATGAGCGAAATCCACCAGTTGTCCCGGCTGGTATTGGCGTCGCCGTAGGGCTGAGCCCCCCACATGTGGCAAATCGAATTAATAAAGAATGTTGAATTTAAAACGAGAAAAAGCCTGAAAACACCTGCCAGCATAAATGCAGATCCTGCACCCACCCATCCACGATGGATAAACCCGATCACTGCGGGCAAGGCCAGCCCAGTCAGCACCAGCGGGAGATAGTTTCTGTGTTGCCACATGACCCACTTGTCTTTCCGAAGGGTGTTTTTATATTTTTCTCTGATCGGAAGGTTTGCTGAAGGATCTTTTCTAAAGATCCAAAGCACGTGGCTGTACCAAAATCCTCTTTTTGCATTATAGGGGTCTTCATCGGTATCGGTTTTTGCGTGGTGACGAATATGGTCAGAGCACCATTTCAGGGCTGAATTTTCCATCGCCCAGCCCCCGGTAATTAAAAAATAAATTTTGACCCATGTTTTACAGGTAAAACTTCGGTGAGAGAAGAGCCGGTGATAACCCACCGTAATGCCAAGGCCGGTGATCATGTAGAAAATAGCAAAAAGTACCCAATCTAATGTGCTGTACCCGACGAAGTGGCCAAAAAGGGGTACTCCGATTATTGCGAATAGGCAGACCAGAGTAAAGACAATGAGGGTAGGATAGTCGACAATCTGCTGAACGACTTCTTTATTTTTCTTGGGTGTCGCGACCCGATTTACTGCTTGTTCCATAAAAAGAATCCTTTAATTATTTAAATGTTGAGTGATGGGCGAGCCATCTCTTAAAAAAATTAAACGGTTCTATCCTATTAGAGATACATAACTGAATGCAATCATTATGTCATAAAATGACGATACACGTCACCCGGAAATTAATATTAGCAAACAAATAGGCCTTGAGGAAGTGAAATGCCTTGAATTGGTTTGAATCCTTGTGGTACTAATTTTTCAGTGTCTCATTCTTAACCATCTATAATTTAACGATAAGGGGAGAAAATGTCACATCAATTACCAGCATTACCGTGGGCGAAAGACAGCCTTGCACCTCATATTAGCCCAGAAACCATTGATTTTCACTATGGAAAACATCATAATTCTTATGTGACTAATTTAAATGGTTTTGTGGGAGGGACGGATCTCGAATCAAAATCTCTTGAAGAATTAATTCAAAAGAGCGATACGCTGCCCGCAGATAAAAAGACCGTGATCTTCAATAATGCGGCCCAAATATACAACCACACTTTTTATTGGAATTGCCTCAGTCCGAGTGGTGGTGGCGCACCAAGAGGAAAAGTGGCTGAAGCCCTCAATGACACCTTCGGTAGTTTTGATGCTTTTAAGGAGAAATTTTCAACAGCGGCGGCCAAGCTTTTTGGCAGTGGTTGGGCCTGGCTTGCAAAAGATGAGGCGGGAACCCTCAGTATTGTGCAGGCACCCAATGCCGGTTGCCCACTTGCCGATGGAAAAACCCCGATTTTGACCTGCGATGTTTGGGAGCATGCCTATTACATTGATTACCGGAATGCACGGCCCAAATATGTTGAAGCTTTTTGGAATTTGGTCAATTGGGAATTTGTTGAGGGGAACCTCTAAGAAATAACCCCGATGGGCGATTATTTCGGGCGATGGGAATGCCTTTCCTGTCGCCCTTTTTTTTATTGAAGTGATTTGAAGATGAAAAAAGAAAACCTGCTTTCTCTGTCTTTTGAAGAAATTAGATCCCTGGTTGAAACACTGGGCTGGAAAAAATATCGCGCAGACCAAATCTTAGCCTGGATTTATAAGCGTTTTGCTGGCGATTTTGATGCCATGACAGATCTTTCAAAAACAGACCGGCAAGACCTTTCAGAAGTGGCCACCTTCGCCCATCTAAGAGCAAAAAGCCATTTGGAGTCGGCCGACGGTACGGAAAAGTTTCTATTTGAACTTGAAGATGGAAAGCAAATCGAAACCGTCCTCATCCGAAGCGAAAAAAAACGTCGGACCCTCTGTGTTTCCTCTCAAGTGGGATGTACCCTTGATTGCCGTTTCTGCCTGACGGCTGAGCAAGGATTGAAACGCAATCTTCGCGTTGATGAAATTATCAATCAATTCCTGACGGTGCAAGCCATATTGCCCGAAGGAGAGGAGATTACCAATGTGGTGTTGATGGGCATGGGGGAGCCTCTGGCAAACCTTAAAGCCGTGACGGAGGCCTGTGTCCGGATGATCTCTCCTACCGGGCTGAATCTCGCTTCTCGCCGTGTGACCGTTTCAACGGCCGGCCTCGTGCCCCAAATCAAAGAGCTTTTATCGGGACCCGCCTCCGTCAATCTCTCTATTTCACTCAATGCGACGACCGATGCGATTCGGAGTGAAATTATGCCCAAGGTAAATCAACTCTACCCTTTAAGAGAATTGATGAAGGCATGCAGGACGCTGAGCTTCCCGACACGGCGATCAATTACCTTTGAATATGTGATGTTGGCAGAGGTGAATGATTCGCTCGAAGACGCGGCACGCCTCGTTCAATTGACCAAGGGGATGCGATGTAAAATCAACCTCATCCCCTTTAATGCCTATCCTGGTGGGCGTTACCAACCCTCTTCGGATGAGCAGATCCTAAAATTTCAAGACCACTTGCATCAGCATAAAATCCGTACGACGATCAGAAAAAGCAAAGGGAGAGACATTTTGGCTGCCTGTGGCCAACTCACCAGCCAGTTTGCAGATTGACCGTCCTCATGCGATCGTTTCTCCCCATCTCTCTATCTTAATTTAATATAAAATATCGTTTTGGCTTCCTCTTTTTTCGAAGGGGGGAGATGGTCAAAAAATGGCATCAGGAAAAAACCACAAATTGTCCTTTTTGGATGAAATGCTTCCGCTAAGATCAAGTCGCATGCCGCCCTTTACGGGATGGCTTGTTGCCCTTGGTCCCGGCATTGTTTGGATGGCACTCGCACAAGGAAGTGGTGAGTTGATTTGGTGGCCTTATCTCATCGCCAAATATGGCCTGGGTTGAGCTTTGCCTGCTGTATGTATTTCATCCTCGCCATTGCGTATATTGGTTTACAAGTCACGCTTTGGTAAACTCTCAATGTTATTCGTGAGAAGAGGAAGACGATGAAATCCCGACGACTCTTATTTTTAACCCTGCTTGTTTTTTCTGGCGTCTTTTTTTCTGAAGAAACGGCTTTTTCGAAAACAGAGATCGACTTTGATCTCGGCATAGACCTGGGCTCCCGCATGGATCATCTCGATTTTAATATTGCAGGAAATGTGAATGGTCTAAACCCGAATGTCCTTTCAGAGCTGACTTGGGATGAGATGGAAATAGAACAGATTAAAGGAGAGGGGCACCTGGTTATTGGTTTAGATAAAATGCCTTTTTCACTTTATGCGAGAGGCGACCTTGCTTATGGGGGAATTGTTAAAGGCTTGAATCAAGACTCTGACTATGCTGGTGATAACCGGACTTCTGAATTTTCGAGATCGAATAATAACGGAGGGGAGGGCAGCGTTAAGGACAAGGCTTTTGGCTTTGGGGTTCAATTTAAAATAAAAATAGGAACGCGCAAGGGGGCAGTTAAAATTTCTCCGCTGATCGGCTATTCAATCCATGAGCAAAACTTAAGAATGGTCGATGGGAAACAAACGCTCAGTGAAGCGAGCCTTGTTCCTGCTGATGTAGATATTTCGCTTCCTGCGATTGGTCCCTTTGCCGGATTAAACAGCACCTATAGCAGCCAGTGGAAAGGCCCATGGGTGGGCATTGATATTTCGATCAATCCCCCGAAACATGTCTTTGATTTTCTTTTTGAATACCACAAGGCGAACTATTCAGCAGAAGCAGATTGGAATCTTAGAACAGATTTATTCCACCCCATCAGTTTTGTGCATGAAGCGAAGGGGACGGGGTACATCGCCTCCATGGGATGGCAATACTTTTTTTTACGCGAATGGGCCATCAGCCTTGGTTTTGATGCTCAAAAATGGTCAACGGATGCGGGAAGCCAAACCTCCATTTTATCTGATGAATCGACCGTTCGGACACGCTTAAATCAGGTGAATTGGGATTCTAAAGTCTATTCTCTTGGCCTGAAATATCGCTTTCAGTAGCGTACAGTTCCCAAAGGATGTCCTCCCCTGGAGCGGTATTGGTTTGTAGGGGAGGTTTTGCTAAACTCTTTCGCATTCGGATGAGAAAAAAGGGGAATATGTTTTTCCGAAAAATCTTTTTTTTAAGCCTGTTTGTGTTCTTTTTTGTATTCTCCTCAAAAAAAATCGCCCTTGCGAAATCACCAATTACGTTTAATATAGGGATAGATTCCAGTCATCGGGTCGATCATCTTGATTGGAATATCGCAGGCGATGGGAATGGTCAAACCCCGAACGTGCTTTCAGAACTGACCTGGGACGAGATTGAAATTGCACAGCTCAAAGGCTCGGGGCGATTGACCTTTGATTTGGACAAAATGCCCTTTTCACTCTATGCCCGAGGTTCAGTGGCTTACGGGAGGATTTACGATGGTGTGAACCAAGATTCCGACTATGGTACAGATAATCGGACTTCTGAATTTTCGCGATCAAACAATCGTGCAGACGATGGCAGCGTTTTCGAGAATTCAATTGGCATTGGCTTCCAGTTTAATATGAGAATGGGTGATCTGGGGGAACGGATAGAAATCTCACCCCTGATTGGTTACTCCAATCATGAGCAAAACCTCACCATGACCGATGGGAACCAAACTGTGAGCGAGCCCAGTCTTGTTCCTTCTGATATCGATTTTACGCCTCCTGACCTTGGTCGATTCTCTTCATTAGACAGTAGTTACAAAACGCGGTGGAAAGGCCCATGGGTGGGGATTGATATTTCCTTCAACAATGACTTTAGACAAGTGTTAAGTTTTCTTTTTGAATATCATTGGGCCGACTATTACGCTGAAGCAGATTGGAACCTTGTCCCAGAATTTCTCCATCCAAAAAGCTTTGAGCAAGACGCGGAGGGTACCGGTTATATTGCATCCATTGGGTGGCAATATTTATTTAACCCCCATTGGTCGCTCAGCCTGGGTTTTGATCTTCAAGAATGGTCAACGGAAGCCGGAACAGACACTACTTTTTTTTCCGATGGGACGATTGGTCTAACGCGTTTAAACAAAGTGAATTGGGATTCTGAATCCTATTCTATGGGTCTGCAGTATCGTTTCTAGTCGACTTCAAAAAATTGTTGTTTCTTCGATTGATCTTTCTTTTCACTCCCGATATAATCGCGCTCTTTTGTTTTCAGGGAATTGGCTATGCGAATTGATGGTAGGAAAGAAAGCGCCCTTCGGCCGCTAAAAATTACACGGAATTACTTGAAAGATGTTGAAGGGGCGGTTTTAATCGAAATGGGCGATACCAAGGTGATTTGTACCGCGACGCTCGAAAATCGGGTGCCTCCTTTTTTAAGAGATCAGAAAAAAGGCTGGGTGACGGCGGAATACGCGATGTTGCCTCGCTCGTCTAAAAATCGAATCTCCCGAGAATCCTCACGCGGGAAAGTCGGCGGCCGTACGCATGAGATTCAACGCCTGATCGGTCGATCCCTTCGTTCTGTGATGGACATGGGAGCACTGGGTGAAAGAACCCTTTGGATTGATTGCGATGTCATCCAAGCCGATGGCGGAACCCGAACCGCTTCGATCACAGGGGCGTTTATCGCCATGGTGGATGCTATTCGTTTTCATCAAAAATCAGGGCTGATTAAAACCTTTCCCGTGAAGGATTTTTTGGCCGCGATCAGTATTGGCAAAGTCGGAGGGAAGTTGTTGCTGGATTTGAACTATCCTGAAGATGTCAAAGCTGAGGTGGATATGAACGTGGTCATGACAGGGCAGGGACAGTTTATAGAAGTCCAGGGCACGGCAGAAGGGGCTCCTTTTTCAAAAGAGGAACTGGCTGAACTCCTCGATTTGGCTTCAAACGGCATCCGGGAACTGGTGGCTGAGCAGAAAGCACTCTTGGGAGAGTTGCGTTAAATGATTCTTGTACTGGCCACGGCTAATCAGGGCAAAGCCAAAGAGATTAAAGCTATTTTAGATGGAAAGGTCGATCTTGAGATCAAAACGCTAGTAGACTTTCCTGATTTAAAACTTCCGCCGGAAACAGGAAGCAGCTATCGCGAGAATGCCATTGAGAAAGCCGTGTATGTGGCCACAGAGACGGGACATCTTGCGATGGGAGATGATTCAGGTCTTGAAGTCGATGCCTTAGACGGTGCTCCAGGTCTTTATTCCGCGCGGTTTGCTGGGGAGCATGTCAGTGATCGCGATAATCGTAAAAAACTGATTCAGATTTTAAAAGGTCTCCCCGAAGAAAAAAGGGCGGCAAAATTTGTTTGTACAATGGCTTTGGTGACGCCTCAGGGCAGTGTGGATGTGGTTGAAGGACTTTGCCCCGGGCGAATTACCCCTGTTGAAACGGGTGAGGGGGGATTTGGTTATGATCCGATCTTTTTTTATCCGCCTTTAGGGCGCACTTTTTCTGAACTGAGCGCCGATGAAAAAAATAAGTACAGTCATCGTTCCGTGGCACTTAGAGAGGCAATCCCCATTTTAAATGAGATGTGTTGTCAAAAGGTTTGATCTTCTTAATTCGGGTAATTCAGTGACGATATTTTGTTCGGGGTGTGGCGCAGCCTGGTAGCGCACCTGCTTTGGGAGCAGGGAGTCGGAGGTTCAAATCCTCTCACCCCGACCATTTTTATTTAAACGAAATCTAAAAAGGTTCTAAATAAAAAGGCTGCATTGATTAACAATCGAAGAAACTAGGGGCAGGTATTGCAATTGCGCCAACACTTTCTCACTCGCTTTAATCGCCGACTCACCGTCGAATAATACAAGTTTAAATGCGTCGTAATCTCGGCCATCCGATATCCATAACGACAATACGTTCCAAAATGACCCGATCCGTACTTTCCGTGCTTTCAAACAATGGTTTTGAGAAACGATTCCCGATCGTCGTCATCCCGGTAGATCTTTTGCCGGGCATTCCTGCGACTGATGAGATGACACGCCGCTCCAGGAAATTCAATTCGTAAAAACCTCGACATGGAGGGGAATTAACAGACAGTATGCATGATTGCAAGACCTGACCCCAAATTGTGTGTTTCGGAGGAAATAGAACATCTAAAAAAGCAAGCCCTGATTTAGCGTAGCAATTGTCATGTTCTTGACATGCGATATCAAGCTTATCTACGGCAGTTTCTGGATTACTTCCCAAAATATTGGCAAAATATTGGGGTCAGGTCTTGCAATCATGCATCAACCTCGTTCCGACCTTTTCAATCGCCGACTCACTGTCGAATAATGAACATTTAAATACGCCGCAATCTCGAACATCCGATATCCATAATGACGATACGCTTCCATAATGAAACGGTCAATACTTGCTTTGCTTGCAAACAAGGTTTTCAGTGTGGGCCTCTGCGCCTGGGTTTGTTTTCGCGGGACTTCTTTTACTTTTCGATTTGGCTGATGTTTTTTTATAAATGTCTCGCCGCCAAGGTAGATTTGGCCCTGTAGTTGATCCCAGGGAGTCGACTGCCCAAAGCCCTCTGCGACAAAGTCCCGGTAGCGCTTTCGTGCAACGGGATTTTTTTTAGCGAACTGCGCAAGCAGCCAGTCCACAGATAAAAAATCTGGAACCTCGGCCTCACCAACTGTCGCAAGATAGCTGCTCCAAGGCCATTTCCCAGAATGTGTGACGCGCTTTGCGCGTACCGGATTTAACACGACATAGCGGCACAGCTCCAACAAATGGGATTCCTTTTCCACCAAGATGGATTTAAAACGGCCTTGGAACAAGTGCCCAACTTTTCGGTGCCGACGGTTGTAGGATTGGGTGCAGATGCCATTGAGCTGGCGCATGCCACGTGAGAGGTTGGGCTTGGGGGTTTCGATAAGAAAATGATAATGGTTGTCCATGAGACAGTACGCGTGACAGCGCCAGCCGAATCGATCAACGACGTGAGAGAGACTTGTCAGAAACGTTTCCCGGTCGTGATCATCCCCATAGATAAGTTGCCGGGCATTCCCACGACTGGTGAGATGATAAACGGCACCCGAAAATTCAATGCGTAACGGTCTGGACATGCGGGGAGCTTCTCAAAAGATATACGTGATTGCAAGACCTGACCCTAATGTTTTTTCCTTACTACTATTTACAGTAGCTATCTTGGGATTTTGGGCCGCTCAGTCGGTTGCCGAGGGGGTCGTAGGCGAATGATTCGGCGAGCTGCGCCAAGTTTGAGCACCGCCTTTGGAAGATATTCTTTCGGAATCAATTTAGTTATTTTTTAAAACCTTACTAACAATCAAACCACTTAAGTTCCGATATTCATACCTAAAAAAATTAGCACGAGAACAAAAAAAGTCGCTACTCCAATAATAAAACTTATTTTTCCCGCCTTATCCCCTACTAGAGCAGTCCCTGCCATTTCAAACAAACCACCAATGCTTAAGCCAAAAGGAAGAGCAAATAGTATCCCTATCGGGATAACCAATAAGGCACCCACAACACAGCCCTCCATACTTTTTACGCCTCCGATACAAAAAAATCACAAATTCTTTTTGTCCACGTCATAATAATCACAAAAATATTACTCCTTACATTCACATTTACATGGATCCTTCGTGATACAACAAGAGATGCACTTCACATGAAGAGTAATAAAGTAACAAGTTGCAGATCCATTAGAAGTGGCATATTTTTTATAAGGCAACCCCTTGCGCAATTTCTCTTTTCTCCATCCCCAAATCCTTTACAGAAAGGATAGGCAATGCATGCAATCCAATCACCCTGATCGCAGCGTCGTTTGTAAAAACTGCATTCACTGGGCGGGCCAAGGCCCGATGGGTCTGTTAAAGCTGTCGGTCGATTTTGAACGTATACAAAAGGATTAATTTTCTGAGGTTTTTCTTTTAAAGATTCAGTGTCTGCCAAATCCACAAGGCCATCGATTATTTTAGTTGTGAGGGATTGATAAGTTGGGTGCAATATCGGATCAAAAGACATAAACTGCCCCGCCTCCGCATCCCATTCCCGGCCCGTGTAGGTATAGGGGTTCTCCACGCCGCCACTTTGAATTTTTATTTCTCCGATGGACGAATAGCTGTAGCGCTCCGCGATCTGCTGTGCCGCATCGGTGAGGGCCACAATGCTGCCCAGGCCGTCGGAGTGATAATAAAAAATGCCTTGGGAGTTCTCAGTCATCAAGGGCTCATCGATGCCGGGGCCGTGAAGGTAGTTTGTCGTCTCGGTGGTGGAGACGCTGTTTTGATAGGTGGTTTTCTTCACGGTGACGATATCTTCGTTGTCGTAGGTGTAGGCGAAGGCCGTCGAAACAAACACGCCCGTTGTAGCATCATATTCCTCAATCCACTTATCGACCCTTCGACCAAAAGGATCGTAGTTATAATCGATGAGCTTGAATCCGTTGGCGCCGCCTCCAAAAACCGAGCTCAGGCGATTCTCGTAGTCATAGCCATATGAATACCGTAGCCTCTGGGTTCGACTTGCTTGTCAGATTGTCATTTTGATCGTATACGTACGAATAGTCCGGACCTGTTGTTAGTTGGTTGCCAGCGTTATAAATATGGCTGTTTTGACTTTCAGGTCCGGTCAAACGATTGCCCACCGTGTCATAAGAGAAGCCTTCGGAGGGTTGCGCCAGATTGGGATCGCCGTGTTTTGCATCAACCGGTCCTGCGGATCGTTCAGGGAAATCATTTGCCCTTGGGGATCGATGATCGAGGTCATGTTGCCATTATTATCGTAGTTGTAGTTTGTGATGCCGCCGTCCCGATCCGATAGCGTGGCCTGGTTTATTTCGGGCTGATCATTCACCACCATTGGAATGCCGGAGGCGTCGGATCATTTGGTCTTGCGCATCGTAAAGAAAGCCGGTGACCTCTCCCGGCCGGATCGCTAATGGAGGTCAGTCGTCCAGATGCATAAGCAAGCGTCAAGCTGTTGTTATTCCGGTCGATGATTTCGCTGAGTTTACCCGTTGGGTTAAACAGGTAACGGGTCGCGTCGCGCCGAGTCAGCTCATAGCTGCCGTCCGCCAATTTCTCTAGCGAAGTGCCGGGCCGTCTGAAATGATCGATGGGAACGAAAAGGTTCGGATTGATTTCCGCAAAGACCACACGCTGTCCGTCCTCTTCTTTCAGCGATATAAATCCATCCGAATCACGCGTAATTTGCATGCCGTAAGTATGCGTCCAGTGCAAGCCGAGTGGGCCGTCGGAGAGATCGATGCTGTTGTACGCAAGCGTAAAACCGACCTGAGGCCCGGTCCCGGTGAAAGAAGGCAGGTTTTTAGTGTAAAACAGGTTGCCGGTGGTTTTAGTAACGCTTCCGGTCGTGGCGGCGACCGCTCCATTCGGCTGGCTGATAATTGTATAGGTAACATTCACCCCGCTTTCGGCATTGCCATAACCATCTGTAACTTTGACGACAAGGGGCTGATTGATCGCTTCCCCTGCAGATCCGTTAAGGCTGTCGGTGCTTACCTTTTCTAACGCTAGCGTTAGAAAAGGTAAGCACCG
>JAJDBX010000050.1 GCA_029261135.1 Nitrospirota bacterium
GACCTCAATCTTTGAATACATTGAGGTCTTTTATAACCAAAGACGAAAACACTCTGCGATCAATTATAAAGCACCCATGGTATTTGAGAAACAGAGTGTTTTAGCTTAACATGGTGTCCGTGAAAACAGGGGAAGGTCAACCTTACTGAATCAGTACTAGAAAGAAGTTCTTCCTCGTTTAGTTTTATTTTGATTGAGTATTCATCAATGACCAACTGCAATGCCAAGATGTTCTCAACTGTAGGAAAACCTAGGTCTGTACTTCCGATTTCAGTGAAGTTATCGTGGCTATATTTAATAAGTGCAATATTTTCTCTTTTTGCAATTATCCCGTGAAAACCACCATTTCTCCCGAAAATAAGATAGTTAAACGGCAACCCTCCCTTAGCTTCCCCTATTGTGCACAATTGATCAATGAGCGGTTCCAACGCGTGATATGGCTTAGGAGTCTGACCACTTAAAAACACCATACTCTTAATCAATAACTCACTCGCCCGGTATGATTCAAAAACAACTATGTTCCAATGTTTAGATTCTAGTGCAAGAGGAATAATAGAACCCTTTACAAACACAGCGTCCCGTAAAAGATAGCTACCTCGATTATAGCGGTCATTATTTCTCATTAATATCGAGAGTGAATTCCTAACCAGTTAGTATGTAGTTTTGTCGGATAATCCCAAGCGAAATATAGCAGTGCATCCTTGATTGATTTTCACGACAACCTCCTCTATCAAACACGGCCATATGAAATGCAGATAATATGAATAAAAGGTGATTAGCCGGAAAAGTTGGCTAACCCCGTGATTCAAGTTGCATCAAAAATATCAAAATATCGCGATGTACTTCTCATCAATCCTGAGAGAGTGTTTGATTATAAAGTTGGTTTGTTTTTTGCCATCGTAAGGCTTTCTCAAATAGAAATCAATGGAGTCGCCCCATCCAAGCAGGACCCCCACTTATCGACATGCAAGGTAGACTCAGCATGACCCTCTTGTTATTGGGAGAAGGATCGAAAAGCGGTGTATAATGTCCTTTGAAAAAATGACGATTTTCTTAAATCAAAAGTGATGTGCAAAGAAAAACAAAATGGATCTAAAAGAGAAACTAGAAACGCTTTCTAAATCGCCCGGTGTTTATCTCATGAAGGGGAAGCGGGGCGAGGTGCTCTATGTCGGCAAGGCCAAGGTGCTGGCGAACCGCGTGCGAAGTTACTTTCAAACGAGTCGGGATGTGACGCCGAGAGTCGCGGCGATGATTTCACGGATTGTTGATCTTGAAACCATCGTGACTGGCTCCGAACTGGAAGCCCTGATTCTCGAAAACAACCTCATAAAACGCCATCGCCCGAAATACAATGTCACCTTACGGGATGATAAAAATTACCCTTTGCTGAGGCTGCCCATTCTGGAAGATTATCCCCGGCTCGAAAAAGTGCGCAAGATGAAACAAGACGGCGCACGTTACTTCGGGCCTTATGTGCCCGGCGGGGGATTAAGGGAAATTGTCGGCTTGCTGCGACGGATTTTCCCGATCCCGAATTGTACGATCGAAATTGATGGCAAATTGGATCGACCCTGCATCGAGTATGAAATCAAACGTTGTCTCGCGCCCTGCACGGGAAATCAAAGCAAAGCCGAATACCACGAGATGATGGATCAAGTGATCCTGTTTTTGGAGGGGAAAGACAAGGTTCTGGTCAAAAATATGAAAAAACAAATGCAGCAGCGGGCCGAGGCGCTTGATTTTGAATCGGCGGCGCTTCTGCGGGATCAAATTAAAAAAGTAGAGCGTGCCTTGGAGCGGCAGCGCATCACCTCTTCAAAGCTGGAAGATCAAGATGTCATCGGGATTGCGCGTGACGAAAGCCTGGCCGAAATTCAGGTGATTTTTGTGCGCGGCGGAAAGGTCATCGGCAGGAAGGATTTCTTTTTTGAACAGGCTTCGGAGATTAGTGATACGGCACTTTGCACCGGATTTATTCAGCAGTTTTATCATAAAGATGTGCTCGTCCCCCGGGAAATATTGATCCCTTTGGCACTTGAAGATGCCGCGTTATTGCAAGAATGGCTTTCAAATCGACGGGCCGGGGCGGTGCACTTGCTTTGTCCCCAACGCGGCAAGAAAAAAGACCTCCTGCGTTTGGCAAAAGAAAATGCAGCACACGGACTTTCGGGGCGAAAAAAAAGTCGTGAGGGTGGAGAGGCAGAATTGCTGATGCTGCAGGAGATGTTACAACTGAGTCAGTTGCCATTTCGGATTGAGGGCTACGATATCTCTAATATTATGGGCACGAGCGCCGTAGGTTCGATGGTGGTTTTTGAAAATGGTGTGGCAAAAAAATCGGACTATCGCCATTTTAAAATTAAAACGATTGAAGGGGCAAACGATTTCGGGATGATGGCAGAAGTCTTGACGCGCCGTTTCAGAAAAAAAGAGGGAAGCCAAGCCTCAAGGGAGGCAAGGGTGCCGGATCTGATTTTAATCGACGGCGGCTTAGGGCAGCTTTCTTCGGTGCAGCCTGTTTTGGAAGAAGCAGGCTTGTCTTCGTTTGATTTAATCGGACTGGCCAAAGAGCGGGGAGAACGTGATGAGCGGGTATTTTTTCCAAACGAGCCGGAACCCTTTGAACTGCCCATCGCCTCAGCAGTGCGGCATCTGCTCATGCGCGTTCGGGATGAGGCTCATCGTTTTGCAGTATCTTATCATCGCAAAGTCCGGAGCAAAGCCATGCTTGAGACACCGCTTCAAAAGGTGGAAGGCCTTGGGCCAGTGAGACGCCGGGCGCTCTTAAAATATTTTGGGAGTCTGAATAAAATTCGTGAAGCGACGCTGGAAGATTTGGAAGCAACGCCTTCTATGAATACCAAAACGGCAAAAGCGGTCTTTGATGCTTTACGGGAAAAGTCACACTAAAAAGTCAGGGTTTTCATCATCACGGAATGATGAGCGAGTCGTGATCCATTTGTAGGGGTTTTGGAATCTGCATGAGATCTAAAATCGTCGGAGCGATGTTGGCATGGATCCCTGAACGGAGTTTTAGTTTTTCTTCTGATACCAGAATAAAAGGAACGGGGTAGGTGGTGTGTGCCGTATGGGGTTCTCCGGTATCATAGTCTGTCATTTGTTCTAAATTACCGTGGTCTGAGGTAATCAACATCACGCCGCCTGAAGCGAGGGTGACTCTTGAAATCGCTTCTAGAGATTGGTCAATCACAGAAACGGCCTGAATGGCCGCATCTAAAATGCCGGAATGACCTACCATGTCGGGATTTGCAAAGTTGATGCAGATAAAATCATAGGTCTTGCCCAATATTTGGGAGACCACTCTTTCAGTCAGCTCGAAGGCGCTCATTTCAGGTTTTTGATCATAAGTGGTGACATCTTTAGGGGAAGGAATCAAAATCCGGTCTTCTCCTTCAAAGGGTGTCTCGCGCCCGCCGTTAAAAAAATAAGTGACGTGGGCGTATTTTTCCGTTTCGGCAATACGAAGTTGTTTTAAACCCAATCGGCTTAAGATCTCCCCGAGTATCCCTTCAAGTTTTACGGGTGCATACGCGACAGGAAAATCAAAATCGGCACTATAGGAGGTGAGTGATGTAAAGGCGGAAAGGTGGATAAGGCGATCTCGCTGAAAGCTTTTGAAGATTTTTTCTGTGAAAGCGCGTGAGAGTTGACGTGCACGGTCTGCCCTGAAATTGATGAAAAGGATACTGTCTCCATCCTCTACTCGGCCAAGCGGATCGCCGTCTTTACAGATCACCATCGGCGGAATAAACTCATCGGTGACCTTTGCCTTGTATTGGTTTTGAATGCCTTCAAGTGCGGATGTGATCTGCTGCCCTTCTCCTGAGACCATTGCACGGTAAGCCGGTTCGGTGCGCTCCCAGCGTTGGTCGCGATCCATCGCATAAAATCGTCCGGTAACAGTCGCGATTTTCCAATCTGCACCCTCAGGGGCAGACCCAATTAACATCTTTTCGAGGCGTTCAATATACTTTAGTGCACTTTGAGGTGGAACATCTCGACCATCCAAAAAGGGATGGATGCGAAGGCTCTGTACCATTTGTTGATTGGCCATTTCTAAAAGTGCAGCAAGATGATCAATATGGCTGTGTACCCCACCATCAGAAAGTAGCCCCATCAAATGTAGTGTTTTATTTTGTAATTTTGCTATCTTGATTGATGAAAGTAGAACGCTGTTGTCAAAAAAATTCCCGTTTGAAATATCCCGCCCGATGCGTGTTAATTCTTGATGAACGATACGTCCTGCGCCGATATTGAGATGTCCGACTTCTGAGTTTCCCATTTGTCCATCGGGTAAACCCACAGCGTGACCTGAAGCTTCAATCGTCGTATGTGCGTAGTTATCTAGTAAAGATTGATAAAAAGGAGGCGCTGCCACAGCAACGGCGTTGGCCTCGGAACGGGGATTGATGCCCCAACCATCTAAAATGACAAGGACAACAGGCTTCGGTCGTGGTAAAGACATTAGACTTTTTCTTTGACCGGAGTGGTGGCATAAGGGGATTCAACCAAGGCGCGCCGACCGGTTTTGTCTACCATAATGGGGGTGGCCACGTAACTGGCCCATCGCCCACATTGGCCACAGCGACCCGCCCACTCATCCGTATGAAAACTACATTTTACACAATAGAAGGGGATTAAAACTTGATTTTTAAGTTTTAATGCTTTTTTAAATGCCTCAATGGCATAAAGAAGGTCACCTCGCCTCACGTGAATATTACCCAGAATTTTATAGAGATCGGGGAAGGACTCTACAAGTGATTCAAGATCGCTAAGGGTGTCGAAGGCATCATCGATCATCTCTAACCGATAATACAGTTTTCCGAGATAAAACTTGATCACGATGTTTTCACGATCGCGTTCAATCGTGCTGTGATAAAGCTTCAGAATGCGTTCGGGGTCTCCTATTTCGATAAAGAAATCTTCGAGGCGCAGTAGTAAAATTAAATCGTTTGTCATTTCGAATGATTTTTCTAATAAAGCCGCCGCAACCTTGGTTTTTCCTTCGGAGAAGTAGGAATCTCCCAAACCGATGTGGGCGGGTAGAAACGTTCTTTCTTGTTTGATTGCGGATTTAAAGTGTCGTCTAGCCGCAGATCCATCTCCTTTTTGGAGGAGGTGTTTTCCGAGTTCGTACTTGATCCCCAGCAAGCAGAATTCCGCTTTCTTTTTTTCTTCTTCTGAAAGATGAAGCTTGAGCACTTTTTCCTGAAGGGTATGGGCGGCATCCCACAGCTGGAGCTGCATACTTAAATCCCGAAGACGGGTCAAAGCCGTTAAATTTGTTCCATCCAACTCGAGCACTTCTTTTAAAAACTGCATGGCCTCTTCAAATCGTTCCGCATCCTCCAGATCATGAGAGAGTGCAAGCAGGACTTCGATGTTCTGGTCATCATGGCTTCGAGCTTTTCGATGGAGCCGGATGGCCTCGTTGAAATTATTTTCGATACGATAGATTTTACCTAAACGGAGCAGGGCATTATAGTGATCTGGATTCAATGCCAAGATTTTTTTAAATAAGGAGGTGGCATCGCGATAACGTTTTGCAAGATAGGCATTGACCGCGTCGGTGTAATAGGTCTCGACTTGGACATTTCGCTTTTTTTTACGGGTTTCCTTCCAGTTTGTAAAGAGCCCCTTAATTTCTCGGATACCAAAAGAGGTGATGACCAATACCCCGCCGAGGGTGGTCGAATAAAGGATCAGGGCCGTAATGGAAAGTTCGACGGCCTTGTCTTTGGAGAGATAAAAAAGAACACTTCCCGTATTTAATGTTGAGAAATACCCTGCAACGGCCATTAAGGCAAAAAAGAGGAAGATAAAGAGAGACATCTTTTAGTTGTTTTCTCCTTCTGCGGCATCAAGATCGTTTCCCTTATCAGAAAGGGCAATTTGAGGTGCGTCTCCCCAAAGACGATCAAGTCCATAGAATGCTCGGGATTCTCGATGGAAAATATGGAGAATGATGTCGCCATAATCCATTAGAAGCCAGACACCTGAATTTTGCCCCTCGACGCCAAGGGGCATCACACCCTGTTTAGAAAGCGCCGCATCAACTGCGTTGGAAACAGCGCGCATCTGGGGAGTGCTATCGACGGAACATATGACAAAAAAATCGGAAAGAGAGCTGAGTTCAGTTACTTCAAAGATGACAATTTCTTCCGCATGTTTTGACTGAGCAATCTCCGCGATGAGAAGCGCTCTTTGCTTTGTGTCTCCTTCATGCCTTTGTGCTGAACGCTCGTTGAAATCCTTAGAAATGCGACTCCCCTTTATACAATTCGTGTTTAATTATATAGGACTCCACGGACTCAGGCAAGAAATTTTTAGCCGATTTTCCTTCTGAAATACGGGCTCTGATCTTACTGGCAGAGATACTAGAATGTGGAATATTCAGAAAATGCAGGGCCGTACTGGAGCATATTGAGACATCATAGCTCTGGATTTCTCCGGCATCTAATTGTCGTAAAGAAGATGGATCGGCAAGAGAAAGCGGATCAAATAAGGGCAATGATGAAAAAGGGGAAAGAGGGCGAGAGATAATGGCAAAATCGCAAAGACACACAATTTTTTGAGGGTCTTTCCAAGTGGCTATTTGCGAAAATGCATCCATGCCCACAATAAAAAAAAGGCGGTCATCGGGGTGGTTTCCTTTTAATTTCTTTATGGTCTCAATCGTATACGATGCTCCCGATCGTTTTATCTCAATATCGCAGGGCATAAACTGAGGCATTTCTGAAAGTGCAAGTTCGACCATTCTCAGGCGATCTAAGGCAGGTAGGATCCCTAAGAGGTCTTTATGAGGCGGAATGCCCGTGGGGATAAAAAGGACTTGATCTAGTTCAAGTCCTTTAGAAACTTCCGTGGCGATGTGGAGATGACCCTTGTGAATCGGATTAAAAGTGCCGCCCAAAAGGCCAATGCGTTTCGCCTTCATATAGGGGTTGTCAATTCCGAATCTGACCATCCCCGAGGATGATAAATTTTTTACAGGTGAGTGCGGTGAGGCCCATCGGCCCACGGGCATGGATGCGACTGGTTGAAATGCCCATCTCCGCCCCAAGCCCGAGTTCAAAGCCATCGCTGAAACGGGTCGAGCTATTAATAAATACTGCAGCAGCATCTACCTCATTTAAAAACCGGGTGACATGTGAATGATCATTTGTGATGATGGCTTCTGAATGTCCTGATCCATATCGGGTGATATGTGTGATGGCTTCATCTAGAGAAGGAAGTACTTTGACTGCCAAGGTTAGATCAAGATACTCGGTCTTCCAATCGTCCTCTGTCGCGGGTGAAATGGCGTCCATGTTTCCCTGAAGGATGGCCATTGTTTTTTCACAGGCACGAATTTCGCCACCCGCATCCTGAAGCCGTTTCGCAAAGCGCGGTAAGAAAACGGAGGCAATCTCTTTGTGAACCAAGAGGGTTTCCATGGCATTGCAGGTGGAAGGGCGTTGCACCTTCGCATTGACACAAATGGCTTCGGCCATTTCGATATCGGCGGAAGCATCCACAAAGGTATGGCAAATCCCTTTGTCATGTTTCATGACGGGGATTCTTGAGTGTTCCACCACAGTTCGGATTAAGCCTTCTCCACCGCGAGGGATAATTAAATCAATTGAATCTTCCATTTTAAGGAGTTCGTAAATGGCTTGGCGATCTGTTGTTTTAATCAGGTTAACCACACAAGGCGGTAAGCCCGCCGCATCTCCTGCTTGATTCAAAATCTCAGCAATGGCCGTATTGGAATGGATGGCCTCTGAGCCCCCACGCAAAACCACGCCATTCCCTGATTTGATACAGAGCCCTGCGACATCTGCCGTAACATTCGGACGCGATTCATAAATAATGCCAATGACCCCAATCGGCCCTCTCATTTGTCCCACCTGTAATCCATTGGGTAAACGTTTTATGCCGAGGATTTCTCCCACTGGATCGGGCAAAGCGGCCACTTGTCGTAAGCCGTCGGCCATTGCGGCAATTCTTTTGGGCGTTAATGTAAGGCGCTCCAAAAGCGGGCCGGAAAGCCCTTTCTTTTTTCCACCTTCCAAATCTTTCGCATTCTCAAGGCTTAGAAATTCAGACTGGGCTTCGAGCTGGTCTGCCATTGCCAGAAGGGCGCGATTTTTAATTTCGGTCGAACATTTTGCCAGGATGCGGGAGGCTATTTTTGTTTCCGCCGCTTCTTTTTTAATGTCGTCAAACAGTGCCATTGAGTACCACCAAATTGTCGCGATGAATCACTTCATCGGCGCCTTTGTAACCCAAGATTGCTTCGATCTCGGAGGAATGATTCCCTTTGATTTTCATCATCTCAAAAGCATTATAGTTCGTCAAGCCTCGGGCAATTTCCTTCCCCTCCGGAGAAAGGCAGCGGATGGCGTCTCCAACGCCAAATTTTCCTTCGATCGAATGGATGCCGGAAGGCAGAAGTGATCGCCCTTTTTGCATTACGGCTTTGACGGCCCCTTGATCCAGTACAATAGAGCCTTTCATTTTGAGTGAATAAGCAATCCATTGTTTTTTTGAAGAGAGGCGTACGGCTTGCGGTAAAAAGAGGGTGCCTACCGCTAAGCCCTCGAAGGCTTGTTTGATTAAATCGGGTCTCATCCCGTTAATAACTAAAGTCGTCACGCCATAGGCCGCGACATCTGCGGCCATCTTCACTTTGGTCTGCATCCCTCCGGTTCCGCCTGCTTTGCTTGATCCGCCTGCCATCGCTACGATTTCATCGGTAACTGTTTCTACTATCGAGATTAACTTTGCTTCGGGATGTGCTCTCGGATCTGCTGTGTAAAGGCCGTCGACATCGGAAAATGCAACGAGTAGGGAGGCATCCACCAAATGGGCCACCTGCGCCGCAAGGTTGTCGTTGTCGCCGAGCTTGATTTCATCCACAGTGACCGTATCATTTTCATTGATAACGGGCAGTACCTGATGCTCCAGTAGGGTGATTAAGGTATTTCGTGCATTGATAAATCGTTTGCGATCGGTCAATCCATCGTGTGTCAGTAAAATCTGAGCGACTTTGATTTCATGGGTTTCGAATAAGCGTTCATAAGCCCACATGAGCCGACTTTGTCCCACTGCTGCCGCCGCTTGTTTCATGGGAATGGTTTTGGGTGGGCTGGAAAGCCCCAGTTTTTCTGTGCCGCAAAGCACGGAGCCCGATGAAACAAGTAGGATCTCATGCCCCGCTTTACGAAGCGACGAGACCTCCTCTGCAATAGCAGAGAGTCTTTTTTCGTTCAGCCCTTGATCGCGTGAGGCGATGACATTGCTCCCGATTTTGATCACGATGCGTTTATGTTTATGAAGCTTAGGCCGTTTGGATGACATGAAGCTCACCTTTAAAAAGGGGCAGTTATCACTGGACGATCAATGGTTCTAAGGCTTGATTTGCATTGTGGCGATGCTTTTCAACTTCAATCCCTAAGGCGCGAATGAGGGGTTTAACGCCCAAGCCGGTTGCTGAAGAGATTTCAAAAAAAGGAAAAGCTTTTTCATCGCAATAAGTACGCAGGGTTTCCACTTTTTCTCCACCCATTGCAATGTCCATCTTGGTGGCTGCGACAAAAAAAGGTTTTTCATGCATTTTGGGATGATATTGAAGCATCTCTTCTCGAATGATTTCAAAATCGTGCACAGGATTATTCATTGTCATTTCAGAAACATCCACAAGGTGCAAAAGAACAGAGGTGCGTTCAATGTGTTTTAAAAATTGGATGCCGAGCCCTTTTCCTTCGTGTGCGCCTTCAATCAAACCCGGCACATCAGCGATGGTGATATGACTGAGTTGGCCTTTTGATGATTGCCAGCTTGCGACCCCGAGGTTGGGTTCGAGTGTTGTGAAGGGATAGTCCCCAATCTTCGGATGTGCGTGGGTCATGGCAACCAATAAAGAAGATTTTCCCGCATTGGGAAAACCGACCAAGCCTACATCGGCCAGGAGTTTTAATTCCAGTGTGAGCCAGAATTCCTCACCGGGAACACCCTGCTCTGCTTCAAGGGGTGTTTGATTGGTTGCGCTCTTAAAACGTGAGTTGCCACGCCCCCCTTTGCCGCCTTTTGCAATAATCAAACGTTCGCCGGACGTCACCAAATCACCGATCAGTTCACTGGTCTCAAAATCTCGGACCACGGTTCCGACCGGTACAGGGATCACCCGATCTGGGCTTTCTTTTCCTGATGAATTGTGTCCACTGCCGTGTGCGCCCCGTTTGAGCTTGTAATGTTGTTGGTAGCGTAAATCAATCAGGGTTGAAAGTTGACGAGAGGCTTCTAGTACAACGTCGCCGCCTTTTCCCCCATCACCGCCATCCGGCCCGCCCTGAGAGACAAATTTCTCACGACGAAAACTGACGCAGCCATCGCCGCCGTTTCCAGCCTTCACATAGATTTTTACTTGGTCAACAAACATAAGAAAATAAAAAACCCCTCAATTAAGCCATCAAAAAGTTCGACTGAATCAGGGGTTTTCAGAACTTAAATGAAAAGTGAAATAAAACGGTTTAGTTGTTAGAAGGGTAGATTGAAACCTTTTTTCTGTCTCGTCCGGCCCGCTCAAATGTAACCACCCCTGTGATTTTGGCAAAAAGCGTATCGTCTTTTCCGATACCGACATTTGTTCCGGGGTGGATTCTTGTTCCCCTCTGCCGGACTAAAATATTGCCTGCCAAGACATGTTCGCCGCCAAAACGCTTCACACCCAGTCGCTGTGCGTTACTATCACGACCATTCCGAGATGAGCCAACTCCTTTTTTATGCGCCATTTTCTAACCCTCTACAATTTCAGAGATTTTGAGGCGGGTAAATGCCTGACGATGACCTCTGCTTTTACGATAATTTTTACGCCGTTTCTTTTTAAAAACAATAATTTTTTTAGAACGCCCTTGCTCAAGCACCTCACCAATAACCTTTGCACCCTTTAGAGCGTCAGGGTCAGCGGTCAGTTTTTTGCCATCTTGTAAGAGAAGCACAGAATCAAAGGTGATCGACTTTCCCACTTCCACATCATATTTCTCAACATCAACAACATCTCCGGCAGCCACCCGAATTTGTCTTCCACCTGCTTCAATTACTGCCCGCACCATGTCAAACCCTCTTCTAAAAATGGATACTTTTCGTCACAAAAGAGGGATTTAATCACAATTTACCCTGTACTGTCAATAAAATTGAATGCGATTTATTGATTGATCCACCGTAGAGCGTTTAGCGAATCCTTGTGCAGGGCAGTGTTAGTCATGGGGTTTTACCCCACGGCAACAATCCTTTTTCCAGGGTACGCGACTACGAGTATATTTTCGATTATTACTATCTCCTTTCCACGACGAATAATCGAGTCGATATTTTTGGATGATCTTGATTATGCTGTGCTTAGTAGTTGCATTGATGGTCATTCGGTTTGTTTTTGGATTGTTATATGAAAAACCCATCTACAAACATTTTTTTTCGGCCTTCATTAAATATTGCCTTTTTTACTGATTTTCATTAAATTAACATAACGGATCCATCGTCTTTTACATCTGCATATTTCTTTTGCAGACAAGCCAATCTCTCCCAAATGGATCATTCTGAATGATTTATTCAGGAACTAAAGCAGATTATTTTTCAACAGATTTCTTGTCTATTAACTAAAGCTCGAATTGAGCGGGAGCTTCGTTGGCATTTTTCTTTCAAATGGCTCTTTGAGTCTTGACAATGACTGAGGCGGAAAATAATCGGGTAACGATTGCGCATGTTCGGAAAGATGAGCATGGAAAATTCATTGTTCATGATCTTGAGGAGCACTTGTCAGGGGTTGCAGGGCTTGCCTCTGACTTTGCCTTGCGATTCGGAAGCTCCGACTGGGCCCATTTGGTAGGCTTATGGCATGACCTAGGAAAGTACAGTCAAGCATTTCAGCATCGCATCAAAACACTCTCTGGTTTTGATGCGGAAGCCCATCTGGAAGGCAAGGCAGGCAAGGTGGATCATTCTACAGCAGGCGCACAATACGCGATGACACAACTCGGGCTGACAGGACGGATTCTAGCCTACCTCATCGCAGGACATCACGCGGGGCTTCCCGATTGGCACACAGGAGAAGCCCGAGGCAAAGCACTGAAAGTGAGACTTGATGAACAAAGCCACTTAGCCTCTGCTCTGAGTCAACATATCCCTCAAAGCATTCTTTCCCAGCCCAATCCCACAAGCCCGCTTTTGGGTGGATCGGCAGGTTTTGCCTTGTGGGTGCGCATGTTGTTTTCTTCATTGGTCGATGCAGATTTTCTCGACACCGAATCTTTCATGGATGCCGACAAAGCAAAAAATCGCCAGAATAGCTCCTCAATGCAAGTACTCTTGCAGCAATTCAATGCACAAATGGATCTGAACTTCTCTGACAACACCACCAAAAAGATCAATCGTATTCGTTGGAATGTTTTACAACAATGCAGAAAAAAAGCCGATTCGCCAGCAGGCATTTTCTCCCTGACGGTTCCAACCGGAGGCGGGAAAACGCTTTCGAGCCTGGCCTTTGCTTTAGAACACGCCGTCGTTCACAAAAAGGGGCGCGTGATTTACGTCATTCCCTATACCAGCATCATCGAACAAACGGCCAATACCTTTCGTGAAATCTTTCCCGATGCGGTTGTGGAACATCACAGCAACCTTGATCCCGACAAAGAAACAACGGTGAAAAATCGCTTGGCGGCGGAAAATTGGGATGCACCCATTATCGTCACCACGAACGTTCAGTTTTTTGAATCCTTGTTTGCGGCCAAAACCAGCCGTTGCCGTAAGCTGCACAACATCGTCAATAGCGTCGTCATTTTAGATGAAGCACAATTGCTGCCCCCCGAGTTTTTAAAGCCCATTCTAAGCATCATGAATTTGCTCACACAACACTACAATGTGACCTTCGTACTGTGCACAGCCACACAGCCCGCTTTGAATCAACGCAGTGGTTTCGATTGGGATTTTCCGGGTTTGGAAAATGTTCACGAAATCATTGATGATCCTGATGCCCTTTATCGAGACCTCGAACGCGTGGAGGTGGTTTTACCGAAAGATTTTCAGCAAAGTAAAACCTGGGATGAAATTGCTGAAGAGATAGAAGCACATGCCTGCGTTTTAGCCATTGTCAATACGCGCGCTGAGGCCCGTGAACTGCATCGTCGGCTGCCCGAAGACACGATCCATTTATCTGCACTCATGTGTGGCGAGCATCGCTCCTGTGTGATTTCTGACATTAAAGATCGGCTCAAAAGAGGGGAAACCCTGCGCGTCGTGAGCACACAATTGGTTGAAGCGGGTGTGGATATTGATTTCCCCGTGGTCTTTCGTGCTTTAGCGGGGCTGGACTCTATCGCCCAGGCCGCTGGCCGCTGCAATCGAGAAGGCCGCCCTGACTTAGGAAAGGTTGTGGTCTTTATCCCACCGAAACCGCCGCCCCCCGGCCATCTACGGCGCGCCGCACAAACAACCGTCTCCTTGCTTTGTGGTCAGAAAGGAACCCCCTTGCGGCGGGGACTTTTCAAAAATTACTTTGAGCAACTGTATTGGAAGGCCCCTTCTCTAGACAAACACGGAATAGAAGACTTGTTGAAACCCGAAGGCCAAGGGGATGATGCTTTAAAAGTGCAATTCCGCAGCGCGGCACAACGTTTTCAGTTGATTGACGAATCGGGCTATCAGAGTTTGATTGTATGTTATGGCAAAAGTATTGATTTCATCGAACAACTTAAACAAGCAGGGCCGGAACGCTGGTTGATGCGGAAACTCCAGCGCTACACCATAAACCTGCCGAAATATCAATTTCAACACTTGCTGAATCAGGGTGATGTGATCGAGGTTTATGCGGGAATATTTGCGCAATGCTCAGAAGCGCTTTATCATCCCACTTTGGGGGTATTGATGGACGACTCAATCCCAGATCCAACCGCTTTTGTTGTGTGAGGAGAACGCATGAAAACCTATTGTCTTGAAGTCAGCGGTGACTTTGCCTGCTTCACACGGCCGGAGATGAAAGTCGAACGTGTGAGTTATGACCTGATGACGCCTTCGGCGGCCCGCGCCATCTTTGAAGCCATTTTGTGGAAACCTGCCCTTCGCTGGCAGGTGAGCAAAATTGAAGTGCTCAACCCAATCAAGTGGATCAATTTTCGGCGCAATGAAGTGGGCTGTGTGGCCTCAACACGGAATGTCAAAATCGCCATGAATACGGGGCTTGGGCGGCTTGGCATTATTGTTGAGGATGAGCGCCAGCAACGTGCAGGGCTTTTTTTGCGTGAGGTCAAGTACCGCATCCATGCTTCATTTGAATTGCGCGATCCGAGTTTTCACAAAACCAACTTTCCTCACCTCAGCAAACGACAAGTCAATTCGGGAGAAGATCATTTTGGCCGAGAAGAAGATCGTGCCGTAAAATTTATGACGATGTTCGAACGCCGCGCAAAAAAAGGACAATGCATCAACCAGCCCTATCTTGGCTGCCGGGAATTTGCGGCAAATTTTACATTGCTCGAGGATAAAACAGATCAAACAAAACCGATCTCCGAGAGCCGCGATTTAGGCTACATGCTCTACGATTTAGATTACAGTACTCCCACCGATCCCAAGCCGCGGTTTTTTCGGGCACAACTCACCAAGGGCATTTTGAAAATCCCCGTATGGGACAGCGAAGAGGTGCGCGGATGATCTTGCAAAGCCTTTACGATTATTACCAACGCAAATGCGCTGACCCCGAAGCACACATGGCAAGTCCGGGCTTCGAACGAAAAGAAATCCCTTTTATCTTCGAAATCGATGTCGAAGGGGCACTGATTCAAATTGAGGATACACGCGAGGGAGAAGCAAAGAAAAAACGAGCCCGCTCCTATCTTCTGCCACAAGGGTTCAAAAAAACGTCTGGGGTCGTTTCAAATTTATTCTGGGATAATGCAACCTACGTCCTGGGTCTGGAGACAAAAGGAAAACCAGGTCGCGCTGTGGAACAACACAAGGCCTTTATCGCCAATATCGAGGCACTGCCCGAAGCCCTTCGAATAGATCAAGGCGTCTCCGCCGTAATAAAATTTTTACAAGATCTGAATCTTGAACGCTGTTCACAAGATTCGAATTGGCCGGAAATTTCTGAGACAAATCCAAACCTGACATTTAGACTTCAGGGTGCAACGGAATTGGTCTGCCAAAGACCTGCGATTGTTGCACATATTGATCAGAGTCAAAGTTCAAAAGAACCAAGCTCAGACCTTTGTTTGATCACCGGGGATCATGACGAATCCGCGCGACTACACACCGCCATCAAAGGCGTTTGGGGGGCGCAAACAGCGGGGGCCAACATCGTTTCATTCAATCTCAATGCCTTCAACTCCTACGGAAAGACACAGGGGGCAAATGCCCCCGTCGGAAAACGTGCCACATTCGCCTACACGACCGCCCTCAACCACCTGCTTCGAAAAAATTCACCGCAACGCCTGCAAGTCGGAGACACAAGCACGGTATTCTGGGCCGATAGGCCCAGCGATTGGGAAACAGGCATGACCAATGTTTTCGGCGAACCCACAAAAGACGATCCCGACAGCAATGTTCGGGCAGTTGAAAGTCTTTATCGTGCGATCGACAAAGGACTACTCGAAAACGAAGAAGGTCTGACGCAGTTTTTTGTATTAGGACTTGCACCCAATGCCGCACGCATCGCCATCCGTTTTTGGCATCACAGCACCGTGGCAGAAATGACCACCCGCATCAAGCAGCATTTTGAGGATCTTTCCATTATACGTTCTGAACGAGACCCACCCTACCTGTCGTTGTTTCGCCTACTGGTCTCCACAGCAACGCAAAACAAAGCAGATAATATTGCACCCAACATCAGTGGGGATTTGATCCGCAGTATTCTCACAGGAACGCCCTACCCCCAAACATTACTTGCAGCCGCTGTGCGGCGCATCCGTGCCGAGCACGAAGTCACCTACGCGCGCGCAGCACTCATTAAGGCCTGCATCAATCGCAATACTCGTTACCAACAAACACATCTAAAGGAGGAACTCAAAATGTCTCTGGATGAAAACAATCGGAATATCGGTTACCGGCTTGGCCGTTTGTTCTCCGTCTTGGAAAAAATTCAAGAAGAAGCGAACCCCGGTCTCAACGCAACTATTCGAGATCGTTTTTACGGCGCAGCCGCAAGCACACCAGTGACGGTATTTTCAACGCTGATCAAACTCAAAAATCACCACATTTCCAAACTAGAGCATCGAGGCCGCGCGGTCAATTTGGAAAAATGTATTGGCGAAGTGATGGACGATATCAGCGATTTCCCCGCAAATTTGTCCTTGCCGGATCAAGGCCGTTTTGCCATCGGGTACTACCATCAACGGCAAAATTTCTTTAAAAAGGCAAGTATTCCAACCGAAGGAGTTAAATCATGAGCATTGAAAATCGTTACGACTTTGTATTGTTATTTGATGTGAAAGACGGCAACCCCAACGGAGACCCGGACGCCGGCAATCTGCCACGCGTCGATGCGGAAACCGGGCGGGGCTTGGTGACGGATGTCTGCTTAAAACGAAAAATACGTAACTACGTGGCCATGACAAAAGATCAGAATGAAATAACAGCGCCACTTGAGGGCGAACAGAAACGCTTTGAAATATATGTGAGAGAAAAAGCCATTCTCAACAAACAACACGAACGGGCTTATGCCGCTATCGGTGCAAGTGATTTACTCATAGCGGAGGGCAAAAAACGAAAGGGCGGCGAGCGGGTCGATGATGCGCGCGCATGGATGTGCAAAAATTTTTACGACGTGCGAACCTTCGGCGCCGTCATGTCGACCCGTGTGAATTGCGGTCAAGTGCGCGGCCCGGTGCAACTGACCTTCTCGCGCTCTGTTGACCCCATCGTGGCACAAGAACACTCCATCACACGAATGGCCGTGGCGACGGAGGCAGAGGCCGAAAAACAAGGTGGGGATAATCGCACGATGGGCCGAAAACACACCGTGCCCTACGGACTGTACGTAGCACATGGATTTGTTTCATCTCACCTTGCTGCGCAAACCGGTTTTTCCGACGACGATCTTGAATTGCTATGGGAATCGCTTTCCAATATGTTTGAACATGATCGCTCTGCCGCACGCGGCGAAATGGCAACGCGGGGTTTGTATGTTTTTAAGCATGATTCGAAATTAGGTAATGCACCGGCCCACCGTTTGTTTGAGCGCATTCAGATCAAACTCAATGAAGAGATTACAGCTCCAAGAGGTTTCGGAGACTACAGCATAACGGTAAACCGAGATGAGTTACCCTCAGAAATCACCCTAAGTCCGAAAGTAGAGTAATTAGAGAAAGTAAAAAAATGAGTCCAACAATTTTCAGAGCCGCAGGTTATCGATTTTTCTTCTTTTCACGCGAAGAAACCCGTATGCATGTGCATGTCGTTTCCGGGGATGGCGAGGCAAAATTTTGGCTTGAACCTGAGATTGAATTGGCAAAAAATATCCGATTATCAAGACAGCAGTTAAAGGCAATCGAAATACTCATAGAGGAGCACAACAATGAACTTACCCGCGCATGGCAACAGCACTTCAGTTCTTGAGGTCACCCATATTTCGAGTCATGGCGTGTGGCTCTTATCTCAGGATAAAGAGCTATTTATGCCTTATGACCTATTCCCCTGGTTTAAAGATCAGCCGGTCAAGTCCATCATTAAGGTTGAAGAACCCTCACCGGGACATTTTTATTGGCCGGATATTGATGTAGATCTGTCGATAGCGTCCATTGAGCATCCCGAGCGTTTTCCTTTGGCATCAAAAAATTCCAAGAAGAATTAATCTAAAACGGAACCCGTCATTCAAATGGAACGCGAACCCATCATGATATCAGCCCTGGAGCACTACAGCTATTGCCCTCGGCAATGCGCCCTCATTCATCTTGAGCAGAGCTTTGATGAAAATATTTACACCCTGCGCGGCCAGGCTTTGCATCGTAGGGTGGACGAAGTGAAAACCGAATATCAAGAGGGCATCCGCATCGAACGCGCACTGCCGCTTTGGAGTCAGCGGTTGGCATTGATTGGGAAAGCCGATGTCGTGGAGTTTCACGGCGACATCCCCTATCCGGTTGAATACAAACACGGCCCCCGGCGAAAAAGAGAGCATGACGACCTACAACTCTGTGCGCAAGCGATTTGTTTGGAAGAAATGACCGGAGAACTTGTGCCAAAAGGGGCTATTTTCCATCACAGTTCACGGAGACGGCGTGAAGTCTTATTTGATCAAGGCCTACGCGATCTTGTCGCAGAAACCACAGAAGCGATCCGAGAACTATTTGTATCAAAAAAAACGCCTTCGCCCGTCAATGACCAGCGCTGTACCCGTTGTTCTCTTCTGGAATCGTGCATGCCTTCGACCTCAGGAAAAGAAGACGCGACCCGACTCGCGCAAAAAAAGCTTTTCCAAATTACAGAATTCTAAGGGATAAATGCCCTGATTTGAGAGGGAGAAGGATTGAAATACGGTCTAGTTTTTTATTAAAACAACATTGCATCTGTCCTTCGGCTAGATGCAAATAAAAACAAGGAGCTGAAAATGGAAAGACTTAAATATGTTTTTTGGCAAGATGAAGAAATGTGGCTGGGTTATCTGGAGACATATCCTGATTATATGACACAAGGTGAAACAAAAAATGAGCTCACAGCAAATCTGAAAGATATTTATACTGAACTGAATAGCGGAAACATTCCTTGTGTCAGAAAAGTCGCAGAGCTTGAAGTCGCATGAAGCGGAAAGGTTTAGTCCGGAAAATTGAAAAAATGGGATGCATTTTTTTGAGACATGGAGGAAATCATGATTGGTATTAGAATCCTGAAACTAAAATCGCTCAGCCCCTTCCCCGCCACAACGAGATTAACGATTATTTGGCAAAACATATTCTCAAAATGCTCTCAAAAAAGTAATAACAGCATGTAAAGAAGGGGTTCCAGCTTGCATCAACTCCTAAACACGCTCTACATCACCACCGAAGGGGCCTATCTTCATCTCGACCACGACACGCTCAAAGTCAAGATCGAAAAAGAAACCAAACTTCAAGTTCCCGTGCACCACCTGGGTGGCATCGTCTGCTTTGGCAATGTCATGGTCAGCCCGGCGGCGATGGCGCGTTGCGCGGAAGACGGACGTTTTCTCGTATTGCTGGATCGCAATGGGCGATTCAAAGCCCGTGTCGAAGGGCCGGTTTCCGGGAACGTGCTCTTGCGAAGCGCCCAGCATGAGATCATGCGCGATAAAGAAAAATCACTCGAAATCGCCAGAAATATGGTGGCGGGCAAGATTCAAAACAGTCGCCAGATCGTGCTTCGCGGCGCACGAGAAAATACGGATGACGGTGACAGTCAAACATTGAAAAAGACCACAGATAAACTCGCAAATACCTTGTCACGTCTTCCAAAATGTCAAAACATTGATCAAGTCCGTGGCATTGAAGGCGAATCCGCAAGGGCTTATTTTTCCTCTTTTGATCGCATGGTGCGTGAAGACCGGGAAACCTTCCGTTTCAATGGCCGAAACCGACGACCGCCACGTGATCCGGTGAATGCACTGATCTCTTTTCTATATGCCTTATTGATGAATGATTGTGTCGCGGGTGCAGAGGGAGTAGGACTTGACCCTCAATTGGGGTTCTTGCACACCATCCGTCCCGGTCGGGCCGCGCTGGCTTTAGACTTAATGGAAGAATTGCGTGCTGTGTTAGCGGATCGATTGGCTCTTACACTGATCAACCGTAAACAGATCCGAGCAAAACATTTTATTGATCGACCCGGCGGAGCCGTTCATTTAGATGATGACGGAAGAAAGGAAGTAGTGGTTGCTTATCAAAAGAGAAAACAAGAAGAAATCACGCATCCTTTGCTGAATCAAAAAATGCCAATTGGTTTAATTCCGCATGTGCAGGCACGTCTGCTCGCCCGAACCTTGAGAGGGGACATGGAAACTTATATCCCTTATCTTTATCGATGAGAAACCGATGTTTGTTGTGATTGCCTATGACGTCTCAACAGAAACCCGTGAAGGTAAACGCCGCTTGAGGCGCATTGCAAGCGAATGCAAAAATTTCGGGCAGCGGGTTCAACAATCCGTTTTTGAATGTACTGTCAATCCGATGGAATATGAGACATTGGTTCGGCGGCTTTTGGAGATTATCAATAAAAAAGAAGATCGGCTTCGGATCTACCGCCTCACGGCGCCGAAGGAAAAACATATCGAAATCTACGGATTAGACGGGACAGTCGATTTTGAAGGACCCTTGCTGGTTTAAGCGCGAACCCTCAGCAATGGGAAAAATGGAGGAGGTTCGCGAAGCGTATAAAAGATTGGAATAAAAGAATAAATTAAGAAAATGGAACAGAAAGATTTTCAGTGAAGGGGAAATAATATGATGTCCGCGTTTTGTGGTCTCAAAGATCTTAAAAGCAAAGGACAATTTCACCACACTGTAGCACCCGTCCTTCGGGGCGGGTGAGGATTGAAACCCCGATTGCGTCAAATACCGCGACAGTGTTGACCGTGTAGCACCCGTCCTTCGGGGCGGGTGAGGATTGAAACGATGGCTGACTTATTTGGTTCATGGGTTCCGGGGGTAGTAGCACCCGTCCTTCGGGGCGGGTGAGGATTGAAACGGTTGATATTGCAGAGGCTCGGACAGAAACATTTTACGTAGCACCCGTCCTTCGGGGCGGGTGAGGATTGAAACACGGGCCAAGCAAGGCCCGCGTGTACGTCGAATATGTAGCACCCGTCCTTCGGGGCGGGTGAGGATTGAAACAACACGGTGGCTGGCCCATGTATGTTTAAAAATGGAGAGGTAGCACCCGTCCTTCGGGGCGGGTGAGGATTGAAACTGGTTCAATGCCATTTACTCCCCGTGGGTGTCATTGGTAGCACCCGTCCTTCGGGGCGGGTGAGGATTGAAACCAGATTGGACAGAAAAGAAAATAGAAAGAATACAAGTAGCACCCGTCCTTCGGGGCGGGTGAGGATTGAAACCCGTAACAGTCGCACCCAACCAAACATTATCCGGGGTAGCACCCGTCCTTCGGGGCGGGTGAGGATTGAAACGCCGTTTACCTCTGACCCCTGCCATTGATTGATTGTAGCATCGGTCCTTCGGGGCGGGTGAGGATTGAAACCAGTTGCCTGAGTTGCTGTAACCTGAGTTGCTGTTGTAGCATCCGTCCTTCGGGGCGGGTGAGGATTGAAACATCTTAATCCCAGGGTAGGTATCTGCAAATTTCCCCGTAGCACCCGTCCTTCGGGGCGGGTGAGGATTGAAACTTGAATTTCTCGGAGATTTAAAACAAGCCTACCTGGGTAGCACCCGTCCTTCGGGGCGGGTGAGGATTGAAACTTGCGTTCCTTCGGGAGATGAAGTCGAGGATGAAAGTGCGGGGCAAGCCTCTCAATAAGAGAGGGTGTTCTCAAGATAGTCAATAACCAAAAGATTGCTAATTTTTCGTAACTGATCAATCAGAGAAGCTTTGGTAACAATTCCTAACTCTTCACAGTCTTTTGAACAATCAATGATCAGTTCTTCTGACTTGAGATTGTGTTCCATTTTATGACGTGCCCTATCTTTTAAAACCTTTAGGACTACCCCATCTCAATCAAAAACTGTAACGTATCTCAGTGAAAATCCGGTCATTCTTATCAAAAAATCCGATAAAGCGAAAATCGTCCTGTTGAATATTGCCTTCTTTTCCTTCAAAAATATCCACACCCAAGGAAAGGGTCAAGTGATCGCTCTGCCGGTAGGTCGCACGTGGCCGGATCAAGGCTTCTTTATTGTTCAGCATGTAGATGACCAGGAGTTTTAAAAGCAGGGCCTCATTCATCATTTTTTTTCGTAAGACCAAACTCGCACCGGAATCCAATTCATCTGCGATAATCTCGTTTTGATGATTTACAATCCATTGCTGAGAAAACTGAATGAATGTATCAATGCCATAGGCAATTCTTGTGTCCCAGCCCAGTCCATATTTGACTTGAGGCCGTTTGATTTCTGCTTGCGTGGCGGAAGAAAAGGTGCCAAAGGATCGCCCATGCACATATGCAAATTCTCCTTTGATCAGTTCGTTACCCAAGCCTTTTGTAAATGTAAAACCAAAGGTGTGTATCCGGTGATAGCGGGGCGTATCACCGGAAGATGGCCCTGAACTCGCTGGCCCAAACCCGAATATGGTTTGAGAGGCGGTCGGGAAGTCATCCCATCCATCAAAATAACTGAAGCCCAGATCGAACCCTTTCAGATACGTGGAGAGGCGAAGACCCACTTCCGTATTGAGAAAGATTTTTGGCGGCGTTTCCAATCCTGGTGGAAATTGAAACTGCTCAAATTCACTTCCTGCAGGAGCGGGCTGATGAAAGACTAACTCAGGAATCCACACGAATTGAAGCGTCATGTTTTGAAGATAAGTGTCTGTTTTGAGCATCCAAAGCGGGATGTAGCGATCCGTCAGCTCTCTTAGGATGAATTCATTAAAATCGATGGGGTTCAAGGCGTCGGTCAGGCGAAAACCTTCAATGACCCCCCAGCGCACAATCTGTTTTCCGATCCGAAGATCGACTTTTTTAAAGAAAAAGTCGCCGTAAGCTTCTCTGATCTCGGCATTAAATGGATCGATATCAGAAATATTTCGCGGGGTCGCTTGTTGGAAGCGATCTTGAAAAGGGTTTGTCCGACTCAGATCTTGCAGGTCATGAATCGGATCGTAGGAAAGGCGTCCGATTGCCATTAAGTTCACATTAGATGAATAGCGATAACGGGTTTCAAGCTGATAAAACGTCAGCAGTTTGGTAAAGGCCGGGGATGATGCAACACGGTGTGCCGTTTCTTGTTGGAGAAAGTGATGAACCTCCAAGCCTTCAGGCAATGAATTCCCTGAGGCGGGAACGCGATAAATGTTCAGGAGTAGCGCAACTGTGACAGCCCTGAGCGCAAAGGAGAATAATTGATTCACGACATGACCTTTACGTGAAGACTAACTGCCACCCATGCCATTCAGGAGCGTTTCTCGTTCTTTTGCTTTTTGATTAAATTGATCAACGACGTCCTGAGATTTTTCTAAGATTTCCGCCGGTGTGGTCATTTGCTCTGTCCAAGTCCCTTCTGAGATGTCCTGAACTTGATCGAAATTTAACACCGATTTGTTGAGCCAGGATAAATAAAATATGTAAACGCCGCAGAATAACACAACAACAATCGCCAGTTTTACCAAAATCATCGTGACAAAGCCACCCACAAACCGCTTCAGTATTTTTGAGAAAATGAAAAAGGCGATGATGCCACCAATGATATATCCGATGAATAAAGTCTGTTGATCCTCAAAAAATGAAGCGAAGGTTTCCTTCCCTTGCCGGATTTTTTCTGTGCCGATTTCTCGGAGCTTTTCTTTCGTCAGTGCTTCTTTAGGGATGAATGGTTCTTCGGGAATCAATTCTTCTTTCGCTTCTAATAACGCTTCCGTATTCTCATCCGAAAGAACAACTTCTTCCACCTTTTCTCTTTGCTCAATGGGGACTTCTTCTAAAATTTTTGTGAAAACCACCGTTCCATTTTTATTCGTATATTTATAAATGGTTTCGGCTTGTAAGAGAGGGCTTGAAAGCAAAAGAAGCGCGATTGCTGTGATCAAAAAGAGGAGACGATGTCTTGTTGCCATTGTTGGATTCCCAATAAAGACTGAAGCGATGATGACTCAGTCTCAATGATACACGGGGGATCCAAATGTGTCATTTTTTACAACTACGAAATGCCGTTCTCTCTTTGAATCCATCGGATGTATCCGATAATTTGATCCACCTCGTTTTTGGAAACGCCGCTAATTTTGGGCATATTCCCAAAATTCCAGTGATGTTTTTGAACACCTCTTTTAACAGCCAGATGAAAGGCCGAATCGCCATGATGACTGGGTTCGTAAATCTTAGAAATAAAAGTTGGGCCGCGATCCGTCCCTTGCGCACCCGGGCCATGACATCCCGCGCAGGTTTTATTGAAAAGATTTTCTCCCTCAGAGAATTCAGCCGGTGCAGGTGGTGGCGGCGTTCTGGAAGAGGGTGTGCCTGAGCCATCGCAAGCTGACAATAGCATGATCAGCATTAGGGGAAAGAGAGAAGACAATTTCATTGTATTTTCCTTAAAGAAGTTTTAACCCTGTGCGTTAGAGGGGCATTGTAAGAGATCTGATCTCTGATAATCAAGGTGAACTGTGCATCATAAAAACGGAGGTAAAATGAGTGCTTCGTTTTGGAATGCTGATATAGAAGTCTGTGTTTTTCTTGATTAAAATGAGGGCTTAAAGTAGAGTGACGACAAGGAGGAAAGTCAATGGCAGGGCGAGAAAAGAAAGCAGTACCAGATTTTAAAAAGATATTAGTCGGGACTGATTTTTCAGATTATTCGGAGCGGGCACTTGCCTATGCCGAAAAGTTGTCTGTGAAATTTGAAGCGGAGATCCTTTTGCTTCATGTCATTGAATCATTTACTTATAGCCTGACCGATACCATGACTGTCGTGGGACATGATCAAGCCCTCGTGGCAACGGCGAATGCATTGATGGACAACCTCAAAAAAGGTTTGGATGATAGAAAGGTTTCGGCCACTTGTTTCGTTGAACATGGTAGGGCTTATCGAGAAATCGTAAAGACGGCGGAAGATAAAGGGGTTGATCTGATTGTGATCGGGGCGCACGGCCGTACTGGCATGGAGCATCTTCTCCTCGGGAGTGTTGCTGAAAAAGTAGTGCGTTTGGCACCCTGCTCTGTGCTGACGATTCCAGGAGAATAGCGCGTTATGGCAGATCGATTGCAAAAAATCATCGCACAGGCCGGACTGGCTTCCCGCCGCGAAGCGGAAAAGATGATTTCAGAAGGCCGAGTGAGTGTCAATGGTGCGATCATCGTAGAACAGGGGATGAAGGTGGATCCCTTCAAAGATCACATCAAAGTAGACGGCAAACGGATTAAAAGAGAACTCCGCAAGGTCTACATCCTATTGAACAAACCGAAACATTATATTACAAGCCGCAGTGACCCCGAAGGACGATCCACGGTGATGGATTTAGTCTCTGATGTGAAAGAACGGATTTCACCTGTGGGACGGCTCGATTATGAGACCGAAGGGCTTCTTCTTTTGACGAACGATGGCGATTTGGCCAATGGTTTGATGCATCCGAAAAATGAGGTGGAGAAAATCTACTGGGCCAAAGTGAGGGGGCATATGCCCGATGCGACCTTGTTAAAAGTCGCGCGCGGGGGAATTTCACTGCCCACAGGAAAGACGGCACCTTGCAAAATTCGTTCGCTTCATCATACGAGAGAAAATGGCTGGGTCGAGCTGAAATTGCACGAAGGAAAGAAGCGCGAGATTCGGCGTGTGTTAGAGCGGGTGGGCTATCCTGTTGTAAAGCTAAAAAGGGTGGCTTACGCTTTTTTAAAAATACGAGGCCTTGCGATTGGGCAATATCGCCACCTGACCTCTCATGAAGTAAGAAAACTGGAGTCTGTTGTATCGGGTGTGCCGTTTGAACCTTCGGACAAAAAGAAGGCCGCGCTGACGCGCTTGGCTAAAAAAGATGATCCAAAAAAGAAAGCCAATTCACGGACAACACGGCAAAGGAAGCGTTCTTGAGTCGAAAGGCAATATTTGCGATTAGATTTACTTTTGTTTTTATGGGGTGCGTCGCGTCCCTTTATTTTGTAAACGAGGGCACTGCCGGCGGCTATAAAATTCCGGAGCAATCTTCAAATGCCGTTGCTTTAAGTGCCGCTTATGTGGCCAGTGCGACTGGGCCGGATTCGGCTTACTACAATCCGGCGAATATGGTTTGGAGCAAGGCTTCCGCACAGATAGAAACAAGTCTCAATTATATTACCCTGCCTGGTGTGGATTTTTCTGGTGATGTGCGTTTTGTGGGTGGATTGATTGCCGTCCCCACCAATACGCACTCAAAAAGTGAATCATTTCTCCTCCCGAATATCCATTATATTTCCCCAAAGAAAGGGAAAATTCGCTTTGGATTTTCCCTTGTTTACCCCTTTGGTCTTTCAAAACGATGGGATGATCGCGGCCCGAAAGCTTATGCAGAAGAGTTTACGCTGGAGACGATTGAAACGGATTTAGCAATCGCTTATCAGGTGAATGAAATCTTTTCAATGGGCGGAGGCATTCGCGGAATTTATAGCGAAGGAAAAGTGCAAAGTGATACCACTGATATCCTCAATCCCTTGCGCTTGACCAGAGAAATGAAAGGAGATGATTTTTCAGCAGGTTATTTTCTTGCGGTTTCTGCTCGTCCCATTCAGGATTTTTCAATGGCGCTGACCTATCGTTCAAAGGTGACACCTGAACTTGAGGGAAGTGCGCAACTTACGGGGACAGGTTCTTCCCCTTACAATGGGCCCGCTTCTCTTGAAATCGTTCTGCCTGCAACACTTCAGATTGCCACAGCTTACACACACCGTCGGGCTGTATTTGAGTTTGTCTATGAAAGAACCTACTGGGGCGCCTATCAGGAACTTGATTTTCAATATGCAGGTTCTTTGACGGGTTCTTTGGCCTCTTTTGATACACCCGTTGAAAAGAATTACAAGGATTCTAATACCTATCGATTAGGGCTAAGCTATTCATTTCGTCCAGAAGTGACCTTGATGTTTGGTTTTGGAATAGATGAGAGCCCTGTGCCGGAAAGTACTTTAAACTTTGAATTGCCGGATGCCAATGCACGTATTTACTCAACGGGGTTTCAATATCATGCGACCGAAAAGGTGACCCTTGCTCTGGCCTATCTCTTATCACAAAAAAAAGATCGAAGGCTTACTAACTCAAATGTTTCCGGTAAATTTGAGTCCAGCGCACATGTCTTGAATGGTTCGCTGGTTTATATTTTCTAGATTAGAGCCTCACTTGATCCCAGATTTTTCGCTCGTTATCCTTCACTAAGTGTCGGAATTTACAATATTTTCATAGTTGACTATAGATTAAAGTCTATGCTAAAAGTGATGAAATTTGTTTCTGATAAAATGGTAGTAAAATTACTCTGTAGAGGGCGTGGAAATTATCTTAATCAGAGCCCTCTTTTTGTAGCGTAAATATGGATTTATGACTGAGCGTCAGGAGATTAATTCATGAAGATAAGCGGATCGAAGATATTGGTAGAATCCCTAAAAAAAGAGGGCGTTACGACTCTTTTTGCCTATCCGGGTGGGGTGAACCTTCCTATTTTTGACGTACTCTTTGATGAAAAAGAGATTGATGTCGTCCTTTGCCGTCACGAGCAGGGCGGAACACACATGGCCGAAGGTTATGCCCGTGTGACGGGTAAAGCCGGGGTCGTACTGGTGACTTCTGGGCCGGGGGCAACGAACACGGTGACTGCAATTGCCGATGCAGCAATGGATTCCACGCCTGTGATTATCCTGACGGGACAGGTGCCGACGCAAATGATTGGAAATGATGCATTTCAAGAAGCGGATATGGTGGGTATTACGCGTCCCTGTACCAAATATAATATTCTCGTGAAAGACGTTGCTGACTTGGCTAAGGCGATCAAAGAAGCGTTTTATATCGCGACTTCCGGACGCCCTGGGCCGGTGTTGATTGATCTCCCCAAAGATGTTGTTTTAGCCAAGACCATATTTAATTATCCTGAGACAGTGTATATCCGAAGCTACTCTCCCAATCGCAAGGGAAATAAATGGCAGGTCAAACAAGCGGTTCAGGAGATTTTAAAAGCAGAACGCCCAGTGCTTTACGCGGGTGGCGGTGTTCTTGCCTCAGATGCTTCGAAAGAGTTACGTGAACTTGCTGAAAAGGCGAATATTCCTGTGACAAACACCTTGATGGGATTAGGTGGTTTCCCAGGAACGCATCCCTTGTCCCTCGGGATGCTGGGCATGCATGGGACGTATTGGGCCAATATGGCGATACACAACTCGGATTTGATTATCGCCGTCGGGTCTCGTTTTGATGATCGTGTGACGGGCAGGGTCAAAGATTTTGCGCCAAAAGCTAAAATAATACATATTGATATTGATCCCACTTCAATTCATAAAGTGGTGAAGGCCAATATCCCGATTGTTGGAGAAGCAAAAGCCATTTTGGGTGACCTTGGACAGATGATTAGTACTTCTGGAAATGGGGTTGCCGAGAAACATAAAGCATGGATTGAGCAGATTGAGGATTGGAAAAAAGAACGACCCCTTGTTTATGATCAAGGCGATGAGATCATTAAACCACAATATGTGATTGATCAAATTTATAAAACGACGCAGGGAAAGGCGATTGTTGCGACAGATGTCGGCCAGCATCAGATGTGGACAGCGCAATATTATAAATTTGATGACCCACGAACCTTTCTGACTTCGGGCGGTCTGGGTACGATGGGCTATGGTTTGCCTGCAGCACTCGGGGCACAAATAGCATTTCCAGAGAAATTGGTTGTTTGTATTGCGGGGGATGGCGGTATTGTGATGAATATTCAAGAGTTGACCACCGCTGTTCAATACAATCTTCCTGTAAAGATCGCCATCATCAATAACCGATATTTGGGCATGGTTCGCCAATGGCAGCAATTATTCTATCAGAAACGCTATTCATCGAGTTTTATCGGTGAGCAACCCGACTTTGTGAAACTCGCTGAAGCCTTTGGGGTTGTGGGACTTCGCGCGACCGAAGTGTCTGAGGTCGAACCCGTACTCCAAGAAGCTCTTTCCGTAAACAAGCCCGTCTTAATGGATTTTAGAGTGGCAGAGGAGGAAAATTGCTACCCGATGGTGCCTGCGAACGCTGCAATTAACGAGATGGTTTTTGCTGATCCTATCGGGCCAAGTCCTTCAGAAGAGATTAAAAAAGCAACAAAAGCCGATGGTATTTTAACTGCTTAAACCTGAATATTTGAAAGGGAACGCCAAGGGATAACTCCTTTCCAGGTGAAAGGATATTTCGTTGGCGTTTGTTGTAAGGACATGCAGCATATTGTTTCGGTTTTAGTTGAAAATAAGTTCGGTGCACTTTCTCGGATTTCGGGGCTTTTTTCTGGGAGAGGGTTCAATATTGAAAGCTTGTCTGTTGGGCCGACACTTGATCCGAACATTTCAACGATGACAATTGTCACAGAAGGAGATGATCGGATTATCGAGCAGATCATGAAGCAGTTGAATAAACTGGTCGATGTGATTAAAGTTGTTGATCTGACCGAAAAAGAGTATGTCGAGCGAGAAACAGCCCTGATTAAAATTAATACGCGACCTGAAGATCGTGCGGAAGCATTGAGAATTGCGGATATTTTTCGAGCAAGAGTGATTGATTCGACACAAAATACCTATACTATTGAAATCACAGGAGACGTTAATAAAGTCGAAGCGATTATTCACCTGCTCAGGCCGCTTGGGATAAAAAGCTTAATTCGCACAGGGAAGATTGCGATTGCGCGTGGAGAGGCAAAAAATGCAAGCCCGCGTGAGAATGAAGTGCAGCAATCTGTTCCTGGATGACCTATCGTTTTTATTTTAAAAATCAACAAAGGGGAATTGAATGAAAATTTATTATGATGCAGATGCAGACACCGCAATCTTAGCGGAGAAGAAAGTCGCGATTATTGGTTTTGGCAGTCAAGGGCATGCGCATGCCCTCAACTTGAAAGAAAGTGGTATGGACGTGGTTGTTGGCTTACGTGAAGGAAATTCGTGGGACAAAGCCGTTCAGGCCGGTTTGAAGGTGATGCCGGTGGCTGATGCCGTAAAGGCCTCTGATGTGGTCATGCTTTTAACCCCTGATGAACTGACGGCGGATCTCTATCATGCGCAAATCGAACCCAATCTTAAATCAGGGTCTTTCCTTGCGTTTGCACATGGATTTAATATCCATTTTGGCCAGATTGTGCCCCCGAAAGATGTGAACGTTTTCATGGTCGCACCCAAAGGGCCGGGACATTTGGTGCGGGCAGAATACCAAAAAGGGAGCGGTGTCCCATCACTCATTGCAATCTATCAAGATCCTTCCAAGCAAACAAAAAAAGTGGCGCTTGCTTATGCAAAAGCAAATGGCGGAACCCGTGCCGGTGTGCTCGAAACAGATTTTAGAGAAGAAACCGAGACGGATCTTTTTGGTGAGCAAGCCGTGTTGTGTGGGGGGATCACTTCTTTGATCACTGCCGGATATGAGACCTTGACTGAAGCCGGTTATTCTCCTGAAATGGCCTATTTTGAATGTCTTCACGAGGTCAAATTGATTGTTGATCTCATTTATGAGGGCGGGATCGCCAATATGCGGTATTCGATTTCAAACACTGCGGAGTATGGCGATTTAACCCGTGGCCCGCGCATTGTGACGGATGAGACCAAAGCCGAAATGAAAAAGATTTTGGGCGAGATCCAAAGTGGTCGATTTGCGAGGGATTGGATTCTTGAAAACAAGGCAAACAGGCCTGTTTTTAAGGCCTTGGCCAAAAAGGGCGCATCTCACCCCATCGAAGAGGTGGGCGGAAAACTGAGATCAATGATGCCCTGGCTTAAGAAAGATCTCTTGGTTGATCGGGATAAGAACTGACGTTTATCCCTCATTGATTCCTATATTTCCCCCTTCTAACGTGGTAAAATTCCCTTAGTTTTTGTGTGGAAGAGACCCTTCCCCCTGATTTTTTCTAAAAAATATTGTGGGGCTAAGGGTCATGTTAAATGAACCCGCAAACAGACAGAGTTATATAATATGGCACTTGAAAACCAAAGTCCTATTGCAAAAGAAGGATATATCTTTATTGCAATCGGTGTTGTTTTAACCCTAGGAAGTTATTTTTTATTAGGGCAGTCGATTACCATCTTTTTAGGTGCATTGACGTTTTTTTGTCTCTGGTTTTTTAGAGATCCGAAACGAAAAGTGCCTCAAGAAGCAGACTTGTTGGTCTCTCCTGCTGATGGTAAGGTTGTTGATATTTCCTCAGTGGAAGAAGACCGTTTTTTTAAAAAACCGGCCATTAAAGTCAGTATTTTCCTGAATGTGTTTAATGTGCATGTGAACCGCGTACCTGTAGAAGGCAAGGTGACCGATGTGATTTATAATGCGGGTCGATTTTTGAATGCAGGCTCTCCCAAGGCTTCTTTAGATAATGAGCAAAATGCTGTCATTTTGGAAATGCCGAATGGGAAAAAAATTATCTGCGTTCAAATTGCGGGTCTGATTGCAAGGCGTATTGTGTGTTGGACAAAAAAAGGGGATAATCTTGATAGAGGACAACGCTTTGGTTTGATCCGTTTTGGTTCTCGTGTAGATCTTTTTCTGCCCACGGATACAGAAATTAATGTCTCGATGGGAGATAAAGTCATTGGTGGTGAGACCATCTTAGGGAAAATAAGATGAAAAGAAAAAGAAAACAAAATATGAAAGAACTCCGGAAAAAGGGGATTTATATTATTCCAAACCTTGTGACGACCGGGAATCTATTTTGTGGTGTTTTTTCGATTATGTCTGTACTGCATGGCCAGTATGCGACGGCGGCCATCGCCATCATGGTCGGGGCCATTTTTGATCTATTGGATGGTAAACTGGCGCGTTTAACCCATACAACCAGCCATTTTGGAGTTGAATACGATTCGCTTTCAGACCTCGTTTCCTTTGGTGTCGCCCCGGGTCTGCTCGCCTACGCGTGGGCGCTTCAACCCTATGGACGCTTGGGGTGGATGGGACTTTTCCTTTACATTGCCTGTGGTGCCTTGAGGCTGGCGCGATTTAATCTTCAGGTTTCTGGTCCCGAAAGTAAAGATTTTCTCGGCTTGCCGACGCCTGCGGCGGCATTTCTTGTTGCCTCTATGGTGATTTTCGATGCCGATGTCTTCAATCTCGGGGATGCCATGCGTCCCGGATTGACCTTAGGGCTGACCTATCTGTTGGCTTTTCTAATGGTGAGTAATATCCGCTATCGCAGTTTCAAAGGACTCAATTTAAGAAATCGCAAGCCATTTAATGTCCTCGTCGGGCTTGTCCTGGCTTTGATCATTTTTGTCACCATCCCACAAATCGTGATTTTTTCTTTCTCGTTGATTTATGTGCTGATTGGAATACTCGAAAAACCGCTCGTTGCACTCTATCGGAAACTGGATGAGCAGCCGGGAACGCCATCAAAGTCAAATGCGATTTATCCTGAAGAAGACATCGAAGATATTGAGGATAAAGAGATTCTGGTCAAACATTAAGGTTTCATCAACTGATTCGGAAAAAACTGATTTCGATCAAATATCAAGACAGATGATGAGAAAAATTAAAATTTTCGACACCACTTTACGTGATGGAGAACAATCTCCCGGCGCAACAATGAATGTTGCAGAAAAGGTTTCGATTGCCCGACAATTGGCCCGCATGGGGGTGGATGTGATTGAGGCCGGATTTGCCTTCAGTTCGACAGGTGATTTTGAGGCGATTCAGACCATTGCGCAAGAAGTAGAAGGTTCGACCATTTGTAGCCTTGCGCGTGCAAAAACAGCAGATATTGATACTGCTTGGAAAGCATTATCGGGTGGTAAAAATGTGCGTATCCATACCTTTATTTCAACCTCTGATATTCATCTCAAGTATCAGTTCCGTTTAAGTCGAGAAGAGGCACTTCAGCGTGCAGTTGAAGTTGTCACCCAAGCCAAAGCGCATGTTGATGATGTTGAATTTTCCCCGATGGATGCCACGCGTTCCGATGAGACTTATCTTTGTGAGGTGATCGAAGCGGTGATCGCGGCAGGGGCGAATACGGTCAATATTCCAGATACGGTTGGGTATACCTCCCCGGGTGAGTTCTTTCAGTTGATTCAGGCGATTGGAAAGCGGGTTCCCAATATAAAGCAAGCGGTGATTTCTGTGCATTGTCACAATGACTTGGGATTGGCTGTGGCCAATTCCTTGAGCGCGATCAGAGCGGGCGCAGGTCAAGTGGAATGCACGATCAATGGTATAGGAGAACGGGCAGGGAACACAGCTCTCGAAGAAATTGTGATGGCTCTGCGAACCCGAAAAGATTTTTTTCAAGCTGATACATCCATCGTGACAGAAGAAATCATGAAAGCCAGTCGCTTGGTCAGTAAAATTACGGGAATGTCTGTGCAGCCCAACAAAGCGATCGTGGGTGCGAATGCCTTTGCACACGAATCAGGTATTCATCAAGATGGCCTGCTCAAGGAAAAAATGACCTACGAAATTATCCGACCAGAATCTGTGGGGGCGGGAAAAACCAGTATCGTTCTGGGAAAACATTCGGGCCGACATGCTTTTAAGACGCGATTAGAGGAACTTGGTTATCGTCCAAATGAGGAAGATTTAAACAAAGCCTTTGAGCGAATGAAGCGTTTGGCAGATAAAAAGAAAGAAATCTTCGATGAGGATTTAGAGGCCCTCATTTCGGAAGAGATGGGGCGTTCATTGGAGCGATACCAGCTGGTGTCCTTACATGCTGAAAGCGGGAGTGGGATGAAGCCGACCGCGACTCTTGAATTGTCAATCGGAGACAAAGTGATCAAAAAGACCGGTCATGGAGATGGGGTAGTCGATGCGGCCTATCGGACCATTGCCCAGATGACAGAGACAAAAAGCCGTCTTTGTTCATACATGGTGAAAGGGATCACGGGGGGGACCGATGCGATGGGCGAAGTGACAGTGATCCTTGAAGAAGAAGGTCGACGTGTGACAGGCCATGGTGCCGATACCGATATTATTCTCGCCTCGGCCCGTGCGTATTTAAGTGGGCTTAATCAACTTGCTGCCCTGGGTGAAAAAGTGAAACAAGGCGAAAGTAAAGTCGGACTCATCTAGCGCAACCCTCATTCCTAAATAATAAGGATAAAATGACAAAGGCAATGAAAATCGCTGTCCTCCCAGGGGATGGTATTGGAAAAGAGATTACGCCACAAGCGGTTGCCGTATTAGAGGTGCTCGGTGAGCGTTTTAATCACCCCTTTGAATTCGATCACGGGATTGTGGGGGGAGAGGCAATTGATCAAACGGGCGTTCCGCTCCCAGAAGATTCCCTTCGTCTTGCATTGGAGGCAGATGCCGTCCTTTTGGGCGCTGTGGGTGGCCCAAAATGGGAAGGGCTTGACTACGCCATCCGCCCGGAGCGTGCACTTTTGGGTCTGCGAGAGGAATTGGGATTATTTGCAAATCTTCGTCCCGCCATCCTGTACCCGATGATGACAGATGCGTCGACCTTGAAGCGCGAGGTGATTGAAGGCATTGATCTGATGGTTGTCCGGGAGCTGACCGGGGGCATTTACTTCGGCCAGCCACGCGGTGTTGAAAAAATCGGTGATGAAGAAAAAGGGATCAACACACTGGTTTATACCACATCAGAAATTAAACGCATTGCACGTGTGGCATTTGAAGTGGCTCAAAAACGAAGAAAACGGGTGATGTCTATCGACAAGGCCAACGTACTCGAAGCCACTGAGTTGTGGCGTAAAGTGGTGACGGAGGTGCACACTGACTATCCTGATATCGAACTTTCTCATATGTATGTCGATAATTGCGCGATGCAGCTCATTCGAAATCCGAAGCAGTTTGATGTGATTGTCACGACAAATATGTTTGGGGATATTTTGTCTGATGCCGCAGCGATGTTGACCGGTTCAATCGGGATGCTTCCCTCGGCGAGCCTGGGTCAATCTGCCTCAGCGCATCGACCCAGTTGTTTGAAAGGCATGTATGAGCCGATTCATGGGAGTGCACCGGATATTGCGGGACAAGACAAGGCCAACCCGCTTGCGACCATTCTTTCGGCAGGGATGATGTTAAAGTATTCTTTCGGACTTGAAAAAGAAGCAGCATTGATAGAAAAGGCCGTTTTTTCTGTACTCGAAGCGGGTTACCGCACGCCGGATATTGCGGCTGAAGGCACAAGGGTCATCGGTACCCGAGAGATGGGGCGGCGCGTCATTGAGCAATTGAAATAAAGATAACCCAGGAATTTTAAAAAAGATGCTTCATAAAAAAGATAAATATCGCGTCGCAATTATTGGGGCGACGGGCGTTGTCGGAGAGGAGATGTTAGAGATCTTGGCCTCCAGAAAATTCCCCATCGAAAAACTGTTCCTTTTTGCTTCTGAGCGATCTGCCGGAAAGACCTACAGCTTCTTTGAAGAGGAGTTGTGTGTTGAAAATCTTGAAGACGCCGATTTTTCAAAAATTGATCTCATCTTGGGCGCAACCAGTAGTACTTTGGCCAGAACCTATACGCCCAAAGCTTTAAAGGCCGGATGTGTCATCATTGATAATTCAAGCGCTTTTCGGATGGAGCCCTTGGTGCCTTTGATTGTACCTGAAGTGAACGGTGCACTTGCGAACTTAGATCAAGCCATATTTGCAAACCCGAACTGTTCAACCGCGCAAATGGTCGTTGCACTCAAACCTCTTCACGATGCGGCAACGATTAAACGGGTCAACGTGACCACATTTCAATCGGTTTCAGGGACGGGAAAAGAGGCCATCGAAGAGCTGATGCAGCAGACGAAAGCGGTGCTTTCTTTTAAAGAACCGGAGTGCCATGTTTACTCGGAACAAATCGCTTTTAATTGTATTGTAAATTGGGATTGTGACCCTGAAACGGGGGATACTGAAGAGGAAGAGAAAATTGTTGCCGAGACAAGAAAAATCTTCGACGACCCAAATTTTCGAATCAGTGCAACGACCGTACGGGTTCCTGTTTTTCGCTCTCATGGGCAATCGATCTCCATTGAAACAGAAAAAAAACTGTCTTTAAATGAAGCCCGTGCCATTCTTGCCGAAGCACCTGGGATTACAGTATTAGACGACCCTGCACGAAAAGTCTACCCCACCCCGCTGGACACAGTGGGTCAAGACAATGTCTATGTTGGACGGGTGCGTGAGGATCAGTCCACAAAAAATGGCCTGCATCTTTGGGTGGTTGCCGACAATCTGAGAAAAGGTGCTGCACTCAACGCTATTCAAATCGCAGAATGTTTAATACAATAATAGCCTAACCTTTGTCAGAAATTTCTTAGGAAGTTCCCCTTAAAAAATCGATATCCAGTCTTACTTTTTGGGCTGCGCCTTCTCCCTCCGCGTCGCGCACGACTAGAGTCACGTGATGGACGCCGCTGATCTCATCGGGTATCTTCCACTGGAAGAGGCCTGTTTTTTGATCAACGACCATGCCCGCTTGAGGGTCTTGAATGCTGTATTGGAGCAGGTCTCCATCGGGATCACTTGCCTTTACGGGGTAAAAATAGATCCCGTTTTTAAATTGATGCGGCGGATTAGAGGTGATCGAGGGGCGACGGTTGCTACTTTTTAGATTGAGTGATTCAAAAGGCTTTCCTGCTTCCCTTCCATCATGGGGTGTGACGAGCACTGTGATCTTGTCGCCCTTTTTTAAATCTTCAAAGGTGACTTTGTCTCCATATTTCGAAAAAATCGGTTCTCCATTTTTCCGCCACTCGTATTCATAGGCAATGTGATCTCCTTCGGTATCGAAACCGGTGACGATTGCATTGATGGCTTCCCCTGGCCGAAAGGGTTGAGGAAGTAACTGAATAGAGACAATTTTCGGCGGGCTATTTTTAACAATCGATGCTGCTGTTTTAAAAGGAGGGCCATCGTTGTAACCGTCATTCGGAATAATTTGAACCGAGACGGTATCTCCACGCTTTAAAAGATGTGCGGGGAGTTCGCGTTCATGGTGGACCAATTTTTTATTGACAAACCATTCGTATTGATAGGTGATGGCGTCGCGTTCTTGGTCTTGACTCTGGGCTGTTGCGACCACAGCATCCCCTTGTTTTAATTTCGAGGGGAAAAATTCTGCTGAGACCACCCTGGGTGCCTGGTTGACCCTGAGTGATTTTTCTTCAGACAAGCTGCAGCCCGTTAGCCCCAGTAGTCCCATGGTTCCGATGAGTATCAGCACGCTAATACTCTCCCTCGTTTTCTTTTGTGCTTTCACGTCCGATCTCCTCTATTTAATGCCTTGCTTGAGGTCTAAATTCTTCACTGGAAGATTTCGGCCCCTCAGAAATCACGCCATCCTTTCACCCCGCTTCGAATGCTTAAGGCTGGATCGCCGCAGACTTCTGTAATCGTCCCTGTACTTTGCTGGACAAAGCCTTTCACCCCACCTTGACAGGTTCCGCTTCCACCTCCGCCACTTGATGAGCCGATGTGAATCCCTATGCCAGATGGCATGCCCTGTCCCAAGGATTTTTCGTCGTCAATGACAACGGCAGGACTCCCCGAAGCGGGTGGATCATCTCCAAAAGCCGATTTTGTATAACTGGTGCCTGTTTCATAAAAGAGGGCGTGAATATAGCTGTCACCGCCTGCGGTACATGCGTCTCCATTGGGGATAAATGTCGTAAAGAAAACAGTTCCTCCCAAAACACTGGCTTTTGCAAGTACTCGTTCTTTTGAGTCCAAATCGATATACCAACCTTCTTTTGTGAGGGAGGTATTCAAGACATCAGCGAATGTCGAATCTGTCCCTATGCCTGCACCCGTGACGGTTGCATCCGTCTTTACATCAATCAAAGTCGTGTTCCTCAGTTCTGAGGTGATTCTCGTTGTTGTGCAGGTTAAGGTGGCAGATGAATCATTCCAGCAGGGGTCTTTAATGCCGTAAAATCGTTGTTGGGTGGTATCGCTTTGGTCCACCGTGTTGAAATAGCGCCCTGTTCCGAAATAGACCCACAATTTATTGTTTAAGCCAAATGATGCTGTAGGCGCTGCGACAATAGGGCCAGGATTGGCTTGGTATAAACTCGATAAGACCCAATCATTTGGATCGAGTTTGTTTTGTATGTTGAGCCGAAACATGTCTCCCCGCCAAGCGCCCACACCCGTTTGGTAAGAACTCCCAATGTATGCGACATTGCTTGTAAAATCGAGGTCGGCATCGACATTAATGGCATCACCCATAAATGCATTGCTTAAAGTCGTGGCAATATTTTTTTCCAATGCCCCGGTCGCCAGGTTGACGATTTTAATGGTCGCCGTGTTGGTGCTGGTGCCGTCATATGTTGTGGGTCCGGAGCCCACCATAAACAGCCATTTGGTGGTGGTGCCATCTGAAACACGAAGCACCGTCGGGCTTGATGTTGTAAGACCGAGGTCTGTATCGGTAAAACTGGCGAGTAATACTGGATCCTTTTCTGGATCGGTAATATCCAAAACAAAATAAGCCGACGTAAAGGTTCTTGTCGTGGGTGTCGGGAAATTGCTATCGCTTACGGTCATGTCCTTTCCCCCCATGCGCATGCCGCCAATCAAAATGGTTCCCCAGCCATTGGGATGGTCGATACCTGTGGTCGGATCAACTCCCGCTGTAAAGATCTTGGCATCGGTGACCTTGGGTTTGAGATCCACATAATAGACATGGGTGTATGAGGGCATTGTGGACCATTTTAGGTGGGGGAGCAATTCATAGGGCACATAGGACCAAAGTTCTTCTCCCAGGACTTTGCCTGAGCCGGGGTCAAAGCGTCCATGCTCCACTTTTGTTGTCGTTGTTGCGTCGTCTCCCGACGTGTAAAATCCCGCGTTGAAGGCATGCAGCATCCCGTCGTTTCCGCCCACATAGACGACGTTTCGACGATCTTTGTATTTTTTGTAATAGTCTATGTAGCCTGGGGCTTTATTCCCATAAAGCAGGTCATAACGTTCTCTGGGTGCTGAAACGGTTACTGGCGTGGAATAAATAATATCTCCCAATTTCCAAACCTTTGTCGCGCCGCTGACGGTGAGCTCTCTATCCCGCATGCCAGTGATCTGATCGCCGCGAATAAAGTTAATGATGTTGCCTGATTCAGTATCATCGCTTGCGCGAAGGTAGGGTTTTAGTGTTGTTTTTCTCGTGTCGTCAAATGAAACGAATTCTCCGGAATCGACAACACCATCATGATCTGCATTTATCCAAGTCCACACTTTACGAGAAGAGGATGTTTTAAGGGCCAGTTGTTTACCTGCTTCCCAAATCGGGCGGATCTGATCAATGTCTACGGTATCGTTCGGCGTCGCGAAATCATTAATTCCATCCGCATCTGTGTCTGTGTTTAAATCTGCCTTGCCGTCCCCATCTGCGTCTAAATATCGATCAACGACTGTCTGACCCGTGCTAGAGTCAAAGCGGCTTCTTACAATCTTGTCATCAGAATAAACAAGCGTGCCACTCAGGTCTGTATCTTCTCTCAGATTGCCAAAGGTATCTAGAAAAAGGCCATGCAGGAAACCGATCCACTTTTTCTCAAGCCCTGCTTCAATTTTTGATGGGTAGAAATAGGCTTGATAGAGCGCGCCTTCCCCCTCGCCGGATGTTGCCAACACGGAGACCGATGTGCCGGAAGAGGAGCGATTTAAGATATCGGTCAGGGCAGCGGTGAGTTGTGATTCTAAATTTAAGGGATTTGCAGCATCAAAAAAGGTGTCTGGTTCGCCGTCTGAATCTTCATCCCATTCCCCGACAAGATTGGGGGTTTTTGTGCTGTCCGCATCGTCAAAACCGCCATATTTTGCGGCGTACCAGAGTGGACTTTTTAGGAAACCCGCTGTGGTCCCGGTGACGGCAAAGGTGCGTTCGACGACTGCGGTTTCGTTTCCGTCATATCGGTCGCAATCATTACTTCCGGCGCTGCCGCCGCAACGCACTTCATAATATTCACCGCCACCCGTTACGCCGCTGATGCTGTATCCGGCAAAGCCGAGATGTCCCGCTGCAGCATACACGCCCTTGGTTTTGACGGTAATGGTTGTTGCACCAGTTTTAACATAGAGACGGTTTCGGATATCGAGATCATAATCCCAGCCATATTCAGCGTCGTCCCACATGACGTCATAACAAGCGGTGTATCCATTTCCTTGTTCAGTTGTCCAATCAGAATCGTTTTGACAAAGTTGAAAATCAACGATGGCCCCTTTGGAGTTGTCTCCGCCGAATCCTTGTGAAGCGCAGCCGGAGAAGCTTGTGTTGGGGCAGCCATCATGAAAAATGGGAACGATGACGGCTTTGCTTCCGCTGACCGTATACTCGAGATTGGGTGCAGCTGATCCAGTGGATATGGCAAAGGTGGTCATGAACTGGTTCCCAGCGACATCGCTTCGAAGATCAGTTGTTTTTGCGTAGTTTGCGAGTCCCGCAATATAATAAGATCCTTGTTTTGTGGGTTCTTCGATGCAAAGCCCTCGAATGCTTTTAAATGAGGCTGTTTTTGATGAACAAGCCCGGTCAAATGTCCCCGCCGACTCACCGACAAAAGCAGACCCGATACCTTCTAGCGCATCAATATTTGTATTGTCCATCATAGTTTGAACATTTGCCCAGCTGGGTGAATCTGTTGAACTGAAGGATCCCCAATAGGCTCCGGGGAGATCATCGGAGTCATAGGATGGGAATTCATCGCTTAATATCAGGGCAAAAGGTTTGGAGCAGGCGGGACAGCTGGCGTAAGGATCAGACCATGATGACTCGGTATCGAGAGAAGAGAAGCCCGGATCAGAGTTTGGAGAGGCCTGATATCCGGGTGAGGGTCCTCCCATGTTTTTGAAGTACCGGATGGTTTCATAGAGCATCTCACCCACAGGGTTGCCCCAACTGGTGCAAACGCCGTTGGACAAAACGGCGGGTTCAGAGGGCACACAAGTCCCCTCTGAACCCCCTAAATCATACCAACCAGAGGTGTAGTTGTATTGTGTGATTTTAAGTTGATCGAGTGTTTTGATAATTCTGGCCGAGCCTTTGATTTGTCCATTCCCGTTGTCGACTTCATTATTCGCATCGGTAATATTGCTTCTAACGACACCTCCGCTGACATTTGCGCCAAAACTTCCGGTGATTAATCCAAACTTCATCGCGATGGTATCATCTGAGGGACTGACTGTCCCGTTCCGGTTTATGCCCATTTTCTGCATCAGTCCAGAGGGTTTATACCTTGAAGCAGCGTATTCTAAGCAGTTCGTTTCGAGCATCCCGGTGACGCAAACTTGAACATTTACATTTAAGGTGGCGGTAATTGATAGGTTCGAGCCTCCGGGCTCTTCTTTCACACACTGCCTTCCTTCTCCTCCGGCGGCAAAGGGGAAATTTCCATTAATGACTAAGAGTAGGGATGAGGTTTCGGTTTTACTTGTATTTGTGTTGCAGAGGCTAATTTCGCTCCAAAGATAAGGGGTGAGGGATGAGATATCACCTCCGGTGTAGGCTTTTACCCAAGAGTGCGCATCTCGTGGCAATAGATTTCTCCCTAGGACGGTTGTCGTGCTGGTATCAGTCTTCCGCGTACCGCCATAAAGCACTCTCCTTAGGATATCAATGCGGCTCATTGTGGCCCAATTTAAAAAGTTTCCGCTCCATTTTCCAGAACAGTAATGATTATTTGTTCCAGTGGCCAGGTTTTGGGGTTCAAAGCGTTTTGATCCGCCACCGACATAGTTATAGCATTTTAGAGGATCGAAATAGCCGTAATATTCGATAGTGTCTTTATAGGTCGAATCGATAACACCGTCGTTATCAAGGTCTATAATATCGTTGTAAGCCTTGTAGAAGAGCTTGTGATTTTTTGACATGACAAACATCGTGAGTGGCGGTGCGGCCGTTGTGATAAAAGGTGGTGAAGCGGTATAATCGCTTAATGATATTGTTTGAGCGGATGCCGTCGTCGGCTTTAATATCGCGACAGTGACAAGCCCCAGTAAGACCACTCCTAGTTTTTTTAATGAATGTTGTTTCATGATCAACCCTCTCAAATAAAATTATCTGCTAAATCTTCTAATAACATCTGGCATGTCGATGCCTTTGAATAAAACTTTTTCCGCGTTGCCGAATGCATCCAAAAAGATGTGCACATTTCCTCTTTCATCAGGTTCAAGAGACTCTAAACCGATGATGACATTTTTCGAAAAATCGTAGTGCTGCCCATTTTTAAGTGTGATTCGGTGTCCGGTATAATGACGAACCATTCCCCAAATGCCTTCTTCCGTGGCCATTGAAGGGATGGTGAGCGACAGTGCAAAAATGACGGTTAATAAAACGAATACTGCTTTTTTCATGGTGTTCTCCTTATACATTTTATATCTAATATTTTTGTCTTATTTTTGGCAGGCCCCTGAAAGCACACAGTTGTAATGATTGGTAATCAGCCCCGTTGCCTCTCCGACCGTTGCTTCTGAGACAAGCTGGTAGTAAACTTCTGCCCCTCCCCCTGCTGCGCCAGCCGCATTCCCTTCATTCCCCGCCGCAAACTCTACGGCGCTGCCTGTTTTGAGTTTTGTAAAGAGGTAGTCAATATCCATATTGACTATATTTGTCCCAAGTGTGATCTGGATATCGGGTCCTGTTGCTCCCGTGAGTGTGACGGCGTCGGCTTCTATGGTGTGATTGATGATTTCATTTTGAAGGTTTGCCGCAGCGACCACTGGGCCATTAACACCTGAAAGATAAGTGGCTGGGATTGCACCGGCGAGTATGGTGTCTTCCAGCACGGCGACCTGTGGTTCGATCCCGGCTTCCTGGTTGTTAATTCTTGTTTCGTAGATCCGCTCATTTCGGGCTGTTTTGTTTTCTATAGAGGTGATTGAAATTGAGGTGAGTCCGATGACTGTGAGGACGACGAGAAACAGCAGCATGGAGATCAATGCGACGCCTTTTTCGTTTTGTGTTATACAATGTCTAATCTTCATGTTGATCGTGTCCTTTCTTAGGGCAATCCAATATTATGTGGTCGTACAATCCGCGTTAGAACACGGCTACGAAAGGGTTGATATGCTGCGAGCGTGTATCCCGCATCTCCTGTGGGGTCATGATCTTCTAGCGTGACGGCCGCGCCATTGATGTAGCGGTCATCGGATTGATTGGTCTGCACAAAAAGAGAAACACGGACGAGTCGAATGGAAGCGGGGTCGGTGGTTGTATTCACGAAATCGCCTGTATCAAATCCACCACTTAAGTTCGCATCATCAATTAAGTTGTCGCCGTCGGCATCCAGGGCATAGGCAAACTGCATGTCAAGAACGCCGCTGGCTAAAACACTTGCAACGCCTCCGACGCTTCGTGACAATTCCCGTGTACCGGTGTTGACATCATATTCAACGCATGTGGGATTCAATATTTGTGTTCCGATGGGAAAGCCTTCTCCCGATGCGTCAATGGCTGGGGAGATCGTCGGGTTGGTTCCTGCAGCAGCGGTCGTGGTTTTTATGCCATTGATAGAGATTGTGCCTGCTGTCAGTGCGCTCGCGACTGTGATTTTTGTATCTCCCGGTGCCGCAGCCACCGTCAGGGTTGTGAGGACATTGCCCATGCTTGCCATGCTAATTTGATCAGGGCCGGTGCTTAAATTGGTCGGGGTAATTGCATTTGTGCAGGTGCTCGCAGAAGTTGTTCCGTAGCCGGCCATAGAAATATCACGTACAAGGGTGAGCATTGCAGCTCGGATGTCCTGCTGTACATCGGTCAGTTCTGAATTGACGACAGCTGAGCGATTCATGTTATTAAAGAAATCAGAGCCAGAAGACATGACAACCATAAAAATGACTGAAGCAATCATAAACTCTATAAGCGTAAAGCCTTGTTGGTTTGATTTCTTTCCAAGAATGTGCATGTCCATTTATCTGATCTCACTTCAGGTTAAAGGATAGATGTCATCATGGTGACGGAAAAATTTCGAGTGCTTCCCGGCCATGTGATGTTAACGGTGACGTCGTTTCTGTTGAGTGGATTGGTCGCGGGTTGTGTGACGGTCACCGTGCCTACCCCACCGGGTAGATATTGTTCAATACGCGCCTTCCATTGATCGTAATCTCCCCGTGCCTGCCACGCCGTGGTGGGTGGTTGTGTTGCTGAATTATTCGTATCGATGTCGTCATAATCAGTGACATCAAGAGCGGTGGTGGGAACCCCCGGCATTTTTAAACGAATTCTCTCCATCATTTCATCAGCCAAGTTTGTGGCAATACTCATTTTGCTCCCATTGACCGTTCCTTGCATTGCAGCATCTTGCATCACTGCAATGCCAAGTAGGCCAATCGATAAGATGACAACCGATATCATAACTTCCAGAAGGGTGAAGCCTTTATCATTTTTTTCTCTGATTTTATTGATCTTACCTTTAAGTATCATGTTCATATCCTCAGGTATTTTGCATAACGATAGAGACTTTTCCGCTGGTCGTTATTGTCAGGACATATCGGGTATTTTGCTGTTCCAGGCTATCGAGGTTGATGACCTGATTTCCTGCGCCCCCCGTAGTTCTTTGCCCAAAGGCGTTGAAAGTGATCGACACGGGCAACCCGCCATTGACACTCACGTCGGATGGAAAAGGTTCTGTCGGGATGATCGTGTTTGTTGTGACATACTCTGTGACTCCGCCGTTATTCTGTAGTGTGAGGGTAATTGCGGTGTTTCTTTCCATGGCGGAGAGTTTTGCCAAAGTTAAATTGGAAGATAGATTTCTGGCCGTATCTTTAAATTCGTAACGCGCGTTCCATGTCAGATAATTTGGAATGGCAATGCCAACGAGGATGCCAAGAATGGCCACTGCCACCATGAGTTCTAAAAGTGTGAACCCTTTTTTATTCATAACCCGAATCTCCCGGTTTTTTGTTTGCTTATCGCTTCTTTTTTTATGTCCTCTCTCGGAATTTGCAACTAGTGTGCCCAGTCATTTTTTTTGGGCCAATCATTTTATAATCTATTTAATTACAATGAGTTATGTTATTTATATTAATCGAGCCCTGAATGAGATCAGGGGAGATATAGGTAGAGCACTATGAAAAAATTATGTAATCACTTACATAGTTTTTGTCTGAAATATGGCCTGATTTCATCTTGTTTTATTGAAGCAAAATGTTAGGTATGGTATACAGTTGTTCAATGAAATATATTAAAAAAATCCGACATCGGCGGCGCAGAGGCCGAGCTTCTACTGCCCTTCGGTTTTTTTCTGTGATGTTGGTTTTAATCCTCGGGGCATCCTCTTTGTATTTGTTCTATCTTGATGGCGTGGTGGTTAAAAAATTTGAAGGGCAACGATGGGCACTCCCCTCGAAAATTTACTCGGCGCCATTCACCCTGAGTCCTGGCTTAGATATCCAACAAATTGGCTTGGTTTCTCGTTTGAGGCGACTGGCTTATCACCCTGTCGCACATCCCGTCCGAAATCCTGGAGAATTTTATCAGAGCAAGATTGGGTTTGAAATCTACCCTCACGACTTCGAATATCCAGACTACGCTGAAACTGCGTCCCCAGTGCGGCTCTCTCTCTCGGATGAAAACCGAATCAATCGGATTATTGATTTAAGCGATCTCAGCGATCGGGATCAGTTTTTGATCGAACCCGAAGTGATTGGCGGTTTTTATGAGGCAGAATGGGAAGAGCGAAATCTCATCCAACTCTCCGATCTTCCTCAGAGTTTTGTTGAAGCGGTGATTGTGATGGAAGATCGGCGGTTTTTTGATCACTTCGGGGTGAATCTAAAAAGTATTGCCCGGGCGGCCTGGGTGAATTTACAGGCAGGAAAAGTGGTTCAGGGAGGCAGTACGCTCACCCAACAATTGGTGAAAAATTTTTTCTTGGGAAACGAACGGACCTTAAAACGAAAAGCGCGTGAGGCATTGATGGCCCTTCTCTTGGAACGGCGATATTCAAAAGAGGAGATACTTGAGGCTTATTTTAATGAAATCTATTTTGGTCAAAATGGCATTATGGGGATTTATGGCGTGGGTCAGGGGGCCTGGTTTTATTTTGAGAAAAGCCCGAAAGACCTGACATTGGGCGAGGCGGCGCTTTTAGCGGGCATTATCCGCTCTCCAAATATTTTTTCACCCGTTCAAGATGTCTTTAAGGCGGTTCGACGACGGAACTTAGTCCTTGAGGTGATGTTTGCAGAAGGGAAGATCGCACTTGAGGCGTATATCTCAGCGCGTGAAGAGAAGGTGATTGCGAAGGTCCCGAAGCAGCGTTTAAATACAGCGCCTTATTTTACAGACGAGATTCGACGACAAGTGGCGGGTTTATACCCGCCTCGCGTGTTAAACGCCGGTGGACTTCAAATTTTTACGACCTTAGATGCCGAATTACAGCGCATTGCAGAAAAATCGCTTCGCAAAGGACTCGAAGGTTTAGAGTCGAAGGATTCTCGCTTAAGGCGCTCTCGGCCTGAGGATCAGTTGCAGGGGGCGCTTGTTGCGATTGATCCGAAGAATGGTGCCATCCTTGCGATGGTGGGCGGTCGTGATTATCGCATAAGCCAATTTAATCGCGTAACGGATGCGCGTCGCCAGCCGGGCTCATTGTTTAAACCCATTGTGTATTTAGCGGCGTTTGAGGAGGCGGCAACGGGAGGAAGCCCCTATACGCCGATGAGTGAGATTGATGATGCACCCGTGACGCTATCGGTAGGTGGAAAAGCCTGGTCTCCAGAAAATTATGATCACAGCTATATGGGAAGCATTACCCTTCGAGCGGCTTTGGAGCGTTCACGAAATACAGCAGTGGTTAGACTTTCTCAAGAACTGGGTATCGATTTACTGGTGAAGACAGCGCGCGATATTGGGATTAGAAGTCCTTTGAAGCCCATCCCCTCGCTGGCTTTAGGGAGCGTTGAAGTGACGCCACTTGAAATGGCGATTGCATACGGCACTTTGGCGAATGGAGGGGTTTATTCTCCAGAGCGCTATTTAAGTGGTATTATTGATCCCAGTGGTTTACCGGTTGACCGGGAGGGGCATGAATCGGGAGAAGCTTTATCTCGCCGCGTTGTGACGGAAGAAGCCGCTTTTATGGTCACGCATTTAATGCAAGGGGTCATCAATGCAGGAACGGGATCGGGGGTTCGGCGACTTGGATTTGATCGTCCGGCGGCCGGAAAAACGGGGACGACGAGCAACTTGCGTGATGCCTGGTTTATTGGGTATACCCCTGATCTGGTTACGGTGGTTTGGGTGGGTTTTGATAGAAATCAACGAGGTGCGCTGACAGGGGCATCTTCAGCTCTGCCGATTTGGACCCGTTTTATGAAGCTGGCTTCTTTTTCTGAACCCCATGATTTTAGTGTTCCTGGAGGGATTGTGCTCAAAAAAGTCAATCAAAAAGGGGTGCTTTGTGAAAAAGACGGCGTAGAAGAAGCGTTTATTGTCGGAACGGAACCGACGCAATCCTGTGATAAAGGCATATTGAAATGGTTCAAAAAGCTCTTTTTTTAAAACAAAAACAAAGAAATTTCTTCCAACTATTGCTTGGTATTTCCCTTGTCGTTTTTGTCATGACGGCTTGCGAGAAAGGAAGCGGAAAAAGTGACAGTGCAGAGAACAATCAAGAGGAAAATAAGGCAGGTGAAATTTTAATCGGTGTTGCAGGGCCGATGACAGGAGATCAGAGTAAGATTGGTGGTGATCTTGAGCGTGGTGTGCGAATTGCGGTAGAAGAATGGAATGCACGAGGGGGCATCCTCGGGAAAAAAGTACGACTCGAAGTGGGCGACGACCAGCATGATCCCAAGCAGGCTGTTTCTGTCGCAAATAAGATGGTCAATCTGGGGATCGTGGGGATGGTCGGGCATTATAATTCGAGTTCATCAATCCCGGCGTCTTCTGTTTACCATGATGCGGGTATTCCCATGATTACTCCAGCTTCGACGAACCCAAGATTAACCGAGCAGGGCTTCAAAAATGTCTTTCGGGTGGTGGGTCGAGATGATCAGCAGGGGAGTGTGGCTGCACACTTTATCTTTGAACAACTCAAGGCCACGCGCGTCGCCATTCTTCATGATAAGACGACCTATGGTCAAGGCCTGGCCGATGAGCTTCGGAAAAGCTTAGCAGAATATCAATCCCAAGGTATGGAAGTGATCTCATTTGATGGTCTGACTCAGGGGGATAAGGATTTTAGAGGAATTTTAACGAGCTTAAAAGAGAAAAACATTGATCTTTATTTTTTTGGAGGAAGTTTTCCTGAAGGGGGATTGTTGGCGAAGCAGGCAAAAGAAGTCGGTTTGAATGTCCCGATGATGAGTGGAGATGGTGTTATTGATCCGAAGTTTATTGAAATCGCCGGTGCGGCGGCAGAGGGGACTTATTTGACTTTTGCGGCGGACACCGAAAAATCGCCCCATGCGGCTCATTTCCTTAAAAAATACCGCTCGAAATATGGGAATGAACTGGCTCCTTATGCGATCTATGCCTATGATGCCGCCAATATTCTCTTGAAATCCGTCTCGGATACAAGAGGAACCGAGAGTCAAAAAATGATCGAAATGATTCGAAGTATTAAATATGATGGCGCGCTTGGCCATGTTGAGTTTGATGAAAAAGGAGATGTGACTCAATCACCCTACATTGTTTGGATCACTAAAAATAGCCAGTTTGAGGCTTTTTGGACACCATCCCAATAGTCATCCCTTCTCGTTCTTGACAGGATTCACCCGCTTAGGTATTTTTACCTGATCATGCGCCTTCGAATTTTAGAAAAAAAACAACTGACGCACCTCCTTACCCGTGAACGAGAACAGAAGGAGTTGAGTGAAGATTCTCCAGCATTGGATCATATTTTGAGGGAGATCCTCACGAAAGCAAACCAGTTTGTCCCCTCGGAGGCAGGGTCAATCCTCCTTGACGATCCTTTTCGTAAAAAAGAAAAGATGCAAGACCAAGAACTTGTTTATGTGGCGTCATTCGGGCTGGGTTCTTCAAATCTACTCGGGATCCAGCTTAAAACTAATGACGGTATTGTGGGGGCAACCTATCTCTCTGGTCGGCCTTACTTGGGTAAAAAGGTTTCTGCCGTAAAAGGGTTTAAACCCAAACGGGATGAACTCAGCCGTTTTAAAACAAAGTCGATGATTTGTGCCCCCATTATTATTGAAAGTTCAATCTGTGGTGTGATCGAGTTGGCAAACCGTAAGGGGAAAGGCCATTTTTTTGAGGAGGAACTGAAACTTTTGGAAATTTTTGCAGGCTACACATCTACATTGATTCAAAATGTGCTTTATGCGAGAACGCACATCGAAATGTCAAAAATTGATGGTTTGACAGGTCTTTACAATGATCGTTATTTTTATGCAAAGTTGGAAAAGGAGATTCGAAATGCAAAGCGCCACCGTGATCATGATCTTATTCTCCTTTTTTTAGACTTGGATCATTTTAAGGAGATCAATGACGATTATGGGCATTTGACGGGAAGCCGGGTATTGCAGGATGTCGGGTCACTTCTTCAAAAAATTATTCCGTCGGAGGGTACAACGATTTCTAGATACGGTGGCGATGAGTTTACCGTCATCTTTACAAAAACAAATTTAAGTGGGGCGGAGCAAGTGGCTGCTTCGGTTCGTGATGCTATTGAAAAATTTACTTTTAGGTCGGTGCCATCTCATCCGAAGCGAAGTCCTGATTTATTAACAGACCGCCTGACCTGTAGTATTGGTCTTGTTTCCCTTGAACAACATATCGGGTATAAGGGCTCAAGAGGAGAAGCGCGTCATTTGTTAATTTTAAAGGCAGATGTCGCGATGTATGAAGCAAAGGTCAGTGGGAAAAACAAGGTATGTGTGGCCAAACCGGAATGAACAGGTGCCCACAGCCCCGAAATTCTCAGAGTGAACCGTGTTTTATTAAGATCCTCTATGCGAAATGAACAAAAGGAGGATAGGGAAGCTTTTAAAAGCCCTTTCCTAATAAAGAACTAAGAAAGGTCGCGTGCCTTCACTGTTTTCCGTTTTTCAGCCCGTGCTTTATCAATGGCTTCGTTGCAAATTCCTTCTACGGATTTGCTTAATGCATCTAAGAATTCTTTTGAGGTATTAAATTGCGCTTTGGTTTGAACGTATTTTTTGATTTTAGAACTCACGATCAACATCTCAGACATGCACTCCTCCATTCTATCCCATAAAGAGTCTTGTGATACTGGAAAACATCTTATGCCAGGTTGCCGATTAAAGGCAAGAAGAAATATCTGAAAGAAAACGGAGAAAAATTAATGGTCTGGACGCCCCCAGTTCTAAAAAGCAAACGTTTAGATCTCGCATCGCCTTCGGATAAACCGCCAGTAAAATTTCATAATCAGAAACTGGAAGGTCCCGAGCTAATCGGGCTGCCAAGTAATTGGACCATTTTTTTGAAGGACTCTAATGAGCCAATTGGTAGTATTGGTTTTATTCGTTGGGAGCGAGAGATTGGATTGGGGGAAATTGGCTTTATTTTAAAACATGCTGAAAGAAGGCGTGGATACATGGCTGAGGCTTGTGCTGTGGTTTTTGATTTTGGATTTAGCATGATGGCGCTTGAGGCGATTGAGGGAAGGGTCATGCCAAAAAATAAAGCATCATCCGCCCTATTAGAAAAAGTAGGGATGAAAAAAGGAAAAAGGGTTCAAGCACGCTTGTCCCAAAAAGGCGAACTGGTAGACCTTGACATCTATAGCATGAGGAGACCTGGACGCTGACCTTGGCGGTTTAAATTGAAGCCAAGGTTTTTATTCTGTATCCAGAAAATAGAAATGGTTCGTCGGCCCATGACCTTGTCCGATATGAAGACTATGTCTTATGGCTTCAGTGACATATGATTTTGCTGCTTGAACCGATTGTTGAAGTGACTTGCCTTTTGCAAGGTGTGTCGCGATTGCGGAGGCGTAGGTGCAACCCGTTCCATGTGTATTTTTTGTGTTTATAAATTCACTATTGAAATGTGTTATTTTTTTCCCATCAAAGAGGACATCACAGCCGGGGGCTTCGGGTAAATGACCTCCTTTTATTAATACGGCCTGACAACCCAAGTTCAAAATTAGACGGGCTGCTTCTTCTGCTTCTGAAACAGAGTTTATTTTTTTGTGGATCAATTGTTCCGCCTCTGGAATATTGGGGGTGAGGACTGTGGCTAAAGGGATGAGCTTAGATTTTAATGTTTCTATTGCGTCAGGGCGGAGCAGGGGCGAGCCGTCTTTTGACATCATTACAGGATCGAGTACAAAATGGGTAACAGGAAGTTCATTAAAAAATGCAGATAGATGGTTTACAATTTCTAAGGAGGAGAGCATGCCCGTTTTGATTGTAGAGATATTAAAATCCTGAAATAGGCTCTTGAGTTGTTCGTCGATGATCCAAAGGGGCAGATCGAAAGTTTTAAACATCTTGATACTGTTTTGAGCCGTCACTGCGGTTAAAACGGATAGTGCGAAGGCCCCATTTGCTTCTATTGTTTTAATGTCTCCTTGAATCCCTGCGCCACCACTGGGGTCGGATCCTGCAATGGTTAAGACAAGAGGTTTATTCTTTCGTTTTTTTTGAGGGGTTAATTGTTTCATGGGCAGTCTCTATTTACTGGGTCGGCTACAGGGAGTCAAGATAAATCAAAATGTGAAAAGGTTCTTCACGCTATCCGATCTGTATGGAGCTTATTATGACATGACTGTTGAAAAAAAATAAAATATCGTATATATCTCTATTTTTAATACTTCACTTGAGGGGTTTAAATGATTCAGGAAGATCTCCGTTATCATAAAGAGCATGAGTGGGTGCGAGTAGAAGGGGAAAAAGCGACCATCGGTATTTCTGATTTTGCACAGGAAGCGCTTGGCGATATTGTTTATCTTGAAATCCCCAAAATAGGGGAAATCGTCAAATATGGCGATGAAATTACAGAAATTGAATCGACGAAAACAACGTCGATGCTTTATGCGCCGGTTGGCGGAAAAATCCTTGCTGTCAACGAGGCTTTAGAAGATCACCCTGAATTGATCAACGAAGATGTTTATGGTGAAGGTTGGGTGCTTGTTATTGAAATGGCAGACACAAAAGATATCGACTCACTGATGTCTGCAAGTGAATATAAGGCATTTATTGAAAGTGAAAACCATTAACAGAATTAATTCTCTGAAGCACTCTTCCATACAAGGAGACGCCGTGAAAAAATGTCTGTTAGTTGTTGGCCTATTTATTTCTATTTTTTATTTTCGTTTTTGGGCAGAAGCAAATTATCGTAGCTCGATAAATGTTCCAGTTTTTTCGGATGGACTTGCTTCTAATCGTCAGCCAATCTTTGTTTCTGAAAAAGAAGATCCGACGCAAAAGTTAATCAATATTAACACGGCCTCGTTAGAGGAATTAACCCTTTTACCAGGGATTGGCCCTAAGGTTGCCGCGGCTATTTTTAAATATCGTGAAGCGCATGGTTCTTTTAAAAAAGCGAGTAATTTGCTTAAAGTAAAGGGAATCGGGGCAAAAAAGCTGGAAAAAATAAGCCCTTTCCTCCAATTTGAAGTGCCTAAGAATTAATCATTCTCCCTTCACAGAAACAGTGTTCTTTTTTACGTTCAGTTTAAACATTTAATCAAGCCATCTTATAGATAGATAGTGTTTATTTAAAAAAATATGATTCCATGATTGACAAAGACCTAGACGAAAAATCCATAAAGCAGCTTGAAAGTGCTTTTGAGTTGATTTCTCGCGGCACAGACGAGATTATCAGCAAGCCCTTTTTAATGGCAAAGCTCAAGAAATCACTTCTTGAAAAGAAGCCGCTTCTCGTAAAAGTTGGGATTGATCCGACTGCACCCAGACTTCATTTAGGCCATTTGGTGCTTCTTCAGAAAATGAGGCAATTCCAAGATTTAGGGCATGAAATTTTGTTTTTAATCGGTGATTTTACTGGAATGATTGGTGATCCAACGGGTCGCTCTGATACACGAGTGCCTTTGACACGGGAAGATGTCCTGAAAAATTCAGTGTCTTACAAGGAACAAATCTTTAAAGTGATCGATCCGAGTCGGACAAGCATTCGCTTTAATAGTGAGTGGATGGATTTAATGACTCCAGAAAAAATGGTTCATTTAGCATCCAAGTACACGGTTGCAAGGTTGCTCGAACGGGATGATTTTCAAAAACGCTATCAGTCTAATCATTCCATTGGGGTGCATGAGTTTCTTTATCCACTTATTCAAGGTTATGATTCTGTTGCCTTAGAGGCCGATATTGAACTGGGGGGAAGGGATCAAAAGTTCAACCTGCTTGTCGGGCGGACTTTGCAAAAGTCTTATGGCCAAGCACAGCAGGTCGTGATTACCCTCCCTTTATTAGAAGGAACCGATGGTCAGCGAAAAATGAGTAAGAGTTTTAAGAATGACATTGCTTTTGATGATTCGCCATTTCATATGTTTGGAAAAATCATGTCTATTCGAGATGAACTGATGTATCGATATTATGAGCTTTTGACCAATCAAAACTTAAGCGGTATTAAGCAGTTGCATCCGATGGAAGCCAAGTTACGGTTGGCTTATTTACTTGTTGAGCAGTTTAATGGATCTCAGAAAGCGAAAGAAGCACAAGATCAATTTAATGCCACAGTTGGTCGTCAGACTGAATCTGAGATTCCCTGTGAAATTGTGGAAGATGAGGGACATCAAAAGATTATTGATCTTATGTGTGAAAAAGGATGGGCGAAAAGTAAAAGATCCGCACGTCAGTTGGTAATACAAGGGGCCGTGGAATTGAATCAGGAGAAAATAACGGATCCAAACTATGAGATTGTCTTCAAAAATCAAGATGATAGACACGATATTAAGGTTGGAAAAAAAATAAGGTATTATTTAATTAAAAAGGTTTGACATTCAATTAAAGGGGGTGTTATAACTCCCCTTCACATAACGGTGCTTGTTTGCATATGTGTAAAAGAGCCAAAAAGTATTGGCTTCAACTGATCCCCGCATAAGATTAGGAATGTATGCGGGGATAATTTTTGATCTTTGAAAACTAAATAGTGTGTATTGACACATAGCGGGTCTAGTTAAAAAAGTAACAACATTGAAAAAGGTTCAAACCTTTACATGGAGAGTTTGATCCTGGCTCAGAACGAACGCTGGCGGCGCGCTTAACACATGCAAGTCGAACGAGAATTCTCTTTTCGGAGAGATAGTAAAGTGGCGCACGGGTGAGTAATATATGAGTAACCTGCCAATGGGTGGGGGATAACTCCGCGAAAGCGGGGCTAATACCGCATGGCATCCTTTAGTGAAAGCTTTAAGGATTAAAGGTGGCCTCTGATTTAAGCTATCGCCTGATGAGGGGCTCATATCCCATTAGCTAGTTGGTCGGGTAATGGCCTACCAAGGCTACGATGGGTAGCTGGTCTGAGAGGACGATCAGCCACACTGGCACTGAAACACGGGCCAGACTCCTACGGGAGGCAGCAGTGAGGAATATTGCGCAATGGGCGAAAGCCTGACGCAGCGAC
>JAJDBX010000006.1 GCA_029261135.1 Nitrospirota bacterium
ACCTCAATCTTTGAATACATTGAGGTCTTTTATAACCAAAGACGAAAACACTCTGCGATCAATTATAAAGCACCCATGGTATTTGAGAAACAGAGTGTTTTAGCTTAACATGGTGTCCGTGAAAACAGGGGAAGGTCAGAAGTCCATCCTTTAAAGATAGGCTATGGCTACTTCATCTGCCAGATGTATTCCAATGGGGGTTAATTGAATGCGTCCCGCTTTTTTTTGCAGCAAGTTTTTTTTGATGAGATGATTGGTTGTTTTGACGAATTCAGGATTGTTTTCGATGTCTCTAAAAGGAATGCCTTCGGTTTTCCTTAAACCAAAAATGACATGGTCTATTTCTACTTGTCGGGTGTCCATGTCTTCGACTTCGATGCAAGGAGATAAGCCCGCTCCTATTTTTTCAATATAAGACGGAATGTCATGGGTATTCTCCCGCCGCTCTCCATTAAAATAGGAGTGGGCGGCCAGTCCAAGAGATAGGACATCGTTTTGATTCCAATAAAAAAGGTTGTGGCGGCAAGCATGATCCGGTAAGGAAAAATTTGAAATCTCGTAGTGCACATAACCTGCATTTCGCAATACCGCACGAGCGATCTCGTAACATTCAATTTGCGTCTCTTCGGAAGGGAGGGAAATTTGTCCTGCTTTTTCTTGTTTGGCAAAAAGTGTTCCTGCTTCGATGGAGAGACCATAAATTGAGATGTGATCGGGTGAAAGGGCGATGGCATGTTCTAGGTTTTGAACCCAATCTTCCGGGCTTCGCTCTGGCAAGCCATAAATCAAATCGATGGCGATGTTGGTAAAACCGGCAGCCCGTGCAGCATAAAATCCCTCATCGGCTTCTTTTGCCGTGTGATGTCTTCCCAATCGCTTTAAATCCTTATCCGAAAAAGACTGGATACCTAAAGAGAGTCGATTGATCCCGCCTTTTAAGAACTGTAAAAGATTATTTTGATTGACCGTTGCGGGGTGGGCTTCGAGTGTGATTTCCGCATCATCGCTGATCTGAAACTGCTCCCGGCAACGGAGGATGAGATCAGCCAAGATTTCACTTGAATAAAGGCTGGGGGTTCCCCCTCCGAAATAAAGAGTGGTGAAGTGGTGGTCTTTAAGTCCGGAATGGCCGGCGTATTGTTTGATCTCCTGATGGAGAGCATTCAGGTATTGCATTGCCCAGCGAGAACGAAAACCTTCAACATGAAAATCGCAAAAAGCACAACGGGCGATACAGAAGGGCATGTCGATATAGAGTCCCGTTTCCTTCATGATTGATCCGATTCGCTTGTGGTAAATGAGGAGAGAATTTTAAAAGTTGCATGAGCGATATCTTCATTGGGAGTATTAAGATACTCTAGATGTTCCTTTAAAAAAGAAAGATCTTGTGGTCGGTCGATATCATACCAAAACGGCAATAGATGGAATGGGATCTTTTCTGTATTCAATTTTTCAAGGGTCTGGGTCAGCACCGTTTCTGTCCCCCAGGCAAAACCTGAAAATAGGGTAGGGATTACAGTGATGCCCCCAATCAAATAATACCCACCATCTAAACTGGGGCCGAGAACCACATCATTTTTAGAAAGAGCCTCAAAAGCATCAGCGATAAACTGAGCCGGTAATGTCGGTGAATCACTGCCGATGATAACGACCTTTTTGAATCCCTTTTTCAATCCCCATTGAAGCGAATTTTTCATGCCTTCGCCCAAATCTTTTCCTTCTTGTTGAATTAATTCAAGGGAATGCTGTGTTTTGCACGCTTGAAAAAAAGGATGATCCGTTGTCGGTCTACAGGCGATTACACGTTCAATATTTTTAATTTCCGTGGTTTGGAGTAGATCTTCTAAAAAGGCTTTTTGGAGTTCTGCCGCCTGGGTTTTTGAAAGAAAAGGGGAGAGGCGGGTTTTGACGGCCCCAGGCTCGGGAGCCTTGGCAAAAATGATCAGGAGATTCGACATAAACAACACTATTTAGGGCTGAGGGTGTAATTATCGTCTTTTGTGCTGAGCGGGTCAAGGTTGTTGAAGTCTCTAAAAAAAATTTGACAAGGTTTGTCATTATCGCTAGAATGTTTTTATTGATATTGATAATGATTATCAATAATTTTCCAAGCAAGTGGGTGGATGTGAAAAACCGATCCCCGAAAATAAGTGGCCAGAGATCCATGGAGAACCCGCGCCAGAAATATTAACATGAAACAATACTTCAAAACGAGAATGAGAGGAGATAGTTCAAGATGAAGAAAGGATTAATTTTGGCCCTGTTTTTCACTGTCACCATGGTCTTTGCAATGAAGGGATGGGCAATGGAAATGGAAACCGAGTCCGCCGAAGGCGGGACTTCCAAACTAGATATGCACGGATACGGTGAACTGCACTACAATATTCCGCGTGATGGGGGCAACTCAAACATGGATTTGCATCGCATGGTGTGGGGTGTGAGTTATGAGTTTAGCGACCGGATTAGCCTACACACGGAGGTTGATTTTGAGCACTCGGCGCAGGCAATGGAACTTGAGTTTGCTTACGTCGATTTTTTGATGAATCCTGCGGTTAATGTCCGTGCCGGCTTGATGTTGATGCCGGTTGGCCCATTGAATGAGTATCACGAGCCAGTGCTGTTTTACAGCGTTGAACGACCGACGGTTCAAAAGGTGATTATTCCGACAACCTGGCAAGAAGGGGGCGCAGGCATCTTTGGTTCGCCGGTGGAAGGTTTGCAGTATCGTATTTATATGGTCTCCGGTTTAGCGGGAGAAGGCTTTCGTGCAAAAGACGGTTTGCGAAAAGGACGTGGAAAGGGAGATGGCGGAGAAAAAAACCCCCAGACCGGAGAAAAACTGGCCATCGTGGCCCGTCTAGAATATACGCCCGCTGCAGGATATGATCTGGGTGCGTCTTATTACAATGGCAAAGTGGATCAAGTGAATAATATTGCCGGAGATCCTTCTGTTACCATTATGGAAGGGGATATTCGTATGCGCATGTCGGGACTTGATTTTCAGGCACTTTATGCCAAGGTGGATATTGACGATGCCAATCAGATCAACGCCGCTTTTTCAAAAAACATTGCGGAGGAAATGGTGGGATGGTATGTCGAGCTGGCCTATCATCTCGGTCATTTATTGCAAACGGAATGGGATCTGGTTCCTTTTTACCGAATAGAAGAGGCGAATACGCAGGATGTCATGCCTGCTGGGACAACGGCAGACTTGCAGTATGATCAGGAAATCACGACCTATGGTCTTGCTTTTTTTCCCGATCCCCAAGTCGCCATTAAGGTGGATTTTCAAAACGTCGAGGATGCAGCGGGTGGAGACAAGGATCAATATGATCTCGCCGTCGCCTACATGTTCTAAAGACTGGGATGCGCTGATCATGCGAAAAAAAATTGTACCCAATACCTTGGATCTGAAATCGGATGAAACAGAAGTTCGTTGCTTCTGTGGGAGTCTGATCGCCCGTATTTGTGAAACGGGGGTGGAATTGAAATGCAGGCGCTGCAAACGCTTTCACCTCATCCCCATCCTTTCGGAGAAAAATCAATAAACGAAAGAGCGTTCAAAAAAAAGGGCGTGATGGTGAAAATAACTCGCCATCACGTCAGGAAAGCGGCTAGAGGTCTTTTTACCCCACGCCCTAAGCCGAATGGTTCCGGGCATAGGACTCATGTGCTGATCCTCTGTCTGGACGATTTTTATGGAGGGGAGTTATGTTTAAAAAGTCTTGCAGGAAAGAGATCTTGGTGTCTACGCCGTATGGCACGATTTGCCGATGCCCTTGCGGCACTTTTTATGTCCGTATGGGGGAGATGAACATTTGTTTTCCTACTTATGAATTTGAAGAATTGGCGCGGCTTTTTAAACTGTCTCTCGGCATGATTTCGGCAGAAAAATTGGCCGAAACCGAATCCAATCCATTTTGGAAAAAAGCTGGGAGAAAGCGAGCGCGTGGGGAGAGCACAGGCATTTTTTATGTAAAAGGAGTGAGTGTATGAAAAAGCAGGAAAATAAATCTCCGGTGATATTGGCACAGTCTGATTTCGGAAAAGTGCATACTTGCCGTTGTGGTGGATACCACGTGAGCTGTCAGCAGACGACATTGCATTTCTCCAAGGAAGGATTCAATGCCCTGAGGGATTTGTTGGTGCAGGCGCAACAGCGCGAACACGAAGCGTGTCTCTCCCCTCAAAAAAAACAAGGCGGCAGAGATGTCGGAACAGGGAAGCGGAGGGGTTTATATCTTGTTTATGATGAGGGCCACCGGGAAGCTGAGGAGGGGTCATGACACCGTTTATGAAACGATGCTGCCCGATGGTTGTCAATATACAAAGGATTCCTCTTCTGGTAGTAGGGTTTTTGTTGTTGATGATTTCATTCATGCCAGCCGATGCCGGGAGTCAGGAGCCGGTTGCTTCCGGGATTATACAGGTGGAACTGAGAGAATGGGAGATCCTGGTTGACGAAACGATCTTGAAACCGGGGAAGGTGACTTTTTATGCGGAAAATCAGGGCAGCTTCATGCATGAGATGGTGGTGATTCGAACCACGCTTTCTGCAGATGCCTTCGAGGTGGCAGGGAGCAGAGTGCAAGAAGAAGTCATTGGCACGGTGAGGGGTGAGATCGAAGGATTGCCTGCCGGAAAGTTAGGGGAAATCACCCTAGATCTTCCCGAAGGACATTATGTCCTTTTCTGTAATAACCGGGAAAAGGGTCATGCCGAAGGGCATTATCAAAAAGGGATGCGTGTCTCTTTCAAGGTGGGCTCTCCCTGAAAAAATCATATTCTATGAAGGTTCAAACGCAGAAAAGATTCCGGATTTTGATGGGTGCGCCTTTTGAAATCATCGCCACAGGAGAGGCAGACCACTGTTCTGAAGCAATTGAAGCGGCCTTTCAAGAAGCTGCCCGGATTGAAGGCCTTTTTACGATTTATCAGCCGGAGGCCGCGCTCGCCCGCTTCAACCGTGCTGACAAAAAAGACCCTACTTTTTTAGAGCGGGAAGTCCTTGAGGTGCTTGCTGAGGCTGTCCGTTACGCGGGAAAAAGCGGCGGGGCCTTTGATCCGGCGGCGGGCCGTCTGGTGGATCTTTGGGGCTTTGGCCCCGGCGGTGAGGTGAAGCGCCAGCCCTCAAAGTTATCGGTGGCGAGAACGCTTCAATCGTCTGGATATACATATTTAAACATTGATCTCGAATCAGGCTGTGTAAGATCTTCTTGTGAGAGCCTTCATCTCAACCTGGGAGGAATTGCAAAAGGCTATGCCATCGACCGGGCCGTCTCGGTTTTAAAAAAATACAGCATTCAGAGAGGATGGGTCAGTTGTGGTAGCACACTCTATGGATTCGGCAAGCCTCATTGGCGGGTTGCCATTCAGCATCCCCGGGATGAAACAGCAGAAATCGAAACCTTGAATTTCTCGGATTATGCCTTGGCTACATCGGGGGATTATGAACGTTGTTTTGTGGAACAAGGACGGCGCTACAGCCATCTCATTGATCCGAGAACGGGCTATCCGGTTTCTGGTATGGCAAGTGTAAGTGTGATTGCCAAAACCGCAATGGCAGCCGACGCCCTTTCGACCGCGGCCTTCGTTTTGGGAGTGGATCATGGACAAGGCCTTTTGGAGACCGAGCCGGGCGTGGCCGGATTTTTAATTTCGGAAGATAAAAAAGGTGCGCTACAGTTTCACCGGACGGCAGGATGGTCTTCGTTCTCCGTATCCTGTGCGCAGCCTGTTTTGAGCCGGAGACGTTTTCTGAAGACCGCGGGTATGATCGCTGTCGGACTGATGTTGCCTGGAGGGTTAATGAGACCCGAACGATCGGAGGCCGCAAAGATTCGTTTCACTACGGAAAAAGAGGCTCTGGCGCGGATGATCCCCGAAGCAGGTCATTTTGAGATTGAGTCGGTGCACTTGAACGACGATCAACTTTCAATCGCTCAGCAGATGGCTGGAAAGGGATTCCGAAAAAGGACCTATGATTTTTGGGTCGGTCGGAAGGGAGAGAAGGTGGCCGGTTATGCTCTCAAGTTGAATGTCGTTGGGAAAAAACAGCCGATTACTTTTTTAATCGGCATCGCGCCGGAAGGTACCGTCAAGGGGGTAGAAGTGTTAATATATCGAGAATCAAAGGGTTCAGAGGTGCGTTACCAACGGTTTATGAAACAATTTCATCAAAAAACAGCGGAAGACCCTTTACGGCTGGGCCGTGACATTCGTCCCATAAGCGGGGCGACGCTTTCATCACGTGCTGCGGCTTACGCGGTTCGTAAGTCTTTGGGCCTTTTTGAAGTGGTGTACAAAGGAGCGGAGCCGTCTTGAAAAATTTTACACGCCGGGGGAATTGGCTTGATCAGGCCACAGTTGAAATTCGGGCCATTTATACCCTCTTTTTGGTCTTCGCCCTTATCGGGCATCTCACCTTCGTTTTGATGGTGGTGAGCAGGGTAGGGCCGGGTTATGAGAAAGTCGTTGAATATTACCTCGGAGGCGAGGGAGAAGATGAAATGACCTTCCCAAAAGAATTTCAAGAACTATTAGAGGTTACACATTTTCATGCCTATATCGAAGGGGTGGTTCTCCTGGTTTTGACGCACCTCTTTGTGGTTGTTCCGATTCCACAGGGTCTGAAACGGGCGATTATCGGCCTTGCCTTTGGCAGCACCTTGCTTGAGCTACTCTCTCCTTGGATGATCCGCTACCTCACACCCTACGCTGCTTTCGCACAGATGGCTGCCTGGATCGGCATGTGTGTCGGCTATTTCCCGCTGACGCTGATCCCAGTCTACTATATCTGGCGAAAAATTTAAAAGTCATGATTCATCCCACCTGTACTTTTCTCCGTGGGTACATGTTGTCGGTTTTGTCCTTTATTGAGAAAAGAATTGAAAAACCTTCTCTCATTGCCTATCCTTCTTGATGATTATGATAATGAGTTGCAATTCCCTTTGCTTTCCGTTCTTGGAAAGCACGCGAAGAGAAAGCCGATGATGAAAGAAGAAGAACTTCTAAAAAGCCATATCTCAAAACATAACCTGAAAGTGACAAAAGAGCGGTCTTTGGTCTTACGGGTCTTTTTGGATTCGGAGCCGCATATCACGGCGGAGGAACTTTATCGAAAGATGAAGAATGACGGATCCTCAATCGGTTTGGCGACGATCTATCGCACATTGAACCTTTTTTGTGAAAGCGGACTGGCCGAACAGCGTCAGTTTGGGGATGGTCAAGCCCGCTACGAATTGGTCTACAACGTGAAGCATCATGATCATCTCATCTGTAAACAATGCAGCCGCATTATTGAGTTTGAAAATCAGGAAATTGAAGCGTTGCAAGAAAAGGTGGCCAAAAAAAACAATTTTAAGATTTTTAGCCACAAGCTTGAATTGTATGGCATTTGTGGTAATTGCTCCGAAAAAAATGATCAGTAAACAACAACCCTAAGAAAGGATTTGATCCAGTGAAAATATTGTCAGAATACATGCAATTTATTCTTTCTATGATTGATGCGAGTGGAAGAAACAAGTTGTATCTAGCTATGGCGATTGGTGTTTCAGTGACCGCTCTCAGTACAGGATCTACGGCACTGGCAAAAGACAGCGTCTTGTCTCTTCGAAATTCAAAGTTTGAAATTGGGGGAGAGCTGGAACTTGAGATTGTCGATTCTCAATCCAATAATGACGCTGAAAATAATCCCAATCCCAGAATGTCTCTTGATAAGATTGTGATTACCCCAAAAGTACAAGTTGCTCCAGATATTTTGTTTAAAGCAGATATCGAGTTTGGCCCTGATAAAGCAGTCAAATTGGACGAAGCCTGGGTGAAGTTCTCTGGTTTTCCAATGAATGCCTGGGTGACATTGGGACAAGAAGATCCTTTTATTCATGTGAGCCGAAAAACAGAATCCTATCCGATATTAGGACATGCATTCTGGCAGGATGAAGATTTGGGTGTTTTTATGGGTGGAGATGCAGGCCCACTTTATTGGCGCCTCTCTGCGACCAATGGTCGACGTTTAAAAGACCGTCAAATTGGTGAGGATAGCACTTATAAAATCACGACCGATGATGACGATAATGGTGAGCCCAATGCCAATAAACAGATTGGTATTGGCTTAGGGGTGAATCATCGCTTCAAAGAAGGGCACAAGGTTGACATATTGCCTTTCTGGTATACTTCAGATTTGACGATGCTTGATATCACTTATTTGAACGGCATTAGTGGGTACGGTGCCTTACCTACTAGCGCAAGCAATAACGATCAGACACGTTATGGTGTGAATTTGGATTACGTTTTAAGGCAATTTTCTTTTTTTGCACAATATATGATGGCTGAAGATGGTGTGATGGATCGTGATGGTTGGTACGTGCAACCGTCATACAAGCATAAACTCGGCATGAACCGACTCCAGTCCGTTGAATTTTTACTGCGTTATGAACAATATAATGTAGATTTAACAAATGTAGCCACGGATTCCAGGACTTGGGATCGACAAACCACAACCCTCGCGCTTGTCTCTGAAATCGTCAAAGGGCTTAAAGTCAAAACAGAGTACTACATCAACGATGAAGATACGGGCGGGGCAGAGGTGGATAACAATGAACTTCTCTTGCAGCTTGAAGTGAAGTTTTAATTCTCTGTGACACCACTTTCTTCTATAACAAAGGCAAGCCCTCATCGCTCTGTTGATCGGTGGGGCCTTGCTGTTTTTTTGATCGCTGCGATTGTTTGTATCCCGCTGGGTGTTGTCCTTTCCTCTTTGTTCACGGTTCATGATGAAGTTTGGACGCACCTCGTAGAAACGACATTGTCCCATGTCCTCATCAATACATTTTTCTTGACCTTAGGCGTTGCCATAGGAACTAGCTTGATCGGTGTGGGGCTTGCCTGGTTGACCGCGGCGACTGATTTTCCAGGACGTCGATTTTTTGATTGGGCGCTGATGCTTCCGATGGCGATTCCATCCTATGTCACGGCATTTGTTGCCATCGGACTCCTCGATTTTACCGGTTCCATTCAAACAATGCTTCGCGCAGCCTTTGGAAAGCATTTACCTTGGTTCCCTGAGATCCGATCGACTGGCGGGGTGATTTTGGTCATGACCTTGACGCTCTACCCTTACGTGTATCTTTTGGCACGCAATGCTTTTTTAAGCCAAGGACGTCTCGCCTTGGAAGCGGCGCAATCCCTCGGTCACGGTCGATGGTCTGGTTTTTTTCGTGTGGCCCTTCCAATGGCGCGTCCCTGGATTGTCGGTGGGGTCATGCTGGCTTTAATGGAAACTTTGTCTGATTTTGGAGCAGTCTCTATTTTTAATTATGATACTTTTGCGACAGCGATCTATCAGGCATGGTTTGGATTTTTTTCAATCTCTGCGGCATCCCAATTGGCCTCATTGCTTGTTCTGCTTGTTTTTGTCCTTCTATTGATCGAACAAAGGGTGACTGCACGAGTACGTTATACAACGGATGTGCGTGGTGCTGACCATGGTATTCGCATTAAGCTGGGTTCAGTTCATCAAGGCCTTGCTTTGAGTTTTGCTTCACTTGTTTTTTCTATTGCTTTTTTGATCCCAGTTTTGCAGTTGCTCATTTGGAGCTATGCGATAGTAAAAGAAGATCTGGATCTGCGATATCTGGGTTATTTGGGACATTCCCTGTCTCTGGCGGCTATGGCAGCCCTGTTGACTGTTTCAGCCGTTCTCGTCTTGGTTTACGCAAAGCGTTTGCACAATACTGCAGTGCTTCGATGGCTGGTTCGTTTTGCAACCTTGGGTTATGCGCTGCCGGGCTCTGTATTGGCTGTGGGTGTTTTTATTCCGCTTGCTTGGTTTGATAATCAGCTAATTACTCTTTTCAAAAGTCCTGTTATTTTGAAAGGAACCTTGCTGGCAATGCTCTTGGCTTACTTGGTGCGTTTCCTTACCGTGGCGCACAATCCGGCAGAAAGCGCGATAAAACGAATTTCGCAGCATATTGATGAATCGGCGAGAAACTTAGGCTGTAGCGGTGTCGATATGTTGCGGCGTGTGCATCTTCCGATGATGAAAGGGGGCGTTTTAACCGCATTCGTCTTAGTGTTTGTCGATGTCATGAAAGAGATGCCGATTACACTCATGACGCGTCCTTTTGGATGGGATACGCTTGCCATTCGGATTTATGAAATGACCTCAGAAGGGGAGTGGGAACGCGCCGCCTTACCCGCCATCGCCATCGTCTTGGCAGGACTGCTTCCTATTTTTTTCCTCATGCGAGATCCTGAAAAGAAATTTTAAGGTATATTGTGATGATTATTGAACTCATCCATGTGTCCAAATACTACCCTCAGAGCACCTCTCCTGCGGCCTTTGATATTTCCCTGAAGGTCAAAAAAGGAGAAATCCTCGCACTCTTGGGTCCCAGTGGCAGTGGCAAAACGACTGTACTTCGGCTCATCGCAGGGTTTGAATCCCCGGACGAAGGAACGATTCTTCTTAAAGAAAATGAAGTGAGTCAACCCGGTGTTTCTCTTCCCCCAGAGAGAAGAGGGGTCGGCATGGTTTTTCAAGACTATGCCTTGTTTCCTCATCTAACTGTAGAAAGGAATATCTCTTTTGGTTTGATTCATATGTCTCATGACGATCGGAAGAAAAAAGTATCAGACATTCTCGCTTTGGTTGGTCTTTCCGACTATCGCAATCGTTATCCTCACGAGCTTTCAGGAGGACAACAACAGCGTGTCGCCTTAGGGAGGGCTTTGGCACCAGATCCGGCAGTTATTCTTTTGGATGAACCCTTCAGCTCTCTTGACCCGGATATGTGCGTGCGTATGCGTGAGGATGTGTCTTCGATTTTGAGAGAAACAGGAAGTACAGCCATCTTGGTCACACATGATCATGAGGAGGCCTTTAGCATGGCCGACAAAGTTGCGCTTCTCAACAATGGCCGTCTTGAGCAACACGGTACACCGGAAAATATTTATCACACTCCCTTAACCCCCTTTGCTGCTGATTTTGTCGGAAAGGCAGATTTTATTCCGGGTGTTGTTCAAGGTGATAAGCTGATGACCGAGATTGGCTGCTTAGAAAATAAGACTCAGTTCACAGAGGGAGATGAGGTGATGGTGATGATTCGCCCTGACGATATTGATCTGAGACCCGAGGAAGAAGGAGAAGCCATCATTCTTGATCGCCAATTCAGGGGATCGGAAAACCATTATCGTGTGCGGCTTTCATCAGGACAGATTGTGCATAGTAGCCAGCATTCTGTTGCAGTTTACCCGAATGGCTTGAAGGTAGATCTCCAGATACAAATGACGCATATCGTTGCTTTTGATAAAAAGGAAATGGATGCCTACCTCGATTAAGGCGCTAGCTCAATCGAGTTTCTTTCTCCGTTTTTATTGCGGAATCGTTGTAAAAATTACAGGCTTTACGCACACATTTTTTTCATCATGCGCCGTTTTTTGAGGATCGGTGTAATCACTTGGGAGCCAACAGCCTTTTTATTCTTTTTTGAGGTCTTGCTGCGAATTTTAATCCCAATGCCTGCCTGGAAGCTGATATTCCCGCAATTGATACACCGTTCAACGGAAATGGATCGTCCATTCTCTTCGACGTCATCTACAATGCAGAGTCCTCTACAACGTTGGCATTTCATTTTCTCCTCCTTAAACTCTAGTTCCCTCCTACTGCGTAGATATATCGAAAATACAGATATTCAAGATGTATGAGCAGATTTATCTGATTCTGTTAGGCAAATCTTACCTTTCTTTTTTAGTCGTATTTTTGAAATTGACACTCAGCCCTTTCCCTTTAAAATCATAGCGATATGTTATAATGTAAAGGTGTAAATACCTCCTTTGGGTTTAGAAAATATGCATAAAGTCGTGATCGCAAGTGCTGTTCGTACTCCGATTGCCCGATTTCAGGGTGGACTTGTTTCTCAATCAGCAACGCAGTTGGGTAGCGCCGTGATTCTTGAAGCCGTCTCACGTGCAGGAATTTTACCTGAGAAGATTGATGAAGTGTTTATGGGAAATGTTTTATCCGCAGGCTTGGGCCAAGCACCGGCGCGTCAAGCTGCCATTGGCGGCGGTTTGCCCAATCGAGTGCCTTGCACGACGATTAATAAAGTCTGCGGTTCGGGTTTGAAAGCCGTGATGATGGGGGCGCAGGCTATTGCTCTAGGCGATGCAGAAATTGTTGTAGCAGGAGGCATGGAGAGCATGAGTCACGCGCCCTACTTGCTTGATCGTGCGAGAGATGGCTATCGCCTGGGTCATGGAAAATTGATCGATAGTTTGATTCATGACGGTCTTTGGGATGTTTATAATAATTTTCACATGGGGACTGCAGCTGAACAGTGTGCACAAAAATATCAATTGTCACGGGAGGCTATGGACGATTTTGCCCTCGAGAGTTACAATCGGGCGCAGACGGCTCAAAAACAGGGTGAGTTCAAGCGAGAAATCATCCCCATCTCCGTGAAGAATCGTAAAGGAGAAAAAGTCCTTGTTGACGACGAAGAACCGGGCCATGTTGATTTTGATCGCTTCCGTCAATTGAAGCCCGCATTTGCATCGGATGGCCGAATCACTGCGGGCAGTGCTTCTCCTTTAAGTGACGGCGCTTCAGCCTTGGTGTTGATGTCTGAAGAGGCTGCGGAAAAATGGCACAGCCCACAGCTAGCCTCCATCGCTGGATATACCTCCACTGCAACTGAACCCGCTCTATTTACGACTGCCCCTGTCGAGGCGATTTCTGCATTGCTCAAAAAACAGGCCCTTTCACTTTCCGACATTGATTTATTTGAAATCAATGAGGCGTTTGCGGCATCGTCTATCTCTGTGATGAAGGAATTGGAGCTTACTTCAGAAAAGATTAATGTCCGTGGTGGCGCGATTGCTTTGGGGCACCCGATAGGAGCCAGTGGAAGCCGTATCTTGACAACACTGGTACATCTCTTAGAAGATCAGCATTTAAGTCGGGGGATTGCCTCGCTTTGTATCGGTGGCGGTGAAGCTGTTGCGCTCTTGGTGGAGCGGAATGATAAAAATTAGGAGATCGAATGGATTTTAGTTTAGTGGGTGTTGTCGGCGCAGGGCAAATGGGACGTGGGATTGCACAAGTCGTCGCAACAGCGGGTTTTCGTGTGGTCCTGTATGATTTCGATGGCCATGTGCTTGAGGATGCGCAAGAGCTGATTACAGAAGGATTGAACAAGGCGATTAAAAAAGAAATATTAACGGAATGGGTGCGTGAAAAGACCCTTAAAAATATCAAATCGACGCCAAAATTTGAAGATTTAGGCCCTTGCGATCTCATTATTGAGGCTGTTCCGGAAAAGGAAGAAATGAAGCTAGAGGTTTTTGAAGGGCTGGACGAACTGTGTGGGAAAGACACGATTTTTGCAACGAATACCTCTTCGTTACCCGTGACACGGCTGGCCTCCAGTACAGATCGCCCCGAGCAGTTTATCGGTATTCACTTCATGAATCCTGTCCCGCTCATGCCTTTGGTTGAGCTCATGCGGGGTTGGCGAACCTCGGATGAAACCTTTGAGCGTGTTCAGAAATTTATTAAAAAATTAGGGAAGACGGCCATCGTTTCCAAAGACTACCCTGGTTTTATTGTGAATCGCATCTTGATGCCCATGATCAACGAGGCCGTATTTGTTTTAACCGAAGGCGTTGGATCTGCGGAAAACATTGATCTCGCAATGACGCTCGGTGCTGGACATCCGATGGGGCCGCTTGCCCTGGCGGACATGATTGGGCTCGATGTCTGTCTAGATGTGATGGAGATTCTTTACAGTGAATTTGGCGACAGCAAATATCGTCCTGCGCCCTTACTTCGAAAATATGTTGAAGCGGATATGCTGGGACGAAAAACTGGCAAAGGATTTTTTGAATACGAATAAGTCGTCTGTCTCAGGTTAGAAAAATGGATTTTAAATTCTCCGAAGAACAAGACATGGTGGTTCAAATGGTTCGGTCGTTCACCGAAAAAGAGGTGAATCCGGTGGCCTCAAAAATGGATCATGCCTGTGAGTTTCCCGTCGCCCTTGTCAAAAAACTGGGTGAAATGGGTTTGATGGGGGCTTTCATCCCGATGGAAGAGGGCGGTTCTGGGATGGACATGGTGACTTATGTGCTGGCGATGGAAGAAATTTCAAAAGCCTGGGCGTCTTTAGGCGTCATCATGACGGTGAACAATTCGCTGGTCTGTGACCCCATCCATCGTCATGGGAATACCGCACAAAAGGAAAAATATCTCAAACCGCTGGCACAAGGGAAGCAATTGGGTTGTTATGCTTTAACTGAACCCGAAGCCGGTTCTGATCCGGGTGCCATGACGACCCGCGCAAGCTTAGAGGGCGATGACTATGTTTTAAATGGTACGAAGCGTTTTATCACGAATGGGAGTCATGCCGATATTGCCATTGTGTATGCTGTGACAGATCCAAGCCTGGGGAAAAAAGGGATTTCTGCCTTTATCCTTGAAACAGCGACGCCGGGTTTTGTTGTCGAAAAGGTGGAAGAAAAATTGGGCTTGCATGGTTCTGATACGGCGGAATTGGTTTTTCAAGATTGCCGTGTGCCCAAAGAAAATCTACTTGGTGAGCTGAACAAAGGATTTAAAATCGCGCTCGCCACACTTGATGGCGGTCGTATCGGCATCGCCTCTCAGTCCCTCGGCATTGCGCAAGCTTGTCTTGAAGCCTCCATCAATTATGCCAAAGCGCGACAGCAGTTTGGCCAGGCGATTTCCAATTTTCAGGCCATTCAATGGATGCTGGCAGATATGAAAACAGAGCTGGATGCCGCGCGGCTCCTCACTTTTCGGGCGGCATCTCTGCGGGATGAGGGAGAGCCCGCTTCCATCGCGGCCTCTCAGGCGAAGCTTTATGCCTCTGAAATGGCCAATCGCACAGCCTACAAGGCGATTCAAATCTTCGGGGGTTACGGCTACATGAAGGAATTTCCCGTCGAACGCTATTATCGTGATGCGCGTGTGACCACCCTTTACGAAGGGACCTCTGAAATCCAGCGCTTGGTTATTGCAAGAGATTTACTTAAATCCTAGAGAGTCCTTATTATGGGAAAAAAGCGATCAGGATCCAAAAATAGTTTTACCAATCTCTCCGGGACTGAGATCGATCTCCTTTATTCCGAACCCTCAAAACGCTTGCTCGGCAAGCCCGGAAAATATCCCTATACTCGTGGGGTTTATCCCTCAATGTATCGGGGCCAACTTTGGACGATGCGGCAATTTTCCGGTTTTGGTTCTGCGAAGGACACCAACACACGCTTTCATTACCTGCTGAAAAACGGGCAAACAGGTCTCTCCGTCGCCTTCGATATGCCCACCCTCATGGGCTATGATTCTGATGACCCTAAATCTTTAGGAGAGGTCGGAAAATGCGGCGTGGCCATCGACTCCGTTGAAGATATGGCAGGGCTTTTCGACAAGATTCCGCTTGATCAAGTCAGTACCTCGATGACCATCAACGGGCCGGCGATTGTCTTATTCGCGATGTACTTGTCTGTGGCCGAACGACAGGGGATCCAGTTCAAGGCCCTGAGAGGCACGCTACAAAATGATATTTTAAAAGAGTACATCGCGCAAAAAGAATGGATTGTTCCTCCGGCGCCGTCTCTTTCGCTCATTAATGACACGGTTCGTTTCTGTGTTGAAGAAGCACCGCTTTTCCACCCCATCAGCATTAGCGGCTACCATATTCGGGAAGCGGGATCGACGGCCATTCAAGAATTGGCCTTTACGCTCTACGATGGTCTGACTTATGTCGAAAATGCGATCCAGTCTGGATTAAATGTGGATGATTTTGCGCCGCGACTTTCCTTTTTCTTTAACGCACACAACGATTTTTTTGAAGAGATTGCAAAGTATCGCGCGGCCCGGCGCATTTGGGCAACGGAGATGAAAAAACGCTTTCATCCTAAAAATCCAAAGTCCCTGCTCATGCGCTTTCACACACAAACAGCAGGATGTTCTCTCACCGCGCAACAGCCCTACAACAATATTACCCGCGTCACACTTCAGGCTTTGGCAGCCGTATTGGGTGGCACACAGTCCCTGCATACTAATTCGATGGATGAAACCTTGGCTCTACCTTCGGAGGACGCCGTCTCGATCGCCTTGCGTACGCAGCAGGTGATTGCGCATGAGAGTGGGGTGACCAATACCGTTGATCCGCTCGGCGGTTCCTATTATGTCGAGTCGATGACGGATTTGATGGAAGCCGGGGTAAAGAAATATTTTAAGCGTTTGGATACGATGGGCGGCATGGTCTCTGCCATTGAAAAAAGCTTCCCGCAATCCGAAATTCACCGTGCTGCCGTGTGCTATCAACAGGAAATTGATCGGAAAGAGCGGATTATTGTCGGGGTGAATGATTATATTGAAAAAGAAGACAAAGCACTTGAGACCCTCAAAGTCTCCGAATCCGTCGAACGAAGTCAGATCCGTCGTCTCAAAAAATTCAAAAAGAATCGGGATGCAAAAAAACTAAAACGTGCCTTGGCTCGCTTAAGCAAGGGCGCAAAAGCACAAGCCTACCTCATGCCCTTGGTGCTTGAAGCCGTTCGGGCCAATGCCACGGTCGGTGAAATCACAGCTATTTTCAAAAACGTCTTTGGCACTTACCAAGAAAAAACCGTCTTTTAATTTTTTTTCTTTTACCCCACTTTAACAAAGAAGGTCAAGGAAGGATTTCAAGTCCCTTGACTCTCGGCAAACTGCCCGTTATCCTTTCATCCCATCCATTTTAAATAAAGGAGTTGCCATGCCCGATCCACTTCCCACCGAAAAGCAATTTTCTCTCATCCGTCTGCTCATTGCATTGGCTTGGGCGGATGGCGAAATCAACACGCACGAATTGAATTTTCTGAAAGATTTCTTTTTCAAGCTCGACCTGAGCGGTGAAGACTGGGCCAAAATCGAAGTCTATTTAGAAGACCCCATCCCACCGGAAGAAGCAGAGGTCTTGATTCAAGATTTTGTGAAGCTCATGGGGGGATCAAAGGAGCGGGAGGCGGTGATCGCCTCGATGGAGAAAATGATTTCGGCGGATGGCAGAAATTCTCCAGAGGAGGAAGCATTTTTAAAGCAGTGCACCGAGATGTTTCGAAACAGTGGCCCTGCTTCCTCCCTCATCGGTGGGCTTCGTGGCCTTTTCCGAAACACTCTGATGAAACCGGCGGCTGTTTCAAAACGCGCCGAGGAAATCGATGATTTCCTCAACAACCGTATTCTGTTTAAAGTACGCCGAAAACTCGAACGGGATAAACTGAGTTTGGAGGCTGATCCCGAGGCCCTGGCCTATGCCTCCCTTTTTGCGGGTCTACTGGGTTTTGTGGCTGCTGCCCAGGATGGTGTTTCCGAGGTGGAACTTCAGGTGTTGAAAAAAAGTTTAAAAGATATGGCGGGTTTTGATGAAGAGGGGCTTGCGATTATTACCTCTGTTGTAGAAGATGCTGCCGCAAAAGGTTTGGATGCTTTTAGTATGGCGCGCCGGTTTTATAATCACAGCAGCAAAGCCCAACGGGAACAATTGCTGGATTGTATGTTTGATGTGGCGGGCGCGGATGATGATTTGTCGCATGTAGAGCATGAGGCCACTCGTACGATTTCCGACAGTTTAAAGTTTTCAAATCGGGAGTTTATTGCGGCGAAGTTGCGGTATCGGGAACGGGCGAATGGCGGGTAGGTTGATGTGGTAATTGGATCGTGTCGACTATGTTCTCTTCTGAAATATTTTCTGGATGTAGAGCAGTAATTACATTATAATTACTGCTCCTGGATTAAAATCAAAAGGTGATGTTTATGGCCCAGATTGTAAGAATCGGAAATTCTAAAGGCGTAAGAATCCCCAAAGCGCTCATTGAGGAAGCGCAGCTTGAAGGAAAAGAGCTCAAATTTAGACTGGTTAAAGGGGGGCTAATGATTTCGCCATCAGAGAACCCTAGAGAGGGTTGGGCTGAAGCGATTCAAATTTCTCAGTCAACGCGTGGGCTTGAACCGATTGACGGTGAATGGTTGGACGCTCCTCTCGTATCCGATGATGAGTGGCAATGGTAAAACCCTTCATTAGCCGCTTTCAAGTGTGGCTTGTCCAACTTGATCCTAGCAGGGGGAGAGAAATAAAAAAAACGCGGCCTTGTGTTGTCGTATCTCCTGATGAATTGGCTTCATTGTCAACCATATTAGTCGCTCCAATGACAACGAAGGGCTTTGATTATCCTTGCAGAATAAAGTGTCAATTTCAAAAAAAACAAGGAAAGATACTCCTTGATCAAATTCGGTCCGTAGATAAAACAAGACTAGTGAAAAAATTGGGGTCAATCAGTAAACCGACACAAATTGAGATATGTGCACTTTTACAAGAAATGTTTTCATATTAGGTAATCGTGAAGCGAATCCATCCTTCAACCTGACCACATAATACCTTGCTTGTTTCTAAGTTGAGTCGTGGCCCAGCAAATTTTCTTGGTTGTCGGAAATCAAGGATGGCAATACTGAATAATATGACTTCTACAGAAATTGCTGCATGGTGGGGTGCAATTATTGCGTCGGTTGTTCTGATATGGGACATGTATAAGTGGAAAATACAGGGCCCACGATTGCTTATGGTGTTGTCGCCGAACATGCTGGTACTTGGAGATCCATCGCGTGAAGGGAAGACATGGGTATCGGTAGTCGTGACGAATATTGGGGATCGTCCAACGACGATTAAAGGTGTTGGGATGGAATACTATACCAATTGGTATAAGCGACTTCGGAACCAAGCCGATAAAGCTGCTACATTTCCTAATCCGAGTGATAGGTTTCCGCTTCCTCGGGTTCTTACTCCTGGGGACGAATGGAATGGCCTTATTCCTCAAGAGCGCCAAGGTAAAGTAATGAATCTCGAAGAAATGTCTCAATCTGGCCACCTAATGATTTGGCTCTCGAGATCAGATAGAAAACAAGCGCTACGAAAAAGAATTATTATAATAAATGATTCCTAAAAGGAAACTGTGCTCAGGCGTCAAAAATCGTATTTCGAGCTTTGTTCTGACGGATATGGGGAATTTTATAATCTACTTAAATGATTATGCATAAAATAATTCCAATAGTATTTCTTTTTATTTTCATTTCGGGTTGTGGTGATATCGAAGAAGATAAAATTGATAACACTCCCTTGAAAGTCACTTTGATTCTTAGAGACCGCTTGAAAGCGGAATCCAGTACTTTTGCACAAGGCGATACGATTGAGTTTTTTCTAACAGTGACGAACGATAGCACTGAAGCAAAAACTTTAGATTTTAGCACCGGGAAACAAGTCGATTTTTATATCACATTATCATCAGATCCCACGGTATTATGGCGCTGGTCGGATGATCAAGCATTTATTCAAGCCGCAACAACATTAGTGGTTGCGGCACAATCTACCATTACTGTTACAGGAACCTGGGATCAAGTGCTCTCAGATGAAACGAATCTAAGCACTGGAACTTATACGGCCTTTGCTTCACTCTTAGATCAGTCTCCGACAGATGAATTTAATTTTTCGGTTCAGTAAGGATGTATAATAAATGAATCATTTAGGATCTTTGTGTCCTTGATCTCCATAAGGATAGAGAAAACCCTCACTTGACTGAGTTCGACCAAATATCCCTTGACATCTTTCTATCGAACTGAATAATATGTCTTGTTATTTTGTTCCTTTAAACTGGTTCTGTGAAGCCGGAAAGGGGAGATCGTGTGGCATTGCACAAAGTCTAAACCTTCTTCGGCATTTTACCCCGGGAGAAGGTTTTTTTTTGAAATAAACCCCTTATTTACTGCACTTTTATTGTAGGATTATTGCCGGAATTATGGGAACGGTTATTTTAAATTCGCATGAAATTCTGCGCGTACTCACGCGTATTGCGCATGAAATTCTTGAGCGAAACGAAGGCGCGAAAGAGATCATATTGGTGGGCATCCAAACAGGTGGGGTCCACCTCGCAAAACGGATTGCGCACTTCATTGGAAAAATTGAAGGGACAACACCGCCGACCGGCACACTGGATATTACCTTGTATCGAGATGATTTAGCGGCGCGGAAGGAATACCCGACCCTAAAAAAAACAGACATCCCAGTGGATATGAACGATAAAAAAGTGGTCCTCGTGGACGATGTCCTTTTTACGGGACGCACAATTCGGGCGGCGATGGATTCCCTCATTGATTTGGGTCGTCCGAAAGAAATTCAGTTGGCGGTCTTAGTGGATCGCGGTCATCGGGAACTTCCCATCCGGGCCGACTATGTGGGCAAAAACCTTCCGACCGCATTTCACGAAAAAGTGGAAGTGCTCCTTGAAGAAGTGGGTGAAGAAGATCGTGTTCTGCTCAATCGAGGACAGAAAAATTAAGACCAAATTTAAACTTAGGTTGTACTGTGGAACTTAAACGGAAAGATATTCTTTCACTTTCCGACTTGGATCGGGAAGAGATTGATTTGATTCTGCAAACTGCGGATTCCTTTAAGGAGGTTTCCACCCGCGAGATCAAAAAAGTACCTGCCCTTCGAGGAAAAACAGTTATTAACCTCTTTTTCGAACCGAGCACGCGGACACGCACGTCTTTTGAATTGGCCGGAAAACGCCTTTCCGCTGACGTGATCAATATTTCATCAACTGGAAGCAGCACGGTAAAAGGGGAAAGCCTGCTTGATACGGCACGAAATATTGAAGCGATGCATTCTGACTTTATCATTGTGCGACATGCCTCATCCGGGGTGCCACAGTTTTTAGCGAAATCCCTCCAAAGTGCTGTGATTAATGCCGGTGACGGGGCACATGCGCATCCGAGCCAAGGGCTCTTGGATTTGTTGACCATTAAAGAAGCCAAAGGCACACTCGAAGGCTTGAAAGTCGTGATTGTGGGCGATATCCTGCACGGCCGTGTGGCACATTCGGATATTCATGGGCTGTTGAAATATGGCGCAGATATTCACTTGGTGGCTCCGCCCACTTTAATTCCAATCGGCATCGAGCTTTGGGGCGTCACGGTTCATTACCACTTGGATGAAGCCTTGCACGACGCTGATGTGGTCATCTTACTGAGATTACAATTAGAACGACAGAACACCGCTTATTTCCCGACACTCAGAGAATATGCAAAATTGTACGGTCTGGATCGACGGCGTTTGTCCTTAGCCAAAGAAGATGCCTTGGTCATGCACCCGGGCCCGATTAATCGCGGTGTGGAGGTGACCTCCGAGGTGGCAGATGGCCTTTCTTCTGTCATTCTAAAACAGGTTTCAAATGGAATCGCCGTTCGCATGGCGCTCCTTTTTTTACTTTCAGGGGGAAAGAATGACTGAACACGCAGCATCAATATTAATTAAAGGCGGCCGCATTATTGACCCTGCACAGGGCAGAGACGAGATTGGAGACTTGCTGGTCGAAAATGGTGTCATTCTAGAAATCGCCTCATCTATCCCCTTACCGAATGCCGCTTGTTTAGAAATTGATGCCGTCGGGAAAATTGTGAGCCCTGGACTGATTGATCTCCATTGCCATGTGCGTGAGCCGGGTTTCGAATATAAGGAAACGGTTGCATCCGCGACTGCCGCCGCCGCTGCAGGCGGATTTACGACCATCTGTTGTATGCCGAATACGAATCCTGTGAATGATAATCAATCGGTGACCGAGTTTATCCTCGAAAAAACGGCAAGTGAAGGAAAGGTGCGCATCTTACCCATTGGGGCGATCACAAAAGGACAAAAGGGCAAAGAGCTGGCGGAAATGGGGGAGTTGGTCTCGGCGGGTTGTGTCGCTGTATCCGATGATGGTCTTCCCGTGATGAACAGCCAGGTTATGCGACAAGCCATGTCTTATGCAAAAATATTTGACATTCCTGTCATCGACCACTGCGAAGATTTAAATCTGACGAATAACGGGGTCATTTTCGAAGGTGAGGTCTCAACCCGACTGGGCTTGAAGGGGATTCCCGCTTCATCTGAAACGGTGATGGTGGCTCGGGATATCGCCCTGGCCGAGTTGACGGGGGCCCGTGTGCATCTCGCACATATCAGTACGGCAAGCTCTGTGCACTTGATTCGAGAAGCAAAACGGCGCGGCATCACCGTAACCGCCGAAACCTGCCCCCATTATTTTACGCTGACAGATGAAGCCGTGGGTTGTTACAGCGCCAACGCAAAAATGAAACCGCCGTTGGCCCAAGAGTTGGATCAGGCCGAAGTCCGCGCGGGTTTGGCCGATGGCACGATTGACCTCATTGCAACGGATCATGCCCCGCATGCGGCCGATGAAAAAGAACAAGCCTTGGATTGCTCACCCTTCGGCATTATCGGGCTTGAAACGGCTTTACCCCTTTCACTGGCTTTGGTCGAAAAAGGGATCTTGAGTTTACCGGAAGTGATTCAAAAACTGACGTCTGAACCAGCAAGAATTCTTGGGAAAAAGATTGGACACTTGGGCATCGGTGGCATTGCAGACATTACCATCATCGATCCAGAAGCGGAATGGCTGGTGAAAGAGCAAGACTTTAAGTCCTTGAGTAAAAACTCACCCTTTATAGGATGGACTTTAAAAGGACGTGCCACTGCGGTCATTGTGGGTGGCAAGTTGATTAAAAATTAAAATATGACAAATCAAGCCATACTATTATTAGAAGACGGCACCGTATTTCGAGGCAGATCTTTCGGTGCTGAAGGCGAATCAGTCGGTGAGATTGTATTTAATACCAGCATGACGGGTTACCAAGAAATTTTGTCTGATCCCTCATACAAAGGCCAGCTGATCACCATGACCTATCCCCTCATTGGAAACTACGGCGTCAACTCAGAAGATTTTGAATCTGAGAAGCTTTGGCTGGAAGGTTTTATCGTCAAAGAATATACCGGCTTCTCTAGCAACTGGCGTTCAGACGAAGCCCTCGATTTGCTTTTAAAACGCCGTGGCATTGTCGCAATTGATCAAATTGATACACGTGCCCTGACCAAGAAAATTAGAGAGCGGGGTGCCATGCAGGGCATTCTTTCGACAAAGTCAGATGATATCGATGCGCTTCTTCAAAAACTGAAAGCGGTGCCATCATTGGTGGGGCAAGATCTGGTTTCTCAAGTCACATGCACTGAACCCTATGTTTGGGAGAATGGCAAAAAATTAGAAGTCGGGCAGGGCGGGGAGGCGGCAACCCAATTTCACGTGGCTGTTTATGATTTCGGGGTGAAATGGAATATTTTAAATAGGCTCAATGCTTTAAATTGTCGTGTGACCGTCGTGCCTGCCAATACCACAGCCGAAACAGTTTTGGCAATGGATATCGACGGGATCCTTTTATCCAACGGGCCGGGAGATCCTGAAGGTCTACCTTATGCCGTCAAAAATATTAAGACGCTGCTCGGAAAAAAACCAATTTTTGGGATCTGTCTCGGTCATCAACTATTGGGACTGGCCTTGGGGGCAAAGTGCAGCAAAATGAAATTCGGTCATCACGGCGGCAACCAGCCTGTGAAGGAGCTGTTAACAGGCCGCGTACAAATCACGGCTCAAAATCACGGCTTTGCCATTGATCTTTCTGAGATTGAAGATGAAGTCGAGGTGACACACATTAATCTCAATGATCGATCCGTCGAAGGCTTGCGTCATCGCTCCCTGCCTGCTTCCTCAGTTCAATATCATCCTGAAGCCGCGCCGGGGCCGCATGATGCCGCGTTTTTCTTTAAAGATTTTGTCGATTCTTTTTCAAAATAAGGGAGACAGTATGATTAAGAAAACACATCAGGTTTTGTTTCTCCTATTGGTATTTCTATTATCGGGATTATCCTCCGGCTGCATTTACAACATTTCTCTTTTACCCAAACCGGGACCGCTGAAAGAAATGGTGCTGAGTGGAGAAGGGATTCATAAGATTGCCTTGATCGATATTTCTGGTTTTATCTCAAAAGAAAAACCGCAAGGATTGATTCAAAGTCCGGACATGGTATCCCGCATTAAAGAAGAACTGACCGTCGCGGAAAAAGATGAGAATGTCAAGGCCGTACTCTTGCGCATTAACAGCCCCGGCGGAACCATTACAGCCTCTGACTTGATTTATCATGAAGTGATGCAATTCAAAAAAAAGACGGGCAAAAAGGTGATCGCCTCGATTATGGATGTCGGTGCATCCGGAGCATACTACATTGCTATGGCGGCCGATAAGCTTGTTGTGCATCCAACTTCTGTCACCGGTAGCATTGGTGTGATTATGATGCACATGAATCTCGAAGGTTTGATGGAAAAGGTCGGCATATCGGCAGAATCGATTAAATCCGGGCCATTAAAAGATATGGGTTCTCCGGTGAAAGCACTCTCCACTGAATCCCGCGCGGTGCTTCAAGGCGTGATTGACGATATGTATCAGCGATTTTTGAGTGTGATCAAAACAGGAAGGAAAAATTTGACTGCGGATCAAATTGAAACATTGGCGGATGGAAGGATTTATACATCCTCTGAAGCGCTTGAAGTGGGTCTTGTCGATCAAATTGGCTACCTTGAAGAGGTCATTGAGCTGACCCAGTCGGAAGCCGGAATCAAAGAAGCAAAAGTCGTCGTATACAGCCGCTCCGGAGGCATTAAAAATAATATCTATTCTGAGATGTTTGTGAAACCGGAACGCCCTTTCTCTGTTTGGGGGATTGATCCAAAACACTTGCTTCAAGGCGGCTCCGCACAGTTTCTTTATCTTTGGATGCCATAAAAATGCCGAAAAGAACGGACATCAAAAAAATTCTTATTATCGGTCCGGGTCCAATTGTCATCGGACAAGCCTGTGAATTTGACTACTCAGGCACACAGGCCTGCAAGGCATTGCGGGATGAAGGCTATCAGGTTATTTTGGTCAATAGTAACCCTGCGACGATTATGACCGATCCTGATGTGGCAAACCGAACCTATATCGAACCGATTACCGTCGAATTTTTAAGAGAGGTGATTAAACGGGAAGATCCTGATGCCATCCTCCCGACTATGGGAGGACAAACTGCATTGAACATCGCACTCAAGCTTGCCGATGCGGGCATACTGGAAGAATTTGGCGTGGAACTGATCGGGGCCAATTATGAGTCGATCAAACGGGCAGAAGACAGAGAATCTTTTAAGCGTGTAATTGAAGAAGCAGGCTTACTTTATACTGAAAGTGAGACTGCAACAAATATTGATGAAGCCACTGTAACTCTTGAGAAAATAGGTTTTCCAGCGATCATACGTCCTTCCTTCACTCTCGGAGGCACAGGCGGCAGCATTGCTTACAATATCGAAGAATTTAAAAAAGGTGTGCAATCCGCATTGGCAAGTTCTCCAATTCATGAGGCTTTAATCGAGCAGTCGGTGATCGGATGGAAAGAATTTGAACTGGAGCTGATGCGAGACAAAAATGACAATGTGGTCGTCGTCTGTTCGATTGAAAATCTTGATCCGATGGGGGTACACACCGGGGATTCCATCACAGTCGCCCCGATTCAAACTTTGACTGATAAAGAGTATCAGATTATGCGGGATGCCGCGATTAAAATTATTCGCGGTGTCGGAGTGGACACAGGGGGATCCAATATTCAATTTTCTTTGAATCCCCAAAATGGAGATATGCGTGTCATCGAAATGAATCCGCGGGTCTCTCGTAGTTCGGCATTGGCCTCAAAAGCCACGGGTTTTCCCATTGCAAAAATTGCGGCCAAACTTTCTGTGGGAATGACGCTTGATGAAATACAAAATGATATTACTTCAGTGACCCCGGCTTCTTTTGAGCCGACACTCGATTATGTCGTGGTGAAGGTCCCCCGCTTTGCTTTTGAAAAATTCCCACACATGGATCGGACCCTTTCGCTTCAAATGAAGTCTGTGGGGGAAGTCATGGCGATCGGACGTAATTTTAAAGAAGCATTTTTAAAAGCCTATCGTTCACTGGATGTCAATCGACATGGGATGGAATCCCAATACACCAGAGAAGACCTCGCTGAACTCAAGAAGCGGCTTGCACGTCCGACCTTTAATCAAATTTCTCAAGTGCTGGACGCCATGCGGCTCGATGTTTCAATGGATGAAATCTTTCAAATTACCCGAATCGACCGGTGGTTTCTCAATCAACTTAAAGAAATCCTTGAAGTGGAATCTCAACTTAAATTAGAAGGGGAGGGTAATGTCGCACTGCTCCGAGTTGCAAAAAGATCCGGTTTTTCAGACCGACAAATTGGAAAATTGATACAGAAAAAAGAAAAAGAAGTGACTGCATGGCGAAAGAAAGAGGGGATTTTGCCTGTTTATAAACGGGTGGATACTTGCGGTGCAGAGTTTGAAGCCTTGACACCCTATCTTTATTCGACCTATGAAAGCGAATGCGAAGCGAATCCCACAGATATTAAGAAGGTGGTGATCTTAGGGAGCGGCCCCAATCGGATCGGGCAGGGAATCGAGTTTGACTATTGTTGTGTCCATGCGGCACTGGCCTCAAAAGAAGCGGGGTATGAAAGTATTATGATCAACTGTAATCCCGAGACGGTCAGTACCGATTACGATACCTCGGATCGACTTTATTTTGAACCCTTGACCTTGGAAGATGTCACGCACATTCTGGACTTGGAGAAGCCACTCGGCGTTGTCGTGCAATTTGGTGGGCAAACACCCCTGAAATTGGCCGAAGTTTTGACAAAACAAGGGATCAAAATATTGGGAACCTCTTCAGACGCAATTGACCGGGCAGAAGACCGCGAGCGTTTCAAAGCCTTGATTGATAAGCTCGGTTTGACACAACCTGAAAATGGTCTCGCAAATTCTGTTCTTGAGGCAGAGCGGATTGCAGAGGCCATTTCCTATCCTGTCATGGTACGTCCATCCTATGTCTTGGGTGGGCGGGCGATGGAAATTATATACGACCGCGCCAGCCTTAAAACCTATATGGAATATGCCATGAATGCATCCCCGGATCATCCTATCTTAATTGATGAGTATATCCAGGATGCGATTGAGATTGATGTGGACGCTATTTCTGATGGCACCGATGTTTTTGTGGCAGGCATTATGGAACATATTGAAGAAGCGGGGGTGCATTCAGGTGATTCTGCCTGTGCCTTGCCCCCATTTTCCCTCAGCGAATCAGCCTTGAAATCCATAAGGAAGCAAACCATTGCTTTAGCGAAAGAACTCCATGTGATTGGCTTGATGAATATCCAATTTGCTGTCAAAAATAAAGCCGTTTATATTATAGAAGTCAATCCGAGAGGCTCAAGAACAGTGCCTTTCGTGAGTAAAACCATCGGCCAACCTTTAGCAAAAATCGCAATGAAGGCCGTGTTGGGTATCACACTGAAAGAACAAGGTATTTCAGAGAAACCGCTCCATCATGTGGCAGTCAAAGAGGCGGTCTTCCCTTTTAAACGTTTTAAAATGGACTCAATTTTAGGGCCTGAAATGAAATCGACAGGGGAGGTGATGGGAATCGATTCTAATTTTGGCGGAGCTTTTGCCAAGGCAGAAATTGCTGCTGAAAATGCTTTGCCCACCTCTGGAACCGTATTTTTAAGTGTAAAAGATCAAGACAAGGTTATGCTTTCGCCCATTGCCAATCGGCTACATGAAATCGGTTTCAAGTTACTGGCAACTTCAGGAACAGCTGAATATTTACAGCAGCTTGGGCTTAGCGTGGACTCCGTTAAAAAAGTACAGGAAGGCCGTCCCAACATTGTTGATACTTTAAAAAACAAAGAGATCCAGCTCGTGATCAACACCGTTGGCGATAAAATGTCTCAAACGGATTCTTATGAAATTAGACAAATGGTGCTTCAAGATAGCATCCCTTATTTTACGACAATTGCCGGGGCCCGGGCGGCCGTTCGTGGCATTGAATCCTTGCTAAAAGAAGATCTTAAAGTGAAACCCTTACAAGCCTACCATGCTTATTAGGAGGAAATGTTGAAAATACCCATGACAAAAAATGGCTACGAACAGCTGCAAGCAGAACTCCAGCACCTTAAAAAGGTGGAGCGACCCAAAAATATTGCGGATATTGCAACAGCGCGCGCACATGGCGATCTTTCAGAAAATGCAGACTACAGCGCGGCAAAAGAGCGACAAGGTTTTATAGAGGGTCGCATTCAGGAAATTGGCGGTAAAATAGCCGAAGCCAATGTGATTGACACCACAAACCTTTCGGCAGACAAAGTGGTTTTCGGGGCGACGGTTGAGCTACTTGATATTGACACAGATGAATCAAAAAAATACCGAATTGTCGGTGTGGACGAAGCAGATTTGAAAAATGGGACAATATCCGTCCATTCTCCTGTCGCAAAAGCCTTGATTACGAAAGAAGTGGGCGATTCTGTCGAGATAAAAACCCCTGCGAAGCGCATTAAGTACGAAATACTCGATATCTTTTTCGAGAATTAATCTTTAGATGGTTGTTGAAGACGCCACAAAAACTCCCATTGTCACCCTGACCACTGATTTTGGTTTAAATGATTATTTTGTCGCTGTACTAAAAGGCGTTTTGCTACAAGAGCTTCCTTCAGCCAGACTCATTGATGTGACCCACAATCTTTCGAGGCACGATATCATCAGCGCTGCTTTTGTGATTAAGGAAGTTGTCGCTTATTTTCCTGTGGGGACGATTCACCTAGTTGTCATTGACCCCGGGGTTGGGACATCGCGAAAGAAAATGATTGTGAAACACAAAGGACAGACCATCGTCGCACCGGACAACGGGGTTCTGACTTATCTTTTAAATGAAGCGGGGAGTCAGGCCTTTGAGGTCTTAGATTCCTCTAATTTAAAATTTAAGATAAGTCCGACTTTTGCGGAGAGAGATCATTTCGCGCCGATTGCTAGCGCATTGGCGAAAGGAATTTTCCCCGAAGATATCGGAGAAAAAATGAGTGATGCACATCAGCTTAATGATCTTTTTTGCCGTCAAAAAGAAAGTGAAGTGCTTGGAAAAATCGTTTACTTTGACCATTTTGGAAATGCCATTACGAATTTAACCCGTGAATCTCTAGGGGAGAAATTACAAAATTCCCATAATCTTTCAGTCCTATACAAAAAAATACGATTTGTTGGTCTTAAGAAAAATTATGTGGAAGGCCTAAAAGATGAAGGCAATCTTATTATCAACAGCTCTGATCATTTAGAGATATTTGTACCTGGAAAGAGTGCAAAAAAACAATTCAAGTTTCAGTTGATGGAAGATATTTTAACGATCTAATTTTAAAGAGATTTTTGACTTATGGGTATATTGTTTATTTTTTTAAGCGTGATTGCTTTGATTATATTAATTGCGCGATTTGGATCAAAGCTACGACCCGCTTCAGAGCTTGGAGATATAAAAAAGAAAGGCTTGTATTCAGTCAAAAAGATTGAACCAGAAAACCATCAAGCGGAGGTACTTGAAGCACTGATTTCTTTGCTGATTCAGAAGGAAATTTTCTCAGAAGAAGAAGTGTTTTTAGAAGTAAAATCCATTTTAGAGAAAAAAAATAGCTCAAAAGAGAGGGGCGTGCAGAATTCGGAAAAAATCGTAGGCTAAGCTTCAACAGATCCCACGATGACTTTGTTCTCACAGTATTAGTTTTTGATGATCTCCTCTCGAATTTGGGCGAGTCGGTTGAATGTGGTAGTCGATAAATTATGAATTAGACATTCTGATGTATACTTTTCTACGGTTATTCGGTTTTTTTCTCTCGATATTTGAAGAAACACGGTATATTTTTTACTCAACTAGAAAGGGCAACTGGGATGCGCAGGTTTTCGTGTTTTATTCTGGCTGTTCTTATTTTTTGTGAGTAGAATATTCGTGTATGGCCTATCAGTTTTTTCTCCGTTCCTTTCAGCATAATCGAACATCTATCTAGTGGGTTTTATCTCCATTATCCTTTAATTTTAGATGCAAAAAGAGGAGTTGAGACTTTCATGCAAGAACAAATTGATTTCAGCCCCTGCCAATCATTGGATGGCGAGAATGGCTTTCTCTTCCTAAATTAAAAATTGATGCAATTAGGGTAGGGGAAGAGATTCAATAAAAAAATTATCGAGTTGTAGTATCGCCGCAAAGGACTTCCCGTTTTCCATTAGCCGTGGAACCTGGCTGACGCTTGGTCTGTTCACAACCGCTTGCTTTCGTAGCTGTATTGCCTTCTTTAGAAAATATGTTTAGAAAAAATCGGATTACGCTTAAAAATAATTGCAGGAAGCCTTTTCGAAAATTTCTTTTTTAAGGACAAGACGCGGCTTGTTCATTTATGATGGCGGAAGTGATCTTATTCTGGGCAAAAATGTCGAGAGAGGTTCTCACACCTTGAACGTCCATCAACGAATATTTATCGTCATTTTTAATGAGATCTTTCAAAGATGTTTGATGTAATAAGAAAATGAGGATAGCCGCCTTTTTCCCTGCCCTCACGGCCGCCTTTTTCGCTGCACAAACTCGGGCAGCCGATGTGACGTCTGCGCAGAAGGAAGATCTTCCAAAACAGCTCGTCGTGGGATGGGTCGAACGTGTGAAGATCTATCCCGGAGAATTTGTGTTGAAAGCGCGGATTGATACGGGCGCAAAGAGTTCATCCATCAATGCCCCGCATGCTACAACCTTTCAGAAAAATGGGGAAACTTGGGTGCGTTTTGAATTGAGCGGACCAAAAGGAAAAGAGACCGTCCTGGTCGAAAAAAAAGTCGAACGCCGGGTCAAGATTAAGCGAAAAGGAGGGCCACCAAAGGAGCGCGTGGTGATCCGTTTAGCGGTTTGCCTTGGGAACCTGTTCAGAGAAATTGAGGTGAATTTGGCCGATCGGCGAGGCTTTAACTACCCCGTCCTTATCGGGCGACTCGATCTTGCAAATACATTTGATGTCCTGGTAAATTCACGCGTGAAGAATAGTCTCGCCCCAAGCTGTACTGCCCCTCTTCAAGCTGAGGCATCCACGGAAGCAGGCCCTCCTGAATAATCGACATCTGTATGTATTGGTTTTCATCCTGCTCTCTGCAGGATTGGGTTTGTTCTTTTTTAAGGTCGCTGTATTAGGTTTTCCGACCACGCCCGACACAGAGTCTGAAATATGGGATATTGAGGCCTCGATTTCCTTTGTTGCCAAAGACAAGCCGGTCAAACTTTCCCTCTATTTACCCCGAAATACCGAACACAATACGGTGGTCAATGAACAATTTCTATCCCGTGGCTACGGTTTGATTTCCCGTCATGAACGTGGCAATCGACAAGCGGTCTGGTCCATTCGACAAGCCGTCGGAGAGCAAAACCTTTATTACCACGCGACAGTGCAACGTGAAGGGGCGCAGGGACGCCGCGTGTTCAAAAAGGTGCCTAAGATTGAACCTCCCAATTTTGAGGGGCCATTTTTAGAGGCGGCAAATGCCTTGGTCGCAGAAATCGTTTCCGAATCGGCCGATGTCGACATTCTCGTGGCGGGACTTTTAAAACGGCTTCATGCAGATCAACCCAGTGACCATATCTCCTTGCTGCTAGGAAAAAAAGCAACCCTCGAAAAAAAACTACAGATCGCTGTGCGGATTTTGTCTTTACAAGGTTCGCCTGCCCGTGTGGCACACGGCATTCAGTTAAAAGAACAAGCACGGGATTTACCTTTGGTCCATTGGTTACAGGTGTTTAATGAAGGGAGTTGGTCCAATTATCACCCTGAGACTTACCAGTCCGAAATTCCAGAGGACTATCTTTTGTGGTGGCATGGAGAAGATCGCATGTTCATTGCCAAAGGCGCAGACCAAACACGCGTGAAAATTTCGGTCAGTCTCAGCCTCGAGTCCGCAATCAATGCGCTTGTGGATCGGGGACAAGTTTTAACACCACAGCTCATGGCCTTCTCTCTTTTTAGTCTGCCCATTCATGCACAAACGACTTATCGCATTTTATTGATGATTCCAATGGGAGCCTTGTTGCTCGTGTTTTTACGCAACATCGTCGGGGTCAAAACCTTTGGCACCTTTACCCCCGTCTTGATTGCCCTGGCTTTTCGAGAAACCGAACTCTTTTGGGGGCTTTTCTTTTTCAGCATGATGGTGGCCTTGGGTCTGAGTGTGCGCTTCTATTTGGAGCATTTGAAGCTCTTATTGGTGCCGCGCATTGCCTCTGTGTTGATTGTGGTTGTGCTCTTCATGGTGGGCTTCAGCATTGTTAGTCATAAACTGGGTCTGGTGCGAGGCTTGTCTGTGGCCATTTTCCCGATGGTGATTCTTACTATGACCATTGAGCGCATGTCTATTGTTTGGGAAGAACGCGGACCAAGCGAAGCCATGTCTCAGTGTTTTGGTAGCCTGATGGTGGCCTCTGCAGCCTATCTGCTCATGAATGTTAAAGTGATTGAACACTTACTGTTTGTGTTCCCCGAATTGCTCCTTGTTTGCCTTTCGGGTACTTTGTTGATTGGCCGCTACAACGGCTACCGATTGACCGAATTAATTCGCTTCAAGGTTTTTACAAGGGCCTAATATGCTTAAAACCCTGCAAGCCCTCAGAGAAAAAGGCGTGATAGGCATCAATCAACGCAATGCCGATTTCATTCTGCCCTACAACCCACGCCATCTTTATCCTCTGGTTGACGACAAACTCCGCACAAAAAAGCTGGCTGCTGAAAAAGGCTTGGGGGTGCCAGAGTTGTACGGTGTGGTGGAGATCGTTCGACAAACACAGGATTTGCCGCAAGTGCTCGCGCCCTACGACGACTTTGTCATCAAGCCAGCGCATGGCAGTGGCGGGTCGGGCATCTTGATCGTATCGGGGCGACGAAAAAAACTCTTCCGAAAACCGAGCGGTGCCTTGCTGAAAGAAAGTGAAGTCATTCACCATGTCATCAATACTTTAAGTGGCATGTACAGCTTGGGCGGACATCCTGATTCGGCTTTGATCGAATATCGCATCCAAGTCGATCCGCTCTTGGAATCTATTTCATTTCAGGGTGTACCTGATATTCGGATTATTGTTTTCTTCGGCGTCCCTGTATTGTCGATGGTCCGCTTGCCCACGCGCCTCTCGAACGGCAAAGCCAATTTGCATCAGGGCGCCATTGGCGCGGGCGTGGATATTCCCAACGGTGTCACGCTCGATGCGGTTTCTTTCAATGACGTGGTCACAGAGCATCCCGACACAGGAAACCCGATTGCAGGCGTTTCCATTCCAGAATGGGACAAGTTATTGTATTTTGCCTCTCAATGTTACGAATTGACCGGCCTCGGGTATCAAGGCATCGACATCGTTTTAGATAAAGACAAAGGCCCGCTGATTTTGGAACTGAATGCTCGTCCCGGCCTCAACATTCAAATCGCAAATATGACGGGCCTCTTGCATCGACTGCGCTTGGTCGAAAAACACCGACACGAACTGGGCAGCGCAAAAACGCGCGTCGATTTCGCGAAAACACAGTTTGCTCGAAAATAGAATCCAACTTTGGTACTGATTTTATGGCCTTTTGTGATCAAAACTTTTTCCTCTTTTTTCGATGATCGCGGCAAGACTGCCTTAATTTCACATCAAGACACAATATGGAAAGTCCCCACACCAGTTTTATTTTTGCCATCGCACTGGCCGCCGGCGTTTTTGCACAAAGCATCGCGCGTCATCTTCGTATTCCCGGCATCGTCATCCTGCTCGCTTTTGGAGTAATTCTCGGACAAGAAGGACTCGCTTGGGTGGTTCCGGAGTCTCTCGGAGCGGGTCTTTTTGCCATTGTGGATTTTGCGGTGGCAATTATTCTTTTTGAAGGGGGATTGAGTTTAGAAATCTCTCGGCTCCGACGTGAAGAATCGGCCATTCGCAAACTGATCACCCTCGGGGCCCTGGTCACCTTGTTTGGCGGATGTGTGGCCGTCTTAGTTTTTCTGCAATGGTCTTTTAGTCTGGCGCTACTTTTTGGGAGCCTGGTGGTCGTCACTGGCCCCACTGTCGTGTCCCCGCTCGTGCGAAACCTTCGCCTTAAAACTAAAGTCAAAACTATTCTCGAAGCGGAAGGGGTCTTGATTGATCCCATTGGCGCGATTCTAGCGGTACTCGTATTGGAAATTGTAATTACTCCCGACTTTTTGACTGTTGCCAGCGCCCTGGGCAATGTCGTCATTTGGCTTATTGTGGGGGCGCTCTCCGGGGTGGCCGGAGGACTTTTAGTCGGATGGCTGTTACGCCTGGGCACACTCATCCCCAAGGGATACGAAAATATTTTTACCTTGGCATCTGTTCTATTGCTTTTCGAAGGCTCAAATCACCTGGTCTCACAGAGCGGAATTCTCGCGGTCACCATTTCCGGTGTCGTGGTGGGGAATATGAAAACCTCGGTCGGACGGGAGCTTCGCGAATTTAAGGATCAGCTCACCGTGCTCCTGGTGGGACTGCTGTTTATTTTGCTTGCTGCGGATGTGCGTTTAGATGATATTCGCAATCTCGGATGGGCGGGTGCAGGGGTGATTGTCGTGCTGATCCTTATTGTGCGCCCGCTCAATGTTTGGGTTTCGACACGAAATTCGGATCTGAGTTTTCGGGAAAAGATTTTTATCGCCTGGATCGCGCCCAGAGGGATCATTGCTGCAGCCATTGCATCTCTGACAAGTGCAACCATGAATAACATGGGGATTGATGGCGGAGATGACCTGAGGGCACTCGTTTTTTTAACCATCGCTTCTACAGTCTTCCTTGCAGGATTGACAGCCGGACCGCTGGCCATGCTACTTGGCATTCGGCTTCCCGGCAGGGATCACATCGCCATTCTTGGCGCACGAGGCTTGGGCCTGCTTTTGGGAGAAGAATTTCGAAAATACAAGCGCACCGTCGTCTTTCTTGATTCTGATCCCAAACTTTGCGAGCAGGCCGAAGCAGCAGGTTTTCGTGTCGTTTTCGGAAATGCCTTAGAAGAACGGACGCTGCTTCGCGCGCGTTTCGAGTTGGTCGGCACCGTCATCGGGGTAACCTCTAACAACCACCTGAACAGCTCTTTTGTGAGCCAGGCGAAAAAGCTTTTTAAAGTCCCAAAATCTTATATCGCGGTGGATAAATTGAAGGAGGAACTCACCCCGGACTACATCCGAGGGCAAGGGGAAGATGTACTTTTTGAAGGACCGCATGACACGGAACGCTGGGATGTGCGTTTTCGCCACAAAGACTTAGCCGTCGAGCTTTTTTCTTTTTTCCCGATCATGAAGGGAGAGAGGAGCGAAAATCGGACCGAACAGGAAAAACAGACAAAGGCCCTGAAAAACAGCGAGCAATTTGTCATGCTGACCGTCGAGCGTGGCGAGCTTATCTTTCCCATGTCGCTCGGTTTTAAAGCCAAGGAAGGGGATATTGCCTCCGTCGCGATTTATATGCCAGAGCGGGACACTGCATTACAGATGCTGCTTGAACTGGGTTGGCGCTTGACTACCAGCCCGCAGGAGGAGGATCAATGATGACTTGCCTTAACTCGGGAATGTGACACTAGGAATGATCCGAATAAAAACTCTGGATGGTCTGCCAGGCGTCTTTCGCCGTTTCGACATACTGAAATAGTTTCAGATCTTCGGGATCAGTGGGCATCGCCCTGATTACGGGCATGGATCGGATGCTGGATATGAGCCGGACGGCCATTAACGTCAGCGGTAATTTGGTGGCGGCCAATCTGAATGGGCTGTTTTATTGTTTAAAAATCGCTTCACAGCTGGGTAAGGATTGGAGGCATTGTTTAGGCATTGAAAAGACCATCACAGAGCAAGAACCTATTTTTTTGAGTACCTCGACTTTTTTTCTGTTATGCTGCTTTTTAATTTTCTATGGCCTTAGGCTGAGCCCTTGGATGGAGAGAATCAGGATTGAATGATTTGAAAAACGAGGTTGTGAGCACACAACAGGTGGAGATCAAACCCTGGTGGGGTGGGTTTTCCATGCCCCAAAATCAAACCGGGTACTGGCAAATCGGCCCATTGAATCTATATATTCGTCGTGTCCGTCAGGAATGGCATGTCGCATCCGAATGTTTGCGAGATGTATTGGATCGCACGCTTGATGTCTCTTTCAATGCCGAATTTCCCAACCGTCCCGACTTGGTGTTCTCTCGCTTTGCTTTTCGGGAAACGACAAAGAATCTGTCGATTTTACCGCAATTGTCAGACCGGGCTGTGGTCATTCGCCCCGAAGCCCCCCTCTACATTCCCGCCGGGGAAGAGGTCACTTTGTTTGTGAGTCTTCCCGTGTGGATTCGCATTGAAGCTGGAAACCCAGCCAAATTCCTACAGGAGCTCCCCATTTATCGGCCTTCAGATACCTGGTTTGGCCCCTCGACGCGTGAAGGAGACTTGTGTTATGCCAGCCGGACCAGTGCACGTTTGAATGTAAACGATGTGCCTTTTCGTCCGCATCGTGCGGTGGCTTCCGTTGTGATTCGAAACGCCGCAGAGGATCCTTTATTTGTTGAACGACTCAATGTGACGGCCCAACACCTTTCACTCTTTGCGACCCCGGATGGCTACCTCTGGACGCAAGGCATGATTTTGGAGCGGGAAGAAGATGGAGAAGCCGTGCAAGTTCACTTTGAAAAGACCGCCCCCGCGGTTGCGAAAGACGCTGTCTTGCTCTCCGGTCCGCGCATTGATTCGGAAGACAATTTGCTGACACGCGCCTTTCACAATTTTTTTGCTTGAAACCTGACTGGAGCATCTTGAGATGAAAATGGTCATGGAGTTTTTGCAATCTGATCAGGCCGCACTCGTGATTCGCGCAGCCATTATTTTTGTGCTCGGTCTTATTTTGGCCAAACCCATGAGTTCCGCAGTCGCGCGTTTATGCCTGAAACATGTCACCCCGCAGCAAGACATGCTGATCAAGCGTTTTTCTTATTACGCCATCGTGCTCATGGCGATCATCTCCGGTCTCAATGAGCTGGGCTTTCAATTGAGTGTGCTCTTGGGGGCAGCCGGTGTGCTGACCGTCGCGGTGGGTTTCGCGGCGCAAACTTCCGTGTCGAATTTGATCAGCGGTTTGTTTTTGATTGTGGAGCGCCCTTTCGGTGTGGGCGATGTGATTACGGTGGGGTCCACCACGGGAGAGGTGCTTTCGATTGATCTTTTATCCGTTAAGTTGAGAAAATTCGACAATCTTTTTGTGCGTATTCCCAACGAAACGCTTGTGAAGTCGGAAATCACCAACATCACCCAGTTTCCCATCCGTCGCATTGATCTCATTTTAGGCGTGGCTTACAAAGAAGACCTCGAACGTGTTCAAGACATTTTATTTAAAATAGCGGATCGTAATCCCCTCTGTCTGGAAGAACCCGTGCCACTTTATATTCTTCAAGGATTTGGTGATTCTGCTGTGAATATGCAGTTTTCGGTATGGGTGGCGCGTGCAAATTTCTTGGCGGTGAGAAACACGATCCAAACTGAAATTAAAAAAGTGTTTGACGCCGAAGGCATCGAGATTCCTTTTCCCCATCGCACACTCTATGCGGGCAGTGTCACCGAACCTTTTCCGGTGTGTGTTGTGGATCCTGCGTCGCTCACTTCTCCCGCTGTCCCACGGACGAAAAAGTCAGAATCAGACTAAGATCTGTGTTACGCAAATACTTGGACGTGCTCAGGACTTCACCACAAATGCCTTGTAGATCCACGCGATGCCAAGTCCCGCCAACACCAACCAGATGACAACAATCACCGCGCCTGCAACGCGGCTCACGGGTTTTCCCTTCTGTATGTTTTCCTGCACCTGTGCTCGGCATTCCGCCAACACTTGATGAGGAACGCACTTGATCGACAGAGCGATGCCTATTGGAATCAGGATGAGATCATCCAAATAGCCCAAAACCGGCACAAAGTCCGGGATTAAATCAATGGGGCTGAAGGCATAAGCGACGATGGCAGCCACGAGGAGTTTCGCATACCAAGGCGTTCTGGGGTCACGCGCAGCAAGGTAAAGCGCAAAGCTCTCGGCCTTAAGATGACATACGCGCTGTTTTAGTTCTTCGAGCAATATCTTACCGTTTCAAGTCAGGTTCTACAAACCTTCGCCAATGACTGCAGGGCAGCGTCTATCCGCTGTCGGCTACAACATGCCCGAGAGTGCGGTTGCGATGCTGAGGAAGGCAAAAAAGCCGACAACATCGGTGACGGTCGTTAGAATGATTGAAGACGATTGCGCGGGGTCTTGCCCCAAGGACGAGAGCACGATGGGGATGATGACGCCAGAGAGTGCGGCGGCCAACATGGCAATCACCATCGAGACACCAATGACCAACATGAGCCCCACCGAACGGCTCCACACATAAACCCCTGCAGCGGTCATGAGCGCGATGGCAAGCCCATTGATCGCGGCGGCACCGACCTCTTTTCGAACCACACGCAGCCACTGACTGCTTCCGATTTCACGCAATGCTAATCCGCGCATGGTTACCGCCAGGGCCTGGGCGCCGGTATTGCCGGATTGCCCCGCCACAACTGGAAGCAATACGGCTAAAGCCGTAAATTGGGCGATGAGGGCCTCAAACCAACCCACCACCGCAGCAGCGAGAAAAGCCGTAATGAGATTGATCGAAAGCCAAGGCAGGCGTTTTTGGACGACAAAGCACACACCAGAAAGCGCATGTTCGTCGCGGCTGGCCCCAACCATGGTCAGCATGTCTGCGCTGCTTTCTTCCCGGACCGTGTCCATCAAGGCATCGTAAGGGATGATGCCAATGAGGCGGTTTGAAAGATCCACAACAGGCAGGTCGGTCACGTGGTGCTGCTTTAAGAGCTCACCAACTTCTTCCCGTGTGGCGGTTGCCGTGACCCGCGTCCGCACAGGTTTAGACAGAGACTGAAGGGATTCGGCGCCGTCGGCCATGGCCAGTTGATTCAGCTCGACCATGTGCTGCAATACCCCCGCGTCATCGATGATATAAAGCTGCCGCGTAAATCGGGGCCGGTATTTTCTAATCTGGTGCATTGCTTCACGCGCGGTCAGGGATTCTTGCAAAGGCAGAAAGTTGGTGTCCATCAAGCCGCCTGCACTTTCTTCCCGGTACTGAACGAGGGATACTAATTCGCGCCGTCGTAGGCCATCCACCGAGGCCAGGGCCTGTTCGCGCAGCGCCTCAGAAAGACGGACCAGGACGCGGGCCGTCAGCACCGGATCGCCCCGATTCAAGAGGAATCGCGAGGCCGGTTCCGGTAGTTTTTTTAAAACTTCCGTGGCCACTTCCAAGGTTAGGCCGTCCCATAAGGCTACCATTTCTGCGACGGGTTGCAGGGTGAGTAGTACAACAATTTCGGTGATCGGCAAGGTGTTAATCGCCTGTTGCGCTTTTTCGGGATGAAGACGGATGTAGGCTTGATTTAAGCTCTGAACCGCGTGCGTGGACTGGCCCGTCACTGTACTTCTCCTTTTTGAGTGCGTTCGTTACTCAGGATTCCGTCCAAAAGTTTCGCCAAGGTCAACCAATAGAGGCCCGTGAGCGAAAGCAGCCCATCCAAGCCGTCTTGTTGCACCACGGGATTTTCGCCCGTGCTGGCTTTTAAGCGCGTAAATTCCAGAACGCCGAGTAAAACGTTGTCTTTTCCAACGACAGGCAAATCGCGATGTGCCTCCCAAGCGGGTAGGGACAGCAGTTGATCCGTGCCCGTGTTGACGGAGATGGCATGGGTTTTTGGCGTCACTATTTCTTTAAGATTGGCCTTCGGATTGCAACTGAGCAAGGTGCCGACTAAGACAAAACCCTTCAGGCGATGGGCATCGTCCACTACATAAATTTCATTGCGGATCCGATAACGAAAACGCTTCACGCGCCGAAGCGCGTCGGATAGACTCAATCCCAGAGGCAACATGTTAACTTCGATATTCATTAAATCGCCCGCGCACAAGCTTTCATAGTCGAGGAGGGATCGCATGCGACGACGTCTTTTTGTCGACAGGACCTCATCCAAGCACGTCTGTTTTTCAGGCGCGAGCAGCGCATAAATGCGTGCGGCCTGCTCAACGGGGACCTCAGTTAACAGTTTGGCCGAGAGGTTGTTTTCTAGTAAAGCAAGGGTCGTGCTTGCGGCTCCGGGCAGCATCGCCGCCAGCACGGGAACGACGTCTTTGGATGGCAGTTCAGAAAATAGCGCAGCGACATCGACCGAGGAAAGCAATTCCAAACTCCGGGCCGCTTCACTGGGGTAGCGAGAGAGAAATTCCAAGGTCAGTGGATTTGCGGTTTTCATTTTAGAGACCTTTGTCCGTTAACATCGTGATGCGCTCATCGAACAGTTTTGCCGGCACATCCACGATATCGGAGGCTGACTCGATGATCACGCGCGACACGCCAATTTCAGTAATCCGCCCCTCCATCTCACCAATTTTGACTTTATCTCCGACGCGATAGAGTTTTCGCAGTTGATTCGCGGCAATGATGTTCGCGACATGGGTGCGTGCACCCAGGCCAAAAGCCAGCGCGATGCTACCCAAAAAGGCAGCCAGCACAATGCCGGTGACCAGCGACAGAAATTTGATATCAATCCCGATTTGATCAATGCCAATTACGGCCGCTGTGAACAAAATGGCCACTTGCGCAACCCGACCGAGCAGGTCTCCGTGGGCTGAATTTGCAGAGACCGCGGCAGATCGAACCAGGTCTCGCACCAGAAATCCCACGACAAAACCAGCCAACACAATCAGGACACCTGCGGCCGCGATCGGTAGGAAGTTCACCATTTCCCGGATCCACAGCCCGAAGACATCAAGGCCCAAAATTTCGGTCGCCAGCGTAATGGAAACAAGGATCACGAGCCAAAAAAACAACTCACCCAAAATAAAAAATGGTGGTCGGCGTGACTGGAGTTGTTCTAGCCCGCTTTTGGACATGAGCCGTTGCCACAATTGGTCGAGTCGCGCAATGACACGGACAAGCAGCGTGCGAATCAGCCGAGCGATCAGCCAGCCAAAGACCAATACAAGCAGCGCGATCGCCACGCGGGGAAGATAGGCAAATAACTTCGGGGTGAGGCTTTGTAGTCCTTCGTTCATTTCGTTCATTTCGTTCATTTCAAATCTCGATGGCACATATGCATTTCTCTCCATTTCCAGATGTCTTTATAGCATATTCTGAGTTGTATTTGACTATATTGTTATTTCTGGGAACTTGTACATCATCGACCCTACTTGACTACGATTTATTTTCCAACGAGTCACCAGATTCTAGCACCCATTCAAGAACGCATTATCTTATTGACTTCAAAGTCTTCATGGGACTATATGCTTGTTGATTTGATCGTTTCTTGACAATATAAGCCCTGAAAACAAACCAAATCTCTTAATGAGGCAGACCATGAATTTAGTTGAACATGAGTACGATCCGAGTAAGCATCTCCATGAACGTCCGAAAAAAATATTTGAAGAACGCTTCGATTTTCCAGCCCATGTCCAGTATTTTTCTTATTTTATGACCGATCCTCCTTCGGATCGAATTAAGAGTCAAGGTGAATTTAAGTCCCTTTTAGATCGGCTTGGAGTCCCAGAGCACTACCGGACTTTTTCGGAGAAGTTTGGTTTCGGTGTGAAAACCGCAAACAACGGCGACCAGCTGTATGTCATTTGGGAAGCGCATACGGAATATTATAGCCACCAAATTTGGCATATTCCGGACGACAAATTGTTATACATCGAATACGGGCCCATTACTTTTCCCGGCTATGACTATCTCCCCGAGACTTTGGGGGTCAGGGTCAACGCTCTCGACATTCTTGTTTTGTCTGATACTCAGATGACAACCGAAGAAATTCAAAACCTCATGCCTGAGCAGCATATCTATGGCAGCCAAGTCTTCGGAAAAGAAATTACGGTACTCACGAGTTTTACCGCTGATGCACACCATGCAGAACGCTACTTGGTTTTTTCCGCTGACCCCGAGGCCTTGAGCCGGCACTTGACCCAGGCGATTGACGGTATCGTCACAACAGAGACTTACTATCACTTACTCATGCGTCCTTTTCCAGATTTTTCCAAAGCCATTGATCAGGTTCATCAACTGGAGCAAATTCTGCTCCAACACAGCCAGGTTCTTTCGGCAGACATTTCAAAAGTCGATGCCGAAACGGCAAAGCAGTGGCTCAAGGCATTGACCAGTGATTTTATGACTGTCGGGCAATTTGGAGAACAAATGCGGCTTCGGCTTTCCTCTTCCTTGCCCTATTATGCCATCGTGCAAGCCACCGTACGCGCGCAGCAAGAAACAGCCTTTCCCTCCATTTCTTCCGCTCTATGACTCAATGTTGGGCAGCGTATCGGGTGTCGCCGATGGCTATCAGCAACTCTTAAAACGCATCAATGTGTTAATCGCCGATTTTCAGAGCATCATTTCCGTAATTCGAGCACGAGTAAACCTCATGTTGCAGGAACAAAACCTCGTTCTGGAAGACCAGAACTTTAAGCTACTTGTCAGCATGGATAAAACAACCAAGAGTCAAGCCATCCTGCAACACACGGTGGAATCGCTCTCAGTTATTGTAATTGCCTACTATCTATCCGGCTTGGGAAGCTATCTGTTTAAAGCACTTGAGAAAATGGGGTGGATAGAAAGCGCGACGCTGGCCTCGGGAATTTTTGTGCCCACTTCGCTCGGACTTTCGTTGGGACTGACCCTCGTGGGAAGACGTATCATTCACAAAATGATGTCCTCGGAAGAACATTAACTTAGCGAAGGGTTTCTAGTAAATCCCTACCATCCTGGTCTCGAAAACCATTGTATTCGATGATGAATTTCTTTTTTTTCCCCACACGCCACTGAAACTTTCGGACCCCTTTTTCATCTTTTTGAACAAAAGCGCAGTGCTCTTGTGCGCTTTCTTCCCATTTCAGACAATGTTGTCCCAGTTCATTGATACGCCAATGGCCCAGTCTCCCGGCATTGGGTTTGATTTCCTTGACTTCACCTGTACTTTGGTACTCCCGAAGAAACTTTATATCTGATTTTTCTGAGAGAAGATGCCCTTCGACGGTCGTGTCTTCATACAGGGTTTTAAGTTGACTTTCTGAGAGAAGATCTTCAGCCCATAAAGTTGAGGATAGTAGACAAAACGTCAATATTGAGTATAGGGTCAGTGCCTTAATGTGCATTGCGGTCTCCGAATGTAAGGACTAAGGCTCGTACTCTGAAAGGTGAGCCTCACTTCTTCCTGGAGTGTACTAGAGTTGTAGGGATATTTAAAGGGGGGGGTCTGTTTAATCCTTGGGATATCCCTCCTGTCTGTAGTCAATCCAGATGCTTTCTTGCTCCCGGAAAAATTCCAAACTTTCTTAGGGTTTCTGTCTTCAGGTATACTCTCAGATATGATCAACAATCCTCCCAATAGCCCCCGGATCAAAACAGGAGCTTCGCAATTTTCTTGGTCTTAAGAAAAGTCGTTTCCTTACGATCATTTCCACGCGCATGCTACCTGTGGCGCCCTTTTCAATGATCAATTTGGTTTGCAGGTGTCTTCCGGATTCGCTTATGGAATTTTACGGTCGGCACCTTGATTGGGATGACTCCCGGCATTTTAGCCTATGCCATTCTGATCCATCATCTCAAATCCGGAGTGTGGTAACCGAGCATCGGACGCTTTGCCCTGATATCCGGTATATTGGCGTCACTGGTGATTGCAGCACTCATCTTGCGAGCATGCTTGCTTAAATTGAAAGATAAACAGGAGGAACAAAAAGAATGACTGCCAACATCATTTTCTCACTGAGAAAAAAATCGTGGTTGTGTTCTTAAGCAGTTTTTTCTCAAACTTACGGGCACCTCGATGGCCATAAAAATATCGCTTTCAAAAATCACCCATTTTCTAAAAACAGATATCTGGAGAATGCGTGAACGGGATCTTCCTTTATCTAAATTGATCTTGATTCGACCTCTTAGGATTCTTGTGCTGTCTTTCCGAGGGTTTTCCAAGGATAAATGTCAACTCAGAGCCTCGGCACTCACCTTCTATTCCTTGCTCTCCATTGTGCCGATTGTCGCGATGGTATTTGGAATCGCAAAAGGTTTTGGTCTTGAAGCAACCATTGAACACCGACTTTACGAACAATTTGAAGCACAAAAAGAAGTCATTGACCATATCGTCGAATTTTCCCGCAGGCTGCTTGAAAACACGAAGGGCGGCGTTATTGCGGGGATAGGGGTGGCCATTTTGTTTTGGGCCATCATTAAAGGCCTTTCAAATATTGAAGAATCATTCAATGAAGTGTGGGGTGTGCAAAAACCAAGGACACTCATACGAAAAACCAGCGACTACCTTTCGCTTTTACTGGTTGCCCCAGTTTTCCTGGTGATGTCGAGCACGGTCACCCTCGCAGTCACGGGCCAGATTACTACCCTCATGGAAAGAATCACGCTTTTAGGTCCACTGACCTCCGTCGTTTTTTTATTGTTGAAGCTAATGCCTTATGTTGTGCTCTGGGGTCTGTTCACATTCATTTATATCTTCATGCCAAACACAAAAGTTCAACTGAAATCAGCCCTGATTGCCGGAATCATCTCCGGAAGCTTATTCCAGATCTTTCAGGTGCTCTACATCGATTTTCAAATTGGGGTCTCAAAATACAACGCAATATACGGCAGTTTCGCCGCACTGCCGCTATTTCTGTTATGGCTTCAGATCAGCTGGCTAATTGTCCTTCTGGGAGCAGAATTGTCATTTGCCCATCAAAATGTCAGGACTTATGAATTTGAGCCGGATTATTTAAGAGTCAGCCATGCGTTTAAACGGTTGCTGAGTTTAAAAATCGTGAAAATGATGATTGAACGTTTCTTAAGAGGCAAACCGCCTTTGGATGAGATGCAAATCTCTCATGAACTGGAAATTCCCATTCGACTGATCCGATTGATTTTATTTGAATTGACAAACGCGGGCCTTATTTCCCAGATTAAAACGAAGGATGATCGCATTGCCTCCTACCAGCCTGCTGTTGGCTCAGATTCCTTAACCATTAAATATGTACTCGACACACTCGACCAACATGGAACCGATAAAATCCCACTCGCACAATCGAAAGATCTTGAGCAGCTATCTATTTCCCTTAACGCTTTTGGCGAATTGATAAAAAAATCCCCTTACAACAAACCACTCAAGAACGTTTAGCACATTAAAACCAATAAGGTATCCTCAATTTTTTGAAAGCCCATGCTAATAGTCCCACTCCCAAAATAAACCGATATCTGACTCACCGTTTTGTTTAGCCTTACTTTCCAAAGAAACATTCGGAGTCATTTCTATTTCGACGGAAGCGACACCGGATGAAGCCGCTGTTCCTTGCTCTACTTCTAAATAAACTTTATCTGAAATATATTTCCCGGCCCCAAGTCTTGTATTCTCTGAACCGACACCTTCGACACGAAGATCATCTAATCCTACGAGAGATTGGATATAGTTCAAGGGATGAATCCCCGCACTACTTTTTCCGGAAAATTGACGTAAAGTGTTGGCAAGCTGAATCGCCTGAAACGGTGAAATTTGGTGAATGTTTTTGCCAAACAAAATCAGGGAAAGCACTTCGTCTTCAGGTAAAGCCGGTGTGGAGGCGAGACCAACCCCAAGGGAATCAATGGAACTTGTGATGAGAATTTTCCCTGTAATACCCTCGACTTTTGTAGAGGCTTCAATATCAAGATAAGGAGAAGGCGGGACAGCGCCTTGAAAACGGAAAACTGCCTTATCCAGAATAAATCGTCGGCCAAATGCCTCATAACGGCCACGCAGCATTTTTAGATCACCCATGACCCAGGGCGTTTTTAAATCACCTGTGATATCAAGTTCGCCTTGTAATTCACTATTGAGTCCTCGACCACTTACGAAAATTTGATTGTCCGCTTTAAATTTGATATCGAGTTTTATTTTTTTAAACAGTGTATCCGTTTGTTTTTTCTGATGCTTTGCTTCAACAATATTGAGTTTAGGAATCGAGACTCCAAAGCGTTCCGGTAATCGAATGGACACTTCTTTTGGAGAAAGTATCCCTGAAATTATATATTTGTGATCTTCTCCTTTTAGGGTAATATCCGTATTTAACCATGCATCATAATTTTGATTCCTTAAGAGGTGCATCTCATTTAGATTTAAGGAAGCTGAAATATCAGGATTGAAAATATTATCCAAACCAATCGTTGCTGATGCCCTCAATGACCCTGTTTTTTCACTGTCTTTCGCCGTTAAAGAAACAATTTTTAATAAACCTTCCTTAAATTCAGCATCAGCTTCAATATCGACCAGCTGTATATTGTTGTATTCATCAACGAAGATGCCTTTACGTAATGTTGCTTTCCCATTGATAATAGGTTTGGATAGGGTACCCATAATTCGTGCAGCGGCATTCAAATCACCATTGATCACATAACCTTCATCTAAAAACGACCGGGATACAACGGTTAAATCTGAGCTTGCATTTAAAGTACCGTCAAGTGAAGTTTCTTTAGAAATATCAAACACAAACGGTTCGAGAGAAAATCGCAGCGGAAGACTAAAGTCTCCCTGAAATTCCTTCACTCCCTTTCCTTTCCCGGTGAGTTTGTTTGTCAGTTTTCCGGACAAAAATTGGGTCTTCCCCACAAAAGATGCGGCATATTGTTCTTCAATTGTGGGGTGAAATGTGTATAAAATGCCGAATTCCGGTTTTTCAAAAGACCCTGCCCCGTGCCCCGAAATTTCATCGACAACCACGGGGATCGAAGAAAGATCAGCAAAAGGAAGATCAGCCAAAACAAGATGTTTTCCCTCAAAATCGAGCTGAATTTTCGTTTTTTCAAAACGGCCTGAAAACTTGATTATCCCTTTTCCTGCCGTAAGTTCTGCTTCAGAAACTGAAATGAGAAAAGGATCAAGTCGATGCACACGTCCTGTGGCACTCACAATAAAGGGCCTGTAGCTATGTGCTTTCCCTGAAACGACTACATCGTATTGCTCCGCTTTTGAGGATATATTCATATCCATATTTTTGATGTCAACGGTGTCAATTTTTCCACCTAAAAGCCGGATTTCTGCGTTCACATTTTTGATGTTTTTTATGTCTTCAGCATGAAACCTTGCTTTAATCTTTTCCGCAGTGTAATCCTGATACTTCATTTGACTTAAATGCGAGTTGAGTGAAGCGGATTGTGTGCCATTTTCTGATGACAGCTTTAATTCTGCAGAACCCGAACCGGAAAGATCTACGATATTGATAAATTGCCTCAAAAAGGTAAAATCTTGCAATGTTGCATCAATAAAGCCTTCTGCGAAGGTAGTTTCAATATTATAATTCAGCTTACCTGTTATTTCGATTAGCCCGCCGTGGCCTTTAATATCGGACAAGATTACCAACTCATCCTTCCAGCGTGTTTTTGACTGGATAACCATCTCATGTCCTTGATACCTTGTTGATACTCTAAATTTACCCGATAAGTCTTTCATTTTCCCTTCGATATCTCCCTTCAAGGTCACCACTTCTTTTAAATGTGCAGCAAAGTTCTGAGGCGCAATCCATTCAGTAAGGATATTTGTTTTGATCCTGCTATCTTGAAATCCAAATTGACCACTTAAGGCAATAAGATTATTTTCTTTTTTTGCAATAATTTCGTCAAAATAAAGGGTCTGGTTCTGCGGATTAAATTTAAGCCGGTTATCAATACGATCGGGAATATATTCTGAAAAACGATGCTGCACATTTTGCAACAAAATGGTTCCCGTAAAAACAATGTTCTCCTTGATGATTTTAAGATCTTGTTTGATTTTGAAATGTGAACGAAAACCACCTTCGAGCAATGTTTCAGAAAGATAAAAATCTTTAAGGTCAATATTTATTTTTATTGTTTTGAAATATAGATTGGGTAGCGCAATCGATTGAGTGCCCATACTTTTTTTATCACTTTTGGATTCGGGAAGGTTTTTTACACTCAAAGATGAGGCGCTTAAATCAATATCAAGATGTTTCAGTCCCAGACTTAAAAGACCAATACGCAGTGATAGGTTTTCGCTTGCGGCTAAAAGCTGATCGTTGTCCAAAATTTTAAGACGGCCGGCCTTAAGACCCCAAATACCGGATAAGCTAAAATCATGTGTCTGGATCGTATAAGAGGTCTCACGCAACGCTGTGTTGATTTGTTTTGTAATCCACTTTCCGCCTTTTTCTGTATTGAGCCAGATCACAAAGCTTTGCAATGCCACCGTGATTATGATTGTCACGGCGAGAAAAACTAATAGAAATACAGCACAATGTTTAAGTAGAATCCGCAAGATTTAAACCCAATAAAGACCAATGGAATGAGGCGGAAAGATAGGGAGCAAGGCATCTCGTGCCTTATCAAAATGCATTGTCATTCCTTTGAGATATTGAAAATTTCTGGAGAGGCGGTTCATTAAAATGCTTGTCCGATGCTAATATAAATTTGAAAACTTTCATCGGTGTTGTCTTTTTCGTTTAGGGGGACAGCGACATCAAGCCGTATGGGCCCAAAGCCTGTGTAATACCGCATACCCATTCCTGCGCCGATAAAAAAACTTTCTTCCAAATCCGGAAACACATCTGCATAGACTCCGCCCCCATCTACAAATGCCACAAGGCCGATATGGTCTGTGAATTTCAATCTCAATTCTATGCTTGTCTCCAGCAATGATTGTTCACCCCGGGGCACGCCGTTTTCATTGATAGGTCCAGCCTCTTGAAATCCAAAACCACGGATGGATCCGCCACCGCCGGCGTAAAACCGCTTGGACGCAGGAATATTAGAGGCATCAGCACCTAAAATACTGCCAACCGAAACACGCGAAGCCAGAACGGGATCGTATGTGGACGTACTCAGATCAAAATAACTGGTGCCTTTGATACGATTTTTTAAAAAAGCGTCGGACGTTCCAAATGCGTCAAAAAAAGGCTCAGTTCCAAACACAAAGCTTAGGCCTTGATGCGAATCCAGCACGTCATCACGATTATCAAAATTCAATCCTCCGGGAAAAGAAACCAGATCAAAGGTATTTTCTTGCGCGTCATGCTCTGTGATTTTTGATGTTTCAAAAGCGACACCCAAGTGACCCATCCAATGAATGGAAAGTTTTCGACTCAAGGAAGACTGTAGATTTAAACTCATTTCTTCAAAAGCATCTGTGTCCCTTCTTTCAAGAATGGCAGATACATTCAGGCTTTGTTTCTTTGATAAAAAGAAAGGTTTTCTGAAACTTGTTTCAAGAGACTGGCGCAACGTAGAGAACTGCGTGAGGATGGAAATTTCTTCACCGGCCCCCAAATAATTATTGTGCCGCCAATTTGCACTGACACCGGGCCCTTCCCAAGTGCTGTATTTTACGCCGAGCCTAATTTTTCGGGGCGCACGCGTTTTCAAAACAAAAGAGACCGGTACGAATTTTGATTCAGGCAGTTTTTCGGGTAAATCAGAATTCGCTACACTTAACAAACCTGTTTCCAGTAAATCAGTTCTGGTGGCTTCAATTTTATTGAGATTCCAACATTCTCCTTCCTTATATCGCAAAAAATAAGAAAGAAATTCACGCTCGATATTATTTCCGCCACTGAAATTTGTTTTTCCAAATTTTGCATCCTCTTCACCCGCTACGATAAATTTGATATCAGCAATATGACGATTATGATCCAATAAAACTTCATGGCTCACAAATAAATGGTAAAAACAGTGTTCTTTCGATATTTTTTTATAAAGTTGGTTTTGGGCATCCAGAACTGTTTCGGCATCCAGAATATTCCCGGATTTTAAGACAATTGAATTAGATTTTTCGTACCCGGTAATATTAATTTTGTTTATTTTATAGACTGGTCCGGGTTTTATTTTTAAATGATCTTCCTCATCCTCCCGCCTGTAAGTAATCCTGGGGCGATAATAGCCTTTTGCATTGAGGGCTTTCTCCAGATCGGCCTTCACCTTTGTGAAACGAATGGGCTGATCAGATTTTTTCTGGTATTGAATTAAAACATTTTGATCGATGTATTGCGCAAGATCAGTATGGTTTTCAAGACCAGTCACCTTAATCTGTGCCAGTAAAACCCTGGTTTGAAAAAAAATACCGAGAAATACAAAGTATGAGATGCATAAAACCCATATTCTTTTCACGCAAAATTCCACTCATGCCAGACCATATTGGGGTCATGATTTGGGATTAAATTCAAGTGAAGATATACAGACGATGCAGAAATTAGAGAATATCGTATGGTTTTTTCCGTTTTTAAGAACGCGTAAATTATCTCAGGGTGACGAAAAAAAACGTAATATATCACACAGTTCTTCTAGAGAAAAGTTCTGTCTCTAGATCTATCAAATCCGAAAAGTACACAAAAAACCTTTAAACGGAATTGCTGGATGATAGCGAAGAAAATGCTTGTTTTAGTGTTGATAAAGTGAGTCTAAATGCCTGCCACAATAAAGAACGATATCGTCGACAAGATAAAAGGGATTGCAGTTGCACCCGACTGAGAATATAGCCGCCGATTAAAGCAAAAACTACCGCCTGCCGCGGATGCCGTTGTGTCAAAATGAATGGGCTAAGGTCTAGAGCAATCGAGCGCAAGCGGGTTTTGGCTTCTTCAGGGGTTAACGCATGAGACGTTTTACTTGCCATGTCAACACTCCGGAGAAAAATAGGATAAGCAAACCACAAACCAGTGCGGCGATGATCGGGTCTGAGCGCACGAGCAGGTATTGGTATCCTGCCCATGCGCAGAAACCGAAACCCACCCACATGAACATAAAGAGGGTTCCCACACATCCCACGGCAAGGGCAGTGCGTACCGTAGCATGCCTCAGTGCCCGACCTTCCGCCTCCAGCAAATCAGCCAGAGCAATAAACACTTCAATCAGACTATTCACTATTCAGATCGACGGCCACCCATACTGATCAGTTTAGCAATGATAAACCCCAGACCTAAGGCTGTCGCCAAACTAGTTCCCGGATACTCGGAAATTTTCTTCTCTGTGGTCTTCATTGTTTTCGACCCTTTTTTCAATAAATCTTCGAGTTTTTTTTCAAAATCCTCCAGGATACTGCTGGCCTGATCTTTCATACGACTCTTGGTTTCGTCGACTTTTTCACCGGAGGCCGATTTTACGGAATCCGTCAAATCCGAGATATCTTTGCGAAGCTGGTTGAGATCCTTTTTGAATGCATCCATTTCCTTGCGCATTTGTTCTTCAGACATATCCATTCTCCTTATATATATTCAATAGGATTAAAGTACGGTTCCATAAATCCGAGCTACTCAGGGAATATTCATTTGCTCAGGTTCAGTCAAGCTCAAAGCCTCCGCTTAATTACTCTTGGAGAGCGTCTCGTCAACAGTGATATTATTGATAATACTTCTCACACACCGCGGACGTCATTCACAATCTTCTCCGTGAAGTCTCTTTGGCCTCGCTCTTGACTTTGTCTGCCAGCTTGACAATGTCCTTATTCGTTTCGACTTCAGTGTTGTTCGCATCGGTCGAAGGCTTAACAAGCAAAGTCATCTTAACGAGTCAATCCCAAAGTTAATTGAAAATTGAACGATGACCTATGCTGCTTTTGATTGGTTTTTATCTTGTGTAAATTTCTCCATATTGTTTTTCAGTAGTGGAAGAAACCGATAAGCTTTGACTTTTCTCAGTGAAGGCTCGATCTCCAACAAAGCCGTTGCGACCCATCGCCACCGCAGATTGCTAAAACCTACAATACGGACTCGAAGGTCACTTCTCAATTTCAACTAAGTTTAGTAGATCCTCTCTCCTTCCAATATTGATACGATTTAGGTCTCGCTAAATTTTGAGTGTGTTTCTTTTTATATAGCTAAACCCTTTCTGAACTTAATGGCATTGAAGCCCTTCGGAAAAATCACACGATTCTGCGGCCTTGAATGATCCTGACCAGTACGGTGACCACTGCAAGCACCAGAAGGATGTGAATAAACCCGCCCATTGTGTAGCTGCTCACCAAGCCCAGCGCCCAAAAAACGATGAGCACGATAGAAATTGTCCACAACATCCGATCCTCCTTTCCCTTTATTTCGACTGACGACTGGCGAACACGAAGGATCGCCAATCGTCAGTCGCCTGTTTAATTGTTTTTAGATAAGGCCTTGTCGACGGTCATGTTGTTGACTACGCTTTTCACGCCGTGGATGTCTGCGACAAGTTTTTTGGCCAGATCCTTTTCGGCTCCGTTGTGGGCCTTTCCACTCAGCTTGACGATGCCGTCCTTCGTCTCAACTTGGGTGTTGTTGGCGCTGGTCGCCCGATTAAACAACAAGGTCATCTTGGCTTGGGCAGTGATGGAGGCATCATCAATCTTTTCCCCCACTGTTTCGCCCGGTTTTTTAGAGATTTTGGCGACAGTCATCTTGTTATTAACGCTTTTGACTCCTTCAACGTCTTTGGCAAATTCGGTTGTCAGATCTTTTTGGGCTTGGCTATCGGCCTCACCTTTCAGAGTCACAATGCCGCCCTTGGAATCAACTTCTGTTTGAATGGCGCTCACGTTCCGATGAAACAAAAACGCAGTTTTCACTTTCGTGGTGAGCCATGCATCCGAATTTTTTTCTGGGAGTTTACCCTCTACTTTTATTTGATTCACCACACTTTTGACGCCGGGTAATCCAGAGACCGTATCTGCTGCCAAGGCTTCGTGGTGTTCTTTGTCGACCGTACCCGTTAAAGTCACAATGCCGTCCTTGGATTTAATCTTAACCTGGTCATCCTTGAGAAAGGTTCTAAAAACAAAGGACTCTTTGGCGGATGATTCGATCCGATCATCTGTGACTGAGGCAAAGACTGCCCCGCCGCTCATCAATAAAACAGCCGCAGCGGCCATAAACATTCGTGCATATTGTATTTTCATTGTCAGTTCTCCTTGTGCTTGGTTGTTGGTTCTCTTTTTCCGCGATATGTTGGAACGTACCCTGTCGAATGACAGGAGTACGTTCGTTTTTATTCATTAACGATTTGAATCTCTATGCGACGGTTTTCTGCACGACCTTCCGGGGTTTCATTGGAAGAAACGGGCTTACTTTCGCCAAAACCACGCGACATGATGTGATCCGGCACCACACCACCCACTTCTTTTAAGAATTTGGCGACTTTTTCGGCCCGCAGTTCCGAAAGTTTTTGATTTCTGATGTCAGTTCCGCTCGAATCAGAATGCCCGGCCACCTCAATACGTGCATTGGGAAATGTCCTAATTGCCTTCACGATTTTATTCATCATCGGGAAGTTATTCGCCTCGATTTCACTCTGCCCAGATGGAAACTGAAAACCATGTGCAGAAATTAGAATATTTTTTCGCTGCCGATAGACCTTGGCTTCATTACCAGAAAACATGGCCTGTACCGTTTCAAATTTTTGTTGCTCGGCAAGATCCTTTTGCTTAAAAGCCAGGCGCTCTTTTTCGGTACTCGCCAATTGTTTTTCTTGCTGAATCCGTAGTTTTCCGAGTTCTTCCTGGTTGGCAGACTTCAGCGCAGCAATCTGACGATCCGCGTTTTGTTGCGCGACAAGATCCTTTTGTACCAAGGCCAGCTGCTTTTTTTCTGTTCTAACCAACTGCTCTTTATGCTGAGCACGTAGTTTCTGTAGCTCTTCTTGGTTAGCAGACATCAGAGCGCTATTCTTGCGCTCTGCATCCTTAAGCCGGACTTGTGATTCGCGCTCTACTTCTTCCAACTGATTACGCGCCACATCTCTCTCATCCATCACCCTGCTCACAGCACCTTTTAAACTAAGTACGGCCTTGTCGCTGGGTTCGTTAAACGGAAGTTGGCCGCCTAAGGGTTGATTGACTGTGCCAAGTTGTTGTTGATGCCAAAGCACCACATCTTCCATGCCGTAATCACGCCGATCAAAGTCTTTGACCGTTTCGGAGATTGAAGCGCTTTGTTCTGCCAGCCACTTTGTCTTTTTGGCATGTCGATCGGCCTTTTCGATTTGGGTCCGATCGGCATCCAAAATTGAAATGGCAAGCGCCATTTCCTCTTGGGCCTGAGCAAAGGTTTTGGAGGCATATTTCTCAGCACCTTGCTTTTTGGCATTGGCAATGGCGGACTTCGCCTGCTCGACGGTGCCTTGTTTCAAAGCCACCAATTCAAGTTGTGCATAATCTGAGATCAGTTTGGGGCGGCGCTGTTTTGCCTCTTCGATATTGCCCTTTTCGACCAGTGCAGCGGTTTCTTTCAGATCTTTGTCCAAGGCTGAGATTTCCTCATCCTGTAAGGTTTTGGCCCCGGCGACATAAGCGCGCTTACGTGTATTTAAGACTTCAGCCAGGATTTCTCGGCTGCTCTCAGTATCACGATTAAGTTTTTCCATTACATGAAGGCCTTCATTCGCCGCCGTTTTTGCAACTTCAGTCTTGTTGTTGCGAGCTGCCTTCATGGCACGGTCTAGGGAAATACTGACCTTGGTAAAGCTTTTTGGTGCAAGCAGTTCAGCATCTTTGATTCTTGCATCCTGAAGTACAGACTCAAGTTGACCCACCTCTTTATATTGAGTCAGAATTTGTTGGTGTGTCAGTTTCGGTTGTGACGCGCAGCCGCTTACAGCGGTCACTGCCATCGCGAGACCGATGGAAAACAGCTTGTTTTTTATTTTCATGTTTACTCTCCTTTAAATTAGGGGGTGATTTCTTTAAGTACCCATTATGAGAGAAAAAACTTTAATCCCCCTATGCTGTTACAAACAAAATTTAAAAATAAAAGAGACCTCCCTGTATTTTAAAAACACAGGGAGGTCCGACTTAAGTTCCTGCCGCCTTAAGGTGCCGTGATGGCGTTGGCATCCAATGTAATGGCGGTCTGCGCAAAGGCCCTGCCATTCATCGTTGCGCCAGTATTCAGCGCAATCAAGGTCTGCGACAAGAGTATTCCCTTGAAATCGGATGTCGTTCCAAGTGTCACCTGTCCGGCGACTTGCCAGAAAATATTCTTGGCCTGTGCGCCTCCGCTTAAGGTGACAATCGCACCGTTTCCAATAATCAGGTCTTGCGCGATCTGAAAAATCCAGATGTCGTTGGCTCCCCCAGATAGGGTTACCCCAATCGGAACAGTCACACCAGTTCCCCATTTGTAGAGACCCGGAACAAGCGTCAAGCCATCGATATTACCGGCACCCAGTTCGGTGAAGTCAGGTAAAACCCGACCGGCGGCGTCTGTGTAAGCAGTTTGCATATCGAGGACGGCCGTGGTCAGTTTAGAGGGGCTTGGCGGACTATAGTCGGCCGCGAATAGATTGCCAGTAACTTGAGCCGCTGTCGAAAAGGTACCCGTGGCATCAAGGGTTTCTGAAAAGCCAGTCAAGGAACTCGCTGCGGATGGACTAAGTCCGATATCTCCCACGACTGTGGTGGTTCCCGTGGTGGAAACCCCTGTTTTCGCCAAAAGGACATAATTTTTAGCCGTTCCCAGCATAAGAGGGTCGGGTCCCAACGCGGTTGTGGCGCTGGTCGTAAAACTCCAGGATTTATTCACTTCTAGCGCCTTGCCTGATGGATCTTTAATCCCAGTACTCAGGTTGGCGGTAAAGGAAGTATTGGAAGCCAGATTGTTGACGGGGCTAAAGACCGCTGTGGTACCTGTATAGGTCACAATGCCCGATACCGGTGTTGTGCCTTGCACCAAGGTGAAGGTCGCAGAAGTGATCGTGGCCGCATCCATTTCTTTATTGAAGGTCGCCGTGATTTTCCGATTAATTGCAACATCGGTGTCTGTGTCGTCTGGGTTTGTGGCACTTACGCTTGCGATAATCAGATTTGCGCCAGCTCCAGGGGTATTATTGTCACTACTGCATCCTGAAATAAAAATAACCGATAGCAAAGCCAACAACCTCATCTTTGAATTCTTCTTCTTATTCACTTTAGATCCACACATTTTTTTCCCTCCATTTTAATTTAATTTTTTCTGACACGGGGTATTATAGGGACAGTATCAATCGCGGTATGGTCAATATTGCTCACATTGGAAGAATAAGTGGCGTGTCAGGGATAAAAGAAGTAAAGGTTATGTTTTTTAAAGTCGTGAGACAAAAATAGGCTTTTTTAGAATCGCCTTTAACGGTTCTATCTCGAGAACCTGCCTCTCAAGAACAGGTCCTCAGTCCACCTGGTATTGATATGGGATTTGCTTCATCTATTCCATTGTTGGCTTCATACCGGGATCGGGTTCAGACTCAGACCTCTCGTCGGTCATAAAGCTCCAGGTTTTATTTGTCACCGACGACTTGCCTGCTAGATCTTTAACCTCGTTGCTCAGGTTGGCGGTAAAGGTGGCATTCGGATCCAGATTCTCTGAGGGAGTAAAAACCGCAGTAGTCCCTTCGTAAGTCACGGTGCCAGAAACGGGGGGTTTCTCTTGTAATAAGGTGAAGGTTGCAGGAGTAATGGTCGCCGCATTCGTCTCTTTACTGAAAGTCGCTGTGATTTTCGGGTTCATTGAAACCTTTGTGGCGGCGTCCTCGGGTATTGTGGAGCTCACACTCGGGAGGTACACGTCTGCTGCGCTTCCAGAGCGATCGTTTTTACTGTTACTGCATCCAGGAATAAAAATGGACATCAGCAAGATCAGCCACCCCATCTTTAAAACATTCTTCTTGTACATGTTAAACATAGGTATTTTGCTCTCCTTTATTTGATCGAAATTCGTTCGCATGACCGAGATACAGGGAGGAGTGAAGCGTCGTGGATTGATACTGTAAGAACGAAAAGAAAATTAATCGTGAAGAATGACATTCATGAGGGAGCTGTGAATGCGCAATTCACCATTGTACTCAATCAGACCAAGCTTTTTGAACTTGTTCATAAAGAAACTGACCCGCGATCGGGTAGTGCCAATCATTTCCGCCAGCGTCTCCTGGCTGACCTTCGGGATGACGATCTTCTCTGTGTATCCTTCTTTCCCGAAGCGGGCGAGGAGGAGGAGAATCCGGGCGAGACGCTTCTCGCTCGAATTAAAAAGCTGGTCGATGAGATCTTCTTCAATTCGTATATTTCTGGAGAGAAGATAGGCCATGAAGAGCTCCGAAAAGACGGGTTCGTCATGAAGGACGCGGATCATCGCCGCCTTTTCGATACGAACAACGGTAGAGTCTTCTACCGATAAGGCGGTGGCCATGCGAAGCGGTTGCCCGGCCAGGCACCCTTCCCCAAAAAAGTTGGCGGGCTCAATCATGCCAACGACTGCTTCTTTCCCCTGAGGGGATACGACGGTGAGCTTAACCTTCCCCGCTTTGACATAGAGAACAGCATCGGCAGGGTCTCCTTGCGAGAACAGAACCGTTTTCGTTGGGGCTTTCAGAATTGTTTTTCCGCTGCCGACGATTGAAAGGAAGAAATCGGGGGTAAAAGTAGGAGGCTGTTTATTTTTCATTCGTCACCTTATATAATACCCCTGATTCATGTCAATGCCTTTACCTATCACCCTATCCGTCTTCTGATCAAGAAGCGAATGCTCAGTGGAATCTCAAGAATGATCTTCTATTCGGAGATGAACTCTCCATTCCTAGACTGTTCGGGTATAACTTGAGGAAATCGTTTGGTGTGAAAAATTGATATATCCCGATGGTTTCAGATTAAAGTTTCCATCAGCAATTTTGCAGAAATTTTAGAATTGGAACCCCAATAAGAGACAAAGGGATAAGTGAAAATTCTGAAGTATTCTACGCAAGCACAGGAGACTCACATGAAAAGAAAATACAGAAACCAATTGCCTCCATTTAAACTTAAAGTCCTGTCCGCGATAAAAGGGGATCAGCTCTTGGCCGAGCTTTCAGAGCGATTTGATGTTCGCCCGAATAAAATTCAGAACTGGAAGAAACAGCTACTTAATCAGAAGTTCCTTTACTGAGGAATTCAGAGATCAGTCAAGTCAACCCAGCGATGGTTTTGCAGGTGTCTTCAAGGACAAGCGCATAAAGATCAGCATGTATGGGAAAGCGTTGGATCAACAAGGTCACCATAGAGCGCCTATAGCATACATAGCCTGAAATACGAGGAGGTTTACCTTAAGGTCTATGGTACGAATCGCACAAGCAAAAAAGAGTATTAGCATTTGCTTGGCAAATTATAATCAAGACAGGTAATATGTCGACCTGAAAATAACGATACCAGACCAGGTTTATTATCAGCTGCCTTCCAAGTTGCCAGAAACCGCATGACAATGTCCCAGGATTTCATTTATAAAAGCAAATTCACTGTATCATGTTTCAGGTTCACTTCTCTTACACTAGACTTTTCCTGGATGCTTATTATAGGATGTCACTAGATTGTATAGGCTCTTGATGCAAGAACAAATTAATTCCCAACAACCTCGTCCAACACTCGGATGGCGTGAATGGCTTTCTCTTCCTGATTTAAAAATCGATGCCATTAAAGCAAAGGTGGATACGGGGGCACGCACTTCTGCACTTCACGCCTATTTTGTAGAAGAATTCAAAAAAGATGGTGAAGCCTATGTGCGTTTCAGCATCCATCCAATGCAAAAAGACAGTACTTCTTCCGTCAGCTGCGAAGCTAAAATCATTGACACGCGCCAAATCAAAGATTCCGGTGGACATGAAGAACAACGCATTCTCATTGCCACCCCGGTTCGGGTCGGCGAAGTCGAGTGGCTGGTCGAAATGACGCTCACCAATCGAGAAACGATGGGCTTTCGTATGCTTTTAGGGCGTACTGCCATCGAAAACCGATACTATGTGGATCCGGGTCGCTCCTATCTAAGTCGCCCCGAACCACTACTATCCCTCACATCCGAATAAGGACAATCTATGAAAATTGGCGTTTTATCGCGTAATGCAAAACTATATTCAACCTCCCGGCTTGTAGAAGCCATCAAAGCAGCGGGTCACGAAGCACAGGTCATTGACGTCACTCGATGTTATATGAATATTACTTCTCATAATCCGAGTATTCTTTTTAAAGGGAAAAAATTGGAAGGTTTTGATGCCGTCATTCCTCGGATCGGCGCGTCAATAACATTTTATGGCACATCCGTTGTCCGTCAATTTGAGATGATGGGTGTCTACAGCGTCAATGAGTCGGTGGCGATCTCCCGGAGCCGAGACAAACTGCGCTCACTTCAATTGCTTGCCAGAAAAGGCGTCGGACTACCGGTCACCGGCTTTGCCCGCCGGCCGGATGACGTAGAAGGGGTTATCTCAATGGTCGGAGGCGCACCCCTCGTGATCAAGCTGCTGGAGGGGACTCAAGGGATCGGGGTCGTCCTGGCCGAAACGGAGAACGCTGCGAAAAGCGTCATCGAAGCCTTTATGGGCGTCAAAACAAACATTTTGGTACAAGAATTCATCAAGGAAGCCGGGGGAGCCGATATCCGTTGTTTTGTCATTGGCGACAAAGTTGTCGCTGCCATGAAACGGCAGGGGGCAGAAGGCGACTTTCGTTCCAACCTGCACCGAGGCGGTTCCGCAGTCTTGATTAAACTGACGCCGGAGGAACGTAGCACGGCCGTTCGCGCAGCCAGCATCATGGGACTCAACGTTGCCGGCGTTGATCTTTTAAGATCGAACCACGGACCCGTCGTGATGGAAGTGAATTCTTCTCCCGGCCTTCGCGGCATCGAAGCGGCAACAGATAAAGATGTCGCAGGCATGATTGTCTCCTTCATTGAAAAGAATGCAAAACCCTTCAAAACGAAAACGAGGGGACGTGGCTAAAAAAACAAGCCCGACCCCGATGAGCATTAATGGTCACGACATCCCAGTCGGTCGTCGTACCGTGCTCGACCTCACCCTGACGAAGCTCTACACACAGGCAGATATCAGATTGCCCGTGCATGTCATTCGGGGTCGAAAACCGGGTCCCAAACTTTTTGTGAGCGCAGCCATTCATGGTGACGAAATCAATGGCGTCGAAATCGTTCGCCGTCTATTGAGGATGCAGATGGTTAAACGTCTGCGAGGTGTGCTTATCGCCGTACCTGTGGTGAATGTGCACGGACTCATTCATCAAAGTCGTTATTTGCCCGACCGAAGGGATCTCAATCGGAGTTTTCCAGGCTCCTCCGAAGGCTCCCTCGCTGGCCGCATGGCGAAATTTTTTGTGGATCATATCGTCAAAAATTCCACCCACGGCATTGATCTGCACACGGGTGCGGTCCACCGCGAAAACCTGCCGCAAATCCGGGCGAATTTAAAAGACCCCGAAACGAGGCGATTGGCCGATGCCTTCGGTGTGCCGGTCTTAATCGATTCTGAGTTGCGGGATGGTTCACTCCGGGAATATGCGAGCGAATGTGGTGTGCCCATGCTGCTTTACGAAGCCGGAGAGGCCCTTCGTTTCGACGAGCTTTCAATTCGTGCGGGTATTCGTGGCATCATTCAAGTCATGCGGGCGCTCGAGATGCTTCCTCCCGCGAAGGAAGTCAAAAAACAAAAAAAATTAGCATCACCCTTTGTGGCCAATACGAGTTTTTGGGTCAGGGCACCCGAGAGCGGCGTCCTGAGAGTGGAGGTCCCTTTAGGAGGACAAGTCCAACCCGGAGATCGCCTCGGGACCATCAGCAACCCTTTTGGGGAACAAGAAATAGGCGTCTTTTCAAAAAAGGCGGGCGTGGTGATTGGGAAAACGAATTTACCGCTGGTGAATGAAGGCGAAGCCCTCTTCCATATTGCCTGTTTTTCAAAACCGGGAGAAGTGGCCCAGCAATTGGGTGCCTTTACCGACCTGCACGACCTGAACGAACCCTTGCTGCCCCAACTTGAAGACAAAGATAAGGTTGGTCCGGGTGCCTAATTTGGGGTCGAATGCAAATCGTTAGCCCCGGAGAAGCACTTAGCACAAAGGCGTCTACTTCCGTTTTACAATGCCTCTGAGTAACCTGCCCAAAATGTCGGCGCCCGTTACAATCCTTTTTTCCTCATTCCAATACAAGATGATGTCGTTATCCACCACGTCGTCTTCGGCATGCTCCGGGTGCACTTTAAACTTAAGCAGCACTTCACCCAGTTTTGTGTCCGGATCAGTGACAACGATGGGCCGATGGCAGTAGAGGTAAGTACTTTTGACTTCCTTTGCGTACATTGCGTCGCGTAGAAACTGGTCTGCATTTAAAACAAGCAAGGGTTCTCCGGACTCATTCGTGATCACAACCCACTTCTCTTGTGAATGGTGAACCTGCTGCAAAAAAGCGTTGTCCTGCTCCCGGTCAATGTGTGGAAACAGCGGAAGACCTTTTTCATTTTGCGGCAGCTCAATGATGCTCGTAGGATTCAGTACCTCGCCTTCGTCGACGATTTCGACATCATCCATCTTTAAAAAATTCACGGCACCGGTGCTTTCAAGCCGCTCAAGGTCAGTGACATCGGCATGCGCATGCTGCTCCAATAACACCTTGATTTCACTTTCTTTAAAATAGCCCACCTCTTCTTTGCCCAACCAGAAATCGAGTAGAAGACCTGTCGGCTTAGCGATCGGGTAGAGCAAGAACTGATAAAAGCGAATCACCGGAACGAGAATGTTACTCGTTTTTAGCGCATGCCGTGCAAAATAGGCTTGCGGAATCACCTCACCGAAAAAAGTGATGCCCACGGTCGAAAAAAGAAAGGCCCCGACCCCGGCAAGAATCGATTCGCTCAGCAAGGCTAATAACACATTACTACTGACATTTCCCCACAAGAGCGTCGCTAAAAGGAGATGTGCATCTTCTCTGAGCTTGAGAATCCTTGAGGCCCCGGGATCTCCCATTTCAGCCTGGACTTCCAAGCGTAGGCGTGAGAGTCCAAAAAAGCCCAAATTAAGCCCTGAAAAAATAGCTGATTGCGTGATGCAGATAAAAATTCCAAGCCAACTAAGTGCGAGCAATGTCATTTCCTCCTTTTTGTCCGACGAGCTTTTCGAGAGAAGGACTGGGATATAAATGCACATCCCTTTGCGGAAAAGGGATCGTAATCTCATTTTCTCGAAAGGCCTCAGCGATGGAAAAATTAATCTCGCTACGCAAGTTTTTTTGATTCTCAGGGTCTCCGGTCCAGACCAGTAGATCAAAATTGAGCGAAGAATCTCCGAATTCCAAAAACCGGACAACGGGTTTGGGCTGTTTTAATACCATTCCATTGGCGTGGGCCACCTCGATCAGCACATTCCGCACCTTTTTTTCGTCGGAACCATAGGCAACACCGACGGGACAATGGATTCGGATGCGCGGATCACCGACCGTCCAATTGGTCACCTCACCTTCGATAAATTTAGAATTGGGCACGATAATGGTGAGATGGTCGAAGGTTCTGACCGTCGTGGAGCGCATGTTGATGCTCATCACTTCGGCTGTGCGATCATTGAGTGTCACCAAATCACCAACACCGATGGGACGTTCGACGAGCAAAATGACCCCCGAGATAAAGTTGGACGTCAGGTTTTGCAAACCAAAGCCGATGCCGACACTCAAAAAGCCAAAAATGATGGCGAGGCTGCTGAGTTTCAGACCCATTGATTCAGAAGCAATCAGGATGCCCACAACAATAAAAAAATAGTTGATGATGCGATTCATTGCATAAATCACCGATTTCGAAATTTTTTCTTTTTTTGAAAGCTGCTTAAACATAATCCGTTGCACAATCTTGGAAAGTACAAGGGTCAGCATTATGATCAAGAACGCAGCTCCGATACCCCCTAAAGTCACTGCGGTCTCACCGATGCGAAAAAGTGGTACATTTAGCCACTTGACTTGGTTTTGGATTTCAGTTTTCATAAGGCACCTCTTATATGGTACGCAATTTTTTGGGGCTAAACGGCGGTTCTAGCCACAAAGGGATCACGTTTTTTTTTTTTAAATAAGCTCCAAACGCAGAATTAATCTGTCTTTTTCTGTGCTCGTCATGGAGAAAGAGAAACCCGAAGACATTCATAAGAGCAGAATGGGGTAGGGGCTGTACCGCTCAAGCGAAAAAAAAGAGTTGATAGAATACTGATAAATAGTTCGCTTCGTTTTTTCAGAACTGGATCACCCGAAAAGAAGGTCATTTCATATCAAGCGGACGGCTCTTTGCTTTCAATCTCAGGTTGAGAAAAACCATTGCCCGATTCCCCAAAATAAACCATGCGATGCGGAAAAGGAATCTCGATACCGCTGGCATCAAAAGCCAGTTTAATTCGACGAAGGTATTCAGAACCCGTTTCCCATTGTTTGATCTGTTTGCTTTTAATCCGTCCCTTAATCAGCACCGCAGAGTCATAGAATTTATCCAAACCCATGATCTACGGCACTTCTAACATGTGTTTTCTTTATAGCTGGTTCCATTCAATGCGGCGACATCACCGACCCGGACTTATTTTTCCATGATGATAAAAAATCTAGAGATCACATCCCACATCAAGTTTTGCGTGCCAAATCCGACCGCGAGCCCAATAATACCGGCACTGGCGATGAGTGGCGCTATCTCAATGCCGAGTTCCTTAAAAATCATCAAGCCGATTACAATAGATATTGCCTGCCGAAACAGAACCGATATCGTCTCAATTCGCTTTGCGGACTTGGTAATGGGTTCCCCTTCGGCTTGCGCTTCCTGCTGAATCAAACGTTTCTGAAGTCGGGTCAGTACTTTTTTGATTACAATGGTCAAGCCGCCGCCGAAGATAAGGATCAAGATAATGCGAAATCCAGCATAAGCGACCCTTGAGCAAGGGAGAAGATTGAGATATCCGGAGAGAAAGTTCATTCTACTGCCTGAGATTAAGAGCTAAAACCATTTTTTCCAACGAAAAAGCATCAGCACAAAAAAGACAATGCCAAGTAGAATAAGCAGAAAAATTGAAAAGGCCCAAGGGTGATTTGCGCCAGGAATACCACCGACATTAATGCCTAACAAGCCCGTCAAAAAACCCAGAGGGAGGAAAATCGCAGCGATGATGGAAAGCACATACATGCGACTGTTTAACTGTTCTGAAGCATGACTCAATAGCTCTTCTTGTGCAAGGGCCTGCCTTTCGCGGATCGCATCCAAATCTTCCACGTGACGGATGAGTCGGTCGCTGATTTCTCTTATCTGCGACCGATGGGACTCATCGAACCAGGAGACTTTTTCGATTAAAAGCCGAGACAGTGCATCGCGCTGTGGTGAAAAATAACGTCTTAATTCGATGGTTTGTCGCCTCAAACCCGATAGTCTTGATCTTAAATCAGCACCTTCGGCCGATAAGAGTTGCTCCTCCAAACCATCCATGTTGTCTTCGATCTCTTGCACCGTATCGCCCATCCGCGCCACGATACGATCAATGAGGTCAACTAGAAACTCTGCCGAATCTTTTGGTCCTTGACCCAGATCAAGCTCTGTCACAATATCGCGGGCCGAGAACAGATCTCGTTTGCGAGTGCTAATCATACGGTTTTGGTCAACCCACAAGCGCACAGACACCATGTCATTGGGTTCTGCGCCCGGGTTTAAATTGACGCCCCGGAGGGCCATCAAATAACCGTCTTTTATCACTGTGATTCTTGGTCGGGTTTCCTCCATAATCAAGGCCTCGGCGGCCAACCTGTCAAGGCCGCTCTTATCGAGTACCCATGTTTTGCTCTCGGGATGTGCATAGTCCAAGTGTAGCCAAAGGGCACCATCGGAAGCTTTCCAAGTCCCGACTTCGTCCCATGACAAGGCATGCGCACAGCCTGTTCCATCAAAAAGATAAGCGTGAAAGAGGCCGAGTTCTGTCGAAAGTTTTTTCATGGCTTGGTGTTGAGTTCCTTTCCGGACAAGTCAATGCGACATTGTACTGCATAGTGCTTTCTTGTTTCTGTGAAATTCGTACTTCATCATCGACCGCCACCAATTCCTTCTCTTGTTTATTTCATTTCTGATACTTTCTCGAAAAGGTCTGTTTCCTAGCAGAAGATTATACACTTTTTTTGATCTTGTCCTTTTTATGTTTTAAGTGGCCATACATGAACCAACCAATGATGATGCCAATGGCAAGCAAGAGGAACATGAGTAAGGAACGCGACATCTGCATCGACCAAAACAAAAACTGGATCTCGACAATCGCAACATTCTGGATAATAAAAAGGACGACAAAGCCCGTAAGGGTTAGGATGACAATTAATTTATGATTCATAATGTTGTTACCCCCCAAAACGACATACGAGCCCACTGACAGCTCTCTGAGAAATCCAATCGGCAGAACGCCTTAGCCGCTTCATTAAACATGTCACCAATCATTCAGACATCATTCATCAAAAGCATATGTTTTTCAAGTTTATAGAGTAGTCTTATTCCTTTAAGTTTTCAGCCGCGAGAAAAAACCGAGAAAAAGTTTCTCTTGTGTGTCAGAAACGTCACGGACTACAGACGGCCCTTAATTACATGTCTGTCGCGCTCCACGCGAACTAGGCTGTATTGAGCGCACGCTGTTCATTCTGGATTGGCTGCAAGCTGTGTTCTTCAATCGGTTGGGCGAAATCCGAGACCGAAGTTTAGAGCAGCAGCGCTATCGAGCCATCAGTCTCAACTTAGTGACTGCCACTGTCTTGTTATGGATATGGTCTACCTTGAAAGGGAATATAGGCACTACGAGAAACTGCCAAGCTCATAGGGGGACACCCTGCTACAATATCTATCGCCGCTGGACTGGGAACACATCATTCGGAAAAAATCTTAGCGTAAGATTTTTTCCGAATTCTGCGGGTACCCCAAAAGAGGCCCATGTTGAGACATTTCTTTAAAAGAAAATCATTTCCAAAAAGCAATACAGGATTGAATATGCTCTTTTTCGCATAAAAAGGTCACTTCATCACGCGCATAAACCCTTGTATTTCCATAGGCAAGAACAATTTCATCCCGTTTCTTGATAAAGAAAATCAGCATTTGTGGAGGGAGTTTCAATTCTTGAATCGTAAGGCCAATGCCTGAATGCTTTTTCGAAATCACAATGTTTTGTATCACAAAATCAGAACGAATCAAAAGTCGTTCAAAATCATGCAAGGTTTCATAAGGAGAAACGATACTTTCGGTGGCCTCTAATTTCTTTTGTGTTTTCAGCACCTTGTCAATTAAGGCGTGTATTTCTGTTTTTTCGTATAACTGATTGAGGGATATCTCTGCATGCTCATATATTTTTTCACCTAAATTAACTTGGTCTCCTTGAATTTCTTTTTCTAAGGTCGTCGCATCAATATTTAATTTTACTTTTTGAACATGCTGATTGACGAGTTCTGCAATGGTGACAATGGCTTCTTGTGCGCCGCTGAGCACGAGTGTAAAGTCGCGTGAGACCTTTTTTAAAATTGAGATCATAATAGTGTCTGATAAGATATATTATGTAAACTTTTATGAATTAATCTGGTTAAGGTGAAATATTGCTTTATCCCCGACTTCCAGATGATAGTGCCAGTTGGATAAATGGTTGACGATTCCTTTTTTGTCTCCAAAGAAACCCTCTTCGACCAAGTTTTGAAGTGAGTCAGGATAGCGTTTATATTTCAAATAGTAAAGATCGAGTGCAAATCGAATGAAATATTGCTCATTTTTTTCCGAGAGCGCCTCAATTTCATAGAACGATCGAGCGACCCCCAATGATGTGACTTGAAGCGATGGATATGACAGGACAAAAAGACTTACAACAAAGATAGAGACCATTGACCCCACCATAAATTTTATAGCTTTTTCTTTTTCAAACCGAGACTTTTGTACGATTTCTTCATACTCATCCTCTTTATCTTTTATTTCTATAATCTTTTTTTCAAAAAGTAAACCCACTAAAGATTGGTAAGTATCAAATGCACCCATATGGGCACGATCAATGATTTGTTGAACAGTTTGCTCTCCATCGACTTCTTCTAAAATCAAGGATATCTCCGCGCTTTCTTCCTCTTCATCGTCTGCGAGGTCTCCAAAAAGATCATCGGCTTCATGACTTGTACTGCTTTCTTCCTCTTCTTCCAGGGCTTCTTCTGTAACACCCAAAGCAAGTTCTGTTTTTTCGAAGACCGATTGCCTGGAAGGGATTTTTTTAATCAAAGCCGGCCACTCATCTATCTGCCGTACCGATTCCATTAAAATATACTGTGTGTCAAAGGGTTGTACCAATGAAGGATTATAGGACATGTCTTTTTGCAGAAATTCATATTCCCCGGATTGCCAATCGAAAACCTTGTAGATGCTCTCTTCACTATACAGGCGGTTGAGTCTTTTTAATGCCTCTTTCGTGACAAATTCTAGGTCAACGAGCACGCCTTCCAATGATTTTTTGACATTTTCCTGGCGATAACGGGCAATAACGAGTTGGTCATCTGAGATCATCTGCGCCCGTACGAGGTTTTGGCCTAGCTTTTCGTCATGGTCGCCGTCGTAGGCCCTAAAAATTTTGCCTTCCTTAAAACAAATCGTAATAACAGTGTCCTCTTTTTCTAAAAGCAGAATGCCCTCTTGTTTTTGGTGATAAATCAGTTGAAATATTTCAGATAAGCCGAATTCTTTGATAGATCCTTTTAAAGCCATTTACCTTGACTCCTTTTGAAGGCTAAATCACTAAAAGCTGAAATATAAAGGAAAATAATCAAAATGACGGGGAAAGCTGAGCGAGACTGATGCAAGTACCATTCTGTGGGTGGAACAAGAAAGTCCCCTATAAAAATGTAAGAGAGCAATAGAAAAAATATCGATAGAAAGCAAAATGCCATTTTTGTTTTTCGAATGGCAAAATGACCTCCGCCGGGAAAAAGGAACATTAAATATGTTCTTGCAGAAATTTTCTTGATAGCATCTTCAACCATTGAGAAATCACTTTTTCTTTTAACCGTCACGAAACGCATTTCGCAATGTTTACAGACTTGATAGCTAAACAGGCGTTTTTCACAGCGCGTGCAGATGGCTTTTTTGCAAAATGCACAATGCTTTGCCGAAAAAAGACCGCGGTGTAAAAATCCAGAAACTAAGAGCAAAATGGCCCATATGATTGCAATGGCTGGCGCTTTTTGTAATGGAATATGCCCCATAGCCCCTTGCCAGATGCGATCACTCAAGACATCGATTTTCCCCGTTTCACTGAGGAATTTTTGCCAGAGATCTGCTTTTGCAAATCGTTCTTCTATGACAGGATAGTTCGGGTAACGTGCAGACTTCCTGGAATAAATACCAGTGGTTTTGGTACTCAAATTATTCGCTTTTGCAAAGAGTTCATCCCCTTTTTCAAATAATAACATTTCTCGATAAGACTGGCTTAAATTGTAATATGAAGAAACAAGTGCAGGAGAAGCTTCAATGGCTTGTTTATAATAGTTGATGGCCTGATTATAATCTTTTAGATAATAGGCAAGGTTCCCTAGGTTGTTTAAAATCATTGGTGAACTCGGATTTTCTATTAATGCTTTTTGATAGAGTTCTATTGCTTTTTTGTAGCGGCTGTGTTGCGCTTCATAAGAAGCGCGAATAAACAAGCTTTCCCAGCTGCTTTGATCCACTTCAAGTGAAGGAGGGGTCCACAAGTAATCTGCCCGATAATTCCGAGACATCTCGTTGAGCAATAGAGAACTATTGGCTGTGAATAGTGTGAGTGTCAGAGGTAAAATCCAAGGACTTAAACCCAAACCGACAATAAAAGAAAAAATAACTCTTTTTTCAATACGGTTGTAAAAACCCCAAAATAGCGCCAATGAGAATAAAATAAACCAGAATATGGGTATCCCCAAAAACAATGGCGTAAACCAACAAATAACAAAAAGGAGTGCCGCTGGGATCAACTGCAGATATCCTCGTGAAGTCTCAGAAATTTGATGAACCCAGATAGGGAGGAATGAAACAAGAGAATAGAGAATAAAAACAAGAAAACTCATGATAATGGCAAGTAAGAAGAGCAAACACAAAGGACTTAAAATAGGCACGACCAACAAAAAATCTCCAAACACAAGATGGACACCCTCTGTAAAATAAGAAAAAGCATCCATAATATCAAACCAATTTGCCTGCCAGACTGCCTTGGCTAAGAAAAAATTGGGTGTGGGAGAAAGGGGAGAGATTTTGGAGGCCATATTCCCAAACTTAATGGCTTCATCCTCCCGTCCCTGTTTTAATGCCTCTTCGGCTTTAAGTAAAAAATATGTTGAGACGCGGTCTGAGCGTTCTATGCCTTGGTCGATGATAAAACCGTCAAAATATTTTTCGTCTGACATTTTTTCAAAAAAAGGTGTGGGAATGGAATCGGATACTTCGATCGCGCCCACTTGTGAAACAGGAGTAAGTAAGGTGATCATCAGGAACCAGGCAATTCTAGAATCCTTAAAAACGAAGAAAGTTTGAAGCGAATTGAAATCGCTTAGGCAGATCCTTCCTTGCCTTGAAAAAGACGACAAATATTTGACCAGTGACGAATATAGATCAGAACCGTGACAAGCACGGTGAATATGACAAAATCCGTTCCTAAATCGAAGAATAATGTCAGTAGTGGCAGCGCGCCAAAAGCCGTGAGTGCGCCCACTGAAGAATATTTCCCTAAAAATACCCCACCTCCCCATAAGATCAAAGCAATCAGTGCAACTTGGGGCGCCAAGAAAAGGATAATTCCAAAGCTCGTTGCAACCCCTTTTCCTCCCTTAAATTTTAAGAACACAGAGAAAACATGTCCTAATATCGCGGCCAGGGCAACGAGGAGGATTGTCTGCTCACTCAGTACCAATTGGCGAGAAACAGCAATGAGAGGCATCCCTTTCAAAAGGTCAAAAACCAATGTAAGCAGGGCTGCCTTTTTTCCGACAACGCGCAACACATTGGTCGCCCCGATATTGCCACTTCCCTTTTCTCTGGGGTCGGTTCCATGAGCGATTTTGGAAACAATCAATCCAAAAGGAATCGACCCGATCCCATAATTAGCAAGAATCATTCCGATTTCTAAAGCGCCAAATTTAATCATGATTTCCTGATGTTTTGATCTATTTTAAAAACAAAATAATGATAAATTAGGGAGAGTGCACGAAAGCTTGGAGTGAGCGTATTATTTTAGTCCAAAAAATTCGTAAACCATTTCTCTACAAGGTATTTGTTAAAAATTACTTAATTTACAATGAATTATGAAATTAATAGTGAAGTGTTACTTCGTATAAAAATATGGGTTTATTTTAGTTCAAGCAGATTGAGACTTCGTCCGAATTTAAAAAGATACTGCAATGCAGAAAGAATTGCCAGTATCATCGAAAGTAATAATAAGAGCATGCCCATCTGGTGGAACAATGGATTTTTAAAATCAATGGTCAAAATAATGACAGAAACTGCCTGAAAAAACATTTTTATTTTACCCGTCGTTTCAGCGGCAATCACGATCCCTTCATTTGACGCCATCGCGCGAAAGGCAGTCATGGCAAATTCTCTTCCAATAATGATAATGGCCAACCATGCAGGAACACGGCTGTTGCCCACCAGAAGAATCAAAGCAGAAAGAATGAGTAACTTATCTGCGATGGGGTCTAAAAATTTACCAAATTGTGTCACTTCAGATCTGGCCCGGGCAAGATAGCCATCCAGAAAATCAGTGAAGGAAGCGATGAGTAAAATCACTGCCGCAACGATCGAGGATTCCAATGAACTTTGATAGAAAAATAGAATATAAAAAGGAATCAGGACAATCCTAAAGAGTGTAATCATGTTGGGTAAATTCATGCGTTTTCCCTGAAGGCCGACTCCCCTTCTGGTTTTGTTCTCCAGCGGCGATGCATCCAGACCCATTGATCAGGATATTGTTTGATATGTTCTTCAATTTTTGTGGTAAAGATTGCGGTATTGGTTTTTATATCCTTCTCTTTGTCCCCGCTTTTAAATAAACGCATGGGTTTTTCAATGGTAATACGATGACGATCTCCGGGTAAGCGTGTAACAAAGCACATCATCGTTGTCGCCCCACTTCTGAGCGCAAGCTGGGCGGCACCTGCAGGAGTATGGGCTTTTTTATTAAAAAAATTCACAAAGACACCATCAACTCTTGTGTCTTGATCAATGAGTAAGCCTAGAATTTCTTTGCTTCGTAAAACGTTCAAAATTTTTCTTGAAGATGAAGGGGTTCCTCGGCTGATGGTTTCAATGTTAAAACCGGCACGAAGCCCTACGATCACATCATCAATACGAGGGTCATATAATGGCGTGGCAATCACATGAAGCCGAAAACCACGAAGAGAAAGTGCTGCGGCCATCAATTCCCAATTGCCAATATGCCCTGTAATCAATATCGTTCCGTTTCCGGAGGCTTCAGATTCTCTTAAATATTCTTCGCCTTCTATCGAGATCAGATGATCCAATTTCTCTTTGTTCAAATATTTAAGATTAAGAATCTCGATCAAGCCCTTTCCCAAATTACAAAAATTCTTTCTGGCAATTAAGGACAAAGTCCGATCTGATTTTTCCGATCCAAATGCCGTGCGAAGTCCTTCAAGGGATCGCGCTCTTTCCCGACCCAAAGTATAAAAGGCGATAATCCCTAATAATCCACCGAGATGAACGCCTAAACGCCAAGGCAGTGGCCGCGTCAAGATTCCAAGCATTTTAAAAAAAATCAATAGTAAGTTACGGGCTGCCCGTTTAGACCATTTCATCGACTTCTTGAAGAAAACCCTTTATAAAGCGCCTTTTTTGAGTAAGTCATGGAGATGAAGTATGCCTTCAACACGCCCTGAATCATCCACGACAACAAGAGAGGTGATTGAATTACTCTCCATGAGGCTAATGGCCTGACTGGCTAAAGCATTTTTTTGAATGGTTTTCGGGCTTAAGACCATAACTTGTTTTGCGGGAAGTGAAAAAATATTTTCGGGTTGCCCCGAAACCGATTTGAAAAGACGCCTTAAGTCACCGTCTGTGACAATACCGACTAGTTTTTCTGTTTGATCCAGAACTGTCGTCATCCCCAGTTTTTTTTCTGTCATCTCGAGCACAACATCATTCATCGGGGTTTCTTCCCTCACTTTGGGAATATCCCTTCCCACATGCATCACATCTTCTACTTTCAGCAAAAGATTTCTTCCCAAAGACCCACCGGGATGGAAAGAAGCAAAATCTTCTTTCTGAAAACCCTTTTTCTGAAGCAAAGCCACCGCAAGGGCATCTCCCATCGCAAGCGTTGCGGTCGTGCTTGCCGTAGGTGCCAGGCCAAGCGGGCAGGCCTCTTCCTCAACGGAGACGTTGAGAACCACATCAGAATGTTTTGCTAAAGTGGATTTCATATCTCCTGTGAGGGTAATGAGTTTAAGATTCAATCGTTTAAGAGAAGGCAGTATGCGGAGAATTTCTTCTGTCTCACCACTGTTTGAGATCATCAGCGCGACATCATTTTTTGAGATCATGCCCAGATCACCATGGATGCCTTCTGAGGGATGCATGAAAAATGCAGGAGTTCCGGTGCTGGCAAAGGTCGCGCTTATTTTTTTTCCGATCAAACCCGACTTTCCCATCCCGATCACAACCACATGTCCTTCACAAACAGCGCAAAGCGTGACGGCAGAGATAAATGCACCATCAAGCCGTTTAATCAAACGGGAAATCGCTTCTGATTCGATTTGAAGTACGCGAATTCCCTCTTCTAATATTTCATTCGACATAAGCGATTCATGGAAGGTTAGAGGGTTTTTCTGTTTTTATTGCAAGTGGTAATGCCGCTATATAGGCTGCTTTGATAAAACCGGAAAATAAAGGATGGGGCGATTGCGGACGTGATTTAAATTCTGGATGGAATTGCACACCCACAAACCAAGGGTGGTCTGAAATCTCAACCATTTCAACCAATTCGCCATCTGGAGAAAGTCCGCTAAAAGTGAGGCCGGACTTTTTGAGTTGATCACGATAGATATTATTCACTTCATAACGATGACGGTGCCGCTCGGAAATTTTGAGGGCTTGATAGGCCTCGTAGACTTTCGTATCCTTTTTTACCTGACAAGGATAGGTACCTAATCGCATGCTCGCCCCTTTATCTTTTAGATCCCGTTGTCCGGGAAGTAGGTCGATAACCGGTTGAGAAGAGTCTGGATTAAATTCAGCGCTATTGGCCTCGCTTAATCCCGCTATATTTCGTGCAAACTCAATCACAGCGCACTGCATACCCAGGCAGATCCCAAAAAATGGAATCATATTTTCACGCGCATAGCGAATGGCTGAGATTTTTCCTTCAACCCCCCTTTTCCCAAAACCACTTGCGACCAAAATACCATCACAATCCGATAAAAGTTGTTCGACGCCCTCTTCCTCTATGCGTTCACTTTTGATCCATTCAATATTCACTTTAAGTTTATTCGTAATCCCACCGTGAATAAGCGATTCAACGAGGCTTTTATAAGAATCTTTTAAATCAACATACTTGCCGATTAGGGCAATATTGACTTCTCCTTCGGGGTTATTAACCGTTTGAATTAATTTTTCCCATTTTCCCAGTTTGGGAGGATTGGTCTCGATGCCCAACTTTTTGATCACAATTTCATCTAATTTTTCTTCATGGAGAACAATAGGCAGCTCATAAATACTATGCACATCCTTTGCACTGACAACGGCTTCTTGTTCGACACTGCAAAAAAGCGCAATTTTCCTTTTTAAATCGTCGGAAATAAAGCGATCGGTTCGGCAAAGTAAAATATCCGGCTGGATCCCGATTTCCCGCATTTTATTCACGCTGTGTTGCGTCGGTTTTGTCTTCAGTTCATCTGCGGCTTTGATATAAGGCACCAATGTAAGGTGGAGATAGAGTACATTTCCTTTGCCAATATCAAAGGGAAATTGTCTGATGGATTCCAAAAAGGGCAGGCTTTCAATATCACCCACTGTCCCGCCAATCTCGACAATGGCAATATCAACAGACTCCCCGTTTGAATTGAGTTCAGAAACACTGAGGATTGAACGCTTAATTTCATCTGTGATATGAGGGACCACTTGGACGGTCCCTCCCAAGTAATCCCCGCGTCGTTCTTTAGTAATCACATTGAAATAGATTTCGCCGGTCGTAAAATTATTCCCTTTGCCCATGACCGTTGTACTGAATCGTTCATAATGACCGAGGTCGAGATCCGTTTCAGCGCCATCATCCGTCACAAAAACCTCTCCATGTTGATAGGGGTTCATGGTGCCGGGATCTACATTGATGTAAGGATCCAGTTTAAGAAAAGTAATGGTCAGTCCTCTCGCCTCAAGCAAGCTCCCGAGGGCTGCTGCCGAAAGCCCTTTTCCTAAGGATGAAATAACCCCGCCTGTAACGAAAATATATTTCGTCTGTTTTGCCACAAACAACTCCCCTGTCCTTCTTTAAAGATTCAACTCACGCTGTTTTCAACAATACGAATGTTTCTTCATCACCTGGTGTTCATATTGAACTGAAACTGAATAAAACAAGGCCATCGGTTAATCACATACTCACCCAAACAGAGATGGCCTGGAAGACTTGTATTTATACCTACTATTTGACCGTGCTACAAGGGTTTTTATCATTTTAAGAATTTCAGACCCGATAGTTGGGTGTTTTCAAAGAACAGGGTTAGAAAGATGCGAAAAATGGGGTTTGTGCGTAATACGTGTAAAAAGTAGGCACATTTCCAGGTGAGCATCGATAAAACTACTTTTTTTGGGCAAAGCTGCACATTTAGGGAAAAGCTTCATAGGATTTCATGGCGAGCCATCTATAGACCTCCAGTGATCCTTCTGTTTTGTCCCCATTTTCCAATAACAAAAATAAAAAATAGAAACCCGAAGGCGCAGACAATCGAAGCGCCGGTCGGTGTGTCTAATGCAACCGAAGCGTATAGGCCGATCAGGCTTGCCAGGAAGCCGATTCCCCATCCGATTCCAAGGCGGATGCGAATGTCCTCTGTAAAAATCAAGGAAATCAGGGCGGGAACAATCAAATAGGAAAAAACAAGGAGTATTCCCGCAATAGCAACCGAACTGGTCACGACAAGCCCGAAGAGCATATAAAACAGAAGATCCCATGCCCGTGGGTGAAGCTGTTCTGTATTTGCTTGATCTGGATTAAAGGACAGCAGCATCAAGGGTTTTCGACAGACCCAGTGGAAGATTCCGACAACGACATACAATAGGGCTGTTTTGCTAATCTCTTCATGAGACACAGTCAGGATATTTCCGACGAGCAGGGAACGGATATGTTCTACACCGCCCGGCACACGATCAAGGAGAATGAGACTTGCGGCCGCCGAAACAGCATAGGTCACTCCGATGATCGCCTCTTGAGGAATCACCTCCCGACGTTGACGCGATAAAGCAAAAAATGCCGCCCCCAAAAAGGTCATGCCCAGGGAGATAAAATAAGCTTCCTGATCATGCAGATCAAATCCGAGGAGAAGCGCAAGGGTTGATCCTAAAGCCGCCAACTGAGCCAATGCCAGATCAACAAAGATGACACCTCGCCGGATCACATGGAGTCCCAAATAAGTATGAATCGCAGTCAGAATCAGACATGCGAAAAATGGCAAAATGAGAAGTGAAAGCATCATGCCTCCTATTGTTTTAAGGCATCCGTTAAGGATGCAATCAAGTGATCAAAAAGCTGGAAATAATCACCGATTACGGTTCCGCTTGATACCGAGGGCGGAAGGACTAGGACTTCCACCCCAGATTTTTTACCAACAAATCGAGAGACCTTTCCATGAAAGTAAGGTTCAACGATGATGATTCTGACGCCTTCAGCCTTGATCCGTTCTATCGTGTGCTCCAAATGAGAAGGAGAGGGTGGAATCCCAGGTTTTGGTTCAAGATAAGCGACGGCCTCTAGGGAAAACCGTTTGAGAAAATAGATCCAACTATTATGATAGGTGACGACCTTCTCCCCTTTAAAAGGCGCCATCTTTTTCTGCCAGCGGATGACAGCGACCTTAAGTTTTTTTGAAAATTGTTTCAGATTCTCTTCATAAGTGTCTTTCCCTTCCGGGTCGATCTGAAGCAGTCCCACAGCAATATTCTTGGCAATGCGATGTCCATTCATTGGATCGAGCCAGTAGTGTGGATTGCCTTCGCCATGAACATCACCGGCAGAGCGATCAATTTTTTGGGTCGGAATGTCCAATAGATCAATGTCCTGAGAGGCGTTGACATAGCCTTTTTCACCGCGTTGAATTTTGGCATTTCGCGCGCCCATCAATAAGGAAGGAACCCAGCCGCTTTCTAAGCCAAGTCCAATCTGCACAAAAAGATCGGCTCTTGAAAGTTTCAAAATATAGCTCGGTTTGGCATCGATAAAATGCGCGTCTTGAGTCCCGCGCGCAATGAAATCTACCTGAACCCGATTCCCGCCGACTGCCCTTGTGATGGCAGCAAGGTCTTCGGTTGTTGTGACAATACGAATTTTCTTTGCCTCAACAGTAAGCGGCTTTTGAATAAGAACAACCCACATCAGAAGAAAAATGATTTTTTTCATCATATTTCTCCTTAAAAAGTGTGGGCGGCATGTGCGCCAATGGTGAATTCATATTGAACAAAAACCGCATGAATCGGATCGTTCCTTTCATCGGATCGATCATAATTATACTGAAATCGGATCTTCGAGAATTCAGAAGGATAGAATGTGAGGTTCGGAGAAACCCGCCATCTGTCTCCAGTTCTTGGATCGCTTGGATCTGTTGCATCGGCCGATCCGAAGCGGATTCCCGTCACCCACTGTCTCTTAAACCCATAAAGCGACTGGATGTAAAACCCCTCTGTTTTGAAGGTCTCTCTTGGAAGCAAATTGCTATCCACAAGGGCTGCACCGGCTTGATAAGACCGTTGTATGGCTTCCCCCTGCAAAATGAGAAAAGGCCAGCCATTATGGGCTAAAGTCGGTTTCCACTTGACAAAAAAATCGATGCCATGGATCTGTGTTCTTGTATCAAGCCCTGTGCCGTTGGAACCAAAAAGGTGTGAAGTGCCGATGACCGAAGAGCTTGTTTCACTCAAATCAAAAGAGGCCTCTACGCGTCCCATGTAAAGCAAGTCATTTCCTTCATCAATCGCCTGCTCCAAAATAGGTCTTCCGGCAAAAGTCTCCTCGCTTGAAGAAAGAAAACTGCTGGCGGTTTCTCCCGTGCTGTTTTGAACCGATCCAATGAGTTCAAGATAAAAAGGCAGCGGAAGAAGGGCAGAAACCTGCACCCCCAGATTTCTCAAGCCATCCCCCCCAAACATGAGGGTATTGATGATTGTTTGATCGACAAACTGCCATGCGTGCGGGTGTTGTTTATTCTGCCGACCAAATCGCGTAAAAAACTGTCCGGCCATGACTTGAAAGCCGTAAGGCAGTCCCGTTGTGGTCATATGAACCTCTTCGATCTCAAGGATCGACTCTCCATCCTCGAATCCAAAGATCAAGTGCCCCTCTGCCCGGAAAAAGGGGTCAACGGCTCCGGTCAAAGTTAATTCGAGGTTTTGCAGGGTAAATCCTCTTTCGTTTGGATCATGTGCGCCAAACTGAAGATGGTCTGGTTCTGAAAAATAACCCGCAGCAAAGAGCCCATTCAATGAAATATCAGGATTAAAGCGTTGAGAGGGTCTTGATTGTGCCCAGACAGTCCCCCCGTTCAAGGGGAATAGAGGAAAGAGCAGTGCTAAAAAAATAACCAAGGATAGTGTAATTCGCACAAGGATTCTTAAGCGCATTGTATTTACTCCTAGTAAAAATGTAGAAAATCGAACAACATGGACAGGGCAATACTGACGTTAAGTAAGCACAGTAAGATCCGGTCAAAATTGTTCAGTGATTGATTTAACTTAGGATGTTATGCGCTGGAAGGGAGGTCCTCTGGGAATATATTGGAAAAAATAGGATGATACGAAGAGATGTATTTGAAAGGTGAACTTTCTTGAAAGAATCGATAAAAAGAGGGCAAGCCCAGCAAAAAAAGTGAGCGTCGCTTGTCCCTGCTGCACCCAGAGGCCAATTGCACATTCATGTGCATCGAAGATCTCATTTTCTGAATAGGCATGATAGAGAGAAAAACAAGAGAATAGAAGTAGATATGCAAGGAGAAGCATCGTGAAAAACCGAGTGTAGAATTTCTTATTTGTTAAGAAATGCAGCATCTCAGGGAGGATATATCGAAAAATGAAGAGTGTCAAGATCACGGATGCTCGCTGTAAGCGCGTTTAGCCTAATCGTTTGACCTTGAATTTCGGTTCAATAAAACGAACGTTTCTTTGAACTCCTTTCTTCGACGGCACTCAGATCGAGTTAAGAAAGAACAAGCTTTTAGGTGAGCAACACATTCACTATGGTGGTTATGGTGGTAGCGTATCACCATATTTCGGGTGAATATATTGCCTTATTCAGCCACTTCATTTCCTGCGGTGTATGGGAAGCTGTCTATATTCCCGATGCACTGTTGTTAAACAAATCAGACTATCAACTCGATACCTTACACACCGACACCCATGGTCAGAGCGAGCCCGTTTGGCCCTGGCCCACCTGTTGGGCATGAGGCTTTTTCCTCGCATGAGGACTTGGAATGATGTCGCTTTCTATCGGTCAGACAAGAAAGTAAAATACGAACACATTGATTCTCTATTCACGAAAACGGATGATTGGGATCTCGAGACCCATTGGCAGGACACGCTGGAAGTTATTCGATCAATTCAGGCCGGGAAAGGACTGCCATCCATGCTGTTGTGTAAACTCAATAGCCATAATCGGTGCAACAAGCTCTATCGCACTTTTAGAAAATTGGGACGAGTCACACGAACGCTATTTTTGCTTCGTTTATATTTCTGAAATAGATTTGTGACAAACGATCCGCGCTGAGACGACCAAGGTTGAAGCATATAATGACTTTCTGGATAGGATTTCTTTGGTGGCCAGATAATTAAAAGTGGTGACCCTGTTGAGCAGACAAAGCAAATCAAGTACAGCAATTTAGTCGCCAACTCAGTCATGTTACAAAATGTTGTGGATCTAACTGATGTATTGACCGAAATGGCCTCAGAGGGATATCCGATCACCAAAGAACTCGTGGCTTGCCTCAGCCCTTACATCAGAGATCAAATCCAAAGATTCGGACGATATGATGTCGATATGGACAATGATCCGCCTCACTTAGACCCTAAATCGGTGCCGCTCAGCACCTGAATTTGAGATGTGACTACTTTTTAGACGTATTACGTACAGACCCCAAAATGAAAGCTTAAACGAGTGATGGGGCATTCGAAAAACAGTAGGATCTATTAATTAGGCATTTGAAGCAGGGAAGAGTGCCTGTGCTTTGCGTAAATCTTCTGGGGTATCGACGGAAAGGCTTTGAACGTTTTCCACAACGGTCACGCCAATTTTGATGCCGTGTTCTAGTGCACGTAACTGTTCAAGTCGCTCTGTTTTTTCCAGAATGGTTTGCGGCAATGCGGAGAGGCGTAGTACCGTTTCACGGGTATAGATGTACACCCCAATTTGAATCAATGCGCGTTCAGGCAAGGCGGCAGACTGTGTGACTGGAATACAATTCCTAGAAAAATAGAGCGCGTTTCCGTTGAGATCGCACACAAGTTTCGCGGTGCTGGGGTCTTCGAGGGTTTCTGAGTCATGCACCCAGTGGGCCAGCGTCCCCATTTGTCTTTCGGAGGCACTGATAAAACCTTCAACAAGCGCATCGACATGGCCGGCATCCAGCAAGACTTCATCTCCCTGGATATTTACGAAGACCTCCCCGTCTTCTGAAGCTTGCACATAATCCGCGATGCGTTCCGTGCCATTTGCACAAACCGATGAAGTCATCGCAACGGAATGCCCTGCATCCTCGACGACTTTAAAAATACGCTCATCATCGGTGAGCACCACCACATCATCAAGCCGTTTGGCATTTCTGGCCCGTTCAAGTACATGCAAAACCATAGGCATGCCACCGATCTTGCAGAGCGGTTTTCCAGGCAAACGCATAGAGGCATAACGACAGGGAATGCAGCCAATCACTTTCATCGCTTGTCTTTTAAGTGAATTTTTTCGCGTCTTCTAGAAATTTGGCGATGCCCATATCGGTCAAAGGATGTTTTTCCATCTGTGTCAACACTTTGCCAGGTATCGTAAATACATCTGCACCAAGTAATGCAGAATCAACCACATGGAGTGGCGAACGGATCGATGCCACGACAATCTTGGTTTCAATCTCATAATTGTCGTAGATCGTCACAATGTCTTCGATCAAATTTGTGCCTGTTTCAGAGATATCATCCAAACGACCCACAAAAGGACACACATTGGTCGCCCCTGCTTTCGCCGCCAAAATGGCCTGACTCGCAGAAAAAATCAGGGTCAGATTGGTATCGATGCCTTCATCGTAAAATCGCTTGGTGGCTTTTAAACCCTCGTGGCACATGGGGATTTTCACCACAATGTTGTTTGAAATCTTTGAAAGTTCAAGTCCTTCTTTAAATATTCCTTCTTCTTCTAAAGACAAGACCTCCGCATGCACCGGCCCTTCCACAATGGCACAAATGTCTTTAATGGCCTGTAGCATCGATTTTCCGGTCTTTGCAATCAGGGTCGGATTCGTAGTGACCCCGTCACAGAGGCCCAATGCCTTTGCCGCCTCAATTTCTGAAATATCTGCACTATCTACGTATATTTTCATTCTTTTGCTCCAATAAAATAATCCTGACTTTCTTTGAGTTTCCCTTGCGCATTGAGACAGACATCAATCATTTCTCTAACTGCACCCTGACCTCCGCCTTTTTCACTGACCCAGTCTGCTTCTGCTTTGACGCGTGGCAGCGCATTATTCGGGGCGATGAAGAGTCCGACCTGGGGTTTACACACCAGGTCCAAGATATCATCGCCCATGTAAAGCACTTGATTAGATTGAAGTCCCGCGGTTTTTATAATGCCCAAAAGCGCGTCTTTTTTATAAAAATGGCCGCTTTCGTAGTAATCAAAGTCCAGCTCTTCCACGCGTCTGGCCACGGGATCTGACACACGTCCTGTGAGTACCGCAAACTTTAATCCGGCTTGCCGCGCCATCGTAATGCCGAAGCCGTCCTGTACATTGAAGGCTTTAATTTCCAGGTCTGCCCCGCCATAAATAATGGAGCCATCCGTCAGCACCCCATCTACATCTAACACAATCAAGTGGATCGCTTTAAATTTTTCCTGTAATTGTGAATCAATGAGGGAAAGTTCTTGAGGCGCGTCTGCTTGCAAGGCAGAGCCTAGTTGATGTCCCAGCTTTGAATCAGCTGATGAATGCCAACCGCTTCTTTCACCAGGTTTTCCATTTGATCTAGCGGCATTACCGATGCGGCGTCGCACAGGGCTTCCGCAGGCACGGGATGGGTTTCGACAAAGAGGCCGTGCGATCCGGCGGCAATGCCCGCCCGGGTGAGTGTCGGAATAAATTGTGGTTCGCCGCCGCGCGGATCTTTTGAGCTGATCCCGTAAATCCGAACGAGATGGCCCGCATCAAAGATCACAGGGTAACCCAGATCGCTCATGATCGGCACAGCACGAATATCGGCCACCAAGCGGTTATAACCAAAAGAAGAGCCACGTTCACATAATAAAATATTATGGTTGCCAACAGAAGTGAGCTTGTCGATGGCCGAGGACATGTTTTCAGGCGCTAAAAACTGTCCCTTTTTCACATTTACAACACGCCCTGTTTCACCCGCCGCAAGCAGCAAGGAGGTTTGCTGGCAGAGATAGGCTGGAATTTGAAGGATATCGAGTACCTCTGCTGCAACAGCACAGTCGGCTTCCCGATGGATATCACTGACCAAGGGCACATTGAAAGCCTTGCCAATTGACTGCAAGGCTTTCAGCCCTGCATCTATCCCCAGGCCGCGATCATTGTCGGCAGCGCCCCGATTGTCTTTTTCATACGAAGACTTAAAGACATAATTGAAGTCGTATTTTTCCGCGAGTTTGAGCATGTGTTCTGCCACATACTTCCCCAAGTCTTCATTTTCGAGTAGGCAGGGGCCTGCAATGATACAGAGTTTCTCACCCTTTCCCACATGAAAATCCTTTATTTTAACGTTTTGCATTTATGCCTCTGGGCTTGTTCTTTAACAGTTATAGAAGTAATTCTACGGAGGGGGACGAATGGAGTCAAATGAAAACCCTCTTACAAATCGAATCCCATTTCATGGGCTCGAAGCCAGTCTCGCCGTTCTTTGTAATCAGGAAGGGCTTTTTCGACGACTTTCCAGAAACGGCTGGAATGATTCATCTCTTTCAAGTGTGCCAATTCATGCACCACAATATAATCAAGTACTTTCCCGGGGAGCATCAGACATTTCCAATGAAAATTCAAGTTGCCTAAAGACGAACAAGAAGCCCAGCGGGTTTTTGTTTCAACCATGCGAATTCGTTTCACTTCCACTCCCGCCTTTTTCTTAAAAAAGGTCACCCGCTCCCCAATTCGCTTGATTCCTTTTTCTTGGTAAAACAGTTTGAAGGCATCACTGGCTTTAGGCGTATCGCGTTGATCCGACCTCAAACAAAAAGATCCTGCCTTCAACAGTAAGGGAGCACTCTGATTTTTGACAATTTTCAAGGGATAGGATTTACCGAGATAAGGAAAGGGTTCCCCGTTAAGATAAACCTGGTTCTTCCTGCGCGCATTGACCTCACGCCACTCAAGGAGATGACGGGTAATCCAAGATCGTTTCTTTTCGATAATGCCTTCAACCTGTTTAATCGATGTTCGCAAGGGCGCGCGAAAAGTGACCTGACCGTCCCGCTCAATTTGGATACAAAATGTTTTTCGCTTGCTACGAATCAGGATGTAGCGGATATTTTTGTATCTGCGTTTCATCAAATTTTCTTTAAGTAAAATACTTGTCTTCATCGTAAAGGGATTCTCTTGATCGAAGGGTCTTCTTGGGCTGATATTCTAGTGAAATTTTTAAGTTCTGCCAAGTGAAATCGTACTTGTTATTATAATTCTTGAGATTTTATATGCTTTTAGGAAGTTAGAGCAGTTTGTGGCAATAGAAGGTTTTTATGACTTTTATAAATGTGAGCATGTTTGTGTTTTAAACCTCGCAATATCGATCCAATTGAACTGATGGCACATCAGCTTGGGTTCGCTTTTCGATCCAAGTGGCCGGCTTGGGCTCTTCTTATTTTGGAATGATAACTATATTTTTTTAAAGTGACTACTTGAAGTTTGTAGTACTTTTATTGGCTTGCCCCATTTAGACAGTTTTACTTCGTTCGGGGTATAGACGACACTCTCTTGTGAGTTCAGACTATTTCAGGATGACTCCTTTTGACCTCTTAAAAGAACGATCGGTCTGGTTTCAGGGAGACTGAACCTTTTATAGCCCAGGGTTTGCGTGCAAACATCATATTCTATTAAAGGAAACAATCTGCCGGGAATAAAACAGCTTGCTTGGGTTGTTTGTATTCTTGGTCTGGTGATCATTGCACGCATATTTTATGTCAACAGTACATTATTTAAAAGTTGGACCCCTTATTTAAGTGCCAATCAAGATTTATCTTTTTTACTGATCATGGCCAGTATTTATATGCTTTTCTTGAGTATCCCTTTTCTCCCTGGTATTGAGCTCGGATTATTATTGATGTTTCTTGTTGGCACGAAAATGATCATCATCGTCTATTTTTTCACTGTACTGGGCCTCACCTTATCGTTTTTATTGGGACGCTGTCTCCCCTTGCAAGGAGTACAATTTTTATTCAGAAAACAGGATCTCTCTTTAATGAAATATCAAAAGATGCCAAATCTTATCAACACACAAACTGAAAAATTATTAGGAAAAAGATTCACAAATTACATCAAAAAATATCCTTGCATGGTTGTGGCACTCCTCCTGAACCTTCCAGGGAATTTTATTTTAGGAGGTGGAGGCGGGATCGCCCTTCTTAGCGGCTTAAACCCGAGTGTCTCATTGAAGCACTTTGTTATTACCGTCGCCCTTGCCACACTCCCTTTCCCTTTATTGGTCCTCCTGGGTTTTATTCAGCTAGAACATTTTTTATAATGGTGATGCGAAGGCATAAAAAATGTCAAAGAAAATGACATTAATGCTCTCCTTTCAAAAAGATCAATCCTAGTGTTGTGTTTTTTAGAGAACCATTGCTGTTGATATCCTCTATCTATTTTCAATCATTTATGTTTTTATAGGAAAATTATCAATAGATAACAGATTGAGTCCGCAAGAAAACAGATAGAAAACTTTAGGAATAGGAACTAATCTATCTTCTCGCGGGGTCAACTGATCAATCCTATATAAAAAGTAGAGCATCTGGAGAGCCTTACCCAACTCAGAGGAGGAAGGAAATGAAGACAAAAAATATGAATATGAAGATCCCTATCCTTAAATGGAATGGATCTCTGAGGCCTAATCCATTTAAAACGGCGATGACTGTATTTTTTGCAGCATTCATGCTCTTGTCTCCTTTTTCGGAAGCAATGGCCGAAGTCGCATTGCTCATCGATGATACGGGCCAACTAACCGGCGCCACCGGTGTTATCGTTGGCGATAAAACCTTTGACGTGTCATTTGCAGTTGGGAAGTGCAGCGAACTCTTTTCTGGTTGTGCCGAAGCCGGGAATTTTATCTTCAATTCTTTTGAAGATGCAAAGATGGCGTCTGCCGCCTTGGAAGCAACGGTCATTTTAGATAGTGAGCAAGGCAACTTTGATTCGATTCCCTCAATGGTGAGAGGATGTACGGGTAAAATTACCGCCTGTTCCATTATGACCCCTTTTGGTTTCTCCAAAGTTACTCCTGCTGAGATCAGCGACGTCAGTTTCGTGAATGTACCACGGAGAATAGATATTGGTCCCTTCTCGGGGGCAAGCGATTCAGTCGCCATCGGCCAGACAAAAAATAATAAGGTCGTGCCGCTGATCAGCGTATGGGCTGTATGGTCGACTCCGAAGCCTGTATCACCCTGATGCGGACAGGGGCAATTGGCTTCTTTGTATTCTTAAGGTTTCCTAAGCACAAAACCTCAGGATAGGAAGCTCTTTTTCAATGCAGCGTTGAGTTCTACTCAGTCCCGACGCGGAGTTCAAGCATCAGAATAGTGAAGAAAACCCACTTCTTATCTCTCGATTCATGAAGTGGGGGATCCCTCCTATTTTTCAATCATCGCTTCGTCAATCGTCAAAAGAAAGGCGACCAGTTTTTCCAGGTCTCCTAAGGTCATTTTTCGACCGTAATCCGACGGCATCCCGTCCCCAGATCGAAACCCGGGAAGAATAAAAGCGTCCGGGTGCAGAATCGACTCCATGACATATTCTCGTTCCGTCGTCGCCTTTGCACGTCCTTCTGAAACCTTTTGTCGGTATTCTGGAGAAGACAAATGAAGTGAGGCAGCACTTTTCATCGCCAGAATCGGACCGATGAGACCGGTTCTGGCAGACGCGATTCCAGGAATCTTGTGACAGACAGAACAGCCATTCATTTTTATAATCTCTTCAACTGAATTCGTCAGTTTTTCGGTCTCGGCCAGCCCGACGCTCGAAGCGAAAACCTTGGGCGAATCCTCAGGAAGCGGGAGTTCCTTCTTAAAGTATTGTTTCCAATCTTCCACAGCGGTCACCTTGCTGAAATCCCCTGGCGACTCTTTCGCCTGCAGGTAGGATACGACAGCAATGATTTCGTAATCGCTCAATTCATAGGGCAGGTGGTTCATCACCGGCATTTCACTTTTTAAATCATCACTTCCGGAAATACCAAAGCCTTCAACAACAAAACAGTTCGGACAGTAAATGGATTCAAGGATGTATTCTCCGCCTGTCTTAGCCTTTGGTTTTAAACCGGAAGCCGATTCAGGGTTTTTCGCATATTTTTCCGAAAACATCGTGTAACGGGCTTCCAGTAGCCGATTGTGCGATCTTTCTTCCAAACCTCTCAGATCGGGGCCACGGCTCTGTTTTTTTCCTTGCCCTTCCACAAAGCGATGGCAATGGGCACACTTTCCTTTCCCGATCGGCATCCGGTCAAATATTCCTGTAGGGCTCACTTCCAATTCCGGTCGGTCGGTACCGAAGATAATAAACTGACCTTCTGAAACCAATACTGCCGGTGAAAAAAGTTTTTCAAGATTGATTGAGGTTTTCTCTTCTACGGGTGTTTCCACATTTAGTTCTTTCGAATTTCGCCCCCCTTTTAAGACAAAGACCGTCAGGCCGATCACGGCAATAAAGACGAATGACCATTTCCACATGGGGACAGATTCATCTGACTGAGAACGATTCATATTGTAAATTGACTCCTTATATTTGCATTTTGTCCTTGCGCATAAACTGAAAATAATAAGACTGAGCGCAAGGTTCAGAAATTGCCCGCTATTTTAGAAATTTGTAACGAAGAAGCGGAGGGTTTTGTCCTAAAAAAATAAAGACTTCATCAGAGCTTCCTTTATTAGCACAGTCTTCTACCTGGATTAAAGCGAAAACTTTTTAGTTTGTGTTCTGGATTAAAAAATGCCAGAAAAATGATTCTATTCACGCTGACAAACCATAAAACCGAAAGGTCTTAGAAAGGCGAGTCTTTTGGCTTGGATGAACAATGACACGGACTGGAGGTATTTATGGGAAGTGAGATCTCTCATTAATATTTTTTCAATCATTATTTCGTCAACAAACTTGAGCTTAAGTTCAGTTGAACACCCACCCGTGTATATCGTATTTTATATGAGCAGGAATACAGAAAGGGTCTAAGAACCCGAAACGTCACTGAGTGGAATCCCTTAAGACATGAACTGTCATGCCAAAGTCATCTCAATCAAAGAACTCACGCATGATGTAAAGGAAATTGCCCTTCAACTCATTAATCCCCCTAAGATCTCCTTTAAAGCAGGGCAATACATCGCGATCGAAGTCACGGAAATGCGCGAGGGCAAAGCAAGACAAAACAACCGCCCTTATTCTATCGTCTCCCCGCCTGAGGAAGACCGTGTAATCAGGGTGTGTGTCAATCTTGTAGCGGGCGGCCCGGGCTCCACCACCCTTCATCGCCTTCGTATTGGCGAAGAACTGTCTTTTTTGCATCCCTTTGGATATTTCACGATCAAATCTGAAGCGACTTCATCCCTCTTGTTCGTGGCCACGGGGACCGGAATCGCGCCGATTCGGTCGATGATTGAGCATCTGCTTCATCAGGGCATCGAACGCCCGATGACGCTTTTTTGGGGACTTCGCAGTGAGCGGGATCTCTATTACCAGGAGGATTTTGAAGCATTGAGCCAGAAATATCCTTTCCTTAAAATCATCACAAGCTTGTCTCAACCCACTTCAAATTGGCAGGGGGACAAGGGGCGTGTGACGGAACAACTTTCAAGGAAAAAGATTACGGTCGAAAACCTTGAAGCCTATCTTTGCGGCAATATGGCCATGATTCGCGAGGTGCGGACGATGCTCCTTGATCAAGGCATGACGAAACGGGCCATCCATTTTGAAAAATTTTATTGAGTGCTCGCTACCTAAAGACGGGTTATTCAGGGCAAGGGTGGTTTGGATAGCTTTGAGGGTTTAGCCGGAAAGGTCTTTCCATTCGGTGCGGCCCTTGGCTGTGTGTTCATCATAAATGTTTTTGTTCATACAAATACTCTTGAAAACCAATAAACGCAGATCGTATATCTGAAACGCTGCCCAGCTCCGCAACCGCATCACTCACTGCGTGATATTTTATTTGGATCAGGCTTGGGAGCTTTTCCTGATCCAATTCACCAACTCCCTGTTTGATATATTGATCGAGAACAAAGTCGAGAAAGGCTTGCTGGCTGTAATCATAATGCTGAAAGATTCGACCCTTGTTCAGCTTCACCCGTTCTGCTCGTGAAATCGGAGGTGACAAAAAAGCCACATAAGCCAACACGTCGTAGAGGTCACTCTTTTCAGCATCGACGATCCGTTTCAATTCACTGAGCTGTTCAGTCCCGAAGCCTTTTTCCTCCAAACCCTCAAGCAGCTTTCGGCGTGTATCAGGTCTGCTCCAAAGTTTGCGTAGTTCGTCTTCGTCTTTAAATAACTCAGGAAGCCTGCCAAACAATATCTCAATAAATTGATTCGAGGAAACGGGCTTTCCGTCCGGGCCCCAAAAAGACGTCGCCGTCATGTGCTGGATGCTGCGCGCCTTGCCATCTGCGAGCTGGATTTTCACCCTCCGTCTGTTGGTGCAGATACAAGGGTTTTCGCCGCACTCAGGACAAAGCTCAGGTTCTGCTTCACAAATACACAGGTGCTGCCCACAAACCGGACAAGGTAGTGGGGAGGGTTCTTCGCAGGTACAGGGTGTATTGCCGCAGAGACGACATGCTTCTGGTTCGAGTGGTTCGCCGTCCCATTCCGGGTCGTTAAAATGTTCATAGGACTCAACAAAATCATAAATCGTGAAATAGTCTTTGCCCTCAAAAAGTCGTGTCCCACGACCGATGATCTGCTTGAACTCGATCATCGAATTAATGGGCCGCATCAAAACAATATTGCGAATGTTCCGCGCATCCACACCCGTTGAGAGTTTCTGAGAAGTGGTTAAAATCGTCGGAATCGTCTTTTCGTTGTCTTGGAAAATCCGTAAAAAACGCTCACCCTCAGCACCCTCATTGGCCGTGACACGAACACAGTAGTTTGGCTCTGTGCTGGTCTTGCATTGGTTGATGAGGTCTCGAACAGCAAGGGCGTGTTCCTGTGTCGCGCAAAACACTAAGGTCTTCTCGTTTTGCTGAATCATGCCCATGAACACATTTACGCGATATTGCTCCCGCTCACGGATTTCGATCACACGATTAAAGTCGTCCTCTTTATAGCGTTTACCTTCTTCTATTTCTCCTTCAATCACCTGATCGTCAGACGTATAAACATACTCATCCAGCGTGGAGGCAATTTGCTTTACTTTGAAAGGGGTCAGGAAGCCATCGTTAATGCCTTCCTTTAAGGAATAGATATAGACCGGATCGCCAAAATAGGCATAGGTATCGGCGTTATGTTGTCGTTTGGGCGTTGCGGTCAGGCCCAGTTGTACGGCCGGTGAGAAATATTCCAGTATCCCGCGCCAGTTGCCCTCATCGTTTGCACCCCCGCGATGGCATTCGTCAATGACGATGAAATCGAAAAAATCCGGCGGATACGCGCCAAAACTGGGGACTGAATTGCCGTCTGCATCATGCCCGGACATAAAGGTCTGGAAGATGGTAAAGAAGATGCTGCCATTTTTAGGCACGCGGCCTTTCTTGCGAATAGTCTCTGGATCGATGCGAACCAGCGCATCTTCAGGAAAAGCAGAGAAACTATTGTAAGCCTGATCGGCCAGGATATTACGATCCGCCAGAAACAGAATGCGAGGGCGACGTGTGGGCTCTCCGGTTAAATTCCAACGGCTATGAAACAACTTCCAGGCGATCTGAAAGGCAATCGCTGTTTTACCCGTACCGGTTGCCAGCGTCAGCAGGATTCTGTCTTTGCCATCGGCAAGGGCTTCAAGGGCTTTATTGATGGCATTGTGTTGATAGAAACGCGGTTGCCAAAAACCGCCTTTGTCTTCAAACGGCACCTCACCAAAACGGTCTCGCCATGTTTGTTCTTCAGGGAATGTCTTTAACCAGAGTTCTTGAGGGCTGGGGTATCGATCAGCATAGCCTTCCTTCCCCGTCTGCATATCCACTTGATAGATGCCGACCCCATTGGTGGAATAAGCAAAGCGGGCCTGTAGGCGCTCGGCGTAGCGTTTGGCCTGTGCAACCCCTTCGGTATCCGGCAGGCTCTTCTTTTTGGCTTCGATGACGCCGAGTTTTTGGCCTTTGTAGAACAGGACATAATCGGCGATGTCCTGTTTGCCGCGCTTGCCTGCGCCTTGCAAACGACCGAGCGTGATCATCTCACGCCGCACTCGGCTCCCTTCCACCACACACCCCAGCCTGCGTCTTTGAGTGCGGGGTCGATGAGTTCTGCGCGGGTTTCGGCTTCGTTCACAATTTAGGCCTCTGCCAGCATATTCATAATAAGGCGAATCATGGTCTCTTTGTTGGCGGGGTCGGATTCGGCCACCAACAAGGTCAAGGCTGCCAGACCGATGTCATTGATCACGGGCTCGCCGCGCCGATTCAACAAACGGGCATTACGATTGAGGAAATCGACAAACAAAAACGCACCACTGCGTTTATTGCCATCGGAAAAGGGATGGTTCTTGATGACGAAATAGAGCAAATGCGCCGCCTTGGCCTCCACGCTGGGATAGGCGGGTTCGCCAAAGACAGATTGCTCCAGATTCCCTAAAAGAGAAGCCAGTCCCTCATCTCGCTCACGGGCAAACAAATCGGTCGCTTCACCCCGCGCCATCAAATTGGCCTTGAGCTTCGCCAAGGCAATACGGGCATCATCCACACCCAGTAATTCACCACCGGCCTGGGCCTTTGGCGCACTGAGCAAACCTTCATCGTAACGCTGCAACAGCAAAAAAGTCTGGGCGTATCGCGTAACAATATCGACCAGTCCCCGACTGCTCTCCAGACTCAGCTCCGGACTTTGGGCGGTTTTTTGCACCAGGGCCAGGGCAGCTTCCAACTCGCTCGCATTGCTTTCAAAACGCTTGCGGGAAAGTGTCCAGCCTTGGGTCAAGTGTTCGCGCAGCACGCGAGTGGCCCAAATCCTGAACTGTGTCGCGCGCGCCGAACTGATCCGATAGCCCACTGAGATGACGGCATCCAGGTTATAATGCTTTCGCTTACGCTCAACCGACCTTTGACCTTCTGTTTGAACTTGTAAGAAATCCTTACAAGTTGCTTCCGCGTCAAGTTCACCTTCAGCAAACACATTTTTCAAATGCATTGTGATGTTTTGTGGTTTCACATCGAATAACCCCGCCATTTGAGCCTGGGTTAGCCAAACCGTATCACTTTGCAGTCGAACCTCAACGGCCTGCCCTTCTTCCTGATAGATAATGATTTGTTTGTTTCGCGCTTCGCTCATGCCACGGCCTCTTCCTTGAGTTTCTCTGGCTCAGAGGTGAGTTCGCCGGAGAAGGCTTTTTGTAACAGGGATTGTTTGAGCTCATTTAGCGCATTATTTTTTTGTTGGTAGATTAATTCAAGACGCTGTATTGAAGCAGATAACTCATGTAAATTTTCAACGATCTCACTTTGTATATTCAAACCTGGAAAGGGGAAAAATTCATTCTCAAAAGTAGCAAGATTAATATTATCCTGTGCACTACCTTTACCCTTAGATTTTATTCTCGCCTTAACTGACTGAAGGAGATATTCCACATAAGCATTCGATGTCTGATTTTCATCGACTACCATTCCGATGATACTGTCCGGAAAACACGCATCAAAACCCAATATTCCTGTCTCCGCAATATTTGCAGCAATCGTTATACAGATCGTACCTTTAGGCCACAGCTTGCTTTGCAATAACCCAATTTTGTTATAAGTCTGCCTGCTCTCTTTGATTAAATGTTCGCAGTTTCGAACATCTCCCGTCTGAATAAACGGGTAAGATCCACCATATAACTTAGGGTCATTTCTTGGTCGATGTTTTGATTTGCCTCGACCGAAATCGGTACATACTTGCTTCAGAGTTTTTTCTTCCCAATCTTCAATTTGCTTAGTAAAAAAAACCGAATTCAAATAACTTTCAAACAACTCGCGGGTATTGGCGAGGTTTTTTTCGGTATTGGCAACCGCTGTATCGATCCCGGCAAAGGCTTCATCAAGAATGGCGACGATGCGTTTTTGTTCGGGGAGAGGTGGAATAGGTATCTCAGCCGTTAATATGTCCTTTTTACTAATATTAATTTGTAACCCACCAGCTCCTTTTGATTTGTAATAATTTTTAATTTTCGGGGATGACAAATGGTAACTTAGATATGGCTTAAAAATATCGGCACTAAAGTCTTTCAGCCTACCTACACGCTGATTTAGTAAAAATTTTCTGCCGTTGAGATTTTTTACTAGCGTAGGCATACCCAATATTTTGGGATCACCAGCCATATCAGTCATTGCTATGACTAGATCACCTTCCTTGAGCAAAAACTGGCTATAGTCATTAGCAAATGAATCAGGAAGAAATTTAATATTATGCCCAGGATCAAAACTTCCGTTCGGTCGAATATTACTCATTCGAATATTTAATGTGTTGGAATGAGCAACGTAAGATTTCGACTTAAATGCAAAACCATTTTGCAAATCACAAACTTCGCTGAGCTTCATATTCTTCCACCCGTTATTCATAACATCCCCCGAATCCCTTCCAAGATTGCTTCACTCTCCGCATCCAGTGTTTCGATCTCATTGATAATCACTTCAGGATCGCGCAAGGGATCTTCTTCGGCTTTGTTGGGGTTTTTCACCGACAGGTCAAAAGTTTCCTGATCAATATCATTGATACTTACTTTCCAGGATTCATCGGTGTCGGCGAAGCTGGCTTGCAGTTCAACAAACGCTTTCAGGTCGTTGTCGTTGAGTGGATTAGTTTTGCCCATGCTGCGGCCGGGGTCGAGGTGGTAGTACCAGATCTTCCTTGTCGGTGCACCCTTTTCAAAAAACAGCACGACGGTTTTGACACCGGCACCGAGGAAAGTGCCGCCGGGGCAATCGAGAATGGTGTGCAGCTTACAGCTTTCCAGTAGTTCCTGACGCAGTGCTTTGGAGGCCTTGTCTGAATTGGAGAGAAAGGTATTTTTGATGACGACCGCCGCACGGCCACCGGCCTTGAGGTTCTTGATGAAATGTTGCAGGAAGAGGAAGGCGGTCTCGCCGGTTTTGATGGGGAAGTTCTGCTGGACTTCCTTGCGCTCTTTGCCGCCAAAGGGTGGATTGGCGAGGATGACATGGTAACCGTCTTTTTCCTGAATATCGCTGAGGTTCTCGGCCAGGGTGTTGGTGTGAATGATGTTGGGGGCTTCGATGCCATGCAGGATCATATTCATGATGGCAATGACATAAGCGAGGCTTTTCTTTTCCTTGCCGTAGAAAGTTTGTTTTTGCAGGGCAAGCAGCTGAGTCGTGCTGAGTTCGCCTTGCCGCAGATAGTCATAAGATTCGCAGAGGAAGCCGGCAGAGCCACAGGCTCCGTCATAAATGCGCTCGCCGATTTTTGGCTGGGTGACCTGAATCATGGCGCGAATGAGTGGCCGAGGGGTGTAATACTCGCCCCCATTACGACCAGCATTGCCCATATTTTTGATTTTGGCTTCGTAGATATGGGAAAGCTCGTGTTTCTCTTTTTGTGAACGAAAGCGTAAGGCATCGATGTATTCCAAAGCGTCACGCAAGGAATAACCGCTGTTGAATCGGTTTTTGATTTCGCTAAAAATCTCGCCAATCTTGTATTCGATGGTGTCCGGGCCGGTGGCGCGTTGCTTGAAACCTTGCAGATAGGGGAACAAATCTCGGGTGATGTAATCAATCAGGTCGTCGCCGGTCAAGGCGTTATTATGATCAAACGCCCCGTCTTCTGTTTTGGGTGCCGCCCAGCTCGACCAGCGGTGTTTGTCGTCGATAATTGCCTGATATAATTTACCCTCAAGCTCGGCCTGCAAAGCCTTTTCCTGCTCCAGATCATCCAAATATTTGAGGAACAGCATCCAGGAAGTCTGTTCGGTGTAGTCCAGCTCGGTAGTACAGCCTGCCTCTTTCCAGAGGACATCGTCTATATTCTTAAAGGTTTGCTCGAACATTTTTCCTCTACATGGGATCGCACTGTTCAGTCGAATTTTTTGGCTGAGTGTAGTACTTAAAAAATGGAATATCAAGAAAGGTGAATCGGAGGATTGATGCGTTTAGCCGAAAAGACGCAGATCCCCTACTCAGAAAAATTACTGCGTGCTACGCTCTCGGGAATACTCCCGTTCCCATCCTCCGCCTGAACTTTCCAGAAAAGAGAGATCGGGGTCAGATCTTTCAATCAGATATCCCCTTTTTCTCCACACATCCAAAAGCGGATCACAATCAAAGAATGAAGGAAAAACCAAGCCCCTGGTTGACTTTTACACAGGGTTGATTCCGATAAAACACTTCATTTCTTCAATAAGTCATCACCAATCAGAATCGGATGAAATTGTAAACCACCGCTAAAAGTAGAGGGATGGGCTGCGAGCATTTTTCCTGCGATTTCGGGGCGATGAACTGCCTCCGCCAAGACGGTATTAATGGAGAAATCGAGTATTTCCATCGTCGGGAAGGTGAGCCAGGCATGCAGTTTTAGATGGATATTTTTTTGGCCCTTTTTTAAGAATTCAGCAAGGTCGTCATGGCTCAATTTGAAATAATCATTGGGAGGCATATGGACATAGCCGATCGTATAAAAAACAGGACACTCGAATACATCTTCTACGGTTTCTTGTAAGTTCTGATGAAGACTGAGATGCTGTGCCTTAATATCATCAAGACTCATGCTTTTGAAGAGATCCTTTACCGCTAAAGTGAGCTGCTGCATGCTTGAAGCATTCATGAGACGCTCATCTGAAAAATAAGTTTCAGGGACATCTAAGCCCTGTTCTTTTGTCCAGCTGAGAGCCTCTTCAAAGGCGTCCTTATAATGATCCATTATGCCGCCCTGCTTGCCTTTTTCCAGTCAAACAATTTCTTGTTTCTCACGTTCTTCATGCGCTCTCGAGATACCCCGGCCTTAAATTAGAGGAATCTAAATTTTCGGCTGAGTGTAGTCCTTAAAGAAATGAAGATCAAGGAATGGCGAATCGGAGAATCTTAAGTTGAGCCGAAAAAACGCAAATCCCCTACCCTAATAAATGACTGCGTGCTGAAACTTCGGGATGCGCTTTCGTAGAACCTGCTCTTATCCTTCACCCACCCAAGATACCGCAGGGTCACTTCTTGACTTTTCCAAAAAGAAAAACATACAGTTCAGTATTGATATACTTCAATATTGAGTTATGGGAAAATTGACTGAATGAGTATCTTTGCAGAGAATCAGAAACCCAGCGTGCGATTAATGCCCGCCTTCCCGAAAGCGTCTAATCGCGCATTTTTCCAACAAAATCATGCAATGCCGCCAGACATGCACTTACAGCGCATGCTTGGAAATCAAGGTATCCAAGACCTGCAAGAAAGAACCACAAGAGCCGCGTCCCCAAGCGAAGCACTCAATGCCCTGGCATCGCCACAATTTCAAAGCACTGCAAGCACATCGAATATCATACAACGCCAGGAGGTCGAAACAGGCGGCGCAGAAACGGCGCCCGGTTTGGATCTAATTGGATTAGAGGGTGTGGGACTTCCCGTCGTGAGGCCTGAAGGCAGCCCATGTCAGGGCGATCAATTGCATACCATCAATACGATAAGGGGTGTCGCGCAAACCTGGAGAGAAGCCGCTTTGACTTGGCTGAGCGATTTTCAATCCCATGTCCGCCGTTATGCACCACACACTGAAGGACGCTATGCCCGGATTGGAAGGATTGTCTATCGTGATCTACAAATGCTCGATGCCCATTTTGGGATTCGGGGACCACTCTGGAGGAACCGCCGCCAGCGTTGGCCCATGTCGGAAACGGATTCATTCTCAGTTGAAAGTTTCGAAGAATTTGCAAACAGCATTAACCCCATACGTAGGGCCTTTTCGGGCCTCAGCTTGGCCAGTTTAGCCCCCTACTGTTCCGATACCTGTCCAGAAAATGGTGAAGGGGCGGATCGCTTGGGCAGTGCTCATGCTGGCTCGAACACCTACACCCTCTTTTTTGGATGTTTTGCCGAGAACATTGCAGAAGAAAGATTCACCGGGGTGGTCTTGCATGAAGCGTTTCATGCCACATACAGTGATTTCAACCACGACACCTATTCATTCCAAAGTCATTACCCCGGTCGTGACGCACTGAGCAACGCAGATTCGTATGCCACCTTTGCAGCCTATGTGGCATTGGGGAAAGATTATCGGCGATTTATTCGGGCCGCTGAGGCCTTAGAAATCATCGGAGAAGTGCCCGAAGCAAGTCCCGCTGAAACCGAAACCACTCTGGGTGAGACCCCAAGCGAATAAATCAGACAAGGATTTCGCCTCGGATAAAAAACTATTTTCAGAGAAAACCTCCATTTGCTCAAATCGCTTGCACTTAAGAATGACTGCGTACTGAATACTACGGGTTGCGCTTTCGGTGATACGGCCCTTACCCCCATCACAACAAAACCCCTAGCACCGACTACTTAGGCATTACCCGCCACGTCCTCCTCTCCAAACTCAAAAAAACCGTGGAAACGAAGATGGCGCCGCCCGAAAAATAGGCCGCTCGTAAAGAGCTTCCTATAGGATTCCTTCGGATTTACCCTCTACGAGCAGTGTTGACATCCGGCTTGACATTTCTGAGAGTTTTTTCGAGGCACCTTGAATATGATCCGCGCTCGTCGCGGCATCCTCCGAAGTGGAAAGGATGTCATTGATATCCCGCACAACCTCGTCCGTGCCCCTTGCTGCATCGGCCATATTTTGACTGATCACATTTGTTGTTGTGGATTGTTCCTCTACGGCACCGGAAATCGTCACGGAAATCTCGTTGTTGTGCTGGATAATTTCAGTGATCTCTTCAATGGCTCCGACGGCATCTTTCGTACTATCCTGAATAGATGTAATTTGCTCCCGGATCTCTTCAGTTGCTTTTGCAGTCCCCTTTGCCAGGTCTTTGACCTCACTCGCAACAACTGCAAAACCCTTTCCGGCTTCTCCCGCACGGGCAGCCTCAATCGTCGCGTTCAATGCGAGGAGGTTTGTCTGTTCTGCAATCATTGTAATGACCTCGACGACTTTTCCGATTTCATGACTCGAGTGGTCGAGTTTTGTGATCATATCATTCATTATATTTGCCTTCGATACAGCATCTGAAGAGATCTTAGTGGCCTCCTGCACGTTTCTTGAGATTTCTCGTACTGTCACAGACATCTCCTCCGCCGCCGCCGCAACGTTTTGAACATTTTTGTTCGTCTGATCGCTAATTTCTGCAACGGTCTTCGCCTGTCGACTGGTTTCTTCGGCTGACATCCGCATCTCAGTACTTGCATCTTCAAGTTGCTCCGATGCCGAAGCGAGCGAGCTGCTGGTCTCTCCCAGGGATTCCTTCAGCTTTGCCTTCATCGTAACCACCCGCCAGTTCGCCATCGTTCCAATCCACTCATTATTGTGGTCATAGATAGCGTTGGCAGTCAGTTCAATGAACTCATCTCCGAGTTGAATTGTCCCTTCATATGGCATGCTCTGATCATCCCTTAAGATTTTTCTCACACGGGCAGGGTCTTTGTGGAAGTTATCTATATTTTTCCCAATGATTTCATTGGCTCGGTAGGGGAGGAGATGTTCAATCTTCTGAAGCGTTTTCGTCGATGCGGGATTCATATAGACAATGTTAAAATCCTTATCTGCAAACATAAAGTTATCACCCGCATTTTCGATCATCGCCGAAACACGGGCCATCTTGACCTTCTGGCGCTCACCACTTTTCAAGCCTTCAATCATCGCGGCCACCCCTTTTGTCAAGGCCCCGATTTCACCATAACTTTTTGTGTCGATGTTGACGTTTAGATCTCCCTGACGAATCGACTCCACCACATTCTGAAGGGATTTTACCGGTCGAGAAATCGATCGAGCGATAAAAAAACTGACAACGGTGGTCAGCACGACACTGATCAAAAGAACAGTCAAGGAGAATAATGAAAACTGCTTGTTACTTTTAATGCTCTGATCAAAGAGCCCCAATGTCCTATGTCTGAAGTACGTTTCCGTCTCTTCCATCGCTTCAAGCGCTTCAAGGTTTACCATGTTGATCTCAGACATCAATGCGCTTCCGTTTTCCATCGCAGCTTGGGCGGCAAACATCTTCCCTTCTCCGTCTGCGGTCACTTTTTCATCGGCAAAAATAAAGATCTTTTTTGATAACTCGGAAACCCTTGCAGCCCCTTCATCCATTTTCTGAATATTTTGGATGATGCTTGGATCTTTCTCGTTTATAAGTATTTTTTGAAGAGCCTCGGCTTCTTTCTCATAGTTTTGAAGGTTTTGATCAAAGCGCTCCCGCGCCTTCATCGTATTCCAGTCGACCAAGACACTCCCGGCAGGTTCCGAAATACTCCGGAGAGCGCCCGTCGTGTTGCCGATGGCTTCTGACTCTTCCAACATGGTTTTGGCTTCCTTAAAAGCATGGTTTGAAACACCAATAATTTTGGAAATCAAAATCCAGACGACGACAATCGACAAAAGACTCACGCCAACACTTGAAAAAAGCTTGTTTTGAATACTCATCTCCCGGAATTTTTCTAACATATCGACCTCCTAAAACGGGCGTGCCCTACATTTTAAAGATTCATGCAATCTTCTCAAAATTCATCACCATGAAAAAAATCAGGATCATGGTCTCCGGGGTCTGAGCAAACTTCGCCATAATGCGTGATAATCCAAAACAAGGTTTCCCTTGCCCAAACTTACCTTCTATTGCGATCCGATCAATTGTATCTCACCCAGGGAGTTTCTTTTCCTGCTTCAGCTTTGTAGCGTTTTGACCTGCAAGGTTTTTGGGTCATCCCAAGGCTTTCCCCGATAAGGGTAATACCCGAATCGCTTTCGATCGCCCTCGATTTCTCCCTTTCAATCTCCCAATTCAGGGAATCTGTTTTAAGTGAATGAACCATTGATTGTCGCTCCTCAGTTTCTCGCCAAAGGGTAGATAAGACCCTCAAAGAATAAGTGATTCGAATCACTTATTCTTCTCCAATACATCTGGGCGCCTTGGTCTACCCTCTCTAGGGACTTAAGATCATTTCCCTTGGACTTGGAACAGGAGATTACAGCCTCAATCATCTTTAAATCATCAACTTAGATGTTTTTCAGCAATCTCGACCGTAACACCCCATGTTCCAAAATAAAAGGATCCATATTTTCTATTTCATTGGAAAAGTCCCCACGATTTTTATGGTCGATCCGTCTGTACCATTAATGCTGCCCGCACTGACATAACCAAGGGCTCCGGCGAAAGATTGCACATATTCAATCACTTGCGCATCACTCCCGAGTTTTGGTGGAATGGGCACACCGCTTTTATAGCGCTGGCCGACCCAGTATTTATCGAGTTGATCCGTATTCTTGTGTATGACATCTTTTAAGTAGACCATCCGTTCAGGGGGTGAGCCCTTGCGGTCAACCGAACGGACTTTCTGCCCATTCGGCCACGATATGGCCTCTTTCAACATATATTTCTTGACCTCTTGCGGAGAAAGATCTGAGACAGAATTCTCTGCATTCACAATAAACACAAGGTTTTCCGCCAAAACAATCCGGGGTGCCATTATCAATAGACCCATAACAAATATTTTAAAAAGTCGGTGCAATTTCATGATGCCCTCCATTTTCATAGAATTTAATCCTAACTAAGGATGTAAAATTAGAATGCAAAAGCGGTTTGAAAGTTGATCCCATATTTTGAACGATTACCGTCCGAGTGCCGTATGAGTTCTACTTTTATCCGGTTTAATGCAAAAAGATCATAAGCCACACCGATCATGGTGGCCTCGAAGTTAGGAATAAAATGTCGTGTTAGGACTCCGTCGCCTTCACGAAGTGCCATATAAGGCCCACCGTTTGCGGAAGGGAGAGCTGTCCGGTCATATCGGATGTAGGGATGAAGGGTATCATCCATGAAATTCAGAGAAAGCTCAGCCAGTAGACTTTCAAAATTAAAAGGGCCTCCTGGAACATTACCGATCTTGTCTTTCTGAGTGGATCCAGCATACTCCATAATCAGACTGAAACGTTCACTGTAAAGGACGATATAGGGATTGAATCCCACTTCCTCCAGTTTCGCAGCTTCACCCGTCGCAGTACTTGCCGTATCCCCATAGTTGGGTCCGACCTTGAAGGTATTCAGCTCTGCCACCCAGCCACTTAGCCCGATCCGGAAATCTCTGTGTGAAGGGAAAACCCACTCAAGCAGTCCTGTAACGGTTTTTCTTTCTCCGACATCCCTGTTTGAGATAAGAATAGTAGGATCGATGCCTCTTGAGTTTGCGACAGAAACCGCATAATTCAGAGAATGCGCCCCTCTTGTCGGGAAATTGCCGTAAAAATGGATACCGGTCGAGTGGTTTGGAACCAAACCGAGTTCTTCTTCATCAAAATCAGGAATTTGAATTGAGGACATCAGCCATGCGCGGCTATAGAGTGTTCGATTGTGAAATCCGATCGGTGTAAAAAACGAGCCGACTTGTACATTAAACTTGTTGCTAATTCGGTAATCAAGGTAGGTTCGTTCGACATCCAATCCGATATCACTCGATCCGCCTCGCTCAAGCTGCAGGTTGATTTCACTGAGCACGGATAGCCGATCAGTGAGCTCACCAAGGATGACAAGATCAATTCCGGTATTTCCGAACCCGTTGTTCTCACTCAAAGGAAAGGCGTCTGTGCCGTCACTTGCGTACAAAGCCGCATCAGCAGCGTCTGCCGGCCCTCCCCAAGTACTCCCGAAGGTCATATCGCCAAAGCCCGAAAATTCGATGTTGGCCCCTTTTGCAATATTCGGGGTCAACATCAAGAGAAGGATGATGACCACCCTTGTAAACACTTGTTTCTTCAACATGATTGTTCTCCTTATTTGGTTGTTAACTATGATCAGATTCATTTCCCAGGCCAAACTCAAAAATCATTTTGTTTGTTTCATCGATTCTGACTTCAACTTCCTTTGTGATTCGATGGGGATTTTCGTAGCGGGGGCGGAATTCTTTCCCCCTTTTGTCGCTCATATTTTGTATCTGGTAACCCTCTTGAAAAGCGACAATGCGGTATATTCCAGGAGGGATTTGATCGATTTCAAATTTTCCATCTGAATTCGTCACCGAAAAATAGTCATGTTCTAAAGAAACGATTAGACCATTCATATGAGTGTGGATATCACACTGCAAGCGAAAAATACCTGCTCGACTGTTTTTTCGAATGATGGTCTGTTGCCACCGATGTATCGGCAAACCGAAGTTAAGGAGGGTTGCATTATTTTCGAAACGAAAGAGATGGATATTGTGGGTAATAAAATCGTCATGTCGAAAACCAATAAGCTCTCCCTTGACTGCCCCCATAACTCTGGGATGGAACTGACATCCTTTAATCACGTTGACATGACGACTCTGAGGTGAACGTCCTTTTGTGATATCTTCCAAGTAGACGACCACATTCTGTATCCCGCGATTGTCCGGATTGACAAGCAAGGCGTCATCGAGAAAGGTTTTGCCACAGAAATCAGTATTTTTGTTGATGGTTAGGACTTGTCTCCCGGGAATGACCTTAGCCCCCCATCGGACAACGCCCCGGATACCCCCCCCCTGAACCACCTCAACCGCTTCATAGGCAAAAGTATGATGAGGGCGAGTGAGAAAAAGAACGATGAGCAATAGCAGATAATATGCCCCTGTTCGAAAAACAGACGTTTTAGTGTTCAACTTCATGGTTTAGACCTTTCTAAAAACATGGCATCCCATTCTTTGAGGAAACCGACTGTGCAATAAATTAAACTATATCAGAGATTTAATTTTATGCAGAAGAGGTGAAAGTGAAATTAATAATATATATAAATAATTGAAATATACTAAATAAACACAGATTTAATAAATCAATTATGGATAATTTAAAATGAAATATCTTCGAGAAAAAAGCACCTTGGGGATTGCGGCCTCAAAGACTGGGATGGATGAAAAGACCGACCGAAAATATCGGGATCTGGGTAAACTTCCCAGTGAGATAAAGGCGGAAGCGTACGGACTTGGCAAACGAGAGAAGACGTATTTGAAGGGATTTGGTGGCAAGCCTGCGCCATAACCCAAGACTTGAGGCAAAGACCTTGTTTGAATATTTTCAGCGAGCGTCCCCGGGACAATTTTCGGATGGTCAGATTAGAACCTTTCAGCCCTGGGTAAAACCCTGGCGAGCAAAGAAAGATCCTGCGAAGGGAGAGCGAATCGTGGGAGGGAAATATTGATCGGAATCACCCCGGAAATTTTGAGGTGACGACTATCATGGTATAATAAGGTGCTGTTTCGCTTTGACAAAAAGTGCTGTATCGCTCATAATTTTGGAAAGAATCAAGCCTATGGATTGTACCCAGGATAAATAAACAATCAAGGGAATCCCTAATCTATGAGAATGCGTTTTCCTAGGTTCTTGTTCGCCAAATCGGGAATTGTTATTATCTTCTCGTTCGTGCCAGTGATGACAGTCCGAACAAGGGCAAGAGGTGTCAAACCAGAGATTCCTGAGTTCTTTGATCTGAGCTTTGAGGAACTTAGCAATATCCAAGTCCACGTTCCTGCTGTCCTCACAAAACTTTCGCCCGAAGAAATACCGGCCTCTATTACCGTGATTATCGCTGGAGACATTCGACTGACACCTGGCCATCCTTACCACTTCCTAGACAGAAAAAGATATTACCAAGGCAAAAGAATATTAAGGTGAACTAGTTTCTGGTCAAGCGGATTATAAGGGTCGCAACCATGAAAATACAGCTCTTGTTTTTTTTGTTGATCGCTACCCCACTGTACGCACAAGATGAACCGAAGGATTTATTTTCTCTATCGCTTGTGGAGTTGGCGAAAGTGATGGTGACGGGTTCAACTCTGACACCGATAGACCTCAAAGCAGTTCCCTCAGCTGTCACTCTCTTCACGCACGAAGAAATCAAGCGCATGGGATTGGATACCCTGGATGAATTGATGAATCTGGTGCCGGGTTTCCAGTCGTACCGATCTTCAGCCTCGTCATTGAATTATCCGTATTCCTCCCGGGGACGTAATATTGGGAGTAATGGTTCTGAGATCCTGTTGTTAATGGATGGTCAGCGGCTTAACGATCCACGTACCAGTGGCAGTGCTTTAATTGCTCCAAAAATTCCTCTCATGCAGATCCAACGTGTCGAATTTATTCGCGGTCCGGGAGCGGCGATTTATGGTTCCAATGCGATGATGGGCGTGGTGAATATTATCACCCGGGCCGAGGATAATGAAGTAAATGTCAGCTTTGGCAGCCTCAATCGTCGACAGGTGTCTCTACTAACTACGCAGAAAATAGGCGATGTGGCGGTGGATCTATTTGGACACATAGACACCGATAATGGTCAAAACTATCACACACAAGACGGCTTCAGCTCCAATACGCGCATCGGAACCGATGACCCTCGTGAGCTTGGCAATTTGAATGCTAAAATACACTGGCATAAAACGTATTTATACATCCAGCACACCCAATCTAAGGTTGAAAATTTTTACGTCACAAATCGTCTCTCAAATGGCTTTAACCAGCGCAGCGCCAAGTTGAGTTCGATTTCTCTGAAGCAGAATTTCCACTGGCAGTCGATCGCATCCTCTCTCCTCTTCGGTTACAGCGTCACTGATGTCCGGTCATACGCACAATTGACTGCTCCGGGCACTCTTTCCGCCATCAGCAACCCGAGTAGTAATGATGCCCTATTTGCCAGTCCCAGTTTCGATGATTACAGTGAGATTCGTGTGCAGTGGCGTAATGACTGGGATATTAATGCCCGAAGCAGCCTGCAAATGGGTATCGAATTTCGGAAAATTGACGCCCCCGAAGCCATGGCTAATAATAATTTCGACATCGGGGATCTGGCCAATGGAAACCGACCCATTCGTTATTATGGTGATTTGCTTGCCACCACGATGGTTCAGTCGGAATCCAGTCGCGATATTTTAGGCATCTACAGTCAATACCAGCGCCAGTTATTTAAGATGACCCACTTCACATTGGGGCTGCGTTATGATCATTTTTCCAGTATCGCTTCACAACTTAGTCCTCGGATTGGCTGGGTACAGAAGCTAAACGACCGTCATAGCCTGAAGTTTCTCTATGGAGAGGCATTTCGGGCACCTTCAGAAAGTGAACTTAATTTACTCAATAATCCCGTATTTAAGGGCAACCCTGATTTGAAACCGGAAACCGTACAAAGTTTGGACCTGATCTGGATCGGGCAGTGGCCTTATATGAGTCTTTCTCTGGGCTATTTTGAAAACCATTATAGGGATTCCATCGTGCTCAACAGCACCGGTGGGGGACTACTTCAATATGAAAATGTGGATCAGGACCCAACAAAGGGCTTCGAGTTTGAACTCTACCATGAGTTCAATAAGCATTGGCTGATGCGCGTAAGCTACACACATATGACCGAGAAACCCAATCTCTCTTTCCGCGAAGCCCATCAATTCACATCCCTGATGTTTAACCATCAGCAAGGCAAGTGGAATGCCAACCTGATTGCCACCTGGCACGACAAACGAAATATGCCTGCTGTTAACAGTAAGAACGATCGTATCGAAGTGGATGATTACTGGCAGCTTTTTGGCAAGCTCCTCCACAACTTCAACCAGGATTGGCAAACCTTTGTACAGGTGAAAAACCTTTTAGATGAGGATTACCTGACTCCGGCTGCTAGCACAAATTTGACCGAAGGTATCCCGAATCGTGGGCGGGAAATATTGATCGGAATCACCCGAAAATTTTGAGGTGATCACTATCATGGGATAACAAGGCCTGTTGCGTTCAGACAAGCCCTGCTGTATCGCTCATAATTTTCGAAAGAGTCAAGACGATGGATTGCACCCAGGATAAATAAACAATCAAGGGAATCCCTAATCTATGAGAATGCATTTTCCTACGTCCCTCTTAGCCGAATGGGGAATTGTAATTATTTTCTCGTTCGTGCCACTAATGACAGTCCTAAGAAGGGTGAAAGGCGCTAAACCAGAGATTCCTGAGCTCTTTGAGCTGAGTTTGGAGGAACTCTGCAATATCCAAGTCCACATTCCTGCTGCCCTCACAAAACTTTCTCCCGAAGAAATCCCGGCCTCTATTACCGTGATTAGGAGGACCTTGTTTTTAGCGTGAAGACCTATAGAGAATATATTATTCAGTTCATACTCTTTTCTTATCTTTTCCTCTGGCCTTCTCAGGCCAATCCCGCGGGTGAAATTTCTGAAGATGAAGTGAAGGCAGCCTATATCTATCGCATCATCAAGTTTGTGGAGTGGCCTGAGAGCATTTTGCCGAAAGGTCGAGATGCCCTTACCGTGTGCCTGTTCGGGGAAGATCCCATTGAGAAGGTCTTAGAACCGATAAAAAAATTGAAGGCACAAGGCCATGCCATCCGTCTTGAACGGCTGGGATCCATGCAAAGTGATCGGGTGTGCCACGTCCTGTTTATAGGTGACAAAGAGGAACATCACTTAAAAGAAATTCTTCATCTCATAAAGCATCTCAGCATGCTGACCGTCAGTGATATAGAGAGCTTCGTTTCTAAGGGGGGCATGATTGGTTTTGTGCTTAAATCTGGAAGGGTACAATTAGAGATCAATGTTGAGGCCTCACGCAAGGCGAAAATTAAGCTCAGTTCCGACTTGTTAGAAGTCGCAACGCTTTTAAAAGTGACCCGTCCGTAGGAATAGTCGCATGGAACGCATAGACCGATATCCTATCAAAAATAAACTCATACTCATGATCATGTCGACGACGGTAATTTCTATTTTCATTGTGGGCAGTGTGCTGGTGGTCTTTGACCAATACAAAACGAAGCAGGTCATGACCGCACATCTCACAACCCTCGGCCGCATTATTGCGGATCGGAGCACCGCTGCACTCAGCTTCGATGACCCGAAAGCCGCCACAGACATTCTTTCGGCCCTAAGCAAAGAACCCTTGGTTTTGTTCGCATGTACTTATGATCGTTCTAATGGCCTATTCGTAAGCTATCCTTCGGGTGAGGCGGTTGCATGTCCGACAGAAACACTACAGGATGGTTATCAATTTACAGAAGCCTATTTTCAGTTATATCAATCGGTGACCCTGGAAGAAGAAATCATCGGCACGATTTATATTCAAGCCACACTGGGTGATCTTCATGCCCGCTTTCTAAGCTATATATTCACAGTCATTCTTATTGCGATCCTTGCGAGTTTTGTTGCCTATATTCTGGCAAACCGGCAACAAGCTCTGATTTCCACACCCATTCTTCGCTTAACGGATATTGCAAAACAGATTTCTTCGGGAGCGCAGTACGACATACAAGTCCCCCAGGGCACTGGAGATGAAATCGGGACACTTTATCGTGCTTTTAAAAAGATGCTTGACCAGATCGCTTATCGCGAGAAAGCACGTGATCAAGCAGAGCAATTGCGTCGTGAGAGTGAGAATCAAGTAAGACTGCTCCTTAGCTCGACTGCTGAGGCAATCTATAGTCTTGATCTCGAAGGGAATTGTACCTTTGTAAACCCTGCCTGTCTGAGTATTTTGGGTTACGAGAGTGTTTCAGAACTTCTTGGCAAGAATATGCATTCGACGATCCACTATGCCCACGCCGATGGCTCGCCCTATCCTCTTGAACACTGCAGTATTTTTGAGGCTTTTAGCACAGGGAAACACAGTCACAGTGACAGCGAAGTACTCTGGCGTTCAGATGGTACAAGTTTTCAAGCAGAGTATTGGTCTCACCCGATCTATAAAGAAAACCAGAATGTCGGATTTGTTGTGACTTTTATCGATATTTCCGAGCGCAAACGCAGTGAAGCAGCACTTAGACAATCAGAAGAAAAATGGCGTTCACTGACACAATATTCACCTGATTACATTTGTACCTTAAATCGGGAAGGGATCATTCAATTTATAAATCAAGCAGTGCCAAGCTTGACACCAGAAGAAATGATTGGCAAAACGCAAGTTGAATATTTGCCGGAGAAATATCGCTCTGTTGCACTAGCCTGTTATCAGCAGGTGCTGGATACAGGAGTGCCAAATCAGTATGAAACGGAGTTCTGCGACCCGGAAGGGAAGAACTATTATTTTGAAATGCAGGTTGGACCAATTAGAGATCAGGAAGAAATCATTGGGTTAACTGTCAGCGCACGGGACCTCACAGAACGTAAAAAATCAGAGGAAAAGCTTCATCAACTCGCCGCAGTGGTACAAAATACCGCTGAGGGAGTCATTGTTACCGATGCAGCCGGTAAGATTATTACTGTCAATAACGCCTTTACTGTCATCACGGGTTATCCCGAAGAAGAAGTACTTGGGCAGAACCCTCGTTTTCTAAACTCAAAGAAACATGATCGAGGGTTTTATACTACGCTGTGGGCAACCATTGATACTGCAGGGTTCTGGCAAGGTGAAATTTGGGATCGGCGTAAAACCGGAGAGATTTTTCCGACGTGGTCCACGATTAGTTCCGTAAAGGATAGCGATGGGAAGTTGGTCAACTATGTTTCTGTATTCTCCGATATTTCTTCAATCAAACGTTCTCAAGAGAAACTGGATTTTCTGGCACACCATGATCCGCTGACCGAGTTGCCAAACCGCTTGCTGTTTAATGATCGTCTTCGACATGCACTAAAGCGAGCCCTGCGTGAATCAAAAGAAGTTGCCGTCATCTTTCTCGATCTTGACCGCTTCAAAAATATCAATGATAGCCTGGGACATCCGATTGGTGACATCCTCTTGCAGGAAGCAGCAGAGCGAATCATGGCACTGGTGCGGAGCGAAGATACGGTGGCGCGCCTGGGTGGAGATGAGTTCATTATTCTTATTGAAGAGGTAAGTGATATACAGGGTATCGCCCAATTGGCCCAGAAAATAGTCGATGTCTTTGACAGACCGTTTTTAATAAAAGAACACGAGTTACACCTTACGGTAAGTGCCGGAATCAGTCTCTATCCAGACGATGGCGAGGATGGCCCCACACTTGTTAAGAATGCAGATGCAGCGATGTACCGCGCCAAGGAAGAGGGGCGAAATGATTACCAGTTCTACACCAAAGCACTCACGACAGCTGTCTTCGAGCGATTAACACTGGAGACCAAATTACGCCACGCGGTGAAAAACAAGGAGCTGGTTCTCCACTACCAACCGCAATACTTACTTGCCACAGGAGAGATCATTGGTGCAGAAGCCCTCGTTCGCTGGCAGCACCCGGATATGGGACTTGTGATGCCGGCAAAGTTTATCCCTTTGGCAGAAGAGTCTGGTTTGATTGTAGCCATTGGCAAGTGGGTGTTACACGAAGCATGTAGGCAAATGAAATGCTGGGTGGATGCGAATTTGTCTCTGAAACGCATTGCAGTGAATCTCTCAGGAATACAGTTTCAGAGAGGGAATATTGTGGCAACGATCAAACACACGCTCGATCAAATTGGACTTAGCCCGCAAAGGCTAGAGCTGGAAATTACCGAAGGTCTCATTATGCAGAAAACAGACCGGGCCATCAGCATGCTGACCCGACTCCAAGATCTTGGAATAACAATTGCGATCGATGATTTTGGTACAGGGTATTCTTCACTCAGCTATCTTAAACAACTGCCTGTGGACAAATTGAAAATTGACCGATCTTTTGTCCGAGACATTACGCATGACGCAAATGATGAGGCCATTACGCGAGCTGTGGTGGCGCTCGGACAGAGCCTGCAGCTCAAGGTAATTGCAGAAGGGGTAGAGACCGAAGAACAACGAAAATTTCTTGAGAACTTAGGCTGCGATGAGAGCCAAGGGAACTACTATAGCCCAGCCGTGCCTGCAGAGGAATTTTTAAAACTATTTAAAGTGATTAAATAATCTTGTGACAATAATGGGTTAAATCCCACCTGGTCAAGTATTAGAGGTAATTCGCTTAAGCTGCTTTTCATCGCTCTTTTTCTTCATTTTCATATTGGTTTGGACTTTTATCATCTAAATGTGAATGCAGAAGGAACATTCTTATAAAACATGCTGATCACTAAAACAAAGGCACATCGCTCTTGGCTTCACCACGCGATGATGTTTCCTGCTCCAAGTTTTGGTAAACCTGTTCACGGTCTATAATGGTATTATTTTTGATGCGATTGATCTTCTTCATGAGAACCTGCCCTGAATCGGTAAAGTAATAGACCTTTCTCGGGTAGAAATCCCCCACATTCGACATCAATAAATTCAAGTTTTCTTTTTTGAGATATTTAAAGGCCCAAGCGGCATTTCGATGCCCGACATAAGCTCTCGATTCGACCAGGCTGGCACCATCAAAAATCTTAACTTCAATACGGTTTTTATTTCCACCTCGCTTCATAATCTCATTAAGCAGCATCTCCATCGCATAAGTCCCCTAACGTCCCGATTCTCCCCAGGAATCGTGCACTTTCTTCTCTTTTGGGACTGGAAGCATAAAGTAGTTCATGCCCCCGATTTTTGTAACAGGATCTATCACACAAGCGGAGGGACAAGACCCGAGAACCGTGTAAACGACTTTTGGTTCATTACTGACAAAATATTCACCGGGCAAGATTTGGGCAATTTCATGAGGAAACCGTGGATCGGAAAAACGGCGAACCCCTGAAAAAGCGCCTTGATCAAATCCATTCAAGAATGCTTCTTTCTTTTTGATCACTTGTAGAACCCAGCACCTCAATTGAATGATCCACATCATTTCATAAAGAGACCGCGTCTACGATCAAACGTAATTGTTATGAGTTCGACACTCAACATTTAAGAAAAGGAGACGTAATTTCCTAACAAGTGTACTGGTTTAGGATGTGCAATCATGCTTGAGTCAATCAGACCTGATCAAAGAAAACGCGAATTCATTCAGTTAATCTGTAGGGTTAAATGTGCTTAAATCCTGAATGGAATAAGCCATCCACTCCCCGCCTTCAAATCCTTTCAGAAACAGAGGGCCTCGAACTGAGCACAGTTCAGCTTTTTTGGGAGCGATTATTGGCTTTAATGACATTATCAGGATTTTCCTGATAAGCCTTGATACAGGCCAGACAGACACAAGATAAGCCTCGCGTACTTTCTGGAATCATGTCCTGCATTGTCTTGGGGATCGTTTCTGTGGAACACCAGCAAGGTGTTTCACTCTGTGCCATGCAGTTATTTTTAGCCCCACAAAAGGGGCAAGATTGTTCATCAATGGTTTTTTCACTTGAAACAGGTGCTTCGGGATCTTGTTTTTTAAGCATCTCTATATTAAATTCCTGGGCCTATCGTATTGGCCAATCGGTACAAACGACGGAGTTCGTCTCCTAAACCGTTATCGGGCATTTCAATTCCAATTTTCTGATACCAATATTTCGCATTTTCGAAATCGCCCTCAGTCCGATGCAAGTACGCGTGGATGAGACAGGACAACTCGTCTGTATAAGATTGGACGACTTTATGGGATTCCTCCCAATTTCCATCCCGAACCAGGTCTAGTGCTTTTATGTAATCACATGCCATATTAATTGCTCAGATTTACGTCAAAAAATTACTCGGCCCGAAGAGCCGCAAGCGGCTTTTCGCCTAAAATACGGTAGGTCACCAGAAAACCTGTCACCAGGGTCAGGACAATTGTGACAATTCCACCCACCAGTAAAACATCCCAGGCAAAGATCCAAGGAATATCTAGAAATTTTTGAACAATCACCCAGGAAAAAATAACAGAAAGCCCCCCACCCACGACGACGGCCAATAAACCAAAAACAGCATACTCCACTGCCATCATGGCCATCAAGTCGGGACGCGTCGCCCCCAGTATTTTAAACAATACCATCTCATGTACGCGCCGACCACGCGTCGCGGCAATCGCACCGGAAACCACGACCAAGCCAACGCTGAGGCCCAAGATCGCCATGAATTCAACAGTATGCGCAATTTCGCCTAAAATCCGCGCGATGGTCTCTAAAATTTCACGAATGGGAATAATGGTAATATTCGGAAAGGCATCAATGACGGCATTTTGTATGGGCCGATCATCGGTTTCATCTGCTGTGACGGTCGCGACAAAGGTTTCAGGCGCGCCCGCCAACACCTCCGGGGGGAAGATAAAATAAAAGTTGGTGGTCATGCTGCCCCAATCCACCTCACGAACCGAAGAAATTTTCCCTGAAACCTGAATCCCCTGAATATCAAAACTGATCTCAGAACCGAGATCTAAGCCCAAATGCCGTCCCGCTTCAGATTCCACAGAGATCATCTCTTCAAGCCCTTTTGATTCTGCATCCCACCACAGCCCGCGCTTCACAATGTTATGGGCCGGGAGGTCTTTCTGGTAAGTCAGGACATATTCCCGCGTAAAATACCAAGCGTCTTTTCGGCCTTCGAGATCCATTCCTGAAACCACCTCCCCGTTTATGGCATGTAATCGACTGCGTATCAGAGGAGTCATTTCAGTCGGTTGTTTCAAAGACCAGGAGTTGAGTAGTTTCTTTAAATCCTTTTTCTGATCGGACTGAATATCCACCAGAAATAGACCTGGTGCATCCTCGGGAATATTTTGATTCAGTTGGGCCAAGAGATTTTTTTCCACCTGTAAGAGCGTCATGAGCACCATGACAGCAATGCCGAGCGAAAGTAAGATCGCCATGACTTGCCGACCGGGGCGATAGAGGTTGGCCAGCCCGTAGCGCAATGCGAGTTGTCGCGGCGTACCCAGTCGTTTTACGATGAACAGCATGCCTCGCCCGGTGAGCATCAAGAGGAGCAATGAGACGGCAAGCCCTGCTGCGACCGATCCGCCCAATTTCCAGGAACCCGCCTGCCAAACGACCAGTGCAATCCATCCGATCATCAAGGGAACCATTAAATAAAGTCGATTACTTAAACCTTTTCTTATACTTTTTGCTTTTAAAGGTTCAACTTTATGACGAAAAACACGGGATGGAGAAATTTCACCCACGACACGGAGCGGCCAGACTGAAAAAAGTAAGGTCGTCAAAAGTCCCATGGTCATCCCCTGAAAGATGGGTACAGGGGTCAATTGAAAAACAAAACCGGGGGGAAGAAAGCCGGAAAGTAGTTGGATGAGAACAAGATAGATGCCAATCCCGAAAACGATGCCGATCACTCCGCCGATGCCCCCCAACAAGAGGACTAAAAATAGGTAAATTTTTAAAATCGTTGAAGAGGCCGTTCCCAGTGATTTTAGAATCGCAATCGTTTCAATGCGTTCAGTCAAAAAAGCATGAACATTTCCCCCGACCCCGATGCCGCCAATCATTAATGTGATGAGACCCACGAGCCCCAAATAGGTCGTAAAATTATCCAAAAACCGACGAAGACGCGGACGCACTTCTCGATAGGTTTTTACCCGAACCGATTCATCACTCAAAGTCTCTTCGAGATGAATTTTGAGTTTTTCAGGACTCCACACTCCGCCTGTCTTCAAAAGAATTCTTCTTCGGACACGACTGCCGACTTGTATCAACGCCGCCCGTTTGAGTGCGGATTGTGACAGCATGACGCGCGGCCCAAGACTAAAGGGGCCAGCGACCTTGTCCGGTTCTCGCGTGATGATACCGCCGATCAAAAAATCATGGTCACCGAGTGCGAGTTTCTCGCCGACTTTGAGTTTAAGCCGTAGTAAAAGCCCTTCTTCGACAAAAACCGTCTCCGCACTCTTAAAAGGATTTGCAAGTGGGGGATCAATTTCCAGTTCCCCATAAAAAGGGTAGCCGGATTCAACTGCTTTCACTTCAACCAATTGAGTTTGGGTCGATGTGGGATTGGCCGCCATCCCAATAAGTTCTGCCAAAGAAACAAAAGATAGGCCTTCTCCCCGGAGTGCGTCTAAAACCGCTTCTCCTTCCTCAGACAAAGGTCGGGATAACCTGAGCTCTACATCGGCGGCAAGCAGATTTTTCGCTTCATGCTGGGTCATCGCTTCAAAATTCTCAGCGATATTACCCACACCCACAATCGAACCGACACCAATGGCAATTGAAATCAGAAAAAAAATGAAATGCCGCAGGGAGCCACGCACCTCTCGCCAGGCAGTATTCAGAATAAATTGCGTTTGATTAGGGTTTTGATTGTTCTTCAACAATTCGACCATCTCGCAAGGTAATGACCCGATCGGCACGAGAAGCCAAGTTCATGTCGTGCGTCACCAGGATGAAGGTATTTCCCAAGTCTCGATGAAGATTTAAGAGCAGATCAATCACCAATGTTCCATTTTTTGAATCTAGATTTCCTGTGGGTTCATCGGCCAATAAAAGGGCTGGGGATCCGGCGTAAGCACGGGCAACCGCCACGCGCTGTTGTTCTCCCCCTGAGAGTTGTACCGGGTAATGGCCACAGCGTGCTTCAAGACCCACTGCTGTCATCAGTCGTTTGGCCTCCTCACTGGCGTCCTGCCGGCCTTGAAGCTCAAGTGGTACTTGAACATTTTCGATGGCTGTCATGGTGGGAATCAGATGAAAAGACTGGAAAACCATGCCTATTTTTTGACGGCGTAACATGGCCAGTTCATCTTCAGTCAGATCTGAAAGAGAAGTGCCATCAAAAACGATTGATCCAGAGCTCGGTCGATCTAAGCCTGCCATCAAACCCAACAAGGTCGATTTGCCACTGCCAGAGGGGCCGACAATGGCCAAGAGTTCTTTTTCAGGGACATGAAGATTAATCTCGTCTAGAATTTTTACAGACCGACCTGCGCTAGAAAGAGACATCGTTAAATTCGAAATCTCAATCATGGTTCAGTCCCAAAGCAGTCGTCCGGAAGTAGCCGCTTTAAAAGCGTTTGAATTGTTTGCTCAGCGACAAACCCTGAGACTGATAGGAAGATCCGATATCCACCCCGTAGGTCTTTTCGGGTCGTCCGAGCAGTTGCTCATAGATCAAACGACCGACAAACTGACCGTCTTCAAGAAGAAAAGGCACCTCATGAGAACGAACCTCAAGGACAGCATGGGTTCCTTTGATATCGTTGTTGCCATAGCCGAAGCCCGGATCAAAGAAACCGGCATAATGAATCCGAAACTCCCCGACTGAAGGGTCGTATGCCACCATTTCCGCTGCATGACCGGGTGGGATACGGACTTTCTCTTTTGAAAGCAGGATGTAAAAATCATCTGGATTTAAAAGGAGTCCATCGGTTTTGGGTGCAGGGATGGCTTCCCAGAAATCGTTTGGATCGTAATAATTAATTTTGCTAAGGTCAATGAGCGGGGCATGATGCTTGGCGCGGTAGCCCACAACATCCCCTCCAGCAACTCCGGCTAGATCAATTGAAATCCTTAATCCTTCTGAAATTGTGGCATCCACGGCTTCATCATTGGGAAGATAAACGAGCGTCTCTGCGCGATCGAGTTTATCTAGTTTATGATCGGAGTGCGGGGAATCAAAACCTTTAATGAATCGGAGTTGGTTTAATTTAGTCCCCTCTCGAACAAGGATACTAAAGGTGCGGGGAACCACTTCAACATAAAGATCGCCTTTGTAACCCGCCTGAACCCGCTCAAATTCCGTACAATAATCACTAATGAGCCGCGTAAAAACGTCAAGCCGCCCCGTCGTGCTCTTGGGGTTTGCCCGGCCAGAGATCTCTGGCGGGAGCCTGAGGGTTTCCATCAGTGGAATAATATAGACACAGCCTTTTTCCAAGACTGCCGAAGCGCCCAGATCAATCTCATGCATTTTTAGAGATTCAATTTTCCGTTTTACTGTGGCGTGTTTTCCGGGCAGAAAACTGGAACGCACACGATAGGCAATAGGGCCCAAACGCAGATCAATACTGGCCGGCTGAATTTGATCATCCGAAATACGCTGCGGGGCAGAGAGATAGCTGCTATCGATTAAATTTTTTATGTTCTGCACGGGCAGAACACCTTTTTTATGGAATGCAATAAGGTCTCTTTCAAGTTCGGGGAAAAGGCTGGACATATTGCCACTCATACCTGCATTCCTTTCTAACTATAATTTGATCGGAAGGCGTGATCATAACCAGAAACCCAGTGACTTGGCAAGCGGTTTGAAGTCAATCAAACCTTACGATAAACTATATTAATCTGTTTAGCCTCCTTTGGAGTCAAGGTCTTGAGTACACAAGCATTGAGGTTCATAAAACCAGTCAGGATAGGCTCTTTTCTATTGAGTCTGCTGATCGTAATCCAATCCATTGTTTTATTCTCACCCTCAGACAGCGCACTTGCCACCAAAGAAGGAGTGATTGTTGCCTTCGGAGATAGCTTGACTGCAGGACTCGGTGTTTCAGTAGAGAGTGCTTACCCTGCCCTGCTCAATAAAAAAATTAAAAAAGAAGGCATATTTTTTAAAGTAATCAATGCCGGTGTGAGTGGAGAGACCACGGCAGGAGGACTTCGCAGGGTGAAGTGGATACTTAAAAATAAACCCGATATTGTCATTTTAGAATTAGGGGCCAATGATGGCCTTCGCGGACTGAGCCTCCTTGAAATGGAAAAAAACCTTGGGAAAATTATTCAAGGCTTAAGAAAAGAAAACGTGAAGGTTGTGTTGGCCGGGATGAAAATTCCACCCAACTATGGCAGTCGATATACCAGTGAATTTGAAGAGATTTTTCCAAAACTGGCCAAGCGTTTTAATCTGACGCTTATTCCTTTTTTCTTAGAAGGTGTGGCAGCTGTCCCCGCGTTAAATCAAGGAGATGGTCTCCACCCCACCGCAGCCGGATACGAAACGATTGTTGAGCAGATCTGGCCGATCATACTTAAGGTCATTGAAAAACATTAAATCGACGTGGGCGAGACTGCCTAAAAAAGATTGATTGAATTTTTCTAAAGATTAAATGAATCGATTTCTAATACTTAGACCCTTAGTTCAAAAAGACGATATCCACCCTTCTATTTTTAGCCCGGTTCTCTGGGGTATCATTTGGAACAAGGGGTTTTCTGTCACTGTAGCCTACGACTGAAAAGCGTTTGGGATCCAATTTTCCATCTTTCAACATGTGCCGAACCACACTGCCCGCGCGTGCGATAGAGAGATCCCAATTTGTGGGATATTTTGGCGTTGAAATCGAAATATTATCCGTATGACCTTCAACCTGAATTTCATACCGTGCCCCTTGCGTGAACAAGACAATTTCATCAATCATTTCTCCAGATTCAGGTCGTAACTCCGCCTGACCGGATAAAAAAAGGAGTTTGCTTGAAATAGAGATCACCGTCCCATTTTCTGTCGTACGCACATCCACCTTTCCGTAGAGTCGATCTGATGTAAAGGCTCTGTGCACCTCATCCGGGGTAAAAAACTCTCTCACTCTAGGCGGGATGGCCATATTGTCTGGGGTTGATAGGGGCATAAGACTGCCTGGCATCAGCACACCCATGCCCCCCTGCCTGAAAAAACCTAAAGCTTCTTCGAGTTTTCCTTTATCGACAGATTTCATGGCAAAGAGGAGAACAAAAAAAGTCAACAAAAGGCTGAGCAGATCTGCAAAAGTATTCATCCAAGCGCCGGTATCTACCGCTTTTACTTCTTTTTCCTTCCGAGCCATTAAACTGCAGCTCCAATTAATATGATTCGGATTCGCCGATTCTTCTTTCGATTCTTTTCACGATTATTTGGAAGAAGCGGATGGAATTCACCTAAACCTACGGCCGTGATCTGATCAATGGGGATTTTATAACGATTGACTAGATGTAATAAAATTGAAGTCGCACGCGCTGCGGAAAGCTCCCAATTTGAGGGGTATTTCTCGGAAGACATGGGCAAATTATCGGTATGTCCCTCTATTCTGAGCGGAAAAGGATTGTCAGACAGAATTCGTTTAATTTCCTTAAATATATCCTCTGACTCATCATTAATCTTCGAACTTCCGGATGAAAAAAGTAACTCTCCGGGGATGTGGATAATTAAATCATCGCCTTCCTGGGTCACAAATGTTTCCTTATCTTCCACACGCTCATTAATTAATCGTGTAAATGCCCTCCCGAGAGACACCTTGTTATATTCGGGACTGACCATGGGTGCACCAGGGGGGGCCAACTGTTTTCCTGCAGTCAAATGGAGACCACTAGGCAACATCCCAAATGTTCCGGCGAGTCCTCCGAGCGCCTTTTTAATTCTTTGTTTGTCATCAACGCCGATGGAATTCAGATACACAAAAAAAATCACAAGAATCAGGTTAAGAGAAACCATCATCACAACCGTTCCGTCTCCGGCCTTAGTTGCTTTTTTTTTCTTCCTTGCCATAAAAGTCCCGATCTTTTCAAAAAATGAATTGTGATTGGAAGAACTAAAATAGAGGGTTATTCAGCGTCCTCTGACATCTTTCGGTGTTTAGGCGATAAAAAGACTTGTAATTTCTGTTCCATCACTCTTGGATTTTCCCCTGCAGCAATAGACATTACTCCTTCTAAAATCAAATCTTTTACGAGTAATTCTTCTTTATTTCTTTTTTTGAGTTTCCCGGCCATCGGCAAAAAAATGAGGTTTGCCATCAATGCACCGTAAAAGGTTGTAATCAGCGCAATAGCCATAGCAGGACCGATCTTACTCGGATCGTCCAATGATTGAAGCATCTGAACGAGCCCAATCAGGGTCCCGATCATACCCAGTGCAGGCGCAAATGTGGCGAGTGCTGTAAATACTTCTGCCCCTAAATCATGCCTTTCTTCAACATATGCGACTTCTCTTTCAAGAACGCCCTTAATTGAATTCACATCAATGCCATCCACTAACATCACCAATCCTTTTGCGAGAAACTCATCTTTAATATCCTTGATCATGGGTTCAACTGTAAGGATGCCACCGGTTCTTGTTTTTGTTCCCACATCGACCAAGACCGTAATGAGATCTTGCGCGGACTGTAGTTTGAATAGAAAAACATGCTTGATTACTTTCATAACACCCAGAACATCGACGAGAGGATAATTGATCAGCACCACTCCGATGGTTCCCCCGACGACGATCATGAAAGAGGCCGCATCCCAAAAAACCATCAAGGTTCCGCCACTTAGAATTCCAAACATGACCAGGCCAAAAGCGCCAACTATTCCAAGTAGTGTTGCGAGATCCACTTCATCCTCTCTCTAAAAAAATCATTCAAGTTCTAAAAATACACGGTCATTCGTCAAATTATGCTAAGAATAATTTGACGAATTTATTCTTCCCGTATTTGATCCAGGTGTGTCTTAATTTCTGTTTCAACCCGTTCAGTGCTGCTGTCTGCGTTATACATTACCAACTTCCGCAGGTGATTATAGCTATCAAGTTCAAGGTGACTAATCAATTTGACACCCATTCCCTTTTGACTGACTGTGATCACCTCCGCTTTCACTTGGATCGAAATATCGCTTTCTCTCCCACCCACAAAAATCGAGACCCGACACTTTGTCCCGACCTCAAAGGGCATATCACAATCGATAAATATCCCATTCATGCTGACACAATTTGTACTGCCAAGACGTTTTTCTTGATCCGAAATCCGTTCGCTTTCAACTTCTACCTTCATTGAAATACGCGTATATTGGCGCAAATCTGTTGAATGTGTCATGTGGGATCCTCTATCGTCTTGGGCAATTTTTTCAAATCACCCGTTTCTTTTTTTGCCGTACGGCTGAAGTAGATCACAACCATGCATATCATCCAAATCCCCCCAATGACCCAAGACATTTCAGGACTGAGGTTATGAAATATTGAAATCAATAATGTCAGGGTAATGGTCAGTGCAATACGGCGTTTTTGTTCTATTGTGAGACCACGTTTTTCACGAAAGGCCGCAATATAATCACCAAATATAGGATGCTTCAAGAGCCATTTGTGCCATTTCGGGCTACTTTTCGCAAAACAATATGCACCCAATAACATAAAAGGTGTCGTATCAAGAATCGGGAGGACGATGCCTAAAATACCAATAGAAACAGACAAAAACCCTCCGAAAAGAAAACAACGACGCTTGAATATTCCAGCACTGAGGGTTGAATGCACTTGTTTTAATTCAATCTCCTGATTTAATTTATCTAAAATACCGTGACTCCCCATAAGCTCCCCAATGGTCTTTTAAGTTTCTAACTTCGATGTTATTTCAATTAAAACCCATACTCCTTCAAAACACTGTCCACCAAATCTTGATCGAGGGTATCCCCTTCTGAAGAGTACTCAAGTCCAGATAGCAGTTCCTCTTCACGTGCCTCTGCAATTTTTACCCGCTTGGCACCTCTCCCAAAGGTCACGACCATTTTGAGAATACGTGCTCGAAGCTGCTCAAGCGATGTTGAGACTTTCCGAAGTTGCTGCCCAGCTGGATCCTGAAAAGAAAGAGTCCCAACAAGATTAAACATGGTCGCCTTATTATCATCCAATAATGAACTTAAGGTTTTTAATTCTTCTTGAACCTTTATTTCCGATTTAAGCGATTCATCTAATAAGGTTGCTTTAAGAGACGCAATTCGCTCAAACATCAAATCATCATTATCAATCACTTTATCTGCATCATCTAAAATTTTCTGAGTTGCTTCTTCTGTTTTACGGGAAACTTCAGAAAGCTCATCTCTTCCAAAAGGAATTTGGTTTGAGACACTTTCCATCATTGATCCCGCAGATCGGATTTTCCCGACGATTTCATTTAAATACTGAGCCAGTTCACCGACCTCTGAATAAAGATCGGGATCAGGCGAAAGGGCTATCGTCTCCGCATTGTTGTCTGTCACACGCTCAGGGCTGAGGCTTTCTCCCTGGACTATATTGTCACCGTTATCATACGCATTTTCTGGAGATCCCATTTTATCCTCCTCAGTTCAAGTGATATTTAATTCGGAAACATCTTATCTATTTTTGCTTTTAAGGTATCCGCAGTGAAAGGCTTCACGATGTAGTTCGACGCCCCCGCACGAATGGCTTCCAAGACCGCTTTTTGAGAGGCTTGAGCCGTGACCATTAAAACGGGAAGTTCCTTGTAAGTCGAGTCTTCCCGAATCGCCTTCAACATGCCCAGGCCATCTAAGTTGGGCATGTTCCAATCGGAGACAACCAAATCAAGTCCACCCTGTTTGACTTTACTTAAACCCTGCAGGCCATCTTCAGCTTCATCCAGGTTTGTATAGCCCAGCTGCCTTAAAGCGTTTTTAATTATTCTTCGCATCGTTGACATATCATCAACGATAAGAATTTTCATTTTTAAGTCTGGCATACCCCTCTCCTTTTCATCCCAGATCGTGAGTCTGTTCCTCCGTTCTGCGAAATATTTTCTTTTTTGTAATAGCAAGCCTTCTTGGCTTCGACACGAACAAGAGAAGTTTTGATTCCCATGAATGCTTCCGATCCACCTAAAAACAGGCTCCCACCCAGATTAAGAAGGTCGAACAGTTTATTGATTACATTTTTCTTTGTTTTTAAATCAAAATAAATCAGGATATTTCTACAAAAAATAATATCACTTGTCCCTACAGACGATAGATCTGCAAGCAGGTTTAATTTCCGGAATTGAACCATATTCCTAATTTCGGAGCTAATTTTCCAAGCAAGACCCTCTTTAGAAAAATAACGAAGCAGTTGCGGTGCAGACAGTCCACGTTGGACTTCGTGTTGAGAATAGACCCCCAGCCGGGCTTGGCTTAGTACAGGCTCTGAAATGTCCGTGGCCAAGATTTGAATATCCCAGTCTTTTAACTTTACCCCGATCTCTTTTAAATGGATTCCTATAGAATAAGGTTCTTGACCCGTCGAGCATGCAGCGCACCATATGCGAATTTTTTTAGTTTTTTCGTTACTTTGTATCAGTCTTGGAATAATCTCATCTCGTAATATCTCAAAATGAGATTTATCGCGGAAAAACGAGGTTTCATTCGTGGTCATTGCATCCACAACTGTTTGGCGAAGTAGAGCATCATTCCTTTCCATGAGTTTCTTCCCCAGTGCATCAATTGAAGCGAATCCCTCCTGAGCGGCAACCGGCTCAAGCCGTGTTTCAATCAGATAGCGTTTAGATTCATCAAGAAGCAAGCCGCTTTCTTGATAGAGCAAACTGAAGAAAAATTGTAGTATGTCGTTCGATACCATTCAGGTCACCACCTTCTATCCTAAGTCGAAATTGCTGCTTTTCGCATTACAGCTCCTTGAATGGCAGAAGCCATTTGATTCAATGGAAGCACTTCATTCGCCAGTCCTGCATTCACAACGGCTCCAGGCATACCCCATACCACACTTGAAGCTTGATCCTGGGCAATGACCTGGGATCCCTTTTTTTGCATGACTTCGATTCCTTCCAAACCATCCTTCCCCATGCCTGTCATAATCACAGCTAAACAATTGCTTCCATAAACCTCTGCCACAGAATGAAAAAGAACATCGACAGCAGGTCGACAAGAGTTTTTAGGAGGATCTTGGTTCGTTGATAATAAAATTTTTCCTTTACAATCATTCACTTCCAAGTGGTAACCCCCTGGCGCGATATAAGCAACCCCTGGCTCAAGGATCATCCCATCAGCTGCCTCTAGCACTTTGATATTGGCTGTTAAATTTAAACGTTCAGACAAGAGTTTTGTAAAAAGTTTTGGCATATGCTGAACGATCACAATGGGGACTGGAAAGGATGAAGCAAATTCGGGGAGCAACTGGGTCAGTGCCTCCGGCCCGCCTGTCGAAATCCCAATTGCAACAATTTTGACTATTCCCGGTCTAGACAAAGGCCTTGCCTTTGTTCGCATCGGTTTTGACGGATTCGGTGCTGTCGCTGAAACGCCCAATGTTGTAGATTTTCTTTTTCGGAATTGCTTGATCTTGGGGGTGAGCTCCTTTGCAACCTTTTTAACCCCTTCGCTATATCCCACGCTTGCACCTGATGTGGGTTTCGGAACATAGTCATTCGCACCGAGAGATAAGGCCTTGATCGTTTGCCATGCCCCGCGTTCCGTTAATGTACTAAACATAATCGTCTTTACTCTGATGCGATCTTCACTAATTTTCTTTAGCACCCCGAAACCATCGCAGATCGGCATTTCGATATCGAGCACCATCACTTCTGGCTTTAATTCTTTAAGCTTCTCCAATGCGATTTTTCCATTTTCCGCCACTCCGACAATTTCGATTTCAGGATCTGAACGCAATGCATCATTGACCGCTTTACGCACAATGACAGAGTCATCCACAATCAAAACCCTTACGGGTGGCACACCCTCTAAATTAGACATGACTCTCCTTCTCTATTCCTAGAATAGACAATTTTCCTTCTAAGATCTCCTTTGTAAATGGCATCATAATGTATTCGTCAGCCCCCTTCTCCATGGCCATTTCAATCTTGTTCACCTCATTTTCAGTGGTGACCACCATAATTTTGGGGGAGTAACTGAGTTTATTCTGAGAGCATAACCAATCCAGTAGCTCAATCCCATTCATCTCAGGCATATTCCAATCAAGGATCACGAGCTTGATATCTGTATTATTTTCTAGTTTAGAAATAGCCTCTTTACCATGACAGGTTTCAATCGTCCTTATCCCCATTTCGTCTAACATCTTTTTCAGCACATCCCGTATTGCTGAATTATCGTCGACAATTAACACCTTCATTTCATGACTCCTTTATTTATTAACAACTTAAATCAAATCACTTGAATGATCCGTTCAGTAGATAAAGCCAACAATAGTTGGTCTTCTAGTTTATAAACGCCTTCAAGCGTCTCACTGAGTTGGGGATCTAATGTTGTGGGTGGTGATTCAAAAAGCTCTGGTAAGACGTGGATGACATCGCCGATTTGATCGACTAACATATTCACTAAGCCTTCAGAAGTGCGAACAACAATGCTCATCGGCTTCTCTTCTTCAGCCCGGGCTTTAAAACCGAGGCGTTTCCTCAAATCAATGGTCATGATAATATGTCCACGAAGATTAATTAAGCCCGAAATGGTCTGCGGCGCTAAAGGAACTGCAGTCATGGGTTTTGCTTTAAAGACTTCTTGAACCGTATCGACTTCTACCCCGAGAAAATGATCTGCCAGGTAGAATGTGGCATACTGTCGCTTGGTTTCAAGACGTGGGTCTTGCACTGAAGTCCCGTTTTCATCACTTGTGTCCGACATCATATCTCCCCTCCTTTTTATGACCTTCTTTATCATTCACCTGAGGACAGTCAGTTTCCAAAAATTTAAAAAAGTAAAATCTCCCGTGAGTACTAAACAGTAACTTCATCCATCCATCCAGGAACGACAGTATCAATGAACTGATCAATATCAAGTAGTTCGGTTGAGATGCCATCAATCACCAGCGATCCTTTAATCCCAGTTTTTTTCATTGGAGACAAATGGAGATGCATCTCTGAGGTCACAATATCTATGATTTTCCCAACGACCACACCAATACTGTGTTCATTTCGGGTAAAAACTATCACAGGAATCCGGTCATTTTCTGTTTCTGCGGTCACCACTCCGATCGCATCTCCTAAACGAACCAAAGTCAGCAACTCATCCCGATACTGAATCACATCCTGACCCGAAGCCTGTTCAATTTTAGTGACATCAAATTCTTCTAAACGTGCAATTTCAGCAAGAGGAACAGCATAGCGATCTTCACTGCTCACCGAAAATAGAACCATGGATACAATGGTTGTGTCAGATTCATGCCAAATATCATCTTCAGACCTCATACCAAGATTTTCATGGGCGGCTCCCGAAAGCCCGCCTGCTTCCGCAATTCCCATGACATCCAAAATTAAGGCAACACGCCCATCTCCTAATATTGTTGCGCCGGCCAAATAAGAAAGTCCGCTTAACTGTTTATTTAATGGTTTTACGACGATTTCTTCGGTATCACTGATCAAATCAACAATGAGGCCAAATGAATTTCTCCCAGCCTTTAAAACCATGATATTTGTCCCTTTTGAATGGATATCTTCGTCTTCTAATATTTCGTCTTCCAAACCCAGTAGCGTATTTATTGAAAGAATGGGAAGAAGAACCCCTCTTAATCGGTAGAAATTTGAACCTCGAACCATCTCTATATGTTGAAGGCTTTCATTATCCAATCGCACGAGTTCAATCAGGCTTGCCTGGGGAATCGCAAAAGGTGCGCCCCCTGATGAAACCATCAAGGCAGGGATGATCGCCACGGTCAATGGAATCTCCACGTTCATCTGTGTGCCCTTCCCGAGTCGACTCGACATTCTGACTGTTCCGCCTATTTTTTCAATATTTGTTTTTACGACATCCATCCCCACACCGCGACCCGAAACATTGGTGACTTTTTCTGCAGTTGAAAGTCCAGGGTGAAAAATTAAATTTAAAGCATCAACTTGTGACATTTTTTCAGCAATTTCTTCCGTAATGAGGCCTTTACTCAGGGCTTTCGTTTTCACTCTTTCAACGTCAATTCCACCCCCGTCGTCCGAGATTTCGATATTAATCCGCCCCCCTTCGTGATAAGCCTTTAAAAATAGTGTGCCCTTTTCAGGTTTACCGCGCTCTTTCCTTGATTCTGGAAGCTCGATCCCATGATCAATCGCATTTCGAATAATGTGCGTCATTGGGTCTTTAATCGCTTCAAGCAAAGTCTTATCCAGTTCTGTTTCAGCCCCCTCCATCACAAGATCAATCTCTTTCCCTGATGACTTTGCCAAATCGCGGACAACCCGAGGAAATTTATCCCAAATTTTTTTAATCGGCTGCATTCGCGTTTTCATCACCGTGTCTTGAAGTTCCGTTGTAATATGGTCGATTTGCTGTACCGTTCCATTATTTGTGCTATTTACAGTCCCATTATTTGTGCTATTTGAGGCATCGTCCTCCCTCGACCGGACTTGTTGCAGCAGTTGATTCCGGGCTAAAACCAGCTCGCCCACCATATTGATTAATTTATCCAAGAGACCGACATCGACACGGATGCTTGATTCAGCCAGCGCCGGTTTCTTTTTATCGCTTGCAGCACTCACAGGTGCATCTACTTTTTCATTGTCTGGATCTGGAGAAACTGGCTCGGCGACAGGTTCAGGACTTGTATTAAACGCGGGGGCATTTAAAAACTCCTCTTCCAAGCTCTCTATCACAGCAGAGGGTTCTGGAGCTATCGTCTCTGTCTCATGACTGTCTTTTTCTGGTATTTCCTCAATATCAAGACCTTCCATCATGGCTTCAAGGGCGACAGCTTCCGATTCTGTTGTCGTATCACCTTTGCTTTCTGTTGCAGCTCCAGACAGGAAAACATCAAGACTTTGGCGCATGGCATCATAACTTTTATCCGGCTCACTGCCCGTTTCTTCAATGTGATGTACGATTTCTTTGATGGCATCAACGGCTTCAAGTAAGATTGTGATCCCATCTGAAGTCACTGCCATATCACCATCTCGCATTGCAGAAAGGATATTTTCGGCCCCGTGGGCCACATTCTCTAATTTGGGTAAACCTAAGAATCCACAAGTGCCTTTAATGGTATGTATATTTCGAAAGATACTTCCCAAGAGATTGGGATCATCAGTATTTTTCTCTAGCTCAACAAATTCTTGATCAAGCTGTTCAATGCCTTCTGAACATTCCACAAGAAATTCATTTAAAATATCATCTTCATCTTCCATCGAATTCCTCTTTTTTTAGATTACAATAAAAGATCAATTCATCCCCTTCCTAAGCACTGAAAAAAGTGATCGGGAAACCGAATACAAGCACTTTAATTTGATAATAAATACTCCAACTCAATCACCTTACCTTGATTAAAATATTGCATATTTTGGGTTAAGGTATAGACAAGAGCCATTCCTTTGCCATGCAAGTTAACGATGTCCGAATCATCGGTTTTTTCAAGATCCCGAAAAAGCGCGATAAAATCGAATCCTTCGCCACTATCTTCCATTCTAATTTTCATGATATCCCCTTCTAAATCGAGCATGCGTTCGAGCTTAATCTCAATGCTCCCCTTCTCTAAATTATTGATCCGTTGACTTCTTTGCTCTAAATACTCATCAAAACCTGAAGAAGATGACTTTAAACTCGAATCTAATCGGAGCAGGCCATGATCAAGTGCATTGGTATACAACTCCGATATGATCAGAAACAGGCGTTGCGTATCTTTCTGGTCAATGCCAACTTGCTTCAACCAAGCCAGCATCACGGGCAGCACGTCGATATTTTTCATATCGGTCTCATTTAAGTGAAGTGATACCTTCCAAGTACTTGGGGCATACGCTTTTTCTTGATTCTGTAGCTCTTTTTTTTCTGTTTTGGGAAGAAGTTCAGGATCACAGTTAATTGAAATAAGAGAGATGTCATCTCCTGCTTCCTCTTCGCTAATATGATCGATGACTGCGGTTTTTAAGTCTCTAAAACGTTCATCTGGAGATGAACCTAAAAGGACTTGATGCATTCTTTCCGTTCCAAATATTTCGTCTTCTCCATTCTTCGCAGTCGTCAAGCCATCCGTAAACATCAAAAACTGACCGGGGTGCTCCCATTGAAAACTCTCCACGGTATCATCAAAATCTTGACTCGAAAGAATACCCAAGGGAAGATGCTGTGATTTCCAAATTTTCAAGTATTCCCCTTCTTTATTCAGGAAAAAGGGAGCGGGGCTACCCCCATTCCAAACTTCAACTTTTTTTGAAGCCCAATTAATTGAAGCCAGTAATGCAGTAACAAATCGGTCTTTCGGTAAAAGCTGCACCATTTTTTGATTCAATTCTTTGGCAATACTTGGGATTGGAGAACCTTTTGAGGCCATCGCATAAAAAACGTCAGTAATCGGCATCATACAAATCGCCGTCCCGAGGCCATGCCCACTCCCATCCGCCAAAATCATATTTAAGCGGCCACCTGCGGTCATTTCTGCCGCAAAGATATCGCCCGAAAACTCTGCAGCAGGTAAGATCCATTGCTCTAGTTGCTCTCCATCCAGCTTAACGGGCCGAACCACATTTCTCATGACATAACGAGACAGGCTCACCTCAGGATCAAGGCTCTTTTGATCCATAAGAGATAATTGGGTTATTTGTTCTGTTTCCGGACTCATTTCATTTCCTTCGGAATCCATATCCATCGATTACCTAATGGTAAATAATTTCCCGAAATTGACGATGTCCAAAATCTCTCGAACAGTATCCTGACAATTGATCAGTTCAATCCTTTTGTTTTCCTTATCACCATAATCTTTCAACAAAAGAAGCATTCCCAGCGCAGAGCTGTCCATATATTCCACACCAGAGAAGTCTAGAACAACATAGCTAGTGACAGTATTGTCTAAACCATTCTGATAGGCTTTTCGGAAGATTTGATTTGCATTAAAATCAAATCGACCTGATAAGTGAAGTTCCAAAGTTCCATTCGTATTTTTTGTATTTACAGAAAATGACATTTTTCCCTCCTTTCTATTATAAAACCACCCTATCTCATCTATTACTTTGGTAAGTGCTTAAAAATACTTGAAGGAATATCGTGTAAAGGGGTGACTTCATCTGTTCCTCCCTTTTCAATCGCAACCCGAGGCATGCCAAAGACCACAGATGTTTTTTCGTCTTGGGCGATGTTGTAGGCCCCTCTTTTTTTCATTTCCAGCATACCTTCGGCACCGTCACCTCCCATCCCCGTTAAAATGACGCCGATCACATTTTTGCCTGCATATTCAGCGACCGATCGAAAAAGGACATCCACAGCAGGACGATGCCGATTCACCGGCTCATTCTGATTCAGTTTAATATGATATCGTGCACCACTTCTCGCAAGCTCCATGTGATAATTACCTGGGGCAATCAGGGCACGCCCCGCAATCACACTGTCCCCATCTTCCCCCTCTTTAACGGTGATTTTACATTCTTTATTCAGGCGATCTGAGAAAGTCTTTGTAAACTTTTCAGGCATATGCTGTGTAATCAAAATGGGGGGGGTATTGGGGGGTAAGTTGAGGAGCAAATCACGAATGGCTTCTGTCCCGCCTGTAGACGCACCGATGGCAATAATCGTATCGGTTGTCTTGCTCATTGCAGATGAGGACAAACCCTTAAACGCTTTGCTGTTGGACACATTTCTTTTTCTTGGGACGATATTTGCTTTCGCTGCAGCCTTCACTTTTTCGATTAATAGTTCGGCTTCCGAACCAATCCCCTGCTCCATATCAAATTGTGGCTTGGTGAAAAAATCAATCGCCCCCAATTCAAGCGCACGCATGGTCGTTTCACAGCCCACTTCGGTCAGTGAGCTGACCATCAGCACCGGCATGGGATGACCCGCCATCAGTTTTTCAAGAAAAGTCAAACCATCCATTCGCGGCATCTCAACATCCAGTGTCAAGACATCCGGGTCTAAGGTTTTAATTTTATCCCGGGCCATGTAGGGATCACTCGCGGTTCCGATCACCTCTATTTCAGGATCTGACGAGAGTATAGCCGTTAACAATTTTCGAATTAAGGCAGAGTCATCAACGATAAGCACTCGAATTTTATTCATTCAGTTTCAAACCTCCCCTAACATCGTCTTAAAAGGGAGATGTTTTTCGTTCAATTCGAGGTTAAAACAAGATGACATCATCGTCCCTTTCTTTCTTCTCAATTAATGATTTCTTATATTCCTCTTCACGAACAAGAATAGTTTTATTTCTCATTCTCATGATCTTTTTCATCAAAATACGTCCTGTTTCTGTGTAGTAATAAATCTTTCGAGGATAAATATCCCCGACATCACGCTTTACAATATTAAAACCCTCTGTTTCCAAGTAGTTAAGAACCCATTCGGCATTTCCTTGTCCGACATTTTGACTTGATTCATAAAGCTTGGCCCCTCCGAAAATTTTAACTTCCATTCTCTTTTTAATGCCGCCTAGCTTCATAATTTCATTCAATAAAAGTTCCATGGCATAGTTTCCATATCGTGCGGATTCGCCCCAGGAATCTTTACGACCACCTTTCTTCTGGGGTTTAGCCAACATAAAGTGATTGATGCCCCCGACTTTTGCGACCGGATCATTGACACAGGCAGAAATACACGAGCCCAATATGGTATAGATAATCATTGGATCTTTACTCGCAAAATATTGACCCGGAAGGACTTGGGCCACTTTATGAGGAAAGCGACCATCGACGACCATTCGAATATCGGAAAAGGCATTATTATCAGCACTTTTCTTCTCAAGTGAGAACATCCATCTCCTTCTTTTGATAAATTGTGGGTTTAATGAGCGTAAATGGACTGTCCAACCACTGTAAACTTTCAGAATGGCCAATAAAGAGATAACCGTTCGGTTTTAGATAGCTGTAAAAGTTATTGATCAGACGTTCTTGTGTCGGACGATCAAAATAAATCATCACATTACGGCAAAAGATAATATCCAAAGGAGACTTTATGGGGTAAGTTTGACCCATTAAATTAATCCGACGAAAGGAAACCATCTCAGATAAGTGCTTCTTTATCTTTACCTTTCCCAAACCTTCTTCCCCTTTCCCTTTTAAAAAATATTTATGAAGACGGATGGTATTCAGATCTTTTACACTTTCTTTTTCATAAACACCGTTCCTTGCCTTGGCCAACACACGCGTCGATAAATCAGAAGCAAGAACCTTGGCATTCCATCTTTCAGTACCAAAAGCTTCAGCAAGTGTAATGGCGATAGAATAGGGCTCCTCTCCTGATGAACAAGCAGAAGACCAAATACGGATTTTTTTTAAATATTTTAATTCTGGAATAATTTGTGTTGTCATAAAATCAAAATGGATCGGCTCACGAAAAAAGTCTGTTTTATTGGTCGAAAGCAGATCCAACATCTGAATAAATTCTTCTCCCTCTGTCCCCTCCTCAAGAATATAATTGTAGTAATCCTTGAAGGATGTCATCTCTAAGGCCCGCAAGCGTTTAGACAAACGGGAGACCATCATGGTTTTTTTCTGATCACCTAATTTGATGCCACTCTCTTTATAGAGTAACTTCTGAAATTTAGAGAATGCATCGTCTGTGATCGTAAACCCAATGGTACTTTCTAGACTCATCTCATTCCTTTTAAAAACTGGGACAAACAATTTTAAGATGCCTCCTACGAAGGCGGTTATTCCCCGCCCTCGTAAGAGGCATTTCTTATCACCTCGTTGAACCTATGGCTGCAACCCGCAGTGAGTGTTCTTGTATCTTTGATTTTGATGGATTAAAATTCTTCAAAATCATCCAAGCCTTTCCCGCCGCCATTGCTTTTCACTCCTACTGAAACAGGTCCCCTTGAGGAGGGATTCGGGAGGGGGCTTCCTGCCGAAACAGGCTCTCTTGATCTGCGGCGGGTCTTCGGCTGAACCCTCTCCTCTCTCTCCATTTTGATTTCACGGCTTGCACGTCGACCGCTTTCTGCCTCTTTGACTTTGAAGAAATCAACCTGGTCCAGTAAGTCTTCCGCCTGATCTTTTATCGCCTGACTGGCCGAGGTCGCTTCCTCAACCAAGGCGGCATTTTGCTGTGTGGTTTCATCCATCGCCATAATCGCTTTATTGACTTCATCAATCCCGGTCGTCTGCTCTTGCGATGCGGCACTGATCTCTGCGATGACATCGGTGACCCGTTTGACTGATTCGACAATTTCTTCCAGGGTTTCTCTCGACTGCGAGACCAAACTCGTGCTGTCTGTCACTTGCTGAACCGACTCATTGATCAAGGACTTGATCTCTTTCGCCGCTGTCGCTGAACGCTGTGCCAGATTTCTCACCTCGGCAGCCACCACAGCAAATCCCCGTCCATGCTCCCCGGCCCGTGCTGCTTCGACTGCAGCGTTTAAGGCCAGCAAGTTGGTTTGAAAGGCGATTTCGTCGATCACTGAAATAATGTCCACAATCTTTTTACTGCTCTTGTTGACGGCGTCCATTGCTTCAGTGGTCTGGCCTGTAACCCGGCCTCCCTTTTCTGCCACTTCACGTGCCGCAATCGCCAACTGGTTGGCTTTCTGAGCATTATCCGCATTTTGCTTGACTGTTGAGGTCATCTCCTCCATCGAAGAGGAGGTCTCTTCAAGTGAACTGGCCTGCTCTGCCGTGCGTTGAGACAAGTTTTCATTGCCTTTACTGATCTCATTAATACCGTTTGTAACCATATCGGCACTTTCATTGACCGCCATCATGGTATGACCCAGCTTTTCGAGGGCCGTATTCAGGCTCTCTTTCATATCATCAAAATCGCCTTGATAGTCTCCAGTCATTACCGTGGTTAAATCCCCTTCTGAAAGTCTACCGAGCACACTTTTGGCTTCAATCATAGGCCCTTCCACGGCTTCCACCATCGCGTTAACGCCTTCTGAAATACTCTTCAGGAAGCCCTCAAATTGAGAAGCATCAATTCGCTCTGACAGTTTTCCTGACGAAGCCGCATTAATGAGCCGTTCAACCTCACCCTGCGCCTTTTTCTCATTGGTAACGTCTCTCCATTCAACCACGTTGCCGATGTAGTTTCCGTCTTTATCCATAATGGCCGACACATTCAAATCCAATAGGGCCGGACCCACTTGAATCTCTGCCTGATGCGGCAGGTTTTTGGGATCATCCAAAAGACGCCTTTGAAAAGACGGATCTTTGTGATAGACATCGATACAGGTTCCTACCACCGAGGCAACAGAAAACCCAGGAAAAACCTTGCGGATATCCGACTCAAGCCGCCCAAGCGTATTTCTAGAAGCCTCATTCATGTACACAACAACCAGATCCCGATCTGCCACCATTACATTGGTATTGGCGTTATCGAGAGAGGATTTCAGACGCGCCATCTCAACTTCCACCTTTAACTTTGTGGTCACGTCCATCCACTCGAGAACATTGCCAATGTACTCACCTTCATCTGACATCATCGCATCGACCAATAGATCCAACTTCACATCACCGACCTCAATTACGGCATTGTGCGGTAGATTATTTGGATCATCCAAAAGGTTCCTCTGCTTGGAAGGATTCCTATGAAAGTTATCGATACTTGAGCCGACTAGCTTGTCGACATCAAAGGTCGGGAAGGATTTCTGTATTTCCGGTGTCAACTGTCTCAATTTTTTTTCAGAGGCAGAGTTCATATAGGTAATTTTGTATGATCTGTCACACACCAAGATATTGGTATTGGCGTTGTCGAGCAATATCTTCATTCTATTATTTTCATCAGACTGAAGTTTCTGCTCAGTAATGTCCGTGGCAAACTTTACAACTTTGTAGGCTTTTCCGCTGTCGTTAAAAATCGGGTTGTAGGAGGCGTTGATCCAGACCTCTATACTGCCCTTGCCCTTCCGTTTGTACACCCCCGAATCAAATTCACCGCGATTCAGTTTCTCCCAAAACGCATGATATTCCGGGCTGCTCGCGTAAGACGGTTCGCAAAAGATCCGGTGATGCTTCCCTTGAACCTCATCCAGGGTGTAACCCAAGGTATTCAAAAAATTGTCGTTTGCCGTGATAATTGTGCCATCCAGATTAAACTCGATCATAGCCTGAGCCCTACTGATCGCATCAACTTTCCCCTTCAGTTCATCCAACTCAACCTTTTTCTTGTTTGTTGCCATTGTTCCCTCCCCCTTTTTAAGTTTTTGATTCCCCTTTTTTGTTAATTTTGATGTCGTCGCCTTCTTCTTAGGGCTTGCGCCCCCCACCATGAGATTTTTAATCGTCTCCAAGGCATCGCTCCAAGCCTTTTCGATCTGAGAGGTCCAGGCCTTTCCCGCAAACTCGGAAAGAACGGCCAACATATTTTCATTCACGGCATCATAATGTCCCGCCTCGGCGCCATAACCCACATGACGCGCACCCATGGCATGCAGGACTTTGGTCAATTGTGCAGGACGTCTCAAGTTTTCCACCACGAGAACCAAGGACGCGAGCAACTTTTTCTGCTGCTTTTTGATCGGAACCCCTTTAAACAGGGGTTTGACTTGTGGATATTTTTGAAACAGTCGCTCATAAAAACGCGCCACGAGCGCATCTCCCTGAGGTGCAACGAGCTTAAAACTTGCTTCGAGTAGTTTGACATTCAGTGCCATTTTTATTTCCCCTTGTTACATAGACGGTAAAGAACAAGGCCAAGGCTCCCATTAGCCAGGCCGGTTCAAATTATTTCTTGATCTTTTTTACTGCTCTTGTTTTTTTAGGGTTTTCTTCGTTTCTGCACTTGCTTTGGGTTCTGCAGTAGCTTCGGCTTCTACGGTGGCGATGTCGTTTAAACTTCCAGCGGCACCTATGCCTTCTGAGGAAAGTACGCGATCAATATCCAGGAAGGTCACCAGGCTATCGCCATAACTGCCAATGCCATCAATGAAGCTCACATCTACAGAATCATCAAATTCCGGCGCAGGCTGGATGTCTTTTGAGGCGATATTCATCACATCGGACACGGCATCCACAATGACCCCCATCACCCGTCCCTTGACCTCGACAACAATAATAACCGTTGTTTTACTGTACTCTTCTTGCGGCATGCCAAACTTCATTCTGAGATCAACAATGGGGACAATGGTACCGCGAAGATTGAGTACCCCTTTGACATATGGAGGGGTATTTGGAATACGTGTCACCCCGGTATAGCCTTTGATTTCTTGAACACGGAGAATTTGAACACCATATTCCTCTTCGCCCAGCAAAAAGGTCAGGTATTGATCTCCATCTGAAGAAAAGCCCATTCGCTCATCGATATCACTGATATCTGTACTCATTTCTTTCGTTGCCGTTGCCACATTGCCTCCTTTGATCTCCCTCAATCCATTGAGGTATTGATTGTTTTCATTCCATTAGGGATCGATAAAACTTCCCCTCTTCTTTCGTCTCAAGCGCTTGAGACGAGTGCGCTTTCTTCTTTCTTTGAAAATGCGCGCAGCGTTCTCACATCCAAAATAAAAGCCACATACCCATCGCCTAAAATAGTTGCACCGGCAATGCCATGAATTTTTTTAAAATTCTTTTCCATGCTTTTAATCACCACTTGTTGTTGCCCAACCAGCTCATCCACCAAGACGGCAGATCGTCCACCGTCAGACTCAATTACTACCAAGACACCATGTTCCGGGTCTTTCACCTCTGTCGGGGTGTTAAAAAGTTCATAAAGGCGAATAATAGGAATATATTCTCCACGAAGGTTCACGACTTCTCCCTTGCCCATAATGGTTTTTGTCTCACCGTTTTTCGGACGCAAGGATTCCACAATAGAGGTAATGGGCAAGATATAAACTTCTTTGCCGACTTGAATAACCATGCCTTCAATAATCGCCAGAGTCAGCGGCAAGCGTATGATAAAATGACTGCCTTGCCCCAGGCACGATTCAATTTCGATGATGCCACCCATGGCTTGCACATTTTGCTTCACGACATCCATACCCACCCCACGACCTGAAATATCGCTGACTGTTATAGCGGTCGAAAAACCGGGTGCAAAGATTAGATTCCAGACTTCGCTATCCGACATTCCCTCAGGGCAAGCAATCCCTTTTTCTTTTGCTTTTTCAAGAATGCGATCTCGATCTAAGCCTGCACCATCGTCCCTGACTTCGATCACGACATTTCCGCCCTGATGAGATGCGGCTAAAGTAATGGTGCCTTCCGGGTTCTTTCCTGCGGCTTTCCGTGCTTCGGGAGATTCAATGCCATGATCAAAACTGTTTCGAAGCAAGTGAGTCAAAGGATCGGAGAGTTTCTCAATAAACCCTTTGTCAATCTCGGTTTCTTCTCCGATCATGACGAGATGAATTTCTTTGTTGTAATCTTTCTTCATATCCCGAACAAGCCGTGGATAACGGCTAAACACATTTTTGATCGGAACCATGCGAATCGCCATCACACTCTCTTGCAGATCTCTCGTATTTCGCTCCAGCTGAGCCAATCCATTTTCGAGCTGCTCAAAAATAGCGGGATCAAGGCGTGATGCGGTTTGCGAAAGCATGGCTTGCGTAATGACAATCTCACCCACTTGATTGAAAAGCTGATCCACTTTTTCAACCCCAATACGCAGGGATGTGGTTTCTGTGGGAGCTTTGGAAACAGTCGAACCTGTTATTTTGGCCTCTGTCGTGATTGCCTCTGCTTTTTTATTTTTTTCAAGTCCTTCAGGGCTGGGAAGATCACCAAAAAATCCAAATCCAAGATCATCCTCTTCTTCTTTGCTTTTTTTAGATTTAGCGGGTTTCTTTACTTTCGCTTTTGTATGTGTTTTTTTCTTGGGTGCTTTTTCTGCATCACTTGTTATTTTTTGTAGGGCTTTAGTGATTCGAGTCGAAGTACGCTCATCCACTGCAGACCCATCCTTATAACTCAATAAGATGGCACTGAGATGATCTCTCGTTTCTAAAAATAAGTCGATCATCTCGCTAGAGGGATTCAAAATCCCCTTTCGAACCTGATCCAATATGGTCTCAAACACATGGGTCACTTTGGTCAACTTATCAAAACCAAAAGTTCCTGCGCCCCCCTTCACCGAATGTACGGCCCGAAATATGGCATTTAAGGCTTCTTCATCCGGAGACTGAACATCCAATGCCACCAACAAACTTTCTATCATTTCCAAATGTTCTGAGGCTTCTTCATAAAAAACTTGGAAGAACTCACTTTTATCAAATTCCATTAGGATTCCCCTCTTCACTCAAACCAGATCTATCAAAAATAGGATTTCTCAGATCTGTTTCTCTGCTTCCCCTTGAGTGTTTATCCAATTATTTTTTTTACAACTGTGAGTAGCTTTTCCGGATCAAAAGGTTTCACAATCCAACCTGTCGCCCCCGCCTGCTTTCCTTGACTCTTCATCTCATCACCCGATTCTGTGGTGAGCATCAATATGGGCACCTGTTTATAGTTGGATAAAACTCTCAGCGAGCGAACCAGTGTCAAACCATCCATTTTCGGCATATTTTGGTCGGTCAATATAAGATCGAAAATATGATCCTTTGACTTATTCAAGCCATCTTGACCATCAACGGCCTCAACCACATTGTAACCTGCGCCTTTCAGCGTAAAAGACACCATCTGCCTCATTGATCTAGAATCATCAACAGCTAAAACAGATTTTCCCATGAAACTTTCCTCCTTTTATGTCATGAGCGCATCCTGAGTACGCCTTCACGACCTCGCCTATATAGCGTCTATTTTCTGTACTAAAATAACTCTACATCCCCACCATCAAGGGACTGCTGCATCACCGCTTTATTCGTCATTTTGTCCTCTGACATTTGGTTGGCTAAAGCACGATCGTCTTCCTCATTAGAAAATGCAGCCTCACTATTTGAAAGTTTCGTTTCACTGGATCCACCGACTGTGACCAACTCTATCCGCTCCAGGCGTAATAACACCCCCTCTAAGAGCTGACTCACCAAATCTTCAAACTGCATTGCAATCACAGCGCCGACAACATTGGTGGAGATGTCATTTGTAATCTGGGCGATAGAATCCACGCCATCGGTCATCTTTTTATGGAGCAAATTCAGACCCGACAGCATTTTGTCCGTCTCTCTTTTTGCCTGCAGGACAAAAGTCATGTCTTTTGAAGCCAATTCAATGGTCGATTTTTCTGCCCTTCCAATCGAGCCTCTAATTTCTTTAACATGGAGTGCAATACGCTCTCCAAATGACTTGGAGTGATCTGAAAGATTACGGACTTCGTGTGCAACAACGGCAAAACCCTTGCCTGATTTACCTGCTCTCGCGGCTTCAATGGTTGCGTTAATCGCGAGTACCTTTGTTTGTTCCGCAATCGAATGGACCCCGGAAACATCTGACAAAATATCGCCAATAGAGGAAGTCACCTCTTCCAATTCACCCACAAGCTTCATGCTGTATTTGCTGGTATTAACAATGTTATCGACAAGCTCCGTCATCAGTTTTTCGGTTTCTACCGCAAACCGATCAAAATCAATAGGTCTATCAAATCGTTCCGTTTCCTGTAAATCGGGGTCTTCTGCACCTCTCGTTATTTCATTGACCAGCTCCTGTTGTGTGCGTGACCCGAATTCTAAGGAGGTGAAATTTATATTGAGTTTTTCAATCGCATCGGTTAGTACGCTTTTCACTTGACTTATTTCAGAACGGATGGCAGAACATTCTCGATTCACTTCTAATTTTTGACTGGAATTACACGCAACGGGAGTGCCGTTCCCATTCCCATTATCATTATCATGGGTAGTAACTGAGGGTGGGTTAATATATTCATCCTGAACAGGAGGATAATTCTCTGCCATCACAGGCGGAGAGGGTTCATCTAATACAGAGGGAATCGGCACATGATCCGGCCTATCCGCTTGCAGCGCTGTGATACAACAATTGGCTAAAAAGGCCCAAGCAAAAGACACCCCTCCCAAAACAAGATAAGGTATAAAATTCTCTTTAGAAACAAAAAGGACAACAAATCCTATTCCGCTAATCACAGATCCCTGATAAAGTAATCTTTTCATTTTCCCCAAGGCTCGAAAAACACATCAAACATCAACATCGATTTACCCTTAAAGACAGGACGAAAAGTGACACACCTCTACTAGTGTATCCAATAATTCTCATTTATAATCTAATGTGGATTTTTTATAGAAGATTTGGTTTTTTTTTAGAAAAAACCTGCTCTTCCAGCGATTATTGTATTCTCCCGATACATCTTCTCTTCGGTCGAGTCGACCCAATTCTTTAGCGATTTATAAATTGATAAATCAGTATTGTTTTGTATACATATAAATAATATATTGTCTAATCCAATAAATATGTGAAATTCAGTCACACGATTACCTCAGAAATCCCTTCAATTTCAAAACAGCTCGAGTGTGAAGTTGACAGACGCGTGATTCGGAAACCTTTAATATCAGACCTATTTCTTTCATAGTGAGTTCTTCATCGTAATAAAGGGAAACAACCAACTGCTCTTTCTTCGTGAGCTTTTCGATGGCTTCTATCAAGTGCTCTTTGTCGCGTTGAGAAAGTAAGGAGAGAAGAGGATCCTCACTATTGGGATCAGCCATGGATTCAATCAATTTCCATTCGACGCCATCTTTAATCCCAAGATCGTCCAAGCTGAGCAGGGTCACACCACGAGCCTTGAAGAGAAAAGTATCGAAAGATTCTTGATCCATCCCCAGTGCTTCTATGAGTTCTTCTTCCGTGGGTGGACGTCCTTTTTTATTGATGATCGCATCACTGACTTTTTTCAATTTTTTTGATTTATCATGTACCGATCTCGGTATCCAATCGAGCGTACGAATCTCATCAAGCATCGCACCACGTATCCTAAATTCTGCATATGTTTTAAAGCGTGCATTGATGGAAGGATCATAACGGTCAAAGGCATCCATTAAGCCGATGACACCAGAATGCACCAGATCGTCAAGATCAAGCGATGAAGGCAGTCTAAAAACCAGACGTTGAGCAATCATTCTGATCATTGGGACAAATTCTTCTATCAGTGCATCTATTTTGCTGTGCTCCGGTATCTTTCCGGTCACATATGATGGCCCAATTTTTTGTGATTTCACTCCTGATTTCCTTTATTTCTTAGCACCTAGGCTTTCGTCTCTGAAGGATCGCCTAACAAACCCTTCCAGAGAAATTGGACATTTCCTTTTGGGAACTGTTTTTGAGGCCATGAGAGAATCTCTTTTGAAAATTCAACAAAACGCTGGCTTGACTTCGCGTTTGGATAAAGGTCAACGACAGATTTTTGTTCAAGAACCGCCATCCGTAGATAATCGTCTTGAGGAATAAATCCACAGAAATCGATGGCAATATCCAAAAACTGATCCGAAACCAGCGTCAACTTTCGATACACTTCTTTCGACTCCCTCAAACTTCTAGACATATTCACCAAAAGCTTGAATCGCTTTTCGCCATGCCGCTTCGACAGTATTTTCATAATGGCATAGGCATCGGTCACTGATGTTGGGTCCGCCGTAGCGACGACCAAAATATCCTGAGCGACGGTATTAAAATAAAGCACGTTTGAAGAAATGCCTGCGGCAGTATCAATGAGAAAAACATCGACACCCTTTTCTAACTCATCCAATTCTGAGAGAAAAATAAGTTTTTGTTCAGCGCTTAAATTCGTGAGATCTTCAGAGCCAGAACTGGTCGGCAATATTTTAATGCCCAGTGGCCCTTCCACCATGACTTCTGAGAGTTTCTTTTCGCCCAGAAGGACATGTTCTATCGTGTACTTTGGAATAATCCCGAAAAGGACATCGACATTACCCAAACCCAGATCTGCGTCGAGAATGACAACAGACTTACCCAGACTCGCGAAAGCAACCGCCAGGTTTGCAACCACATTTGTTTTTCCGACACCACCCTTACCGCTGGTGACGGCGATCACTTTTGGAATCCGGATGACTTCAGGAGAAGGCTCTGTGACCATATCTTTGTCTTTCTCATTTATTATGCCCGTTCGCTCCATCTTATTTTCCTCTCTTTTTATCACTATTTATGTAATCCGTTCTTTTATGTTCACGCTGTTTGCATTGCATTTGTTAGTACCAAACCTGCAAACCGTTTTGGCGTTGCCAGAACAATATCTCCAGGTATTTCCTGGCCTGTAGTAAAATAGGAAACCGGTTTTCTTTTTCTGCCCATCACTGAAAAAAGAGATCCATAGCTTTGTGTTTCATCAATCTTTGTAAAGAGGAGGGAATCGATTGGAATCACAGAAAATCGATCAATCATGTCAGAAAGGTCGCTCCCCTTCGTATTTGCAGCAAGCACGAGGTGTGTCTCCAGAGGAATTCCAATGGAGGTTAGACCCCGTAAGGCAGAGACATCACCTGCTTTTAAATGACTTCGTCCGACGGTGTCGACTAAGATCAGTTCTCCTTTTTTTCTTTGTGAGACCAGTTTGCCCAGCTGATCCCAGGTGGCCACTTTTAAAGCCGGAATACCATACTGATTGGCATATTGAATTAATGTCTCCCCGGTGTGTCGCGCGGTTTCATCAAGGGAAACCAGCGTGACTGCTTTTTGTGCTTCTTGTCTTTTCACCCCCAACTTGGTGAGGGTTGATGTTTTTCCGACTCCTGTCGGACCAATCAAGGCAATGACTTTCGGCCCTTTCTCGACATGTGTTTCATCAAAATCAATCGGGCCTGTCACATGAATCAAACCTTCAACAATATTTTTTAGAGAGTGTTGTATTTGTGTGGGTTTGAGTAAATCCACTTCAGGGGAATAGTCTTTGACGGCATTCACGAGATGTTGCGCAGTGTCAGGATCAATCCCGCTTTGCATCAATTGATCGTATAGCCGAACTAAGTTCTCATCTTTAGAGAACGCCGGGTCTGCCTTTTTCATTTCGGTCAGTGACTTCAACATAATCTTCATTTCAAGCCATGTTTCATTAATATGTTGGAGAGGTGTCGGGTCACCAAAGCCATTTTCGACAAGATGAGTGGTCGGGACTTTGACTGCATCTGACTTTTTAAGCGAAAGCAGCTCGGACTTAATCTCTTCTAATTCCTTATAGATGTCCCCCTGAACGGTTTCTGCCAGTACCGTTTCAAATGGACTCTTCCCTTGTTGAGCGACCTTTTTGATCGGTTCCGTGTTTTCTTTGGCTGCTGAAATTTCGACGATAGGGACAAAAATGGCTCCACCACTTTTCGTGCGTTTTCGTTTGGTGAACTCCCGCGTGGAAAGAATCACGGCATCCTGGCCCAATTCTCTCTTCACAGCCAGAAGGGCTTCGGTCATTCCTCTTCCTTCGAATTTTTTAATTTTCATCAGGCATTCTCACAGTTTCGGCTGATTGTAGTTTTACGTTTTGTGCAATTTCATTTGATGATAGGACCACCAAATTTGGAATATATCGTTCCACCATACCTCTTAAATGGAATCGAACCATTGGAGAACACAAAACGATGGGATGCTGTCCACGCATGGCTACCTGCTCTGAAGCACGGCGTATTTGCATCACTATTTTTTGTGTGATAAGTGGATCAAGCGTAAGCACGTTTCCTTGCTCTGTCGCTTGAACCGATTGTGCAATCATCAAATCAAGACGCGGATCAATATTAATCACGGTCAAGTTCCCCATATCATCTTGATACAGTTTTGAAATAGAGCGAGCCAAGGCCTGGCGGCAATACTCGGATAACTGTCCCGTATTTTTTGTGATCGTTGCAACATCGGCCAGGGTTTCTAATATGGTGCGGAGATCCCGTATGGGCACACGTTCTCTCAGGAGGTTTCCAAGGACTTTCACAACACCTCCCAATGGCAACAAGTCCGGAATCAGCTCTTCGACCACTTTAGGATTGTTTTTCCCAAATTGATCGATCAGATGTTGTACTTCCTGACGACCCACGAGCTCTGCCGCATGACTTCGAATCGCTTCGGTGAGATGGGTGGCAATCACTGAAGGGACATCAACGACAGTACAGCCTTCCATTTGTGCACGTTCTTTTTCTTTTTCTGTAATCCACAAGGCATCTAAACCAAAACAAGGTTCTTTGGTCGGAATACCATCGATGCCGTTTTTTTCCAGACCGGATGGATTCATCGCTAGATAGTGGCGCGGTAAGACTTCACCGCGACTGACTTCAACCCCTTTGACCACGATAAGATATTCATTGGGTTTGATCTGAAGATTGTCGCGAATGTGAATGGGTGGCACTATAAACCCAAGCTCGAGTGCGAGCTGCCTGCGAATCGCAGTGATGCGTTTCAACAAATCGCCGTCTTGTGCTTCATCCACCAGTGGAATTAAGCCATAACCTACATTTAATTCCATCAAATCGAGTGGCACAATCCACTCTTCTTTACTCGGCACTTTGGATTCTTTTTCTATTTTCTGAACAGTTTTTGCTTTGGCGACTTCTTCTGTCTGCTTTGCGCTATAACCCACAAAGCCGATACCCGCAGCCAGTGAAAAAAAAGCAAGGTGAGGTAAGCCTGGAATCAAACCAAAAATAAAGGTAATGGCTCCTGCCCCCATGAGCGCACTGGGATGAAACATCATCTGTCGTGTCACATCCTGTCCAAGACTCGAATCTGAGGCCGCACGGGTAACCACAATGCCGGAAGCGGTTGAAATAATGAGTGCAGGGATCTGACCCACAAGGCCATCTCCAATACTCAGTAAGGTATAATTTTGCGCGGCAGTCGCCGCGTCCATTCCTTGCTGGAGCACGCCAATAACAAACCCCCCAATGATATTCACTAAAATAATGAGAATCGCCGCAATGGCATCCCCTCTGACAAACTTGCTGGCACCATCCATTGCCCCGTAAAAATCAGCTTCTTTCGAAATGCCTTCGCGTCGTTTCCGGGCTTCTTTTTCATCAATCATCCCCGCATTTAAATCTGCATCAATACTCATCTGTTTTCCGGGCATCGCATCCAACATGAACCTTGCTGCGACTTCGGCGATACGACCCGCACCTTTCGTAATGACCACAAAATTGATCACGACAAGAATGATGAACACCACGAGTCCAACGGCGTAATTTGAACCGATCATCAAATTCCCAAAGGTTTCAATCACTTTTCCTGCAGAGCCGACGCCGGTATTGCCGTTCATTAAAATGGATCGGGTCGTCGCGATGTTGAGGGCAAGCCGAAACAAGGTGACGATGAGCAGTATTGATGGGAAGGAAGAAAATTCGACGGGTTTAATCGTGTGTAAGGCCACGAATAAAATCACCAAACCCGAACTGATACTGAAGGCCAGCAGCAAGTCTAAAAAGAAGGTCGGGGTGGGTACAATCATGAGCAGTAAAATGCCAATCACACCCAGCGCCATGATCAAATCACCATTTTTTGCGATGCTCTTGTTTTCTTCTGTTTGAGTTAATACTTCAGCCATTTTCCACCCTTATCCGAATGCACGTTTCCCTTTGAGTTTGTAGATATAAGACATAATTTCAGCGACAGCCCTGTAGATCGAAGATGGAATCGTTTGTCCAATTTCCACTGTTTTGAACAGTGACTGTGCAACAGATTTATTTTCAACCAAGGGCACATTGTGTTCGCGTGCCAGTTCTCGAATCCGTTCTGCAACAAAACCGGAGCCTTTCGCAACCACCTTCGGCGCGGCCATCGATTCAGGTTTGTAACTGAGTGCAATGGCCAATCGCGTCGGGTTGGTAATGACTACATCGGCTTGAGGCACATCCGCCATCATCCGTTTTCTGGCTGCTTCACGCTGAAGGCTGCGTATTCTTGATTTGACCAATGGCGTTCCTTCGGTTTGTTTGTGTTCGTCTTTAATTTCTTGCTTACTCATGCGAAGTTTTTTCTCGTGTTCCCACCACTGGAACCCGTAATCTGCCACCCCGATCACCGCAACAACAGATCCACACCAAAGCACCACACTCCCAATCATGTCTCCTGAGATCAGGACAATCTCTCCAGCAGTCATTCGGCTTAAAGCCAAGACGGAAGGCAACTTTTTACGCACCGACAGATAGGCGATTCCGCCGATCACTAGAAATTTCAGGAAGGTTTTCATGCCATTCACCATCGATGAGATAGCAAAAATGCGTTTAAAACCAGAAAGGGGATTGACCTTTCCCCAATCCGGGAGCAAAGAATCTGTTGAAAAGAGCACACCATGTTGTACGACGACAGACAAGCCTCCCACCAATGCGATTAATGACAGCAATGGCATGATCATCATAAAGACTTGAATAAAACTGTCCCTGACCAAGAGACTAAAATTTGCAGGCGTCATTTCGACAGTGGCAATCAAAGCATAGGTCCTCATCATGGTTATTTTGAGTCCTAGAATGAGATCCAAACCAAAGTTTTTAAAAATCAGTACGGCAAAGAGAAACAAGAAGGCAGAACTCAAGTCACGACTGGTAACGACCTGACCCTTTTTACGGGCCTCTTCTCTACGCTTGGGCGTTGCTTTTTCAGTTTTTTCTTGATCGTCCGCTGCCATGCTTCATCCTTAATTATTCCTTCAATAAATACGATTTAAGGCTGCATTCTTATGATTAATCCGGGTAACACCGTTCGTAAACCTGTAATCTCATTTGTAATCATGCTCACAAAAACAGGGAGAGACAGCCCTAGGATTAAAAGACCCAACATGATCGTCACAGGGAAACTAAAAAGAAGCACATTCAGTTGAGGGATGACCCGTGAAAAAATACCGATAATGACATTGGCCAGTAATAAGGTCACGATGACCGGGGCGGCGATTTTCAAGCCGAGTAAAAACATTTTACTCACCAAATGCATCAAATATTCGATGCTCAATCCCGAAGGATAAAATCCAAATGAAGGAAGGAGTTCAAAACTGAGGGTCAAATTTTCAAAAACAATAAAATGACCATTGATGCTCAAAAAGACCAACATCGCAACAAGCCCTTCTAAACGCGCGATAAGAGACGCTTGTCTGTTTGAAATGGGATCAAAGAGATTTGCACTGCCAAAGCCCATTTGCATCCCCGCAATTTCTGAACCAATCTCAACCGCCGCAAAAAGAAAGTTCACCCCCAAACTAAGAATCAGTCCGATGAGCACTTCACCCAAGACCCCGGTGGTTAATGTCACCAGGTTAAGACTTTTTTCAGGTTTTAATTCGAGCACTTGGAAAAGCATGAGAGTCATTGAAAGCACAATCATCACCTTGATCATGGTCGGAACCCCGGCGCCTCCAATCAGGGGAACAGCCGCTAAAAATGCGGCAACGCGAACCAAGATAAATAGAAAAGCCGCTTGGTTCTGCAAAATGCTTTCAATCAAGGGTATATTCATAATGCCTTTCTATTTCACCCCGTGTACATGGGCAGATTTGTTAAAATCCCACTCGTAAAACTGACAATGAGCGATATCATCCAGGGCAGAAAAAAGACGAGTGAAAGTCCTGCAATCAAAATTTTGGGCAAAAAAGTTAGGGTGGCTTCGTTAATCTGTGTCACGGCCTGAAAAAGACTCACCACCAAACCGATGGCAAGACTTGAAACAAGGACGGGGGCAGATAAGAGCACCGCAATTTCTATGGTGCGTTGCACGATCTCTACAACAAATTCAGGCGTCATATTTTAACCCCATACAAAACCAGTCTCCTCTTCACGCGAAACCTCTGACCAATGACCCCACGACCAAGTACCAACCATCTGCCAAGACAAATAATATGAGTTTAAATGGGAGCGAAATCATGACGGGCGGCAACATCATCATCCCCATCGACATCAAGATGCTGGCCACCACGATATCGATCACAAGAAAAGGGAGGTACACAAGAAATCCAATCTGAAATGCGGTTCTCAATTCACTAATCATAAAAGCAGGAATGACGGTATAAGAGGGCAAGTCAGAAGGGTCTTTTGGTTGAGGCAATTTGGCAATCTTGACAAAAAGGGAAAGATCTTTTTCTCGCACTTGTTTCAACATAAAGTTTCGAATTGGCGCCATCGCTAAATCGAACGCTTCATCTTGAGAAATCTCTTCTTCAAGATAAGGCTGCAAGGCCTCTTCATTCACTTGATGCCATATGGGTGCCATCACCAGAAAAGTAAGAAATAAGGCCAAGCCGATCAAAACTTGATTGGGGGGCGATTGCTGCGTACCAAAGGCTTGTCGCATAAATGAAAGCACCACAATAATGCGGGTAAAGGAGGTCATCATGATGAAAATTGCGGGTGCAAGCGAAAGGACAGTTAATAAAATGAGTATCTGTATACCGACAGAAAATTGACCATCAGATCCTTCCCCCAAGTTCACCGTCAAGGAATTCGATTCAACCGAGGCCGCTTGTGCGAAAGTCACTTCCGGGATCACAATCTGAAGTAAGATCATCACCACCACACTCAGGACGATCACCCCAAAAATATGAAGCATTCCCCTATTTTCGATTTTAAAATCACACATGAGGGTCTTCACTCTTTTCAATTTCTCCTGAAAAACGGGGTACTTGAGATTCATCGAGTTGGCTCAGTAGAGAAATTTGATAGGGGGTCACACCAACAACAAGGTACTGATCTCCCACTTCAATAATGGAGACTTCCCTTTTCGGCCCAAGGTAGGTTGTTGAAAGCACTTGAATCAGAGGGGCATTTTTCCATCGACCAAGGCGAGAACCGAAATAACGTTTAAAGAGAAAGGCGCTGCCTAGAATCAGTCCCAAAACGAGTAAAAGTGCAGAGATCATTTTCACTAAGCTTACGAATGGATCATCCATACTGAGTGTTTCCCCTTACCCTAAATTTTCAATACGGTCGGTGGTACTCACAATATCTGTCAAACGGACACCAAATTTTTCATTCACGACAACCACTTCCCCACGTGCAACCAGTTTGTCTCCAATCAGGACATCCATCGGCTCTCCCGCCATCTTTTCAAGTTCGACGACCGAACCCTGAGCGAGCTGCAGCAATTCCTTGATCTGCATTTTTGCACTGCCTAAATTGACCGTTACTTTTAGCGGAACGTCTAAAATAAAATCGAGCTTCCCAAGAGGTTCACCACTCGGTGTTGGCTCAAGCTGGTCAAGTGGTTTTGGGGAGACAAGCGTTTCGTCTGTCATTTCTTCAGGGTGCTTTTCCTCTGCTTGCAGAGGTGGATCATCGGCACCTTGCACGACAGTTTCTGCTTCGGAGGGTTGCTTTTCTATCGGCTCTCCTGCCTCTTCCATGGCCTCAGCCATGGCTTTTGACATTTCATCTTCTTCATCTGGGTCAGGTTCTGCCATTGACTTTCTCCTTATGATAAATGTTCAACTTTTTCTCTCCTTTGACATTGACGAGATTTGAAAGGAAACATTTCCCCGGTGAAGCCCGGGTTTTCCATAAAAAATTGTTTTCCCTTCGACTTTAAATTCGAGATCTTCTACCACCGAACGATTCAACATAATCACATCACCCACAGAAAGCGCAGTCACTTCCTTAATAGACAGAACGGCCGACCCAATTTCAGCCACTCCATTTAAAGGGCAATAAACCAACTCTTCTAAAAATCGCTCTGACCACACCTCGTTTTTATCATCCCGGTCACTCTGGAAACTCCCGTAAAGTTGCTCCCGGATCGGTTCAATTGTCGGATAAGGCAGTCCAATGTAAAGATCGCCTCCTTCAGCTTCGATCTCTATTTTGAAGAGTGTGGTTACAACCACCTCTTGTGGTGAAACCACTTGAGCAAACTGCGGATTAATCTCGTGTCGAAGATGGGTAATATTAATTGGAAAAACCGGTTCCCAAGCTTTCGTCATATCGACATAAAGTTTCTCGATGACTTTACTGATTAGCCGGGTTTCAATAGCCGTAAAATCTCTTCCTTCGATTTTGACGTAGGTCTGTCCATCCCCGCCAAAGTAAAGATCAACGAGACGATAAACAAATTTAGCATCCAAAATCACAAAGACGGTTCCCCGTAGTGGATCCATTTTGATCAAATTAATACTGCTCGGAAGCGGAATTTTCCGCATGAGCTCACCAAATTTTGGTGTATCAATTGAAACGGGGATGATTTCAACTTCCTTTTTTAAAAATGTGGATAAAGAAGATTGAAAAAAACGAGAAAAGCGTTCGTTAATGATTTCAAGACTCGGCATTCGTCCACGAATAATCCGCTCTTGTGTCGTGAGATCATATTGATGTGCCCCTTCTTTGGGGTGATCCGATTCGGTTTCAACATCCCCACCGCTGACGCCATGAAGGAGTGCTTCGACTTCGTCTTGTGAGAGAATCTTCTCTGCCATTAATCACTATTCCTATTCTTGAACATTTAAAAAAAGAGAAATTATTGCGTCACAAATTCTGTGAAATAAGCCATTTTGACTTTGTTGTTTTTATAGATCCCGTTGACGCGTTGAAGAATCTCATCCCGAAGTTCCATTTTTCCTTCAACCGTTCGAATATTTGCAAATTCCTTGCTACTTAAAAGTAGCAGTAAGGCATCTCGAATCTGAGGAAGGTGCTCGGTTAAGTCTTCAGAATATCCACTTCGGATCATCTCAAGCTTAATATTAATTTTGAGATAACGAATCTTTCTTACATCTGCCAAATTAACGATAAAGGGGTCAAGGTCGTAGATGCCTCCACCTTCTTCTTGTCCTTCACCTCCCCCTCCCCCTCCTCCTTTTTCGCCACCCCCTTCAGCATTTTCAGTACCGACCGACCCTTCTGTTCTCTCTTTGGATAATGCGATGTTGTTCGCTTGGGGCTCTGGTTTTAGGACAAATGCCACCCCACCACCCACGGCCAAGCCAATGACAAGTCCAACGGCGATCATTTTTATTGGGAGACCTTTTTTTACTGGTTTTTCTTCTGCATCATTCTCTTCGTCTGCCATGTCTGCTCACCTTTTCCTCTGTTCGATCAAATTCACGAGAACTTTTCTCCTACGCAATCCACTCCCTGCGCACATAACGGATATAGCAATCTTTATGCCGTTTCATGATCTGCTGACAAATAGTCTAGGCGGTCATTTTATCGCTATAAGAGAAAAAACTTTTTTAGATCTGAGTTATTTATTCGTCAAGGCTGAGCTTTGAGATGTCATGATATTGACAGAGAAATCTTGGAGTAAAAAAAGGGGAAAATAGAGAGGGAATGGATATTCCCTCTCTATTTTAAAGGGACTTTACTCTCCCGTGTTTATCGAACGATATTCACCAGCTCTGAGAGTAAATCGTCTGTTGTGGAAATCACCCGGGAGTTGGCTTGAAATCCCCTTTGGAATTCGATCATCTTTACAAACTGCTGCGCGAGATCCACGTTGGAGAGTTCTAAGGAATTTGCAAGAATTCGACCGGTACCTCCCGAATTGGGTGTGCTGAGAATGGGCTGTCCCGAATCGCTAGATAAGACAAAGGAGGTTCCGCCGACTTTACTGAGTCCCTGGGGGTTACTGAAATTAGCCAGCTCGAGTTGCGCCAAAACCCGGCTTTCTCCGTTGGTAAATAGCCCCGTGATAATTCCATCTTCATCCACAGAAAAAGAGGTAATCGCCCCGGATGAAAACCCATTTTGTGTCTGGGTCAAGACCGTAGACTCTGTACCAAACTGGGTCAAGCCATCCAGTCCAGACCCGCCCCCACCCGTGGTTGAACCAAAATTTAAAGCAATCGACTGACTTTGTGTCGCTCCTCCGGAAAAATCAAAATCTGGCGCCCCGAGTGTGTTTGCACTTAATCGTCCGTTTAGATCAAATTGTATCGTTCCTGTGGCAGCCTGGGTCACCACACCTGAAGTAGCATCTGCGGCATTCACAAGCGCAAAATATTGCCATTGATTTCCAGCAGCCAGGGCAGCATTTTTTCTAAAATAAACAGGAACCAAGTGCCCATTGCCTAAGGAATCGTAAACAGTGATACTCGTAGAGAAATTCGAAGTCCCCGAAGGATTCGCAGTAGAAAACGTCGACGGAATCGTTACCCGAGAATCGAGGTTTGCCACAAGATTCACTGTCGATGTGACTTGTGCAGGACTGAGTGTCGGTGAAAGATCAATATTCCCCGATGGCTGTCCCACCAAACTGCCGGTTGCCGTCGCTTGAATCCCTTGTAGAAGCAGACCCTCAGGATTTTCGACCAAGCCATTTTTGTTGACGTTAAAGGCCCCGTTACGGGTGTAAAACTGTGCCCCTAAAGGATCCTCCATCACAAAAAATCCGTCGCCTTCCACGGCAAGATCAAGGACACTCCCGGTTGATTCAAAGGAGCCTTGCTCGAAGTTTGTCGCAATATTGCTAAGGAAAACACCTCGGCCAATCTGACGCCTTCCCTGACCACTTGCAATTAAATCTGCAAAACTCACTTCGCCGCCTTTAAAGGCCTTTGTGTTCATATTAGCGATATTATCACTCACCACTGAAAGCCCATTTCCAAAGGCGGTGAGCCCACTTACTCCTGCAAAAAGCGATGTTAAAACAGCCATATTCTCTCCTTCTCTTTAAAATAAAGTTTAATTACCTGACGGACACCACATCTGCCGCCAACACTTTTTCTTCACCGACCATCAGATAAGGGACGTTCTCTTCGTAAAGAACGCTATTGACCGTTCCTCGACTAAATTGGATACTGTTCACCGCTTCACCCTCAGTATCTTTTGCAATAATGTCAAACTGATAAATCCCGGAAGCGAGCGGGGTTCCGCCTTGATTGAGACCGTCCCACTGTGCAGACTGAGTTCCGCTGGCTTGTGGTCCCAATCGCATAACTCTAACCAATCCCCCAGATGCATCAGAGACTTGAATCACCACCTCTTGCGCCTCTTTTTCTAATTGAAATGACAGATCGGAAGAGACCCCTTCCTCAAGTACGATTGATCCACCAAGCACTTGAACTTCTTTACCAATCAGTGCAGTGACCCCATGATTATTTAATGACACATTGCTTTGAACCAGCGTATCAAGGCGTTCATTCATCCCTGTCGACTGTTCCAATTGGCTAAACTGCGCTAATTGCGTCACAAACTCTGTCCCATTTAAGGGTTCAAGTGGATCCTGGTGTTTCAATTGAGTGGTCAGCAATCTTAAAAACACATCCTGTCCCATTGTTGCTGTGCTGGCTACAGCCATCTTTCATGCCTCCTTTTTATGAGAGCTCTCTTCAGATATAAAGACTAACGCCGCTCTGCCCTCGATTCGACACACTCGAAATCGCTTGGGCTGCTTGAATCACTTTAGGTTCTTCTATCGCTGAGAATTGTCTTTTTGAAGACAGTCCTGGGTCACCCTCACTAAAAAAGGGGCCTTTTCGCTCTCCAAGATCAACAGAGAACTGTTCGATATGAAGCCCCTGCTCTTTCAGTGCATCCTGTAAGAACCCTTGGTTTCCTTCTAGCAATTCCTTAACGAAATGATCGGTCGCCAAAATATGAGCACTGACGCCTTTTTCTTGAAGCCGGATATCAATTTGTAATTGCCCAAGATGTTTGGGTTCCAATAAAAGACGAATCGGCTCATCCTGCCCTGGCTGCCAAGACCGAAGCTGCAAATTAACTTGGTTTAAAACAGCTCCTTCATTGACCTGTGATAGACCTGTGCTTAAAGCGCCACGAAACCCGACCCCTCCTTTTTGAGGCATGGGATCAGCGATGGCCTGAATTCCAGGCGGAAAAACTATCGACTCTATTTTGGGTGACGTGCTTCGAATCTGTCCCAATCCAAGACCACGCATTTTCTCAGCCATTGGGAATACAGGTTTTAACCCTTCCTCTGCTTTCATATCGATACCTTGAAAACCAGAAAGTGTTTTCGTTACTTTATTGATTATCTCTTGGTTTTTGGTCTCGGGTTCTCTTTGTTGATCAGAAAGATCATTGTTGTCTTTCATTGTTTTCGCCTGGATTGCCCCCTTTTCCACGATACCTTCAATCTGCTGATCAGAAGGAAGTGCCTTTGCTAGATCATCTGCATTCGATCCAGAGCTTGGATTAAGGTTTATTATCGGCTTGGAAATACCTTTCTCACTAGATATTTCAGTGAGATTCTTTTGACCATCTATCGTTTTTTCAATTGTTTGTGGTTCTAGGGTTTCGGCGCTGTCCCCGATAGAGGTCATCTCTGTATTGGACAGTTCAAGCGATTGCCCAATGGAATGATTCTCTGAAATCAAGTGAGCTTCTCCAAGTTTTTCCATATTCACCTTATTCTGAGAAGCGTTTTCTTGTAGAGATGAGATTCCCTTTGTTATTGACACGACGTTCAGTAAAACAGGAAGATCTTCTTCCGTTTCAATTTCTGTCACACTCGAATTGATTTCCTCATTGACTTCGATCAATTCAAAATTGCCTTGTATTTGTGTGGGTGCTTTTACATCGCTCTGGTCTCTTGAACCATTTTCTGTTGTTGGAGAATCTTGGGATCGCTCCACCTGAATCTCATCGTTCTCTGAATCATTTTGAATTCCTTCTGTTTCTTCATGATGACTTATTTCTTTCTTTGATTTTTTTTCAATTCGAGTCGAGCGCTCATCAATGGAGGGTCTCTTTTTATTATCGAATTTATTCATCACTTTAGAGAATGATTTTGAATCATGTTCTCCATTTGAAAACGCTTTATCGACGGAGATATTTAAATGATCTCCTCGGGAAAAACTTTGCGAAGGATCGATTCCAGCTTGGGAAAAGATTGGGATATTATTCATCTATTTTTGCCTCTATGTCATTCATGTCCGCAAGATATAGCAAGACCAATACCAAAAATTTTCAAACATTTTAATGCCATTTACGATGCGATTTTAGATTTTTTGTCCCATTTTTAAGGTCAACCAAGGCCTTTTTGCCGGTAACTGGGAAATTTGTGCCGGAGCGACAAAAACTTGACAGTATTGGGCTTTGCCTTTAAGCTATTTCTATTAATGGATTTGTTTAAGGAAGCCATGCCCCGACAAAAACATGCGCCAACCCTATTGCATTTTCAAAAAGCATTAGATCTGACAGGAAATGGCCTGCTTCTTCAGGATAAAGAAGGCCAGCCCCTCTATATTAATCAAGCGCTCTCCACTATTTTTGGCTCCTCGCAAGAAGAAATTATCGCAGAAGGCCTTAAACGCCTTTTCCCTGAAGAAAGTCTTAAAAAATTCAAAAAAAATATCCTACCTGAGACCCTTCGTTTTGGAATAAAAAAAGATGAAATCGAGGGAATCAACAGTCAAGGGGAACATTTTCCACTTTCAATCTCAACTATGTGTGTTGAGGAAAATGACGATAAAAACGTTGGATTTGTCACACTTTGTAGAGATATGTCTGAAGAGATCGAATTTCGCAGGCGTAGACTTCATTCGGATAAACTCGCGGCCGTCGGAGAAATGTTGGCCGAGGTCGCACATGAACTCAATAATCCACTCACCAGTGTCGTCGGGTTTTCTGAACTCCTCTTAAGAAAACGGGTCAGCCCCGATATAAAACGTCTCCTGCGTCGCATTTCTTCGGAGGCGATCAGAACCTCTAAAATCGTCCGAAACCTGCTGTCCGTCGTCCGATCGCATCAACCTGAAAAAATGGAGGTGGGGATCAACGGTGTGATTCAAAACGTCTTGGAACTCAAAACACGGCAGTTACATATTGATAATATCCGTCTGGTCAGAAGACTTTCCGAAGATAAGACCCTTCCTATGGTGCTTGGCGATTATCAACAATTATTAGAGGTTTTTCTTAATGTGATTAACAACGCCCACCAGGCCATCTCTTCTGATCGCGGAAAAGGAACACTGACGATTGAAACTTCATCAAAAAAGGATTCTGTGGTTATTCGTATCAGTGATACAGGACCTGGAATACCCGAATCTGTCATCGGTAAGTTGTTTCAGCCCTTTTTCACAACGAAATCGGATGGATCAGGGCTTGGACTCAATATCAGTAAAAAAATCATCCAAGAACATGGTGGCGATATCACCGTTGAAAATGGCCGTCAACGTGGTTGTACATTTACCATTTCCCTACCCATTGCACAGGAGAGTGTTTCCATTATAGAGGCCCCCTCAGAACCCTTAGCACTGTCACCTCAATCTTTTGATATTATGGTTTTAGACGATGAAGAGGTGATATTAGATCTTCATTATCACCTCTTAACCCAACTCGGGCATAAACCCCATCTTTTTAGATCTGTTCAAGAAGCACTCCCCGCCTTAAAAGGGCAAACCTTTGATCTGATCCTTTCGGATGTCAAGATGCCGCGAATGAATGGGCGGAAGTTTTACACCCATTTAAAAAAACATCATCCTGAAATGACCCAAAAAATCATATTTGTCACAGGAGATACTCTAAATAAGACCAGTCATCTCTTTTTTAAGAAACATCACCTGAATGTCCTTTACAAACCTTTTATTTTGAAGCAACTTGAGGAGATCATCCACCGCACACTCGAAAATGACATCAACTTAAATGACAATTCCAGCGAAAATGAAAGTGAATCGACAACCTATGAATGATAAAAAAATCCTTGTGATTGAAGATGACAATAGCGTTCGTGATACCCTCGTGATGCTTTTAAATGAGGCCGGTTATGATACAGAATCGGCTCCAGATGGCCCCCCAGCGATTGCCCTAGCGAAAGAGATGCGTTTCCAACTTTACATGATTGATCTTCGCCTACCCAGTATGTCCGGGATTGAAGTCATGGAAGAAATTAGAAAAATTAATTCAGAGGCCGTTTGTATCGTTTTGACTGCATATGCCACGATAGAGCTGTCCGTACAAGCCATGCGGGCCGGCGCTTTTGATTTTATTGGAAAACCCTTCCAAATCGATGTGGTCTTAAATCTGGTTAAAAATGCCTTTGAATTTGTTCGTTTAAAACATGAAAACCTTTCTCTTAAAAAAATGGTACGTGACAAATACCGATTCGACAACATGGTCGGATCCTCTCCTGAAATGAACCAAGTGTATGAACTGATAGAACGTGTCTCTGAGACGGACAGCACGGTACTAATACAAGGTGAAAGTGGAACAGGAAAGGAGATTGTTGCCAAAACCATTCATTTCAACAGCGTAAGACGCGATAAACCACTTATTCCAATTAACTGTGGCGCCATACCCGAAGCACTATTGGAAAGTGAGCTTTTCGGACACGAAAAAGGGGCCTTTACAGGGGCAAGCTCATCAAGGGCTGGGCGATTTGAATTGGCCCATGGTGGGACCCTCTTTTTGGACGAAATTGGAGAAATGCCACTTTCTCTACAGGTTAAACTGCTTCGCGTTCTTCAAGAACAAAATTTCGAACGTATTGGGGGTGTTAAATCGATTCAGGTTGATGTTCGCATCATTGCAGCCACGAACCAAGATCTTGAAAAATCGATTGAAGAAAAAACGTTTCGGGAAGATCTTTATTACCGTTTAAACGTAATTCCACTCAATGTCCCTCCCCTGCGAAAAAGAAAAGATGATATTCCACTGCTCGTTGAACATTTCATAGAAAAATTTAATACGAAAAAGAATAAAAAAGTGGAAGGAATTGATGCAGGGGCTTTAAAGCTTCTCTTAAACTATTATTGGCCCGGAAATATTAGGGAGCTCGAAAATCTGGTTGAGCGGATGATGGTACTCATGAAAAATGATGGCAGTATTACGGCGGAAGACGTCCCTGAAAAACTGATCAAATCGCGGCGAAAATCAGTCCCCTTTGAATTCGAGCTGCCAGAAGATGGGATCACTTTTTCTGAGGTTGTTTCTGCCTTTGAGAATCAGATCTTAGATTTATCACTCGCCCGTGCAAATGGCGTCAAAAACAGAGCAGCGCAACTCCTCCGCATGAATCGGACCACTCTAGTTGAAAAGCTAAAAAAACGACGACTCGTCGCAGCCAAATCCAGTGATGCTTCCAAACAGTTTTATCGAGAAGAGTAAGTTAAGACTGATAATATATCGAGAGAGTAACTTCCACTCCCCCCTGCTATTTTCTCGATTGCCTATTGACTTTATTCGTCAAAGCCTTGACAAAATTTCCTGAGTCTTCCCTTAAAATCCGACGTTTGTCTAAAACTTCGTGACATTGTTGATGGTTTTCCCCTGCCATAAGCACTTCTTTTATTAAATTACAATTTTTTAAAAAGAAAGGGACCAGTGGCATTAATTTTGCTAAATAAACTGGGAAAACCGATATTGCTCACTGATTAGGGTCAATACTTTCATGATACGCTTTATTATTCTCTCAATTTTTATCTTTCTGTTCTTATTTCAGCCGAATCTCCATGCAAAGCTGGCCGATGACTTTTTATCACCTCAAGGTGATTTCATTCCTCATGATCCCGCTTTTAAACCCATCCGAAGCGCATTTGATAAATTTGATTTTGATAACGCAATCAAAGCCTCAAAACAACTTATTGAAGAAAGTCAACTCAATGCTAAAAATGCCGAAGACGCCTCCTACCTATTAGGAGATATCTATCTTTACATGGCTGAAAGAAAAAACCCTTTCTATTTTAAAGTCTCTATTAATGCCTATGGCAATGCACGGAACAAATATCCAAATTCAAAGCGGGCACTTCCGAGCCTCATGAAGATTGGGATGATTTATGCAAAAATACAACTCTATTATGAAGCCTTGGGTAGTTTTAATCGGATCATCAAGAATTACCCAAACAGTGTTTTCTCTGTCCCCGCGCGAATCAAAAGAGGAAAAGTTTATCTCGAATGGGGAAAGTTTGATAAAGCAATCATTGAGTTTGACCTGATCAATCCAGCCCTCTTAGGAAGAGAAGCAGGCGCTTTTCTTTTATTGGACTATGCTGAAGCCTATTATCAAAAGGGAGATCTAGAAGAAGCCTACAATTATTACGGTTTACTCTCTCTGCAAAACCCCATATTACAAATGTCACAAAGTGCGCTCTATCAGTACGGTGTGACAGCACATCACTCAAAATTATACCCTGTCGCGAGGGAAGCCTTCTTCATCCTTCACAATAAATATCCGAGGGGCGAGTTTTCACTGTTATCCATGGCACGCATCGGAGACAGCTATAGACTTCAAGGCAAAATTAAACGTGCGCTGAAATCTTACGATCACGTTGATTCGGCACACCGAACGGGCCCACGTTATTTAAATGCGACCTTAGTTTCCGCAATTGGCAGACTCCACCTTTCAGGATGCCAAGTACACCCTTGCGCTCCAGAATACCCTTTAGAGACGGAACTAGGTCGCCTCGCCTATCAAAAAATCAAAGAGATAAGTCTCTCCTTGATTGAAAAAGAAAACCGTGCACCTTTTACAGAAAGATTGGTTCATGAAGCAGTGATCGCGCTTGAGGATTACGACTTTTATCCAGATTCGCTCGAAATATCGATCATGCTTTCTCATTTAAATCTCCGACCACCCTTCAAAATAAAGGTACTGAAGACCATAGATCGCAACGCAGTTAAATCGGTGAACCTCTTGATACAAAAGAATAAAGATGCAAAAGCCTTGGGTATTTTTTATCACAATCGTAAAGCCTTCACCCCTCCCATCCTCAGAGGAAAAACAGGGGTTCAGCTGGGCATCGGTTTTGCGAGATCCGGGTATTTTGCAGAAGCAATCAAACTCCTTTCGCCAATTGCACTCACAAGCACAAGCCTTGACCATGAGGAAGCCGATTTTCAACTCACGAAAGCTTATTTCACACAAGCAGAATACAGCTTGGCTGAGAAACGAACGCAATTATTTATTAAACGATACCCCGGCAGCAAACATATCTCTCTACTTGAACTCTTAGAAACTAAAATACTGATAAATAAAGGTAATAAAAATGAAGCCATTAGAAAATACAAGACATGGTTAAAACGTTATCCAAAACATAAGAAACGGGATGAGGCTTTGAAAGACTTAGGGGATATGGCCTTTGCTGAAGGTGATATGAAACAGGCAGTGATTCTCTATCAAAAAATTCTTTCAGAAAAAAATGAATTGATTCCAGGGCTTCAGCTCACCATTGCAGATACTTTCTTTCAAATGAAGAATTATAAAATGGCCATTTCCCACTACACAGAAGCGATTGAAGAAGGGGGAACAGCGGAACAAGTCGATTGGGCGACCTTCCAACTGGCTCAAAGCTACGAAAAACTGGGCTTAAAAGGTAAAGGGGTCCCCCTTTACGCACAATTAGAAAAAGACGCCATAGAAAGTATCATCAAGGCACTGTCCGCACAAAAAAAAGTGGAAATAGAAACCGTGGCCCTAGAGAAAACTGAAACAGCGCAATAAATCTACAATGTAAGGAGTCCTCATGGCTGTAAAACAACAGGAAGTTGAAACTTTAAAGGAAGCCATCAGCCAATTTAATGTCAGTTCAAGCGAACTTACCGAGAGTTATGGCCTACTTCAAAAAGAGGTTCAAGAGCTCAAGGGGAAATTACGCGAAAGCCAACTTGAAGAGGCACGTTTGAGAGAAGAAGCAGAGAGAAACCACCGTCTCGCCGCTGTGGGAGAAATGGCCGCAAAAATGGCGCATGAACTGAGAAACCCATTGGGAAGTATCGAGTTATTTTCATCGCTCTTACAAAAAGAGGTTTCAAAGTTTTCTGATGAACCTCAAAAAAGAGAATGGGGAAAACACCTCTCAAGTGCGATCAAAACAATGGATACCACGATTACCAACCTACTGATGTTCACGCGTCAACCCAAAGCTGAATTCAGAAAAGTGGATTTAAATCATGTGATCGCAGATCTCTTTGCTTTTTTAGGACACCGCCTCCAACAAAATAATATTGAAATCGAAATAAACACAAGGACACTTTTGGAACCCGTTCATTGTGATGAAGATTTAATAAAACAAGCTTTACTGAACCTGGTTTTGAATGCCATCGACGCCATGCCGAATGGGGGTCATCTGTGCATTAAAACCTTTACACAAGGGAATAAAGGGCAGAAACAAATGGTGATTCAGTGCTCTGATACGGGGACAGGTATCTCAGCGGAGAATTATTCTAAAATCTTCGATCCTTTTTACACCACAAAAAAAACAGGATTCGGACTTGGGCTTGCCATCTCACAGAATGCAATTGCCGCACATCAGGGTGTGATTCGAGTGGATCAAAAGGCAGATCAAGGGACATGTTTCAGCATCCTATTTCCCATATTTAGGGAGCAGCAATCGTGCAAAAAAATGCAGGCATGAAAGAAATCCACCCGATACTCGTGGTCGATGATGAACCCTCTATGCGGATGGCACTCAGTGCAACACTGCAAGCTGAAGGTTATACCGTGATGAGTGCTTGTAATGGAGAAGAAGCGATAGAAATTTGTACCCAACGCGCTCTAAAATCCCCTTTTAGCCTAGTCCTCACCGATATTAAAATGCCAGGATTGAGTGGGATTGATCTTTTCCATCATGTGAATAGGAAATGGAAAAACGTGCCGGTGATATTAATGTCGGCTGTCGGAACCATTGAAGGGGCCGTCGAAGCGATGAAATTAGGGGCATTTGATTATTTAGAAAAACCGTTTTCAGAGGAAACCCTACTCACATCTATAAAGAAAGCACTTGGTAAAATAAAAGACGAAACAACAATAAAGCGTTCTGGTGATAAACAACTCGTCACAGAAGACCCCGGCATGAAAAAGATGCTTAAAATGGCAGAAGTAGTCGCTGCAAGCCAAGCCACGGTGCTGATTCAAGCCGGAAGCGGGACAGGAAAAGAACTGCTTGCTCGGTTCATCCATGATAGAAGCCCGCGGGCGCATCGCCCTTTTGTAGCGATCAACTGTGCTGCCGTACCGGAAGCCTTGTTAGAGAGCGAACTCTTCGGTTATGAAAAAGGGGCATTCACTGGAGCCGTATCAAGAAAGGCAGGACGATTTGAACTGGCACAGACGGGAACACTCCTTCTGGATGAAGTCAGTGAAATGCAGTTTTCCCTCCAAGCCAAATTACTTCGTGTATTACAAGAACGAGAAGTGGATGTCCTCGGCAGTAAAAATGCTATACAAATTGATATTCGGGTGATTGCAACGACCAACCGTCCCCTACTGGATGAAGTCAAAGCAGGGCGTTTTCGGGAGGATCTTTACTATCGCTTGAATGTCTTCCCGCTCATGATCCCTCCCTTAAAAGATCGCATTGGAGATATTCCTTATCTCGTCAAACACTTCATCAAAATAGCCGCCATAAAAAACGGGAAAAATGTAGAACTGATTTCCCCTGAAGCCCTTTCAATCTTAATGTCCATGACCTGGCCTGGAAATGTCCGTGAACTTGAAAATGTCATTGAACGTGCAGTTCTTCTTGCAGAAAAAGGGATCATTACAAAAGATCAACTTCTCTTTTCAGAAAGCATCTCTGAAAATAAAGAACCCGCACCCTCTCCAGCCACGACTGTTTGGGAAGCAGAACGTAATATTATTTTAGAAACACTGACACAGGTCTCAGGCAATCGGACACATGCGGCACGATTACTCGGCATCAGTATTCGGACACTGAGAAATAAACTAAGAGAATACCACCGGCTTGATCCAGATTGCGAAACAAGCGGCGTAAACAGCTTATAAAATATCGCCTGATAAAGGAGGGAAGATGATATTAAAACAGATCAATCAATCAACAGAGCGACTGGAGCAGGCACTGGATCTCAGAAGCGCACGCCATGCAGTCATTACCAGCAATATCGCCAATCAAGATACGCCCGGTTATAAATCAAAAGAAATTGATTTCAAAAAAGCCTTATCCGATGCACAGAGAGGGAATACATTGGGACTCGCTAAGACAAGTGCGATGCATATTGCTACTGAGACATCGGGTTCTAGTATATCACCTAAAATAACACTCTCGCCAAGTCGAGGAACAAAGCGGCTCGATGGGAATACCGTGAATGCTGAAAAAGAAATGACGCATCTCGCAGAAAACACCTTTATGTATCAGGCGACTGCACAGTTAATCGCCAAAAAATTTGCAGGAATAAAATACGTGATTAACGAAGCGCAATAGTGCGTAAAGCGAATCAAGTTAAGTCCTGATTTAATAGAAGAGAGGAGATCTAAGATGAATATTTCACAGGCGTTTTCAATACCGGCAACGGGGCTTGATGCACAAAGGGAAAGACTCAATATTATTTCAAGCAACCTCGCCAACATCGATTCAACAGAAACTACAGAAGGAGGGCCTTATCGCCGGCGTGATGTTGTCTTTACAGCGACAGCCCTTGAAGACAGCTTTGGATCAATGATGAATCAGGAAATGAACCCCGTCAAGCAAGTGAAAGTTTCAGAAGTCGTCTACGACCAACGTCCTTTTTCAAGAGTGTTTGAGCCAGGGCACCCCAGTGCGGATTCAGAAGGATATGTCCTTTATCCCAATGTGAATGCGATGGAAGAGATGGTGAATATGATCTCCTCTTTACGCTCTTATGAGGCCAATGTCACCGTACTCAACTCGATTAAAAGTATGGCCCTAAAAGCATTAGAAATTAGTCGTTAAATTTCTATTCCAGGAGAACGCAATTATGGATATCAAAGGTGTTGGACAAAAACTAAATAATGAAATCCTCTCAAAAGGAATGGAGCCTTCTGAAAAAGGATCGAAACCTTTTATCGATTCCCTGAAAGAATCAATTGAGAAAGTCAATCAAATACAAGGGGTCGCCAGTGATTCTGTGACAGACCTCGTCATAGGCAAAGATCAAGAACTTCATCAAACCATGATCGCTGTTGAAAAAGCAGATATCTCTTTTCAGTTGATGATGAAGGTCAGGAATAAAATTCTAGCCGCCTACGAAGATATCAGTCGGATGCAAATTTAAACATTAATTAATTAATACATTTTAAAAAAGAGGTGATCAATGCCCGGTTTTATGGAACAACTCAGAGACAATTTATCGGAAATCAGTATGGGCAAGAAGATCCTCCTCATGATGCTTTTGGCAGGAGGACTCTCTGCGGTCTCTGTCATTTGGCTTTGGGTGCAAAAACCCGATTTTCGCATTCTTTATACGAATCTCTCTTCCGAAGATGCCGGGTCTGTTGTCACAAAATTTAAAGAGTTGAATGTTCCCTACGAATTTTCAAATGATGGAAAATCTCTTCTTGTTCCCGCAGAAAGGGTACATGAGCTCAGACTCCTCCTCGCCGGAGAAGGGCTTCCACAAGGGAGTGGCGTGGGTTTTGAAATTTTTGACCAAAGCACATTTGGCACGACTGAATTTGCCCAGAAGCTCAATTACAGAAGAGCGCTTCAAGGAGAACTTGCCAGAACCATCAGCCAACTCCATGCGGTGAATAATGCACGGGTTCATCTTGTCATTCCAGAACCCAGACTTTTTAGCAACCAGGAAGAGCTCACACGGGCAGCCGTCGTCGTCAATCTTAAGCCTGGAAAAATCCTAACAGACGCGCAAGTTCGAGGGATTACCCACCTCGTTTCGGGCAGTGTAGAAGGTCTAAAATCAGAATCCGTGACAATTGTAGATGGTCAGGGGAAAATTAGATCAACGGGATCAGAAGGCTCATCGTCGGTCATGATGAGCAGCAACCAGCTTGAATTTCAAAAAAACCTGGAACAACAAATACAAAAAACTATTCAATCAATGCTGGAAAAAGTGGTCGGCCCGGGCAAGGCACTTGTTCGTGTCTCCAGTATTATTGATCTTAGGCAAATCGAACTCACCGAAGAAAAGTTTGATCCAGAAACCCCTGTCGTTCGCAGTGAGCAACGGAGCCAAGGCAATGTAAGTGGTCAATCTCAAAGTACCCGTCCTTCAGGAGCACCTGGCGTCACCTCTAATGTCCCACCGGGCACACAAGGTTCCGCCGGAGGTGCAAACAATCGAAACTCGTCCGACAATACGAGTGAAGTCATCAACTATGAAATCAGCAAAATCGTCAGCCATGTGGTTGAGCCTTTCGGTACGATCAAACGCCTCTCTGTCGCGGCTTTAATAGACGGAACCTATGAAGAGGTCACTGATGAAGAAGGGGTCACTTCCCAAAAATATATCGCCCGGGGAGAAGAAGAAATGGTCACTTTAACGGCCATAGTCAGAAAAGCCATGGGCTTCTCTGCGGTACGAAAAGATGAACTGGAGGTGGTCAATATTCCCTTTAAAAACGACCAGAGTTTAGATTTGGGGGAAGCCCCTGCTGAAAGTATCACCGAAAAATTAATGCAATGGATGCCCCTTGTTCGCCAGATACTGGGCCCCATACTGATCTTGTTGGTTCTTGCGATGATCGTCCGTCCGATTATTAAAGCGGCATTAACCCAAATTCCCCACCCTGTTCCACTTGCCGCGGTTGGGCAAGAACTCCCTTTCGTTGAAGAAACACCGCAACTCCCCCCGGGGCCCTCAACGGATGAAATCATAGAATTAACAGAAAATAATCCTCAACTCGGACCAACAATGGTCAGAAAATGGGTAAAGGAAGATGAATAGTTTTAATTGAGGAGAAGAAACTGAATGGCAAACGGATATTACAAAGCAGCTATTTTTCTTGCAACGATTGGAGAAGATAGAGCTTCCGATATTATGAAAACACTTGGCCCTAAACAACTTCAACGACTTGGGGCTGAGATCAATCAACTCTCAGACATTCCACAGGAAGACCTGAATCAGGTTTTTGAAGAGGTTATACAGGGTGCAAAAGAACCCGGCGGAATCAATGTTGAAGGCACGGAGTATGTCCTTAAAGTCCTCACAAAAGCCTTGGGGGAAGACCAAGCCAATCGAGTCATGGAGAACATGGGCAACCCTGAATCCGGAGGGATGGAAGCGCTGAAATGGTTGGAACCTAAAGGAGTGGCAACCCTGGTCAAAGGAGAACATCCGCAAACCGTCGCGATCATCCTGTCAACTCTTGAAACAGAACAAACAAGCGAGGTTTTACCCCATCTTCCTGAAGAGCTTAGAAATGATGTGATGATTCGCATAGCGACAATGGAGGACATCCCTCCGGGAGTCATACAAGAAATTGGAGAAACCATTCAAAATGAATTGTTGAAAGGTGAGACATCAAGCCTTACAAGTTCAAAAATAAATGGTGTGAAAATGGTTGCTGATATCTTAAACCAAATGGATCAATCCTCAGAACAAGCCATAATGTCTGCCATTACTGAACACCAGGAAGACTTGAGTGAAGACATCCGTTCTTTAATGTTTGTCTTTGATGATCTGGTCGGTTTAGATGACCGAAGTATCCAGGCTCTTATCAAAGAGATCAGTAACGATGAACTGGGTGTCGCATTCAGGGCTGCAAAAGAAGAAGTGAAGGAACGGTTCTTTTCTAATATGTCTGAACGTGCAGCACTCTTGCTCAAAGAAGATATGGAGGCAAAAGGACCCTTAAAGCTCTCAGAAGTCGAAAAAACACAACAAACTATTTTAAAAACTGCAAAACGTCTTGCCGATGAAGGTACGATTAACATTGCGAAGAAAGGATCGGGTGGCGGTGAAGTACTTATCTAACATCATGAAGTCAGATTTTATTTCAGAGAAGGACATCGCCCCATTTTCTTTGAAGGAGGTCTCTTTTATCACATCCGGTGAAGAAGGCACCAGTCTCGAAAAAAGAATTGGTGGAGAATTATCAAAAATAGAACGTGATGCCTATGAAAAAGGGTTTTCAGCCGGTGAAGAGGCCGGACGAATGCTTGGTCTTAGAAAACTTGATCCCACAGAAAAAATATTATTGAACACGATTAAAGAAGTGAATCATTTGAAAGAAATTGTCCTGAAAGAAGCGGAAGAGGATATGCTCACCATCGCATTGGCCGTGGCAAGACGTATCCTTGGGCAAGAGGTCATGGGAAATCCTGAAATTATTCTTAGGAATATTCAAACGGCAATCCTCAAGCTTGCCGAAACAGAAAAAGTAACGATCCGTCTCAACCCGGACGACCTCGAAATTATTTCACAAGATGCCGATGACATTGTCCGCCCCCTGAATCGGGACATCCTGTTGACGTTTGAGGCAGATCACGGGCTTTCTCCTGGAGATTGTATCGTAGAAGGAAAAGAACGAATGGTCGATGCACGTCCCCTGATCCAACTGCGTACCTTTGATGAAATATTAAGGGATAAAGATTAGCATGGAGAAATTTTTAACTGAAACACTTGAGAAGATTGCTCAAACAGACCCGATGCCTGCTTTAGGAAAAATATCTGAAGCCATCGGACTCGTGCTTGAAGGCCATGCCCCTCACTCCACGATTGGTGAAGTGTGTAAAATTGGCTCTACAAAAACAGAGAATCAACTCTTAGCAGAAGTCGTGGGATTTCGAGGGGAAAAAGTCCTACTCATGCCCCTGGGAGATATCAGAGGGATTGGACCGGGCTCTCCAGTCGTCATTCGTGGCGACCAGGCAACAGCCCCCGTTGGGGAGGGGTTGCTGGGTAGAGTAATTGATGGCCTCGGGAATCCATTGGATGACCAAGGCCCTCTTAACGTTTCTCATGAACAAGCCATCTATACCTCACCGCTCAACCCACTCAAACGAAAACGCATCAAAAGACCCATTGATCTCGGCATTCGATCGATTAATGCCCTCCTCACCTGTGGCATGGGGCAACGACTTGGCATTTTTGCCGGAAGTGGTGTCGGAAAAAGTGTGTTGCTCGGCATGATGTCTCGTTTTACTTCTGCAGATATCAATGTCATTGCCCTCATTGGAGAACGGGGTCGCGAAGTAAAGGAATTTATCGAAAAAGACCTCAAAAGAGAAGGACTCAAGCGTTCTGTCGTGATCGTGGTCACCTCAGACCAGCCCCCTTTAATTCGACGCAGAGGCGCTTTTTTGGCAATCACCATCGCAGAATATTTTCGTGAGCAAGGCAAACAAGTCCTTTTTATGATGGATTCATTGACGCGATTAGCCCATGCCCAGAGAGAAATTGGTCTCGCCATCGGAGAACCCCCTACCACGAAAGGCTACACCCCTTCTGTATTCACTTTGCTGCCTAATTTTTTAGAACGTGCGGGTACGTCATCGGGTGAGGGCACGATTACCGGACTTTATACCGTTTTAGTGGACGGAGATGATCTGAACGATCCGGTACCCGATACAGTGCGTTCTATTATTGATGGACATATCGTCCTCTCCCGATCACTCGCCGAAAGCAATCATTATCCCGCAATCGATGTGCTCAACAGCAAAAGTCGTGTCATGATTGACTTGGTCAATGAAAACCATCAGGATCACGCGAATAATCTCATCGATAGGGTGGCTACGTATCGCAAAGCAGAAGACCTTATTAATATTGGCGCTTACAAACAAGGCAGTAACAAAAAGATTGATCAAAGCATCGCAATGTGGGATGAGATCGAGTCATTTCTTAAGCAATCGACCAATCAGAAAGAATCCTTGGAAGAGAGTATCTCTGCACTTTACAAATTGTTTGAAACACCTGAAGCTGAAAATCAAATACAGAAAGTTTGAGGTAATCGATGGCCCCTTACCACTCATATCTGGAAACATTGCTTAAAACCAGAAAATATCGAGAAGAAATCGCTTATCGTGAATTGAGTGAACAACTCAGCTTATTGAAAATTGAGACAGAACATCTGAAAAAATTAATCGGAACATCTGATGATGCTTTAGATCGTCTCATGCAGTATCAAAAAAGAGGCGGCGATCCTATCGAGATCCAAAAACATTACGGCTTTATTCAACATCAAGGGATAAAAATTAAATCCCAAGAGGAAAAAATAAGTCTTCAAGATAAAGCGGTAGAAATAAAACGTCAAGAACTTGAAGAAATTGTTCAAGAAAGAAAAATTGTTGAAAAAGTAGAAACACGAAGGAAGGAAGCCTACCTAGAATCTGTTAGAAAAAAAGAAGTTGCCATGCTTGATGAAGTTGCTGGGCGAATGCAAAGGAAGTTGAAATGAAACACATTTTATCATTAAAAACATCTTATCCCCTTTGGGCAAGATTGACGATATCATTGCTCATTATTGCATTTTTTTTTACATTCTTTTTCGCTCAATCCACCTGGGCCAAGGAGATTAAAACACCCGCTTCGCTTCTCTCAGCGGTTGAACAACGGAATACAGAAATTGATACTCGGGAGCAAAATGTGGTCGAACGTGAGGCACGGCTCAATCTTCTTGAAGAAGAAATTAGAAGTATGCTGGATGAATATATCAAGCTAAAGGAAGTTGTTGATTTGAGGGAATCTGAACATACCCTGGCACTTAAAAAAGAAAAAGAAAAGCGGATTAAACGGCTGGCTAAAATTTACCAGTCTATGGATGCGAAACAAGCCGCAAACCGAATCAGACAGATGAAAAAAAAGACCGCTTTAAGTGTATTAAGGCAGATTAAAGAAAAACAAGCCGCAAAAATCCTCAGTAATATGAGTGCCGCGCAAGCCACACAATTTAGCGAAGCATTCATTAAAACAGAAAAATAACTGTTTCATTTCATGAGCTTTCTATTTTAAAATCATTCCTCTGTGTTAGGTTACGACTCTTATGATAGAGTGAACTTCACTTCATTAATACGGGACTTTTTATGTTGACTCGAATTGTTGGGTATATCGCCACAATGCTTGTGGGTCTTTCTCTCTTGGACTACTACGATATCGTTCAAGTCACAGCGGTGCCACTCAAGCAGCTCGTTCACGCCATCATCACCCTTGGCGCGACGATCAAAGAAAAAATAATCTCCTTTTGATATTGATATCATAAAAGGGTAGAATCCCGTCCGATTTCTTAAATGACAAATATAAAAAAGTCTTACTTATAACTTAATTACGAATGAGATTATAATGACAAAACGGGAATTTATTGAAACAGTTACAAAACCTCAATCAAAAAACGGTATTTCAAAAAAAGCGATCGAAGCGACTGTTCTGACGTTTTTTTATCATGAGTCAATCCATCAAAAAAAAATGGTCATTTTCCCTACCCCAATTTAGGAACCTTCACTGTGGCAAAACGTGCCGCAGGTAAATAAATCCCAGAACAGGTGAAACCATTAAAATTAAAGCCTCTAAGTTGCTCAAGTTCAAGTCAACTCCAGCTTTAAAAACACTTTATAAGATCGAAGTTTACGGAAAAAGTTCATTAAGATATTTTCCTTAATTCTCTCTGTAAAGATTCATCGCTTGATCACTTTGTCTTTTTGTGACATGAAGTAATATGGATTCTGAGCAGGTGTTTGACGAGATTAGGGTTTGGTATTCAACCAGGCCATGTAGGATGACACCCCCTCTTCGACATCTTTGAAGGGCTGTGTATATCCGATGTTGCGAAGCGTAGAAATATCTGCCTCCGTAAAACTCTGATAAGCATCGCGCAATTTATCAGGGAATGGGATGTACTGAATCTCTCCTTTTGTGTGCCATCCAATGACGGCTTGAGCCACTTCGTTAAAGGTTTGGCTACGACCAGTGCCCAAATTAAATATTCCAGAATGGTTCTTATTTTTTAAGAACCAAAGATTGACCGCAACAACATCATCGATGCAAACAAAATCTCTCCGCTGCTCCCCGTCCCCATATCCGCCGCTACCTTTGAATAATCTCACAGAATTCCCGTCTTGTATTTGGGTATTTAAATGAAAAGCAACGCTGGCCATGCCGCCTTTATGCCCTTCTCGAGGCCCATAAACATTAAAATAGCGGAATCCAGCAATTTGACTCTTTGCCTCCTGAAAAATACGGCGGACATGTTCATCGAAAAGAAATTTAGAATAACCATACACATTTAAGGGACACTCAAATTCCCGTACTTCTTTAAAGGTTTTTCCTTTGCCGTACACGGCGGCGGATGAGGCATAGATCAAAGGGATTTGCTGATCCAGACAATAGGCCAGCACTGATTTGGAATATTCATAATTATTTTGAAGCATGTAACGACCGTCCCACTCAACCGTTGAAGAACAGGCCCCTTGATGGAAAATGGCTTCAATCGATCCTGAAAATGCTTCATAGGTGTTCATCTTAGACAGGAAATCTGCTTTGTCTATAAAGTCAAGAATATCAAGATCAACCAGATTTTTAAATTTAAAACCATTTTTCAAATTATCGACGACAATAATGTCTTTTCGCCCAATATCATTCAATCCTTTAACGATATTACTTCCGATAAAACCTGCGCCACCCGTTACGATAATCATGCAGTCATCCTTTATGCTTTCTTTGAAAAGAATTTATTGAATCAGCCCTCATGCCAAATTAAATTAAAGGATGCCATTTTAACAAAAAGACCTCACCGATAGCATTAAAAATAAAGCGTGGTCTGTTCGTCCGTACCCTGTGAAAATATTCAGAAAAAATATCTAGCTACTCCCCTACTTGAGATCACTCACGCCACCTTACATGCAAAATGCGTTAAAAATAAGATGAACCCTCCATTTGCTTCTAGCGCACTGAAGTCAGACAATACCAAAACTGAAAAGGGTTTATTTTGAATAAACTGATAATTTTTTAAAGATTCAGTATAATGTCATTAATTTTGTTTTCTGGGGTCACACAACTAGGGCAATCGTTCGACAGAACGGTGTACACTATGGAGGATTCATGAACGTTGACAAAATAATGAGCGAGCCCCCTGTCACTGTCGGAATGGATGATACACTACTTAAAGTGAAGTCCATTTTCGAAAACTCTCATTTCCACCATCTCATTGTCGTCGAACTTGGGAAATTGTGCGGGGTAATTTCAGATAGAGATCTCCTCAAAGCCATAAGCCCCAATATTGGCACTGCCTCTGAAACAGCCCTGGACATTAAAACCCTTGGCAAAAAGGTACACCAAGTGATGACCAGAAAGCCCATTGCTTTAAAAGAAAATGCAAAGGTTTCTGACGCAATAAAAATTTTCAACAAACACAGTATTTCTTGTATCCCTGTTGTCGATGAAGAAAACAACCCGCTTGGAATCATCAGTTGGCGAGACATCTTCAAAACAATCGAAAAAAACAAGGGCATAAAATTCTAACACATTTAATTTCTTTGTTTCTTTGAGGGCTTGCCACGTGGAATTAAAGAAATTCAATCATCTTATTTTTTCAAGCAGGGTCTTCGTTACAACCTTTCCCCGATCTGCCAAGGAAAGTCGAATTTGTCGATCAAGCACATCAAAGGGTTTTTTTTCTATCTGACTAATCATCGCCACATACACATTGCGCATCAGCGAAACTGCAAGTCGGGAATCTGCTTCCACCATGGGGATCAAATGAATCGCTTCATCAAAATAACCGCGAATGCGCTCACATTGAAAACGCATCATTTTTAAAAACGCATCATTTTTGACCCGCTTGCAGAGTGCCTCTTCTGAATACCCTGCATCGTTAATTTCATCCAGAGGAAGATAGATGCGGCCTCGATCCAAGTCTTCACCAAGATCCCGAACAATATTGGTCAACTGAAGTGCAGTCGAGAGAGACCGGCCCAGCGAGATGCCTTTCGGATCAGAGTAACCGAAAATCGGAAGCGAAAGATCTCGAATGGTTGTGGCCACCAAGTCTGCGTAAACCATCAGGTCTTTAAAAGTTTGATAACGACTGACTTCGATATCCATCCTGCATCCCGCAATCAAACCTAAAAATCCTTCTTTGGGAATTGGATAATGTTGACTGGCATCTGCCAAAGCAATCGTGATTGGATGACTGGGTTCCTGATTGTAACAACGTTCAAGTTCTTCTTCCCAAGATTTCAGCAAAGGTTCAATGGGCTGGTTTTGGTATTCATCCACGATATCATCGGCATAACGACAGAAGGCATACACGGCATAAATGGCTTGTCGTTTGGCCGAGGGCAGGAAGCGAAAGCCGACAGAAAAATGAGGGCCGCTCTTTTCGGTCAATTTTTTACAATAATCGTAAGCTTCAGAAAGGGACCTTGTCATTTTAGTAGCGTGTTTTGAGAGCTTGGCCTATTTTCCTTCAATGGCCCAAGCTCAGTCTTTGAGGAGGCTAAAGGTTTTTCACGACACCAGTGATCGGGAATGCGATGAAAACAACGTGACTCTTTTTCCCAAAACTGCTTAATCCACGGCAGCAATAATTTTTTCCACAGTGCCTGCTTGTGCCATTTCGCAAGGTAGGTTTGAAGATCGCGACGACCAGCACGTTTTACAAATGAGGCCAGCCCCCAATTTCCCCCTATTTCATAAAGGCTGCGATTCACCAAACTCACCTCTTGCGCGCTGCCAATTTCTTGCTGCCAGAGTATATCGTAGCTTTCATTGTCGAGAATACTGGTCGCCGCAGCATAACCTGTTTTTATCGCATATCGAATCCCCAAACCAAAAAGATAATCTTGAAACCCACCCGCTTCTCCCACAAAGGGTTTTCCATTGTCCATTGCAGAAGACTTTAAACAAAAATTCATATAAGAATAGGCAAACTTCGGGCGATTGATGACAAAGGTTTGAATGGTTTGAAAGCGCTTCAGTGCAATCTCAAAATAGTTTTTAATCCCATCAAAATCACGGGTGATCGCACAACCAAATGTCGCTTGGCCATCCACAACAAAAAGATAACTATATCCCCCCGGAGAAACATCCATGTCAAAAAGAACCGATATCGTATCAGGCAGATCTGTGGAAAAAGTCATCTCTTTTGCCAGTCCATCTGCAACCGCCGGCCCTGTGGCCACAATATCAACTGCTTCCGGTTTAACACGTCTACCGTAATGGATCTTAACCCCAGCTGATCGCGCTTGATTGAGTAAACCCTGGTCAAGGGTCTCCCCTCCCGGGCCTCTCATTATGAAATAACCATAAGGGCAATCGCTCTGAACCGGGTAAGGCTTCAAACGATGGTCATAAAATACCGCCTGATGAACGGGTTTCAAAAAAAAATTATTTTGAATCCCCATGCGTTTGAACATATCCAGCGCATCTTCTTTAAAGCTGGCATTTTCAATCACTTGGAAATCGCCAATAAAGCGATCACCCACCGCTTTTTTCGCTTCAAAAACTTCGACAGAAAGACCTGATCGTGCAAGACAAATGGCCGCAGTCAAACCAGAAGGACCCGCTCCGGCTATTTTGATCACAGGCCGTACATCAATCATTTTTTCATTTTGATTTTGAATCATGAGATTTAAGTGACGTGACTAGAGAAGGATCATGTTGTCCAGCATTCGTCGAAGTCTATATAATATCCTACAACCTGTCAAATACCAGAATAACAAAAATTAAGTAAGAATATAAGGAATTTTGAGTACCTACCTTTTTGGGATAGCCATTTATTTGATAATAAAGGAACGGAGGTTGATTGTAAAATATCTATTTGTTGTTTATACTTAGGGCAATATGCAATTACGTTACATCTCAATTAATCTATGAAGGGAGAGGTTATGATCAAGCGGACCAAGTTCATTGTCTTCAAGTCTATGTTAATAATGGCGCTGTTATTTCCAGCGATGCCAGGAGAGGTCTCGGCAGAAAGTAAATCTGATAAAGGCATTGAACTCATTGAACTCTTTCAATCCGCATTTATCGATATTGCTGAAAAGGTAAAACCGGCCGTCGTCAATATTTCACCCACGACATCCGGCCCACCCGCTTCCCGCCCCAATAAACCGCGGGGTGGCCCTCGAGAAGCCCCTCCCGGCTCAGGCTCCGGTGTCATTTTTAACAAAACAGGATATATCATTACGAACAACCATGTGGTCGGCGGAGCAGCGGTTGTGGAAGTCCGCCTTTCAGATAAAAGGAAGTTCAAAGGAACAGTTATCGGGAAAGATCCAGACACAGATTTGGCGCTCGTAAAAATTGAAGCAGATCATGATCTTCCCTTTGTTAAATTGGGCGACTCATCGAAAGTAAAAGTCGGGCAATGGGCCATCGCCGTCGGAAACCCTTTTGGCCTAGACCGTACCGTAACAGTGGGTGTGATCAGTGCCCTTGGCCGGGAAAATGTCAACCTTTCCAGGTATGAAGATTTTATTCAAACCGATGCATCCATTAATCCGGGAAACTCAGGCGGGCCTCTTTTTAACATTAGGGGGGAAGTGATCGGAATCAATACGGCGATCATTAATTTTGCCCAAGGAATTGGTTTTGCGATCCCTTCAAATATGGCCCAATCCGTGACAACCCAACTCAGGGATAAAGGACGCGTCAGCAGAGGCTGGCTGGGGGTTGGCATTCAACCTTTAACCACGGAATTGGCCCAAAAATTTGGAGTTAAGGAAGAAAGCGGCGTGCTCATTAACGAAGTCTTCGATGGGGATCCCGCCTCTGTGGGCGGAATTCAGCCTGGAGATATTATCCTCTCGGTTAATGGCAAAGTGGTTGATACACCCAATACCCTCGCCCGTGTCATCGCCGGCTATACCCCTGGTGATAAAATTAAAATTAATGTATTACGTGACGGAAAAAATGAAAAGCTGACTATTCTACTCGTCGAACGAAAAGACGACACCGTAACCGCATCCATTCCACGGGAAACGAAGCGCTTCCTTGGACTTTCTGTCGGTGATATTACAGATGAACTGTCCCTTCAATATAGCCTTAAAGAAGGAGATCAAGGTGCCATTATTACAAATGTTGATGAAAATAGCGTCTCTGAACAGGAGGGCTTAAAAATTGGCGATCTAATCAAAGAAGTCAACCGGCAGAAAATTGCAAGTGCAAAGGATTTTAATAAAGTGATGAAAGAGACAAAAGAAACTGAAACGATTTTGATGCGGGTCACACGCGAAGGCCGTGCTTTCTTTATTGTCTTGAAACCGAGCGCAGGCGAATAAACACAACTAATATACTGAAATAATTCTAAAAAAGGCCCTTCCGATTAAATCGGAAGGGCCTTTTTATTAAAGACAATACCGGGTTTAAAGCAAATTCTTTCCTTGAAACTGGTGGAGCTGTTTTAAAAGCAGTATTAACTTGTCTTTTGTATAGTGGGTATTTCTCGGACTTGTGGATGGAAGAGCAAAAACACTGCTTTTATGGATCTTATGTGATTTTAATCCAAGGCCACCCATCTCTTGAAATACGGCACGATATCCCGTAAGACCATTAAAACAAACAACCCGAGGCTGATAAAATCCTATTTTATGACGAAGAATTTCACCACCCTCTTTCAATTCTGCTAGAGATAAATCATTTGATCCGGGTGTGACGCGCTTGACGACATCTGTTAATCCCATTCCAAAGCGGGGAAGTTTCCAATCGTCGTCGGGTTTTAAGGGAGAAGGGATAAGTCCACTCTGAAAAAGGATGTGCCAGAAACGATTTGCCGGTTGGGCATAATAATGCCCCATTTTGGCTGAGTATCGTCCAGGATTAATGCCCACAAAAACAATATCCAGTTCACCTTCTAATATGTCAGGAAGCGTCGGATTCACTCCGTTTGCCCGGGACGGAGTGGTTCATGGCAGATTTCACAATAAACGGCATCCGCATCATTCTCGTGACGACATTCAGGACAATTTAATATGCGGGGTCTAGATGAAGGAAACGGGCTTAAACAGCGATCACACCAGGGAAGTTCTGGGGGATTTTCATGCCCACATTTAAGACACTGCATTTATCTGCCTTATTTGTGAAACATGTTCCCCCAATAACACTACTCGCTTTCAACAAGCGTTCTTTTAAAACCGATTTTACTAATTTCAAATCCCTCTTTAATTTGGTCAATTGGAACCATTTTAATCGCATGATGTTTGGCTAAATCATCACAGATGCCCACACATATCTCACAGCCTTTACAACGGTCAACTGCAACGTATGCAGTGCCTCGGATTTCGTCATAAAGAATGGTATTTCCTTCAGGACAAAATTGTGTGCAGAGACGGCATTTTGTGGCACCACAAATTTCTACATCAATATCTGCTACTGAATACATATAATCGTCCTCCTGCTTTCTACTGAAAACTTAACCGACAGTTGCAGACTCTGCAGACTGTTGGGCTTTTGTTATACCTTCGGCAGCCAACTTATCCCAACTTCTTTCAAGGGCAAAATCACGCGCGGCTTGTGCAACATCATTATTCTTTGCCACCAGCTCTGCTTTTTTTGCAAATTTTCGTTCAATAACATTGTCAAGCGCAGCTGTACCACCCGAAACAACAATCCCTTTGCCGACAAAACGCTCCTTGATGGACTGCGCTATCGCAGATGGACTCGGCATGCCTAAAATCGCTGCAACTGCCCCGACCATGGCCATGTTGGTCGCCAATTCTGTCCCAGCTACATCAACAGCAAGTTTCGACGCAGGCACGTGAAAAACCTTGGCATTCATATCATCTAATTCTTTTTCTTGGTCTCGGGCAAGCGGGACAACTGTTTCACTATTAATAATCACAACCCCGTTGGGTTTCAATCCCCAATAAAAGGGCATCGTATAGGATTTTCCGTGGGTAATCACTTGTGTATGAAAAATCACGATGACGTTAGGGTAAATAATTTCGCCAATCTCATAGATCACATCTTCTGAAATTCGGACATAACTTTCCACTGGGGCCATCCGTTTTTCAGAACCAAAGAAAGGCACCATTGTACTTTCACCTTTATCGATGATGACACCATTACTTAGTACATGAGAAGCGGTCACAACACCCTGGCCACCAATCCCTGCCATTCGTACACTATACCGCTTCGCGCTCGGTACTGACATATCTTTCCTCCTCGAATTGTTACTCAGATTACTTTTTTTCAGCTTTACGAAGACGCTTTCTTTCTTTTTCGCTCTCCTCCCAATAGGCTTTTGCATCATCACTAAAATATTCCACAAAGCCGTAGCGATCTTTTTCGACGTCTCTCGCATCATCCATTACCTTGGGCGTTGGAATCGCGTACTCAATATTGCATGACGTATAAGCTTGGATGAAGGTTGGCCCCACTTCGCGCGCAATCAGAACAGCTTTACGAACCGTATTGGCCACACGAGTCGGGTTTGTCGGGGCAATCCGAGCAGTGTAAGCGACCCCTGCCGTCTTTGCCAGACCGAGCATATCCATTTTCTCAAACTTTTTACCGGTCGGTGCCATCTTCATGACCATGCCTTTTTGGGTCATGCCACTGTCTTGGCCACCGGTATTCCCATACACCTCATTATCAAGCATGATGGTCGTAAATTTTTCTTTTCTAAACCAACTGTGCATGACCCCATGAAAACCAATATCCGCAAGGCCACCGTCACCTGCCATTACAACGACATCTTTTGGTGTATCAGGAAAACGAATATCAAGACCTCTTTTAAGACCGCTTGCGACCGCATTGGTATCACCATAATTCCCATAAATAAAAGGCACTGCCCCTTGTGAAATAGCAAGCCGGCCACAACCCGCTGTACCGCAAATCACCGTATGCTCAAGGCTAGGAAGTCCTAGATAAACGAGGCGAATAAAGAGCGTCATGGCGCAACCCGAACACATCGGATGCTCCTCAATCACCTCTTTAAAAGACCCTAATTCTGAAACCTTTCGTTGTTTAAAAAATGGACCATCTTCTAGTAAATCCTGGTATTCTTTTGGCAAGTAATCTTGAAAACCTGGTGCAGCATTAATTGTTTTTAAAGACATACAATAACCTCCCTTATCTCTCGTTGGAATCCTTAATCGTTTCCAAAATCAATTCTGTCGGCATGGTCATACCACCGTAAACCCTTGGGCCACCAACGACACGATCAGTTCTCTTAATGTTGGCTTTGATTTCCTTCGATAACCATCCAACATAGTTAAACTCAGGCACAACAATTTTATCCGCATGATCAAGCGCCTCGTCAAGTTCTTTCCCTGGAAAAGGCCGAAGTGATTTCACCTTAATTAAGCCCACATCCAAGCCTTGTTCTCCAGCCTGACGCACCGCTTCACGTCCTTGGGAAACCGCAGCACCGGATGCAACAATCATCGTTTTTGCTGTCGGATTGACTATTTCAATCAGTCCCCCCAACCAGCGATCAAGCCATTTTTTCGCACGTTCCTGCGCAGACCAAATTTCCTGCTGCCACGACGCATGCATCTGATAAGAAATGAAGTTTGATTTTTGGATGGGGGCATCACGCGCGATTCGTATCGGCGGATTTTCATTATCCATCATCGGAACGGCTTCATGATAACAATCACGGGGCGGCAACTTGATATCTTCCGCCGGCATACTGACCCAGCCACGTGCGTGTGTCACAAAAAAACCATCAACGGCTACTGCCGCAGGAAGTGTGACCTCTGGCTTTTCGCTCACCATGAATGCCACAAGCGGGAAATCATAAAAATCCTGCTGATTTTCACCATGAAGCACGATGCCGCCGGCATTTAAAAGATAGGAAATCTCGACATTATCCGGCTGTATTGCCAATGGGGTATTCACGACGCGGCACATCACGAGCAATACCGAAGGGAGTCGTGCCCCCGGCCATGAGACAATCGCCTCAAGGCCACGCATTAAACCAGGTCCCGCCGTAGCGGTGAGACAACGAACCCCAGATCGAGACGCACCGGCAATCGCTGACATGACGCCAATTTCTTCCTCACCCCGATAGTAATCCTTGATATAGCCTTCCGCGTAAAGATAACCGACCTGCTGCATGGTTTCGCTCTGAGGGGTAATCGGATAAGCAATGGCGATATCCACATTTGCACGGCGAATCGACTCTTTCGCGGCTTCACTTCCCGTAATAAACTCCTTCTTCCGAGGCGCTTCTAAAATGAGATAGTCAGGATCAACCACACGTTGTGCGGCAGCGCCCTTCTTCTCTTTTTCAATTTCTTCCTTTCCTGGTGCTGGGGGCGAAGCGACACGATCTCTCGGATCATCTTGCCTCAACTGAGGCGTTGTGGCTTCTTTTGTTCCATCACTCATTACTTAACCTCCCGCCGTTTATTCGGCTGTTTCGTCTAATCCGGTTTCTAATTCATGAGCAAAAGCAGCCGTCACACCCGCTCCGACTGATTCATCCTCGGGTTTTTCAATATTTCCTCCAGACAATCTTGATATTTGAGCCCATCCGGTTGGGACAATCCCTTTTCCTTCGTACAAGGGCTTAATCCCATTTTTCTTAACTTTTATAATAGCATCACGAAAACGTACCAGTTTTTCAATGTCAAAATTGGGGACAGAGCACATCGCATCTTCATGACCCGCTTCAGCACAGAGTGCAATGGTGTAACAGTTCGTTCCCGCACGCACCATCCTCAGGGTAATATTCGCGTAGTGGCAATGCACACCTATAAAAACACAGGCTTCAATTTTATTATGCCAAATGGTCAGGTTGGGATGGCAGGGGTTGATCACCGCTTCCGGATCAATTTTCGGGTAGATTGGACGGTAGTCCGGCATGGGAATAATCCGTATGCCAGGCAACTCATGGGCCACATCAAAAAAATACTTGGCTTTATCATTTGTATGATCATTCCAACCCCAAAGTACCAGAGGACCGGGGAAAAGCGTGGCATTTTTTCGAGTCAACAAGGCAATTGCCGCCTTTTCGAGAGCCTCGGCTTCGTTTACAATTTTCCCCTCAACTAGACCCTCACCTTCTTCAGGGAGAGGCACACCCATAATAGTCGCTGCAGGTGGAAGAATACCTTCCGGCCCCGGAACAACAGCATACGAACTTTCTTTAACTTGCGCCATTATAACTCCTTTAGATTAATCACCAGATTGCTACTTTACGATAACTATTTTCATTAGCAGGAAATGTATAATTGAAACTCAAATTTTTAACATCATAAGTCAGCACTGAAAGGCTTGTCAATTCTAAAAAATACGCAATTATCAAGTTCAGGCTTAGAAGGCGATAAAAGAATAAGGTATTTATTTTCATATATTTGAATGTGTTTCAAAATGAGAAGGTGCTTCCAGACAAACTCAATCTCTTTTCCTTAATTTTCCCATATCCTTCACAACCTTCTTTAACCTATAAGATCAATCCCATCTCTATTAATATACCATGTACGCTTCTTTGATGTGATTTCACTTCAGCTCTTTCGTTTTAACTTCAGTACATTTTCAAGAAAACTGAGACAGACTTCAAATTTATAATTTTCTTGAAGAGAGGCCTTCACCTGTTATTTAATATTTCCCGAGACTAGGCATAATCCTATATGAATACACAAATTCCGATTTTGGTTTTGATTTTGCCCTTTTTTGCAGCCTTCTTCATCCCGCTGTTGTCGGGGCGTCTCGGTGAAAAAGTGTCGAAAATTGGAATCACCGCTCAAAGTATTTCTTTTCTTATCTCCATTTTGACCCTCTATCACCTGACGCGCCATCCCCCAATCCGGACATCCCTTTTCCCTGATCTAGCCACTGCTAATCCACTCTTCGGCTTCGGTCTTTATATCGACCGTCTCTCGGCAGTGATGATGGTCTTGGTGACCGGGGTCAGTACGATCATTCATGTATTTTCAAAGACATACCTCCACCAAGATCCTGGCTATGCGCGTTTTTTCTCACTGCTTTCTCTCATTACCTTTGCACTGCTCGGCCTCGTGACGAGCCCGAATCTCATCATCTTTTTTATCTTCTGGCAACTCATCAGCTGGTTGCTCTACCTTCTTCTGGCTTTCAACTACACCCATCATGAGACCTGCCGCGCCGCGTTTAAAACATTCATTATTTTTAGGCTGGGTGATCTTTTTTTTCTTGCAGGTATTTTTTTGGCCTACCATTACTATGGCACGCTCGACTTTCCGCTCCTTTTTGAAAAAGCGTCGGCTTCCAATATTACACTTTCTCTCTTCCCCGGCGATCTCATTGAAATCAATGTCGTCACCGCAATTTCATTACTGATTTTTGTGGGTGCGATGAGCAAGTCTGCTCAGTTTCCTTTACATGTCTGGCTCCCGGACACCATGTTCGGGCCTACCCCCGTTTCGGCTTTGATGCATGCCGGTATCGTCAATTCTGGCGGATTTCTATTGAACCGGCTTGCGCCCCTTTATGGTTTGTCCCCGGTAAGCCTTAATATTGTGTTTATCTTCGGCGCCTTTACGACAGTACTTGGTGCAAGCATGATGCTGGTACAGAACGACGTCAAAAAGATGCTGGGCTACTCTACCATTGCACAAATGGGCTACATGATCATGGAGTGTGGCCTGGGGGCATTTGCTTTGGCCATTTTTCATTTTATCGCCCATGGACTCTTCAAAGCCTCATTCTTTTTGAGTGCCGGAAGCGTGATTCATACAACACGGGTCGAACCGAAATCACCTAAACTGCCAAAGACCGTGCAAGGTTTATCCGGACCTAAACCTGCTATGGTCTTTTCCCGCTTAATCTGGTTCACGGGCTTTATCGTGACACTTATTCTTCCTCTGATCATTCTATTTTCTGCCCACGACGTCTTTCACATTCCCTTGAATGACGAGGCGCACGGCGCAGTCATCTTTCTCTTTTTTGGATGGGTGACCTCTTCACAGGCCATTATCAGCATTTACCGGATGAATGCGACTGCCTCTTGGAAGGTCATTGGGATAATGCTCTCGGCCCTTGCCCTCATTATTTTCACCTATCTCTTCGCTGGTGAGCTGTTTACCGTTTTTCTCTACCCCGGACCTGGAGAATCTGCGTTATACTTTGAAGCGGCAGCCTTACCAGCGGCACTCTTCGATTCCCTTGTCATTTTAACTTCAATTACGATTATTTCTGTCTGGGTTTTTCTCTATGCTAAGGCCCGTGGTCGAGAGATATTGATGCCCTCATGGATCAATCCGCTTAAAGAACGATTTTATGTCCTTTTCGTGAATCGGCTCTATCTCGATCTTTTTTACCAAAAACTTTCTCGAAACGTGATCCAAGTGGCGCACAAACTCGACAAACGTTATCTCTCATGGCTGCCTTAATGGAGACCACAATTAATCTTTCTCAAGTTTTGATCATACTCCCCATTTTAGGGGCCATTTTAGGCTTAATCTTCCGGCACAAACCCAAGGCTTTCATGCTTTACTTTCAGGGGATGGTTGCCACAGAACTCGTCTCCCTTATTATTCTTTCAGATTTTCTTGCAGGGTCCGTGACCCTTCCACTTTCGTTCATTGTCGTTTTAGCAGGCGCCTGCATTACTTTAGGGCGGCACTTGGAATCCACGTCTCCCTTTGACATTTTTGAAACGTTCATCCTCATGGGACTCGGACTCGGGTTTTTGCTGAACCCGAACAACTTGGGGCTTATTTTTTTAATTGGGCTCTTCGCTCTATTGATCGTCATTCAATATCGAGCAAAAGGCTTTTCAGACCTCAATACACGATGGGTCGTCGGGCTTTACGGAACCGGCATCGTTTTTCTGAGCACTTCTTTATCTCTTTCCGGTCAAAGCCAACAGGTCGTTTTATTCCTGGCTTATGCGATGCTGCTCCCGCTTTTCCCGCTTCATGGGGCATACCTCTCCCTTCTTAATTGTTTATCAGGGGTGCTGCCCGCATTTCTGGCCGTTTTTCTACCCGTATTGGGCCTACATGGACTTCTACCTCTCTTGTCCTTCCTGCCCGATGAGATCAAGCAGGTTATCCTGTTTTGCGCCATGCTAGGTGTCATCATTGCTTCCCTGCGCGGCTTGGTCCAAATTCGCATTTCAAATATCCTATCTCAAACCGCCCTCGTCTTTTGGTCAATCTTATGGTGGTATCTTTGTGGTTCTGACATAAAACCATCTGCAGGCATTATTTTTCTAAGCTCAGCCGGCTTCGCACTCTGTGGACTTTTTCTAAGCGGACACACACTCAAATCACGTTATGGAGATTTACTTGTCGATCAATTTGGGGGACTCGGATCAGTGATGCCGCGCTTTTCCGTCCTTTTTGTCTTGCTCATCATGGCCGGCATGGGGCTGCCTTTATTCGGGGTTTTCTCCGGCTTTATCGCGATGGCCTTCAGCCCTTCGATGACCTTTTCTTGGAGTCTGGCCATTATTTTATTGGCCTGGTTTTTTGCTTCATGGCGACTTCCCTTACTTATGCAAGGTACACTTTTTGGAAAATCAAACCCGAATTGGATTTATCGTGATTTGGATCTGCGAGAAACCACCGCACTATCATTCATCCTAATTGTTCTGCTCATTTTGGGCCTCGCCCCCGATGCCTTCTTTGGGCTTGAACACCTCGATGAAATCCCCGTCGCCTTAATGAAAGCTGTAAGATGACCTTACAAAAGAAGAAACACTATAGCGACACGTCACGGATGAGATTGCTAGGTCTGGTTAAACTGGCGAGTGAACGAGTCGCCGTAACCTGGCCGATGCATACCTTGATTCAGCAGAATCCCCTCCACGACCTCGAAGACCTTCCATTCAATAAAGCCGTGGTTCAGGGAAAACTTCAGCAAGGTGGGGAAGGCTATCTTTCGAACCCCATTTATCGGAGATATTACCAGTCGGGCCGTATCCTTCAAAAACACCTGGATACGGCACTTCAAGCCATCGCATCCCAGAATAAAATCTCTTTGGCAAACCACACTCTCACGCATCTCGAAGTTCTGCGTGCCCACTTTATTCATGGTTTCTCTGCCCCTTCACCGGAAATACTCGAAACAAGCATCGAAAACCATTCAGATGCTCTGTTGATCAAAAAAATTGCAGACCGCTTTTACGCCTCCATTCAACCAATTGATATTGCAAGGGAAATCGATACATTTACGGAGGACTACCATTCCGGGCTCGGCCGGTGCCTGAGCCTTTCAGGATGGTTTGATCACATTTTTGGGACAGAAATTTCTGAGAAAATCAATCAAGAGATGATCAAATGGTGTCTTCCTTTTTTAGACGAAGGACAAGCCCCGTGGCCTTTTCCTTTCCGGGAGAAGGGGCTGTTTCAATCCTGGAAAATAATGGCTTCACACGAATGGGACTTCGGCGGCATTCCCAAGATGCGTAAAAAACTCCTGGAAACACCGGATCTCGCAGCAGATGCCCTTCTTGAAAGCTTGGAAAAATTAGGCATTCCGGAAGAAGCATGGCAAGATTACTTAGGCATGCACCTTTCGGCGCTTCCCGGCTGGACTGCCTTTATCAAATGGCGCACCGAGCATCATGATTATCGGTGGCAAGAAGCCTACCCCATTGATCTCGTTCAGGTTCTGGCCATTCGGCTTTGGTATGAACGTGAACGACTTACACCGTTTAGCCGAGAGTTCATGGATTCTGACGGCACGATGCAGGCTATTTTAGCCTTTACTGAATCATATCCGAAGACCTTATTCTTACTACGGGAAAGGACGGAAAAGCGTCTCTCCGCAAGCGATGCAAAAGCTGTCGATCATCTGAGCGCATTCCCCTTAAGGTCTAATTATCACGCATGGGAAACACTCGCGGATCAGTACGTTGAAGAAATACGGACAAAAAATGTCTTGATGGCTTCTCTCTCTGCGGCATGGCGTCTTGTTTCACTCATAAAAACCCTCGACTGTTCTCCCGAGACCCTCTTGAAAAGCCATCCAAAAGACTTGAAGCAATACATTGACTGGATTGACGCCGCACCGGAAACCACACATGGTCCGGTTTGGCTTGAGGCTTTTGAGGCCGGCTACCAAGAAGCACTCATCAAAAAGCTAAGGAACAATACAGAGGAAATCCAAGTATTAAAAGAGAAGAGGCCTCATGCGCAAGCGGTTTTTTGCCTCGACGTCCGTTCAGGGTCTTTTCGAAGACATTTAAAAAAAATTGGGCACTATGAAACTTTTGGTTTTGCTGGTTTTTTTACGGTCTTCATCCGATATATGGCTTTTGATCGCCATCATGAAACCGATCTATACCCTGCAGTCGTAAAAGCCAAAAATACGGTAAAAGAAATTCCGCGGCCTTCCCAGAAAGAAAAAGTGCCTCGTTATCACGCTGGGGCCGCATTGATCCATGCGGCCCATACCCTGCTTCATGATCTTAAAGAAAATGTCATCACCCCATATGTCATGGTGGAATCTATCGGGTGGTTTTTCGGCATTCCGCTCATCGGGAAAACCCTTTTTCCTAGCGCGTATCAAAAATTTTCCCGTTGGCTAAGACAGCACCTTGCCCCTCCGGTTGCCACAACAATGACAATCGACAAGTTAACACGGGAATCGGTCGAACTGGTGATTTCCGCTGAACAACAGGTCGTTATCCAAGAGGCATTGTACAAGTTAAACCCTGGACACAAGAAATCAATCGATCCTAAAATAATCGGGACATTAAGAAAAATGGCCCTGGAGGAAGGCACCTCCAAAGAAGCTCTCGACCCAACAAAACATCAAACACTCACACGCTTTTTCGAGACTCCTGAAGCCCTCAATGATTTTGTTCAAACGCTTAGAGAGGATCATTTCATCACAGAAGCATGGGCTTCTGCCCGGATGGAGCGAATTACAAGAACAGGCTTTAGCCCAAATGAGCAGATCTTTACCGTTAAAACCGCACTTAAGGCGATGGGACTGACAAAAAATTTCGCGAAGCTGGTCCTTTTTTGCGCTCATGGCAGCACATCCGACAACAACCCCTATGAAGCGTCGCTGGATTGCGGAGCTTGCGGCGGAAACCCAGGCAATCCGAATGCGCGAGTATTCGCTGCGCTGGCCAATAAACCCCACGTACGGGAACACCTGAAAACTGAAGGCTTCCTTATCCCCGAGGACACTCATTTTATCGCAGGACAGCATAATACCACGACAGATGAGGTCGTCATCTATGACATTGAAGACCTTCCCCCTTCTCACAAAAAAGCCTTGGCTCAACTCATGGTGGATCTCAAACAAGCGGGTTTGCGGAATAGTCAGGAACGATGCGGCAGATTTCCGGATATCACCTCTAAACTCGATCCGGAAGCGTCAAATATCGAGGTCATCCGCCGAAGCACGACTTGGAGCCAAACGCGTCCTGAATGGGGACTCTCAGGAAATGCGGGCATGGTAATTTCGAGAAATCAACGAATCGAAGGGGTCGATATGAACGGCCGGGTTTTCCTCCATTCATACAATTATAAGGAAGATCCAACAAGCCAGCTATTAGAAATCATCATGACAGGCCCCTTAGTTGTTGGCCAGTGGATTAACATGGGGTATTACTTTTCTTCAACCGATAACAACGTCTACGGCAGCGGCAGTAAGATATATCATAACGTGGCAGGCCGGATTGGCGTGATGCATGGCTCCACGAGTGATCTCCGCATAGGACTCCCTTCTCAGACGGTTTTTAACGGGGAGATGCCTTACCACGAACCCATGCGCCTTTTTACGATCATTGAAGCGCCTAGAACACATATTCAAAAAATAATTTCGAGACATCGCGTATTACGAGATTTTTTCGATAACCAATGGGTTCATCTCGTCGCCCTTGAAAACAATCAATTTTACCGTTATCTTCCTAAAGGAACATGGCGTGAAGAAAAGGAATCATGATCCAAAAGAACAACCCTCATTTTTTAAGGAAGGACTATAACAAATGACTGAATTAATCCTGTATCAAATGAAAGAGATTCGAATCATTATCCAAGGTGAACACGTCGGATTTATCACCGAGCTACTCGACAATATCGAGGCGGGAGGATACACCATTATTAGTAATATTTCTGGAAAAGGCCATCATGGCGTTCACACTGCACACCCCATGTTCAACGAAATAGACAGCATGCAAATGGTGATGACTGTCGTGCCAGAGAAAAAAGTAGAATCTATTCTTGCCGCTTTAAAGCCTATTTTCCCCCGCTACCCCGGCATCATGCTTGTCTCGGATGTCTCAGTGACCCGAGCGGAATATTTTTCGAATCCGTCTCAGGAAGAAACAAAATAATAGAGAAAATGGAACCACACTATCATCCATTTCTTTGCCCTCCACAGGAATTCTGTTTTAACAACATCCACTAAATACCTATATTGTGGTATTGATATCGACTTGTTGAAAGCAATATATTCATCGCACTATCGATATTTTTATCAAGAAAATGGAGGTCTCAATTATGAAACATAAAAACCATATTTCAACAAAACATTCAGTTTTAGTGATCCTATCCGTGCTATTGATAACTGCGTGTTACGGGGGTGGCTCCAGTAATTCCAAAGCTCAAATCCCCTCACTTATGTCTCCGAAAACCGTCACTGGAAATGCCGCATCAAAAAACAACGAAGGCGTCGATCATTTGGTTCAAGGTCATTACAAAACCGCCTTGAAATATTTCCAAGAGGCTATTTCAGCCAAACCTGATTTTGCAGAGGCACACTTTAACCTCGCCATTTCTCTTGATGGTATGGGAAAACATACGGAAGCCACAAGCGCCTTTGAAAAAGCAAAAGAGTTTGGTGGAGATAATCTAAAAATTGCTGAAAACGCCATACTCAAAAAACATCTCAATTTATGACTTCTTCTCTTGAGATCCTTTTCCTTTGAAAAGGATCTCAAGCCCGATTATTTCCCCTTGCCATTCTAGTTCAAAAGACCTATAACCCCAAAAATGACTGGGTCTTTTTCTTTATTGAAGAGAAGGCCTTTTAAGGCTAGAATGGAGAAATTTTCATATTTTACGCGTGATTATGAATAATCGGGTTATGAGATAGATGATCACCAATGCACCCCCTATAAACTATATTCCTATCTTTGTTTTCATCGTTGTTTCTCTTGTATTCGGCATCGGGACACTGGTCATCAGTTACTTTGTCCAAGTTCGAATCGATGACCCCGAAAAACTGTCCACATACGAGTGCGGAAGCGAACCCTTTTCCGACGCACGAAGTCCTTTTCCTGCGCGTTATTACATTATCGCCATGCTCTTTGTGATCTTTGATGTTGAGGTGGCCTTTCTCTATCCCTGGGCCGTTGTTTTTGACAAGATTGGACTCTTTGGATTAGTAGAAATGATTATCTTTATTGCGCTTTTCCTCGTTGCCTATGTGTATGCCTGGAGAAAAGGAGGACTTGAATGGGACTAACCGGGAAATTTGAAGCTAATTTTGTCACATTAAAATTAGATCAAGCCGTCAATTGGGCGCGAAAAGGTTCGCTTTGGCCCATGGTCTTTGGACTTGCCTGCTGCGCCATAGAAATGATCGCAGCCGTTGCATCACGTTATGATATGGATCGATTTGGCGCCGGCATCTTTCGGGGTTCTCCACGACAATCGGATCTCATGATTGTCTCTGGTACCGTCTGTCGGCGCATGGCCCCGGTGATTCGGAAGGTTTATGATCAGATGCCGGAACCTCGGTATGTCATTGCAATGGGATCCTGCGCCACCTCCGGTAATTTTTATGATACCTATAGCGTCGTTCAAGGCGTGGATCGTTTTATACCCGTGGACATTTACGTTCCCGGTTGCCCGCCAACCCCGGAAGCACTTTTGGAAGGATTGATGCGGCTACAAGATCAAATTATGAAAAAGAAGGTGTTTGTAAAAGCATGAAGCGCATCAAACCCTTCAGAGTACCGCGTGGCATGGAGAACGGCCAAAACCATGCTTTGGCTAAAAAGATTCAACTGGATACATCCGAGTCATATCGAGGTGCGACCTTGTTTAGAGGAGACCTTTCTGTGCATATTAAGAGAGAAGGGCTTCTTCAGGTTTGCCGGCTTTTAAAAATAGATCCGACCCTGGACTTTGATTACCCGGTTCACATTACTTCTGTGGATTATCCGAACGATCCTGAGCGCTTTGAAGTGGTTTACGAGTTTTTTTCGATTAAAAAAAAGCACCGTATCCGTCTTAAAACCCGCGTGCCCGAGGACGACTGCACCATTGAGTCGGTCACGTCCATCTGGGCCGGTGCAAATTTTTTAGAACGAGAAGTATACGACATGATGGGTATTCGATTTGAGGGCCATCCTGAATTAAAACGTATCCTACTACCCGATGATTATGACGAAGGCTATCCCCTTCGAAAAAATTTTCCGATTCAAGGGCGAGGTTGGCGAGATCGCTTTGATTTCCCTGTTTAGAAGAAGGATGAACTGACGTGGCTGTAGAAACACCGGAAACGCGAGAGGACAAAAAAACACTTCCCCTCCTTAAGACCGAAGAGCTTCTGCTGAACCTCGGCCCTCAGCACCCTTCTACCCACGGGGTACTCAAGGTAATTCTCACCCTTGAGGGAGAAAAGGTGGTTAAATCAGAACCGGTCTTGGGCTTCTTGCATCGGGGTGTGGAAAAAATTGCAGAAACCATCACATACAACCAGTTTATTCCTCACACAGATCGGCTCGATTACGTCTGTGCAATGTACAACAACTTTGCTTACGTCCGGGCCGTTGAAAAGTTTCTAAATATTACGATACCCGAAAGAGCTGAATATCTCAGAACCATCGTTGCCGAAGTACAACGCATTATCGGGCATCTTTTTTGGTTGGGGACTCAGGCACTTGATATTGGGGCGATGACCGTCTTTTTCTACACATTCAGGGAAAGAGAAGCCTTACTTGATCTTTTTGTGGAGCTTTGCGGCGCACGGCTCACCACCAGTTGGTACCGCGTCGGCGGCGTTGAACGTGATTTCACACCCAAGTTTATTGAAGGCCTTTATCAATTCATCGAGACATTCCATACTAAAATTGAAGAATATGACACGCTCTTGATTAATAATCGAATCTGGCTGGCCAGAACAAAAGACATTGCCATTATTTCGGGGGAGGACGCGGTGAATTATGGTCTCTCAGGATCTGTATTACGAGGTTCCGGGGTCGATTACGACTTAAGAAAAGTGAGTCCCTACGGTGCCTACGACAAGGTCGAATGGACTGTGCCTTTGGGGAAAAAAGGAGATACTTATGACCGGTATTGGATCCGTATGGAAGAGATGAGAGAGAGCACGAAGATTATCAAACAATGCCTCGACCAACTACCAGAAGAAGGGGGCTACAAGGCTTATCTGCCTAAAGTGGTTGCGCCGGATAAAGAGCGGGTATTTACCGATATGGAAAGTATGATTTACCAGTTTAAACTGTATTCGGATGGATTTAAAGTACCAGAAGGTGATATTTATTGCGGCACTGAGGCCCATAAAGGAGAACTTGGGTTTTATATCGTGAGCCAAGGCGGTGGAAAACCTTATCGGCTAAAAATTCGGGCCCCTTCTTTTATTCATATGGGCGCATTTGATTTTATGTCAAAGGGATATATGATCGCAGATGTTATTACAATCTTTGGCACCTACGATATTGTGATGGGGGAGTGTGATCGTTAAAGATGAGTAGCGTCGGAAAGCAAAGTGCTGCACCGGATGCAGTCAAAAAGTTGGTTGAAATCACCATTAATGGAGAAGTGGTCACGGCTGAAGAAAATTCTTCACTATTTAATGCCGTGAAATTAACCGGAGTTGAACTACCGGCGATGTGTTACCACTACAGCTTTTCTCCCTTTGGATCCTGCGGTCTTTGCCTCGTCGAGGTTGAAGGCAAGAAAAACAACGTCCGCGCCTGCACAGCAAAAGTGCTTGAAGGGATGGTGGTCAGCACAGGAACCGACAAGATGGTCGAAGCCCGAAAAGGTGCCGTAGAAAAGCACTTAAAAACACATCCGCTCGACTGCCCCGTCTGCGATAAAGACGGGCAATGTGAACTACAAGACATGGCTTACGACCTTGAAGTCTATGACATTGCAGAGGGAAAACGGAAACAAATCCCTGAAGATACACGCAGTACCGTGCTCGATTTCAATATGGAACGCTGCATTCTTTGCGGTCAGTGCATCAACGTCTGCAAAGAAGTGCAGCTCGTTGACGCCCTCTGCTTTTATAAAAAAGACAAACAGAAACATGTGGGTGCACATGGAGGAGAAGAACTTTATTGTGAATTCTGCGGGGATTGCCTCGCCGTCTGTCCCGTGGGTGCCATTGTTAGCAAATTCTCAAAGTTCACCTTCAAACCCTGGCAACTCAAAAAAACGGAAACCACCTGTAGTTTCTGCTCTGATGGCTGTAGCATCACTTTAGAAACCACGCAAAAAGACATTCAAGTCGTCACATCCGAACTCTCCTATACCTCAAAATTTGGCTTTGATGTTGAACCCGGCGACGGACATGGCGGTATCTGTGTCCGCGGACGTTTTGGATTTGACTATGTCATGAGCAATGAGCGTTTATCTCAGCCCATCACAAAAATCAACGGCAAGTTTGAACCCGTGTCCTGGTTCAATGCACTGATGGAAATTGGGAAACGCTTAAAGAGCATTAAAGAAGTGCATGGCGGGAAATCAATCGCTGCATTGGTGAGTGGGCGTTGTACAAATGAATCTGTTTATCTCTTCCAAAGACTCATGCGATCAGTCTTAGAAACAAACAACATAGATACCGCCGCACGTTATGGCCATATGAATTCTGTGCTGGCCATGCAAGAGGCTTTAAAAATTGGTAAAGGCACCGTCACCCATCAAGAGCTTGCGCTTTCTGATGCCATTTTGATAATTGGCTCTAACCTGACAGAAACAAATCCCATCACCGCGCTTCGGCCCAAAGCCTCGATGACGGAGTTCGGCGGTAAGTTGATGGTCGCCGATACCAGTAAGACAAACATGCTCAATCTTGCGACACTACCACTCCAGATCGGGCTCAATTCAGAATCCCTTTTCATTCAAGGATTGATCAAATCGGTCATTGAACAAGAATTTGTAGACTCTGAATTTCTTGAAAATTACCCTGAAGCCTATGACGCACTTAAAAATGCGGTTGCACTTATTTCTGAAAGTCTCATTACCGAACAAACGGGGCTTGAGTGGGAAAAAATTACGGAAACGGCAGAAGCGCTTGCCCATTCAAAACGCGGCGTCCTTCTTTGGGGAGAAGGCATTATTTCAAAACCGGGGGCTTACGATAATGTCTTACTGCTCATCGACTTGGCCCTATTAACCGGTCTCATCAGAAAAGAAGGGGCGGGTCTCTTCCCTATCTGTGAAGAAAATAATGAACAAGGCGCTGTGGATATGGGTGGCGTTCCCGAATTTCTACCAGGGCAGATTCCTTTTTCATCTGAGGAAGACCGGAAACGCTTCTCATCAACATGGCACACGACCTTGCCAGAACCATCGGCCGATGCCTTAGGCTTGACGCTGCCGGAAATCATAGAAGCGGCGCATCGCGGCGAAATCCATGCGCTCTATGTGGTCGGTGAAAATCCATTGGCTTCTCTTCCGGCTGAAATGAAGGTGAGAGAAGCCCTAGAGAAGATCGATCTCATCATTTGCCAAGATCCATTTTTAACAGAGACGGGAGAGATGGCCGACTATGTTCTTCCCGCATCTGTCTTTGCCGAAAATGAAGGGAGCTACACGAACGTCGCCGGAGCGGTCAATCGGGTTTCAGAAGCCTTCGACCCGCGTGGAGAAGCGCGTCCCGACTGGAAGATCTTTACAGATTTATCAAAACATCTTGGACACCCGATTCAATACCGCTCTGTCGAAGAAATCTATCAAGAGATCGTAAAAATGGTTCCAGGATACTTCCGTGGAAACAAACCGATTGCTCAAGCGGATAATTATTTAAACAAGCGCTTCATTGAAAATATTTCAGATCGCTATGCAGTCCACTCAGAGACAAGCCAGTCTGATCCGCCGACAACATTATCTTTAGAACAGGTACTTTATCACTCCGGAAAATTGACGACACGCGACAAACAACTCATGGAAATTGACAGTAAGACTGCCTTAAAAATCAGTGAAGCCGATGCAGAAGCACTGGGCGGCCTCGTTACGGGCGATCCGGTGAACATTAAATCAGATTTAGGCCAATTGGAAGTTGCCGTCGAGGTTTCAGAAAATTTACCGAAAGGCTTGGTACAATTTCCGCTCCATTTTAACGATCCGCCCCTTAAAGACCTTTTGAAAGTAGAAATTGATCCCTTAAGTAAAGTCATTTACTTCAAAAAAGGCAGCGTGACACTTGAACGCCCTGCCAATTTAGATCTTAAAGTCATTGAAACAAAATCAGAAACAACAGAAGACAGTGAACCCGAAGCAGTCAAGGATGAGGAAGCATCATGAAAAAACTGCTCAAACGCGTCTTCTTTGTGGAAATTTTAAAAGCATTGAAATTGGTTTTTGCGCACTATTTTGTCAAAGAAGTCACACTTCAATATCCTCATGAAAAGAATATATTTCCCGATACACACCGGGGGGCGCTTTGCCTGCTCAAGTACGAAAGTGGTGAAGAGCGCTGTGTCGGATGTGACCTTTGTGAAGCCGCCTGCCCCTCAAATTGCATTACAGTGGTCAGTGCGGTTGAAGAAAAAGATCATGTCGTGAGGCGTTTTGCAACAGACTTTGACATCGATATTACAAAATGTGTCTTCTGTGGATTTTGTGTCGAAGCCTGTCCGGTGAATGCACTGGGCATGACGAAAATGTATGAATTTTCAACACCAAACAAAAGAGATCTCATTTTTGACAAAACAAAACTGTATGATGTCGGCGAAAAGTGGTATGGCCAGGCAAAGGGCTATCTCGTGGCACACAACCAAGAAGGTGAGGATGAAATCGTTAGTGAATACCGCTATCGTTTCCCCTCCTCCCGAAAACCGGAAAACGTCGTAGAAACTGATGGTTGAACACGCTTTTTTTATTTATTTCGCAACAGTCACAATTCTGTCTTCAATCATGACCATCGGGTTTCGTAGTCCGATCTATTGCACCCTGGCCCTGCTTTCAACCCTGCTTCATGTCGCAGGACTTTTTGTGCTACTAAATGCAGAGTTTATTGCCGCAATCCAGATCGTCGTTTATGCCGGTGCCGTTCTGGTGCTTTATCTCTTTGTTTTGATGCTTCTGAATTTAAAAAAACCGGAAGATTTTGTACACAAACAGGTGTGGATCGCCCTTTTTTTTGGTGTCATCCTCCTGATCGAAATCCTGATCGGTCTCTTCAAATCACCTCTTTTTACAAAAGCGCCCCTTGCAATGACAGAAAGCGTCTCCGAGTTGGGCAATACGGCAGCCATCGGATTCTCACTCTTTACCAAATACCTGCTCCCCTTTGAAGTGGTTGGCATGATTTTGCTGGGTGCTGTGATTGGCGCAATGGTACTCGCGAAAAAGGTCCCCACAAACTAATGTTGAATATGGACAGACTTAATCAATGATTCCAATAGCGTATTATGTCACCGTTTCCACCATGATGTTTGTCATCGGTTTAGTCGGTATTCTCATTCGAAAAAATTTTTTAATCATTTTATTTTCTATTGAGTTGATGTTGAATGCCGCCAACATCAACTTAGTTGCTTTTTCAAATCAATACGGTGAAATCGATGGACAGGTGATCTCTCTTTTTATCATCACAGTCGCTGCCGCAGAAGCCGCCGTAGGCTTGGCCATTATTATTGTACTTTTTCGTCGAAAAGCGACTACGAATGTCGATGAATTAAATTTAATGAAATGGTAACACCTCTTTTAGTTGATGGATTAATTTAGTGGAAGCTGTTGAAACGATTAGGCCCTTTCTGGCTATATTGATCTCCTTGATCGCAGCAGGGTTTATTTTAAAAGCCGATAAAAACCCGAACCTTCGTGAATCCATCACCTTGGGCGCCGGCCTCATCAAATTCCTCATTGTCATTTCGATGGCACCTGCTGTACTCGCCGGGGCCACTTTTGAATATACACTTTTTGAATTTGTCCCCGGCTTAGACATCGCTTTTCGGGTGGATGCGCTGGGCCTTTTCTTTGCCACCGTCGCCTCATTTCTTTGGATTATCACCTCCTGTTATTCCATCGGCTACATGCGAACAGCCAAAGAAGTCAATCAAACCCGCTACTACTCTTGCTTTGCAGTGAGTGTCTCTTCTGCACTGGCCATCGCTTTTTCCGCCAACCTGCTGACCTTGTTTATTTTCTACGAAGTTTTAAGTTTTTCAACTTTCCCATTGGTTGCGCACAAGGGCACCGAGACCGCATTTAACGGCGCAAAAAAATATATGATCTACCTCTTCGGGACCTCTAAAACCTTTTTTTTGGCGGCACTCATTCTCACCTATAATGTGACCGGTACGCTTGATTTTGCCAAAGGAGGGCTCTTTTCTGGCCAAGGCTCACCCATGATGCTGACGATCATTTATATCCTTTTTATTGCGGGGATCGCAAAAGCCGGCATCATGCCGTTTCATGCCTGGCTCCCAGCCGCCATGGTTGCCCCCACACCCGTGAGTGCCTTATTACATGCGGTAGCCGTGGTGAAAGTCGGCGTTTTTTCCGTACTTCGCATTATTTTTCATGTCTTCGGTGTGGATTTAATGCAATCTTTAAATCTTGGCATCCCGACGGCCTATGTCGTTTCTTTTACAATCATTATGGCATCGATTTATGCCCTGACGCGAGACAACCTCAAAGCACGACTCGCTTATTCTACAATTAGTCAGCTTTCGTACATTATTCTTGGCGCCGCCCTCCTGACACCGAACAGCATGACCGGCAGCATCATGCACATCGCGAATCACGCTTTTTCAAAAATCACACTCTTTTTCTGTGCAGGCTCTATTTATGTGGCCACACATAAAATCAAGATCAGCGAACTCAACGGCATCGGGAGAAAAATGCCCTGGACCATGACCGCTTTTGCCATTGGCACGCTCAGTATGATTGGCGTACCTCCTGCCGCCGGCTTTATTACGAAATGGTACTTGGCGCTCGGCGCGATAGACGCAGACCAGATTCCGATTTTATTTGTTCTGCTTGCCAGTACCGTTTTAAATGCAGCTTACTTTATCCCTATCGTCTACAAAGCCTTTTTTCACATTCCAGAGAACCCTGCAGCGGATGCAGAAGGCAATTACGGGATTCATCATGATGATATTAAAGAGGCGCCATATTTTGTGGTGGTCCCCTTAGTCATCACTGCAAGCCTTTCGCTCTTGATCGGCCTATTTCCAAGTTACTTTATGGCTTTGGCAAAGGGGGTGATCCTATAATGCCTTGGATTCATCCCGCACTTATCTTTTTTATCGCGGCGGCGGTACTCCCCTTTTTAAATGAAACAAAAAGAAAACTGCTTCAACTGGGGACCCCCTTGTTGGCATTCTTCGTCTTATTTTACACCCGCCATGGGATGCATGGCGTCATCAACCTGATGGGACAGGACTTGGTTTTTGGCCGGGTCGACAATCTCAGCATGGTCTTTGCCTATATCTTCGCCATTATTGGCTTCATTGGCATGGTCTATGGTTTTCACCTCAAAACAGTACGTGAACATGTCGCTGCCTTTGTTTATGCAGGGGGTGCAATGGGTGCCGTTTTTGCGGGAGACCTTTTTAGTTTATTCCTTTTTTGGGAAATCATGTCCTTCTCTTCCGTTTTCATTATCTGGTTTGGCGGCCATCCGCGTTCAGCTAAAGCGGGGCTGCGTTATCTACTCGTCCATACCTTCGGGGGCGTCATGGTCTTGGGCGGCATCATCATTCATGTGGCAAATACCGGAGACATCGGTTTCAATGCCATTCCAGCCGGCGGATGGGCAGGCGGACTCATGCTATTTGGATTTTTAGTCAACGCCGGCGGGCCGCCCCTTCACGCCTGGCTACCCGATGCTTATCCCGAAGGCAGTGTCACCGGAACCATTTGGCTGGCCACCTTTACAACGAAAGTGGCTGTTTATACCTTAGTCAGAGGATTTCCCGGCGCAGAGATCCTCATCTACTTCGGTCTGTTCATGACGCTCTTTGGCGTCGGCATGACGATTCTGGAAAATGATATTCGGCGACTTCTCTCATATCACATTATTTCTCAGGTCGGTTATATGGTGACTGCAGTGGGCATCGGAACCGAATTGGCTCTCAACGGCGCTGTGGCTCATGCCATCAACAACATCCTTTTTAAAGGACTTTTGATGATGGGAATGGGCTCTGTCATTTATATGACCGGAAAACGAAAAGCGACAGAACTCGGAGGTCTCGGGAAAGTCATGCCCTGGACGGCCATGCTCTATATGATTGGCGGGTTTTCAATATCTGGGGTTCCCCTTTTTAACGGCTTCATTAGCAAAGGCATGGTCATTTCTGGCGCTGCAGAAGCACACCTTCCGATCACAACATTACTTCTGACTATGGCGGCATCGGGAACCTTTCTTTCAACCACATTAAAACTCCCCTTTAATGTTTTCGCCGGACGCGATAAAAAATTGAAGGTCACTGACCCCCCCCCCAATATGTTGATTGGCATGGGGCTCGCGGCTATATTATGTTTTCTTCTTGGGGTACAACCCCATTACCTCGTGGATCTACTCCCCTACCCTGATGTGGAATACCATGCCTTCACAACAAGCCATCTCGTCATCCAGTTTCAAATCCTCTTAACCGCCCTCATCGTTTTTCTTATTTTTGTGGAGAAACTCCGTCCCCATTCAACCATCAGTGTAGACACAGACTGGTTTTATCGAAAAGGTGGAACCCTCTTTATGAAATTTGCGAGAGGGCCGATTTCATTCTGGGAAGAATTTATTATTGAAGCCTATAACAAACTCATCATTCGTCCGACAAAATGGTTTATCGTGCTCTGTCGAAAATTTGATGTCGGCGTCATTGATCGCATCGTGAACGAAGTCGGACGCGGCGTCTTTGGCGGCAGTTGGATTTCAAATGCCTTTGAAAAATATGTCGTTTATGCATTCATTAATGTTTTTGGTTATATCAACCACATTGCGGCTCATATATTCAAACGGCTTCAAACCGGTTCCGTACATAACTATGCCATGATTATTATCGTGGGCATCTTTATTTTAGTGAATATTTATATCCTTTTTGGCGAAGAACTCATGTTATTAATGGTCGCATCAAAGTAGAAAGTACATTACGCATGTTGAGTACACTCGGAGAAATATTAGCCGTCAGCCAGATCGGATTTCCCATCCTATCTTACGTCATCTTCATCCCTTTGGCTGCCGCAGTCCTGCTTACCGTATTAAAAGATGAGCACCAGATCAAACAGGTCGCCTTGACTGCAACTCTTGCTTCCTTTCTATTTTCGACATTGCTTCTCATCTTTTTTCAGAATGGGACTGCAGACATGCAATTTGTCGAACGTCTTTCATGGATCGCCCCTCTGGGCATTACTTACCATGTCGGCGTCGATGGGGTCAGTGTTTTGCTGGTTGTCCTGACCACCTTTCTTTCGGTGCTCACCCTGCTTTTTTCTTGGAAAGGCATCAATAATTATTTTAAAGAATACCTCATCTGTCTGCTCGTCCTTGAAACAACGGTCATCGGTGTTTTTTGCGCCTTGGATCTTTTCCTCTTCTTCCTCTTATGGGAAATCATGTTGCTCCCGATGTATTTCCTCATCAAAACCTGGGGAGGCACGCGACGAAATTATGCCTCCCTAAAATTTGTACTATATACACTTTTGGGCAGCGTGCTGATGCTCGTCGGTTTTGTAATTCTCTACCTCAACCATTACACAGCAACAGGGATCTATTCTTTTGATTTTCTGGATCTACTCAAAACCCCTTTAACAAGGACAAAACAAATGTGGGTCTTTACGCTCCTCTTTTTTGGTTTTGCCTTCAAAGTACCCATGTTCCCCTTTCATACCTGGCTCCCGGATGCCCACGTGGAAGCACCCACAACCGGGAGTGTCCTCTTGGCCGGCGTTCTTTTGAAAATGGGTACCTACGGCTTTGTTCGTTTTTCATTGCCTCTTTTGCCTGAGGCATCCACCTACTTTGTTCCACTGATGTCCATCCTCGGGGTTATCGGCATTATTTATGGTGCACTGCTCGCACTGGCCCAAGACGATATCAAAAAATTGATTGCTTATTCTTCGATCAGCCATCTTGGTTTTGTGATATTGGGTATTTTTGCCTTGAATGCCAATGGCATTCAAGGCGGCATCATTCAAATGATCAACCACGGTATCTCCACCTCCGGCCTCTTTTTTGTCGTCGGCTTTCTCTACAACCGTCGCCACACGCGAGATATAAAAGAATACGGCGGATTGGCCAAACAAGTGCCTATCCTGGCAGGCTTTTATCTCATCATCAGTCTTTCATCTCTCGCCTTTCCCGGTACCAACGGTTTTGTCGGTGAATTGATGATTTTAATTGGAGCCATGAAAAGCAACCTGATGATTGCCGCACCCGCCTTCATTGGTGTGCTCTTGGCTGGCGCTTACCTGCTTTGGCTTTATCAACGCATCATGATGGGTGAGCTCACAAACCCTAAAAATAAAACCTTGGTGGATCTTGACCGTATTGAAATCGGTATCTGTACGGCATTGGTCGTTGTGATTCTCTGGATGGGGATTTATCCTTTTCCCTTTTTGAAAATGATGGATGGCTCAGTCGCCTTTATTACCGACCGGGTGGCAAGCGTGCAAACAGTCCAAAACCCGCCTAAAAACCACGTCACCACCCTTGCGAAGAAAATGGAGACAGAATGATGCACGACCATCTTCTTTCAATAATTCTGTTTTCACCTTTTCTTGGTGCGACGATTCTGTTTTTTATTCCAAATACGCGGCGAGAAGTCGTCCATGCGGTTGCCGTAACTTTTTCGGGTATTTCGCTGCTTTTATCTCTCTTGCTTTTTTATACCTTTGACATCAATCTCGGCGGTTTCCAATTCATTGAGCAGACCGTTTGGTCTGAACGCCTTGGGATTTCATTCTATTTAGGTGTCGATGGTATCGGTACCCCCATGGTTTTGGCCTCAGCCTTGCTGATGTTTTGCGGTATCTTCGTCTCTTGGAATGTCAAAGATCGACTGAAAGAATTTTATCTCAACCTTCTTGTTTTGGGCTCGGCAACAATGGGTGTCTACATGTCACTCGACCTTTTCTTTCTCTTTTTCTTTTACGAACTTTCCGTGATCCCGATGTATCTTTTTCTCACGATATGGGGAAGACATACCAAAGGGTACAAAGACATGAAGGGTCATCTGAACATGAAAGGAGAAGAGAAACGAGAATCCGTTTCTTTCTTCCTGAATTTCAATAAAAACAGCAAAGATTATGCGGCCATGAAACTGACCCTCTATCTTTCCCTCGGCGCCGTCATCGCCCTCTTGGGTATTATGCTCATTTATGTCAAAACGGGACTCAACACTTTTAACATCATCGATATCGCTGAAAAAGGAAACCTCTCGACCGGAATAAAAGAAATTGCCTTCATTTTGATTTTCGTCGGCTTTGCACCAATTGCCGCCATCTTCCCCTTTCATTCCTGGTCACCTGTCGGTTATGCCGCCGCCCCCCCTGCCGCCAGCATGATGCACGCCGGGGTGCTAAAAAAATTAGGACACTTTACGATCATTCGCATCTGCTTTTATCTCTTTCCAGAGGCAACCGCAGAATGGATGCCGCTCATCGCATTGCTCTGTGTCATCAACATTGTGTACGGCGGTTTAGTGGCCTATTTACAAAAAGATACCAAGTTCGTTATTGGATATTCCTCTGTTGCCCATATGGGCTATATTTTCTTAGGCTTGGCCTCCCTGAATCACATCAGCCTCACTGGAGCCGTCTTTTTTCTTTACGCCGATGCAATGGCCATGGGCTTGCTCTTTGCACTGGCGGGCTTCATCTATTATCAAACCGATACAATGGATATCCCCTCTCTCGGCGGTCTGGTACACAATATGCCCTTTGTGACTTGTTGTTTTGTGGTGGGTGCTGCCGCTTCATTCGGCCTGCCCGGCGGCATGAACTTTGTCGGAGAACTCATGGTCTTTATGGGCGCCTGGGAAGTGTATCCCGTGCAAACCATCATCGCCGCACTGGCCGTGACGATTACCTGGGCCTATTATTTTAAAATGACTCGCGCTATGTTTTTTGGCGAAGCCAACCCGAAACTGGCACATGTCAAGGATGCATCCCATTGGTACGAGCGCCTTCCTTTAGTGCTTCTCGTTTTTTTTACGCTCTTTTTCGGTATATTCCCAGGAAAATTTCTGAGTGTGATCGAAAAAGGGGTTCAACCAATTTTGGCACGCATTGACAGCATCCCGGGTACGGCCATCGCCAAACAACCCGATATTCCCAACACGCCTGGAGACAACCCGGACTCATGACCCCACCGACCCTAAGCCTCGCTGATCTTAACCTGACGCTCATCGCGCCAGAACTTTGGATGATTCTATTGACCTGTGTGGTTCTCAGTCTCGACTTTGCCTGTCCTAAAATTTCAAAACCCAAACTCGCCTATCTTTCGATTGCAGGTATGGCTTGCATCACCCTACAACTCATCAGCTATGCCATCGACGGCACATCAGGCACGTCCTTCGGCACCATGTTTATCCTGGATCCTTTGGCCATCTTTTTTAAAGTTTTCATTTTGCTCGCAACCATTTTAATGATCCTCGGGTCGATTAATGCCTTGGAAAAAATTCTTTATTTCCGAGGGGAGTATTATTTTCTACTGCTTTTTTCTGCCATTGGCATGATGTTCATGGTTTCAGCCAATGATTTTCTCTCTCTCTTTATCACCTTGGAATTCTCCACCTTCGGCTTCTATATTCTTGTCGCCTACTTAAGAGACAACCTTAAATCCAATGAAGCCGCGATTAAATTCTTCATCTTAGGGGCACTTTCCGCTGGGCTCATTTCCTATGGCGTGAGTTTGATTTATGGATCAACGGGCACCATTCTTTTTCAGAAAATTGCAGAAATTCAGCCTGAAGCCTCTCTTGGCTTGGTCATCGGCCTACTCTTTGTTTTTATCGGGATCGGGTACAAACTTGGCGCATTCCCTTTTCACACCTGGGTACCCGATGTGTATCAGGGTGCACCAACCACGGTGACGGCCTACCTTTCCGTTGTGCCCAAAGCGGCAACCTTCGGCATCTTTTTAAGAGTTGTTTTCGGGGCCTTTTTGGGACTGAAAGCCGATTGGCAGTGGATGATCGTTTCGATCTCGATCTTATCAATGACCTATGGCAACCTCACCGCCATCGCACAGAAAAATATGAAACGCTTGCTAGCCTATTCCGGGATTGCCCAAATCGGGACCATTCTCATTGGAATGGCCGCCGGGACGAAGATGGGCGTTGAATCTATTCTTTTTTACCTCCTGACCTATCTTTTCGCCAATATCGGTGCTTTTATCGTGGTGATCATTTTCCAAAACCTGACAGATAAAGATGACATTGAAGACTTTGCCGGTCTCAATCGCCGTTCCCCTTTAATGGCTTTTGCGATGTTGGTCTTCCTCCTTTCTTTAGCGGGAGTGCCTCCCCTCGCAGGATTTATTGGGAAAGTGTATGTCGTGGCTGCAGCGGTGAATCAAGGTTTGATTTTTCTCGTTTCGGTCGCGCTTATTAACATGGTGATCTCTTTTTATTATTACCTCATCGTCGTGAAAAAAATTTATTCTCTTGAACCCAAAGAGACCACGCCGATTCACATTCCCATTCCGCTTAAAATTGCAATTTACGTCAGCATTGGCGGTGTCATCTTCCTCGGTATCTGGCCAAAACCCTTTATTAATGCCGCAGTCGCTGCCACATCCGTTTTTACAGATTTAGTACTTCGGTAAGTGGAATGATCACCCCTCTCATCTCGTCAGAGGGTATTGAGCATGACCGTTCTCCGATAACAAAAGACACCCCTGAGTCTTCCAAAATACATGAGTGTAGGCACGCTGCTTTAATAATCCAAACCCAGTTGTGATCATCTTGCCGGTTTAATCGTTTTCCTCTGACCTATTGAGAGTAAAGGAGAAATAATCAATGCTCACTGATCACCCCCTCACAATACTCTTCGTTATATTTTTCCCCACTTTTTTCTCATCCCTTCAACTCGCCGGAGCGAGTAATCAACCTAATTTCTCAAAGGGTAGCAACGATACTTTGCTCGAAATCGAGCATTACACGGCACTGGATTTCGATCGAGATGTGAAGACAACGATGATTAATGCCGGTCTTGGATATCATTTCTTTGATAATTGGGGTCTTTATGGCATGCTTGTTTTGGCTGAGAATAAAGGAGACTCAGTGAAAGAAAACAACTTTGAAAGGATCAATGCCGATTCTGTCGGATTAGGCGCATCTGTGATGCTTCGTTGTCAGATGCTCACCCTAGACAAATTCAGCTTATTCGCAGATGCCTCAGTGGGCCCGATATATTATGATCATAAATTTCCTCCCCAGGGAACACAATGGAACATTCTCTCAAGATTTGGCGGGGGAATATCCTACCAGATCAATACGGATTCTACTTTTCATTTCGGCTCTCGATTTCTGCATATTTCTAATGGGAGAGGACTCGCTGACGATAACCCTTCCATCAATAGCCAAGGGGTATTTATGAGTTTGAAATTCATTTTCTAGTTCACAAAAAAATAAGGGGCTGTCCTAGATAACAGAGAAAATTCTATGTAGGGCGTGATAAGAAAGAGTCGCTTAAATTATTCAAAACAAGAAAAGTTAATTGCATATTTTGTCTCAGGGAGAACAGGCGCTTGCGCGTCGATTTTGCTTCGCATCAACAAAAGCAATGGAGCCTATTATTTTCATCGACTTCGTGAGATTACTGCCATAGAGGTCGAGAATGAATCTCGTGAAGCGTTTTGTGGAGAGATTGAAGTCGATGAGTCTTATTATCGAGCATAAAGTGCTTCCTGAGAGCATTGATTATTCTGATTGTTGGGCGTGGATATAACGTGTTGAACTAAACCGCTAACGCGGTAGTTTTTCGCCCCTTCTTTTGCATACTACTTTTATCCCAATTTGAAATTCATCTCTGAGTAAAGCTCATCTTTTTTAAGTCTTTTCTGTCATTAATCATCGCGTAAAATATCTTCTAAGGGGCGTTCTGGGGGACGTCCGTCTTTCACAGCCATTTTCATAAACAAGGAGGAGAGATCATGACACCCTTACGCGAGAAAATGATCA